>CANKMW010000063.1 GCA_947483555.1 Myxococcales bacterium
CGATGGCAACGCGTGCTCCCGGGTCCGCCTCTCGCGTACCAACGCCGCGCCTGTTCAACCGCGGCCGGCGAGAATGTTCGGATCTGCCGCCGCCCGGTCCGCGGGAGGACCGGGTAGGCCACGCCCTCCAGCCGGAGCAGGGTGTTCACTCCGATCCCCAGTTCGCGGGCTACCTGAGCCGAGGTCCAGCACCCCCGGCCGCGGAGTTCCGCGACCTCCCGAGTCATCGCCATCGGATGGTGCGCCTTCAGGTAGCGAGGGACGCCAGCACGCCTGTGCCGGGGCAGCACCTTGATCGCACCGCCGCAACCGCATGAGCAGCGATGCGGCCTGCCATTCTCGGCCCTCGCCCACTCCGCTGCGGTCTCGGGCCGGCACCGCGCGGCGATGGAATGCTCAATAACCAGAGGTGGGTCAGAGGGACCGGGATCCGGCAAGTCGATGCTGGCGCGCCGCATCCCGACCATCTTGCCGCCGCTGTCGCGCGACGAGGCCATCGACATCACCAAGGTCTACTCGGCGGCCGGCCTGTCCGAGGGGCTGGCCAGCGAGCGGCCGTTCCGCGCCCCGCATCACACGGTGTCGACCGCGGCGTTGCTGGGCGGCGGCAGCGTGCCGCGGCCCGGTGAAATCTCGCTGGCCCATCACGGCGTGCTCTTCCTCGACGAGCTGCCCGAGTTCCAGCGCGCCGCGCTCGAGGCGCTGCGCCAGCCGCTCGAAGATCGCGACATCGTGATCGGCCGCGTCCACGCCACCGTCCGCCTGCCGGCCAGCTTCCTGCTCGTGGCGTCGGCCAACCCGTGTCCGTGCGGATGGTCGGGCTCGCAGGTGCGCACGTGCACGTGCAGCGCCGGCGCGGTCGAGCGCTACCGGGGTCGCATGAGCGGGCCGCTGCTCGACCGCATCGACCTGCACGTCACCGTGAAGCCGGTGGCGCTCGCCGAGCTGCGCCGCCTCGAGCCCGGCGAGGCGTCGGCGGTGGTGCGCGAGCGCGTGGTCGCGGCGCGGGCCCGCCAGGCGGCGCGGCTGGCGCCGTTTGGCGTCCGCACCAACGCCGAGATGTCCCCGGCCGCGACCCGCGCGACCTGCACGCTGACCGCGGCCGCCGAGGAGCACCTGGCGCAGCTCGGTGCCCGGCGGACCGGGCTGAGCGCGCGGGCGATCGATCGCATCATCAAGGTGGCGCGCACCGTCGCCGACCTCGCTGGCCGCGACCGCATCGAGCAGGACGACGTGACGATGGCGGCCGGCTTCCGGGTCCTCGATTGCGAGCCGACGGTCGATCCGCGCGGGTTCACCGCGGCGCCGGCGGTGGCCGGCGTCGTCGTGGGCGCGTGACCCGCGGCATGCGACGACCGTGGTCGAGCGCGACCCGACGCGATATCATCGAGCGATGCCGACCAGGACCACGACGATCGGCGTGATCTCGTCGGATGGGCAGCTCGCCGGATCGCTGGCCGAGCTGGTGCAGCGGTTCGGCGATCGGGTGCAGTGGCCGGTGGATCGCGCGCGGCTCGGGCGCGGTGAGTTCGACCTGATCGTCGTGCGCGATGGCGAGCTGCCGCTGGCACCGCTGGTCGGCGACGCCGGCTGTCCGGTGTTCGCGATCGGCGACGGCGCCGGCGATGCCATCGTCGACGCCTACGCCGCCGGCGTCGCGTACTACGTGGTCGAGCCGCATCATCCGCGCGAGCTGTTAGCGCAGCTCAACGCCAGCCTGCGCGGGCATCGACGCATCGTGGCGATCGGTGGTGGCGCCGGGCTCTACACCTTGTTGTGCGGGCTCAAGGCCCAACCCGGGACCAACCTGACCGCGGTGGTGACGGTCAGCGACGACGGTGGCTCGAGCGGGCGCATCCGCGAGGCGTACGGCATCCTGCCGCCCGGCGACATCCGGCGCAGCCTGGTCGCGCTGTCGACCGCGCCGGCCTTGATGAACCAGCTGTTCCAGTACCGCTTCGCCCACGGCGACGGGCTGCGCGATCACAACCTGGGAAATCTACTCCTGACCGCGGTCGCCGAGCTGGTCGGATCGAGCGGCGAGGCGGTGCGGGCCGTCGGCGACATCCTCAACGTGCAGGGCACGGTGCTGCCGGTGAGCGACGACGCGGGCACGCTGTGCGCCGAGTTCATCGACGGCTCGATCGTGCGCGGCGAGCATCGCATCGATGTCCCGGTCGAGCGCGATCCCCGGCTGCGCGTGGTCCGCGTCTGGCTGGAGCCGCCGTCGCCGGTCACGCGCACCGTGGTGTCGGCGCTGCTGGCGGCCGACACCATCACGGTCGGGCCCGGCGACCTGTACACCAGCGTCATCGCGGCGCTGAGCACGATCGGCATGCGCGCGGCGGTGGCGGCGGCGCGCGCCCGGACCATCTACATCTGCAACCTCATGACCAAGCCGGGCGAGACCCACGGCTACACGGTGTCGGATCATCTCGCCGCGGTGCTCGAGTGTCTGGGGCCGGGCAGCATCGATGACGTGGTGGTCTCGAACACACGGTGGTCGCCGGAGGCGCTGGGCGAGTACGCGCGGCTCGGGCAGGAGCCGGTGGTGTTCGATGTCGCCGCGACCACGGCGCTGGGCGTCCGCGCGCATGCGGTCGGGGTCGGCTCCGAGCGCGAGCTCGTGCGCCACGACTCGACCCGGCTGGCCGCCGCCTTGCTGGAGATCCTCGAGGCGTGACCACGGACGGAGACCGGCGGCGAGTCGGGATCAGAACCAGGCCCGAACCGCGACGCCGCCCACGGCGATCCAGACCGCGGCCGGGCGGGCCTCGGCCCCGCCGCTGACCCGCACCGTCCACCGCGGCCGCACCCGCCAGGTGACATCGAGCGCCCCCGCGCTCACGTCCTGCTGGATCAGATCGCGGGTGGTGCCGGCGCACGGATCGGTCTGCAGCGCCGCCGAGATGCCGCGGTCGGCCTCGAGCCCGTGGCCGCCGCCGGCGCCGAGCTCCCAGCGCGCGGCGGTCCAGCCGAGCCGGGCGCGCGCGCCCCACACGCCACGAACCTCGTCGCAGCCGCGGAGCAGCCCGACGAAGCCCTCGCCCTCGATGCGCAGGCGGCGCGTGATCGGCGCACCGAGCAACGCCTGCACGCGGTGCAGGCTCCCCGGCCACGGCATGCGGTCGTAGGTGTAGCGCCCGCCGATCGACCAGCCGCGCTCGTCGCGCCGGACCTCGGCGGCCGCGGTGAGCTGCGGCACGACCTCGACCACGCCGCCGCGGAGCAGGCCCAGCAGCGACCAGCGCTCGTCGAGCCGCCAGTCGCCACGGGCCGCGAGCCGGTGGTTGTTGGTGGCGAAGCGTCGGCGGTACTCGTAGATCAAGGTCGCGCTCCACCGCGCGCCCGGGAACGCCGAGACCGTCAGCGTCTCGCCGGTGGCGAACCGCTGCGCGTAGCCGGTCGGGTAGCGCTCGACGTCGCTGGCGCTCTCGACGCTCAGGTAGTAAGCGCTGGTGCGCAGCGCGCGGGCGCCGGCGTGGCCGGGGTCGGCGGCGAGGATGCGGCGCGCGAGGGTCCGCGCTCGCCGCGGGTTGCGCTCCGCCGCGGCGAGCAGCGCCTCGCGGTACCAGCGGTCGACGTCGGCGATCGCCCCGACCGGCAAGGCGGCGACCGCGACCCGGGCGGCGGCGACGTCGCCGGACCACAGCGCGACGTCGGCCGCCAGCAGCCGAGCGTCGGCGTGAGCGGGCTGCGCGGCCAGCACGCGCGCCAGGTGGGCAGAGGCCTGGCGCCAGTCGTGCTCCCAGGCCGCGAGCCGGGCCAGCAGGAGCTCGGCATCGAGGTAGTTCGGCGCCTGGGTCAGGACCACGCGGGCCTCACGCCGGGCGTCTTCATGACGCCCGCTCCACGCCAGCGCCAGCGCCAGGCGCAGCCGCAGATCGACATCGGCCGGCGTCGCCTCGACCTCGCCAGCGAGCCGCGCGGCGAGCTGCCGCCACTGCAGCAGCGGATCCGGCGCCGCCGGCTCGGCGACCGCGACGCCGACCAGCACGGCGACCGCGAGCAGTGCTGCGACCAGGCGCACCGCTAGCCCCGATGCCGGCCGTGACCCGGTCACGCTGCGCATGGTCGCTAGACCGGCCTGATGAGCGCGCGGCGGGCGGCGGTGCGGACGTCGCCTACCGGATCGTCGAGGACCGCGCGCAGATGATCCGCGAGCTGAGCCGGGCCGGCCTGGGCCAGCGCGTCGATGGCCAGCAAGCGGACCCGCGGATCGGGGTCGCGGGTGCCGAGCGCGATCAGCTCGGCGTGGACCAGCGGGTCGATCGCGGCCAGCACCTTCACCGCCGCCTGCCGCACCGCGACGATCATCGAGCCGGTCAGGCGCGCGACGATCCGCGGCAGCACGCGCTCGACCTCGCGGCGAACCAGCGTGCGGGCGTCGGCGGTCAGCGCGCCGTGGCGCCCGAGGAAGCACGGCAGGCCTTCGTCGTCGGGCGACGCCAGCAAGGCCAGCGCGGCCTGGGCCGCGACCCGGGCCGAGGCGTCGCCGGTCAACTCGGCGAGCACCTCGATCGCCCGCGTGCTGGCCATCGTACCCAGCGTGGTGGCCAGGGTGGCGCGCAGCTCGATCGAGGGATCGAACGCGACCGCGGCCAGCGCGTCGAGCACGTCGGCGCGGCGCGAGCTGCCGAGCGCGCGCACCGCCGCCAGCCGGACGGTCTCGGTCGGGTCCTGCAACCCGGCCATCACGGCGCCGAGCGCCGCCGGCGTGGCCAGCCGGGCCAGCGCGGCCACCGCCTCGGCCCGCAGCACCGCGACCGGCGCGGCCAGGAATCCGCTCAGCACCGACAAGGAGGCCGCGTCGGCGATCCGGCCGAGCACGCGGATGGCGCCGACCACGACCTCGTCGCGGTCCTGGGTCGCGGTCCAGGCGTGGAAGCCGTCGAGGTCGGCGGTGAAGACTCGCGCACACGCCTCCTCGGCCGCCTCCCGCACGCCGGGGTCGCCGGCGCGCAGGCCGTCGAGCAGCGAGGTCGCGTTGGCCGGCGTGACGATCGCCGCGGCGGCGCGCAGCGCGGTGGCGCGCACCTCGGGATCGGGATCGCGGGTCGCGTCGAGCACGGCGTCGCGGACCAGCGCCGGTGAGCCGGCGCTGACGATGGCCAGCGCGGTGATGGCCTCGCGCCGCACGCCGACGTCGGGGTCGTGCTTGACGGCGTCGGCGAGCGCGCGCTGAGCGCCGGCATCGTCGTCGATCTGGGCCAGCGCGATCGTGGCGTGGCGGCGCTCGGCGGGATCGACCGCGACGCGCAGGGCGGTGGCGTACTCGGCGACCAGCTGGTCGGCACCCAGGCCGCCAGCGCCGAGCATGGGGATCCGCTGGGTCGTGCGCGGCCGCATGCGGTCGCGGTACGCTTGGCGTAGCCCGTCGTCCTCGTGAGCGAGCAGGTGATCGACGGCCGCCGCGACCCCCGGCTCGCGAAGCCGCTGGGTCGCTTCGCCGACCGCCGCCGCGGCGCCAGTGAGCGCGAGCGCGATGACGATCAGCGCGGCGTCGACCTCGTCGCGGGGCAGCGCGGTGAGCCGGCGCGTCGCCCGGCCGCCCGCGCAGCGCGCCAGCGCGAGCGCCGCCCGGCCGCGCACGAAGCGATCCGGATCGGCGAGCACGGACTCGATCGCGTCGTCGACGCCGACGGCGGCGGACCTGCCGAGGCCGTTGACCGACGCCGCGCGCACGTACGGGCTGGGGTCGGCGAGCGCCCGACGCAGCGCGGTCACGGCATCCGCGCTGGCCGCGGCCAGCTTGCCGAGCGCGCCGGCGGCGCTGGCCCGCACCGCCGCGTCGGGCTCCTCGAGCAGCGCGGCGAGCAGCGGCACCGCGCGCGGATCGCCGGTCTTGCCGAGCGTCCACGTCACGCCGATGCGCGCCTTCTCCCCCGGGTTGGCCATGAGCACGTCGAGGGCCGGCGCGAGGTCGTCGAAGCCCAGGGTGGCGAGGTGGAAGCAGATCGCGTCGCGCTGGCTGTCGGTCGCGGTCGGCAACGCGCGCAGCAGATGTTCGACGGCGCGCGGCCCGCCCAGCCGACCGAGCGACTCGGCGGCCGCGACCTGGACCGGCTCCGACGAGTCGCCGAGCGCCGCCGCCAGCGCGTCGGCCAGCGCGTCGCTGCCATCGGGGGAGACGCGGGCGGCGCGAGCCCCCAGCGCGGCGGCCGCCGCCAGGCGGGCGTCGACGTAGCGATCGCCAAGGGCGTTGACCAGGAGTCCGGTGGCCGCGGTGTCGCGCACCATGGCGATGACGGCGAGCGCGGCCACCCGCACCTCGTCGCTGCGGTCGGTCGCCAGCGCCGCCAGCCGCTCGAGGTGGCCGGCCAGCGCCGACGAGTCGAAGTGGAGCAGCGCGTCGGAGGCGGCGGTGCGGATGGCCCGCTCCGGCGCGCTCAGCCGATCGAGCAACGGCCCCACCGTCGTCGCCACCGCCAGCGCGCCGAGGGCCGCGATCGCCTCGAGCGCGACCGCCGGGTCGGGATCACGGATCACGCCGACCAGCGCGTCGGCATGGCGGAGCTCGCCGACCTGGCCGAGCACGCGGGCGATGCGCGCCCGCATGCGCGGCTCGGGGGCAGCGAGGTAGCGCACCAGCCGTTCCGAGAGTCCGGCCCGGCCGACCGCGATCAGGCGCTGCTCGGCCTCGGCGCTCGCGATCTCGTCGGCCTCGGCGAGGTCGTTGAACGGCTTCTCCAGCTTGCCCATCCGGTCGAGGGCGAGCACGGCGCGGCGCCGGACCTCGGGGTTGGCGTCGGCGAGCGCGGCCTCGATCGGCGCCGTGTCGGCGGGCGCCAGGGCCTCGATCGCCTCGAAAGCGCGGAACCGCATCCAGTAGTCGGCGTCGCCGAGCGACGCGATCAAGAGCGGCAGGGCGCGCTCGTCACCGAGCTCGCCGAGCGCCCGCGCCGCCTGCGCGCGCACCGCGGCGATCGGGTCGCGGAGCACGACCGTGATGAGCGGCGCCACCGCCTGGGCATCGCCGAGCGCGGCGAGCGCGTTGCACGCCGACAGCCGCAGCGACTCGGCGCGGTCGTGGAGCCGCTCGACGATCGGCCAGGTCGCGCGGTGGTCGCCGATGCGGCCGAGGATCTGCACCGACCAGATCCGCGCGTTCAGGCTCTCGCTGCGGTCGAGGGCGGCGAGCAGCGGGTCGACCGCGCCACCACCGAAGTCGCACAGCACCTGCGCCAGCCGCGGCGACGCCCACTCGTCGACGTCGGCGAGCAGCTCGCACATCTCGGCGATCACCGCCGGGTCCTTGAGCCGGCCCAGCGCCTCGGCACACGCCAGCTTGACGTCACCGTCCTCGTCGGGATCGCGCATCGTCTCGACCAGCGGGCGGACGCCGCGCGGATCGCCGATCAAGCCGAGCGCGGTCGCCGCCAGCGCCCGCTCGCGCCAGGCCCGCGCGGTGCGCACCTCGTCGAGGTAGCGGTCGGTCAGGCCGAGCATCCGGAACGACGACGCCAGCTCGGCGGGACGCTGGGGGCCGGCCGCGTCGAGCTCGCGACGCAGCTCGTGCTCGAGCACGCGCACGTCGTAGAGGTCACGCATCTCGAACAGCATCTGGTCGAGGCCGCGATAGGCGTCGGCGCGCGACCGCGCCAGCCGGGCCTCGAGCTCGCTCGCCTGCCGGCGCAGCTTGTGATCGAACGCGCGGCGCACCAGCGAGCGGCCGGCGAACCACGCCGTGATGACCACCGCGGCGATCGCGATCAGCGCGGCGGCGGCGAGAATGACCATCATGGCGCCCGTCCCATCACGGCGGCCACCGCCGCCGTGGCCAGGTCGACGGCGACCGGCTTGGCGATCAGCTCGCGGGCGCCGACCTCGGCCGCCCACAGCCGGTCGGCCGCCCCGAGCGTGTCGCCCATCAGGACCACGGGCGTCGCCGCGGTCGCCGGGTGCGCGCGCAGGCGACGGCACAGCTGGTAGCCGTTGAGGCCGGGCATCACGACGTCGGCGAGCACCACGTCGGGCGGCGTGGTGGTGGCCAGCTCCAGGGCGTCGAGGCCGTCGCGCGCGGTGGTGACCGAGTGGCCGGCGGCGCGCAGGCCCCGCGACAGCTCGCCCAGCACCGCGAGGTCGTCGTCGACGAGCAGCACGACCAGCCCCATGGTCAGCGTGCCGCCGTGTTGGCGAAGCCCTTGCGGGCGAACTTGTCCCAGTCCTTGCGGCCCTTGAGGAAGTCGCGCAGGCCCTTGAGCTGCCACCACACCAGGTACTGGCGGTAGCCGAAGTTGGCGAGGAAGCCCGTGAACGCGAGCACCGCGATGTCGCGCATCCGCCGGTACGCGAACAGGCCCCGGCCATGGCGCGGATCGCCGCCGCTCGGCGCGCGGACCGAGAGCAGCACCGACAGCGTCGTGAGCAGGACGTTGAACGACGCCGCCAGGCACAGGAACGTGAGCGTGTGGGCGACCGAGAGCAGGCCGAGCGCGAGGGTCAGCGGCACCAGCACGTAGCCCGCGGTCTCGAGCAGCGGCGCGGCGGCCTCGAAGCACAGCTGGTACGGCAGCGAGAACATCCCGATCCGTCCGTAGCGACGGCGGAACATCATCGCGCGGTGGTACCAGAGCACCTCGAGCAGGCCGCGATACCAGCGCCCCCGCTGCTTGCCGAGATCGACGTAGACCTCAGGGGCCTCGGTCCACGCCGCCGGGTGGGGCAGGAAGGTCACGATGCCCTCGCGCCCGCGATCGAGCAGGTAGCGGTGCAGCCGGACGACGATCTCCATGTCCTCGCACACGGTGTGGGCGCCGGCGCCGCAGTACTCCTCGACCAGCCGGCCGCGGACGTGCTTGGTCAGGAACCCGCCGGCCGCGATCACCAGATCGCGCCGCATCAGCGCGAACACCCCGGACAGGATCAGCAGCGAGTTGAGCCGCCCGAGCGCGGTCCGGCCCTGGGTGAACGAACGCATGTACTCGGCGACCTGGAAGCGGGCGATCCAGGTCCGGGGCAGGCGCAGCTCCTTGACCTCGCCGCGCTCGATGATCGACCCGTTGGACAGGCCGACCTGGGTGCCGATGGCGATCACCCGCGACGGATCGTCGGCGACCGACTGCATCGAGCGCAGCAGGGCGTCGGGCTCGAGGACGCTGTCGGCGTCCATGCTCGACACGTAGACGCCCTCGGCGGCGTTGATGGCGGCGTTGAGGGCATCGGCCTTGCCGCCGTTGGCCTTGTCGATCAGGATCAGGCGCAGCACGTTGGGCGGCAGCGCGCAGGTCGCCTGGTACAGGCCACGCACCGGGGCGGTGGCGAGCACCGGGTGGTAGTTGACGTCGGTGCGGACGAAGCCGAACGCGGCCTTGAGGACGTCGACGGTCCGATCCTTGGATCCGTCGTTGCAGATGATCACCTCGTAGGCCGGGTAGTCGAGGCGCAGCAGCGATCGCACCGAGTCCTCGCAGGTGACCTCCTCGTTGTAGGCCGGCACCAGCAGCGTGAGCGGCGGCAGGAACGGGCTGGCCCGATCGGTCATCGGTGGCCGCACCTGATCGCGGAGCAACAGGCGCCGGACCCGCCCCGCGCTGAGCGCGAGGAACCAGAAGTTGAGCGCGAAGAACCCGAGCAGGTACGTCACGATCACCGTGTCCATGATCAGGACGGCGCGGGCAGCGATCTCCACCGTCTGGAATTGTAGGTCCTCGGGCCACGGATCAGCCACAAAGCGATCGGGGGTATCCGGGCGGGACCGTGTCGAAGGCCGCGATCACGCTCGGATTGCTGGCCCTGGCCGCTGCGGGTTGCGGTGGCGAGGGCGGCTGGGACCACCCGTTTCCACCGCTCGAGGAGCTGCCGTGGCCGACCCCGCAGCCGCGGCCGCCCTGTACGCCGTTCGCACCCGGCTTCGCGCTGCCGACGCTGGCGGCGCCGACCGGGCGGCTGCGGGTCGAGAATCCGGTGGCCCTCCACGCCGCCGGCGTGATCGCCACGCTCGATCTGGTCGCGCTCGACGGCACCGGGGAGGTCGACCCGCTCGCCGCCGGTGACGTGACGCTCGATCTCGGCGCCGGCGCGACGGTGCTCGGGTCCAGCGCAGGAGCGACAGGGCATGCGCCTTCATGCCGCGCCGTGACTACCAGGCCCACGCCGGGCAGCTGAGCGTGCCCGCTACCGACTCGTTGAGCGTGCGGCACAGGTCGACGCGCAGCACCTCCCAGTCGTTCCAGTTGCGCAGCGGGTAGTCGATGACGCCATCCGCCTTGGGACGCAACTCGGCAGGGTACGGGGTCTCCGTGCCGTCGTCGTGCAGCTGCTTGCGCGCGAGCAAGAGCCGCAGGTTCGTGTCGACGCCCGCCTCGAAGAGCAGATCGAGGCCGTAGCCGTAGAGCCAGCTGTTGTGGCTGTAGCCCTCCATGCCGAAGCGCACGGTCGCGCCACCGTTGCCGTCGAGGTTCGCCACCAGCATGCGCTCGCGCACCTGGGTCCGGCCCTCGCTGCTGCTGCGGACCGTCAGGATGTAGAGACGACCCGGCAGCTGCGAATCGCCGGGCATCGGCAGCCACGCCATCGCCGCCTTGTTGATGATGGTCTCCTGGGTGAGCGTCCACGGGCTGCGCGTGAAGCGGCGCGTGGTGGCGTCGAAGGTGAAGAGTCGCATCGCGCCGTTGTTGGGAAAGATCGCATAGAGCGTGCGCGCGCCGGTCGGCCCGGCCTCGAGCAGCGAGGGCGACGTGTCGGCGCCGAGCGGCGGCAGGAGCGTCCCGGTCTCGTCGACGACGGCCTCGTCGGCCTGCCACACGCCGGCGGCGCGGACCTTGAGCACGGAGCGACCGTCGGCGCCCTTGTACGCCAGGTACACGTTGGTCGCGTCGCCGGTGAGCGACACTTCCTGGCTGGCGAGCTGCGCGGTCGGGATCACGACCGGCGCCGAGAATGACCACGTCGAGCGCGTGAACCTGGTCTCGTAGAGCTGACCACCCGTGTTGCGGAACACGAGCAACAGCTTGTCGACACCTGCCTCGTTGATGCGGTGCGCATCGACGGCGTCGATGTTCTGGTTCCACGCGGTCAGGATGGTGTAGCTGTCGGGTGCCGCGCCGCAGCCCTCTACCGACGGCACCGGGCACGCCAGCGAATCGGTGGTGTAGTCGAACGCGATGTGCCCGGTCTGGTCGACCGAGAACATGGCGGTGAGGTTGCCGATGCGAGCCAGCGCCGGCGCGCGCGCCGTCAGGGTCGGCAGCTCGACCTTGTTGTACTTGGTGAACTCGCAGCCCGAGCCGTTGTTGTTGGCGTAGGCCCGCACCGGCACCGTCGAGAACGAGCCGTCGCGGTTCCAGTCGACGTGTCCGTTGACGTCGTCGACGTTGTAGCCGAACACGGTGCGCAGGTGGCCGAGGTACTGGGCGCCCACCGCGCCGCTCGGCGACGAGACCGCGTTGCGCTCGTTCAGCGAGACGTTGTTGATCGACGGGCGGCCGAAGCCGTCGGAGAAGCGGCGCCAGCTGTTGATGTACGCGTAGCTCATCAGGCTCGGGTACGTCGGCTTGCAGTTGGCGTCGACGGTCTCGCCGTCGTAGGGGCCGTTGTGGCCGAGGCCGAGCGAGTGCCCGGTCTCGTGCGCGGCGACGCGCGAGTCGTTGAGCGGGATCGCGTTGGCCACGCTGTGGACCGACGACTGGCCGCCCCCGCTGGGATAGCCGCCCAGCCAGTGGAAGAGCCCATGGCGGCCCGCCGTCATGTTGGTCGACCAGGCCGAGCCCGCACCGGCGCGCTCGCACTCGGTGCCGCTACACACCGGCGGCACGTAGCTGTGACCGCCCCAGTTGCCGTAGAGGGTCAGGTCCGCCTCCGAGGCGCCCACCGGCGGGTTGATGCCGGTGTCGAAGTGGATCCGGATGCCCGGCTGGAGATCGGGATTGCGCAGGGTCTGCGCGTTGGCCAGGCGGAGCAGCGGATCGGTCTCGGGATCGCGGTACGTCGTGGCGAAGTCACTCGCGACGGTGGCGCTCATCCGCACGTCGGGCTCGCCGGTGTACGCGGCGAGGAAGTCGACCTCGAGGAAGAGATCCTTGTGACGTGGATCGGCACCGAAGCGCGGCAACATCACGCCGCCCTTGCCGACCAGCTCGTAGTCGTCGCGCAGGCCATCGCCGTCGGTGTCACGCACGTCGGTGGCGCGGTTGCACTCGAAGCTCTGGGCGATGTCGGTGGTGCGCGAGCAGGTGCCGATGGCGGCCTCGAGCTCGGTGCCGAGGTAGTCGCCGTCGGGATCGTGGCTGCTCAGGCGGCGATCGTTGCGCACGAGGCGGAACGGCCGCAGCGTCGCGTCACTCGTCCCTGCCGAGCCGACCATGGCGATGGCGACGGCACGCGCGGTGGTGAGCCGGCGAGTCACTCGCTGAGCGGCCACCTCGCTGTTGTGGCGCTCGAAGATGTTGCCGTTGTCGTCGAGCAGGTAGAGACGGTGAGCACTCGGAGCACCGGCGAGCGGCACCGTGATCAGCTCCTCGTCGACGCGCAGGTTCTCGAGGCGCTGGAAGCCGCCGCCGAACACGACCCCGTAGCGCAGGACGGCGCCATCGCGGACGAGATCGACGGTGCCGCCCTTGTTCTTCCACGCCGCGCGCAGGACCAGCGTGTAGGTTCCGCTCGTCGACGGCGTGTACGTCATGCTGGCGTTGTAGTCGCCGCCGCCGTCGTCATTGGTCGCGACCTGGGTCACGGGTCCGCCGGTGGCTTGACCGGCCAGGAGGTGGAGCACCGGATCGGAGCCCGCGCTGCGGTTGCGGGACTCGAAGCGCACGGGGCGGCCCGCGGTGAGATTGACCGAGAGCTCGTAGATCGGTGCGGTGTCGAGGCGATGGGAGCTACCGGCGATGCTCGGGTTGCGGTGATCGCGGTTGAGCACCTCGTCGGTCTCCTCGCCGAGCGCGGGCGGATCGCCGGTGTCGACGCAGGCCGAGAGGAGAAGAGTGGCAAGAACCGGTCGTGAACGTCTGATTGGGAGCATGGCGGCGCACTGTGCAACGGCCATGCCCTGGCGAACGCGCGCAGCCCCGCGGCGTGCGCGGTCGAACGCGCGCGAGACGGTGATGTTGATCAGGCAGTTCGCCTGATCAGTAGCGGCGGTTCATCGCGCGCTCGACATCGGCGGCGCTGACCGGATCTTCGCCGGGCTGAGCTGAGGACGACACTTGCGCCCCGGTCGGCCTCTCGAGCACGGATTGGAGCCAGCGCCGCGGAGCGGTGGCAAAGCACTACGCCGAGGTCCCGACCAGCAAGGACGAGCCGGTAGAGGTCTGTGGCTTCCAGCGCAGCTGGAGTCGCTCATCGACGCGTACGTGTGCCCGAAGCCGGACTGACCGTCAGTTCGCCGGCCGGTCGAAGAGGCCGGGTTCGATCGCCGGATCGAGCTCGACCAGCTCGACGGTGAGGTCGCTGACCTCGTCGCGGGACTTGCTGACGATCCGGTGGGCGATCTGCACGTAGGTCCTGGGGCCATGGATCAGCCACAAAGCGATCGGGGGTATCCTGGCGGGACCGTGTCGAAGGCCGCGATCACGCTCGGATGGCTGGCCCTGGCCGCTGCGGGTTGCGGTGGCGAGGGCGGCTGGGACCACCCGTTTCCACCGCTCGAGGAGCTGCCGTGGCCGACCCCGCAGCCGCTGCCGCCCTGTACGCCGTTCGCACCCGGCTTCGCGCTGCCGACGCTGGCGGCGCCGACCGGGCGGCTGCGGGTCGAGAATCCGGTGGCCCTCCACGCCGCCGGCGTGATCGCCACGCTCGATCTGGTCGCGCTCGACGGCGCCGGGGAGGTCGACCCGCTCGCCGCTGGTGACGTGACGCTCGATCTCGGCGCCGGCGCGACGGTGCTCGGGGTCTCGGCCATGGCCAGCGGCCGCACCCAGGCGCGGGTCCGCTTCGACGGTCCCGGCGACGTCATCGCCACCGCGACTCTGACCGCCGACGGCCGCACCGGGACCACCGCGCTGGCCGCGTACGCGAGCCAGCTTCCGATCTGGGACCTGGCGATCGATCCGGCGCGGCTCGCCGAGCTCGTCGCCACGCCGCAAGCGGACCTCCGGATCCCGGCGGCGCTGAGCATCGACGGCGTCGCCTACGACACCACCGTCCGCCTGCATGGCGGCAGCAGCCGGGACTTCGTCAAGAAGTCGTTCCGCTTCGACCTGGCGTCCGGACTCACCCTCGACGGCCACGACCACCTCGTCCTGCGCGCCGAGTGGGCCGACAAGACGCTGCTGCGCAACTGGCTGGCCTTCGGGCTGCTCCGCGACGAGACCTGGCTGGCCGCGCCGGTCGCCGAGCTGGTCCACCTGCGCATCAACGACCGCTACTACGGCGTCATGAACCACGCCGAGCGGATCGATCGCGACTTCTTGCGCGCCCGCGGCCTGAGCCCCGTCGGCAGTCTCTACGAGGCCGATCCGCCGCTCGGCGCCGCGCCCGCCGATCTGGCGCCGCTGCCGCCCGCGGACTATCCGGTGAGCTACCCGCTCCAGGCCGGCACCGCGAACCACGCCGACCTGCGGCGGCTGATCGAAGACGTCCTGCGCCGCGGCTCCGGCGACTTCGAGGCCACCCTGCCCGACGAGGTCGTCGTCGACGACGTCCTGGTCTACCTGGCGGCGCTCGCGGTCATCCAGAGCCACGACCACGTGCGCAAGAACTACTACCTCTATCGCGACCCGGCCGGCGAGCGCGGCTGGGTGGTCGTGCCCTGGGATCTCGATCTCACGTTCGGTCACCTGTCCACCGAGACCGGCGGCGTGCTCGACGAGGCCATCACCATCGACGCCGATCCGTTCGTCGGCTCGCTGCCGTCGGGCGCCACCGGCCAGTACAACGTGCTCATCGATCGACTGCTGTCCATTCCTCCCGAGCTGCACGATCGCTTCCTCGCCCTGACCCGGCGGATCAGCGGCGCCGCCGCCGCCCACGATCTGATCGAGCAGCGCCTCACCTGGGCGGTGTGCCGCGCGCTGCCCGACCTCCTGGCCGACGAGCGCAAGCGCGCCACCAACGCCGAGTATCTCGGCCGGGTCGACGAGATCCGGGCCTTCGTCGCCGACCGCGGCCGGTTCCTCGCCGGGCTGCCCTGAGCCAGCAAGTGGACGGCACGGGCGCGGGGTGGTGATAATGGCGATCGTGCGGATAGCCAGGCTTCTGCTCTGCGGCGCGCTCCTCGGCTGTGGTCCGCGCGGCGTACCGATCGCCGACGATCCCGCCGGGCCCGCGATCGGCGACGGCCATGACCGCGCCCCGACCGATGCCGCGCCGCCCGACGCGCCGCCGCCGGCGTGGGTCGACGCCACCCGCACCTTGTTTCGCGAGGTGGCGGGACGGGCGCTCGACGGCGCGCCCGCCACGCTGGCCGCCGAGGTCCTGCGCGCGGCCGCGACGGCGGTGGGCGCCGAGGTTGAGGTCCCGGCGTTTCCCGCCGAGCTCGACGGCGCCACCGCCCAGCTTGCCGCCCGGCTCGGCGACCTGGGGGCCCGCTTCGGTGGCGACGATCAGATCGTCGTGGCGGCGGCCACGGCGCTGGCCGCCGGGCTGGGTCCCCGCGCCGCGGTCGTGAGCGCCGAGGCGCTGGCGCTCGAGGCCACGCCGGCCGCGCCGCAGGTCAGCCACCGCGTCGTGCGCGGCGTGGGCGTGGTCCGCATCTCCGGGTTCACCGCCGACGACCCGATCGTTCTCGGGTTGCGCACCGTCCTGACCGACCTCGATCGCAAGCGGGTGCGCGGGTTGGTGTTCGACCTCCGCGACGTCGGCGGCACCGCCCCACCCGCACGGGCGATCTCGCTGTTCACCAACCGCGACGTCCTGTGGCGCGAGCGGGACGCCGCCGGCGCCACCACCGACGTCACCCGGGGCGGCGAGATCTGGCCGACCGAGCGGCCGATCGCGGTGCTGGTCGACGACGCCACCGTGGCGGCGGCCGAGCAGTTCGCGTTCGCGCTCCAGGATCTCGACATCGGGTACCTGATCGGGCGACCCACGGCCGGCGTCCTCACCTTGACTGCCGACGTCCCGCTGCCGGGCGGCGCGGTGCTGCGCTTTCCGGCCCGCCGCGTGGTCGGGGTCGTTGGCGGCGAGGCGGCGGCGCGGGTGACACCGACCGTCCTCGTGGCTGCTCGCGCCACCAAGCCAAGGGCCAAGGCCGATCCGCAGCTCGACGTGGCGATCGCCGACGTCCAGCAGCGCGTCCGGGCCGGCCGCGTGGCGCCGCCGCGCCACCGGTAGGGACAGGTCGCACAGTGTCGCACTACTGACCTCAACTCAAGAGACTATTGACTTCAGGTCAAGAGACCACTACCTTCGTTCCCCGATGCGCCCATATCTCGGTTCATTCCTCGTCGGTCTCGGTCTCCTCGGTGGATGCGGCGGCGCCGCCGATGACGGTGATGACGTCACCGACGAGATCACCTACTTCCAGCACGTCAAGCCGCTGGTCGACGCCAAGTGCGTCGGCTGCCACAGCGACACCGGCATCGCACCGTTCTCGCTGACCACCTACGACGAGCTCGACGAGATGGCGGGCGTGGCGCTGATCAACGTCGAGAACAAGACGATGCCGCCGTGGCCGCCCAACCCTGACTGCAACGACTACTTCAGCGACCGCTCGATGACCGACGCGCAGATCGATCTGTTCAAGGCCTGGGTCGACGGCGGACGGGTGATGGGAGATCCCACCGCCGAGGCCGCCCCGCTGATCACCGAGCAGACGCGGATGTCGCGCGTCGACGTGACGCTGGCGATGCCGACCGCGTACACGCCGCAGACCACCACCGACAACCCCGACGACTATCGCTGCTTCGTGGTGCCGTGGACCGAGGCCACCACCAAGTATGTCACCGGCTTCCGCGCCCTGCCCGGCAACCCCAAGGTCGTCCACCACGTGATCGCGTTCCTCGCCGCGCCCGGCGAGGTCGCCACCTACAACCAGCTCGACGCCGACGAGGCCGGCGCCGGCTACACCTGCTTCGGCGGCACCGGCGGGCCATCACGGACGTGGCTCGGGGCCTGGGCCCCGGGCAGCCTGGGCAGCGACATGCCGACCAACACCGGCCTGCGCGTCGAGGCCGGGAGCGCGATCGTCCTCCAGGTCCACTACAACGTGCTGACGGCCGGCGTCCAGCCCGACCTCACCAGGGTCGAGCTGAAGCTCGACGACACGGTCGACAAGGTGGCCATCATCCAGCCGTGGACCAACCCGAACTGGCTCGACTCGCAGGTGATGCACATCCCGGCCGGCGCGGCCGACGTCATGCATAGCTTCGAGTACGACGCCTCGCGTCTGATCGGCGGCCCGTTCACGATCTGGTCGGCCGGGCTGCACATGCACACGCTGGGCGCCAACGCCAAGGCCAGCATCGTGCGCGCCGACGGCAGCAACGAATGCCTGATGCAGATCGACGACTGGAACTTTCACTGGCAGGGCAACTACGGCCTGCGCCAGCCGCCGGTGTTCAACCCCGGCGACAAGCTGCGCGTCGAGTGTCACTTCGACAACTCGCCGAGCAACCAGCCGATCATCGGCGGCCAGCCCCGCGTGCCCACCGACGTCTACTGGGGCGAGGGAACGACCGACGAGATGTGCCTCGGCACATTCTACCTCACGCCGTTGTAGCCAGCTCGGCTGGCGCCTGAGGGGCCGTGGTAGGAACGGCCGTGGCACGCCGGTCCGCCCGCGACATCGCCCGGCGGATCGTGGCCTTCTACCGCCGCCACCGTCGCGACCTGCCGTGGCGACGGACGGCCGATCCGTACGCGATCTGGGTCAGCGAGATCATGCTGCAGCAGACCCGGGTGGCGACCGTGATCCCGTACTGGGAGCGGTGGATGGCGCGCTTCCCGACCGTGAGCGCGCTGGCCACCGCGCCCCTCGACGACGTGCTCGCCGCCTGGGCCGGCCTCGGCTACTACTCGCGGGCCCGCAACCTGCACGCCGGCGCGCGCTGGGTGGCGGGCGAAGGCGCCGGCGAGCTGCCGCGCACCGCCAGCGGCCTGCGCGCGGTGCCCGGCATCGGGCCGTATACCGCGGGCGCGATCGCGTCGATCGCGTGGGGCGAGCGCGCCCCGCTGGTCGACGGCAACGTGGCACGGGTGCTGGCGCGGCTCCACGGTGTCGAGGACGACGTCAAGTCGACGGCGGGCCAGCGACGGATCTGGGCGCTGGCCGGCGAGTTGATGACGGCGCTGGCGGCCACCGACGCCGCCGGCGAGCTCAACCAGGGTCTCATGGAGCTGGGCGCCACCGTCTGCACGCCGGCTGCGCCGGCCTGCCCGACCTGTCCGCTGTCCGGACCGTGTGTGGCGCGCGCCGACCACCGTCAGGACCAGCTGCCGCGGCTCCCGGCCCGCAAGGCGGCCGCCGAGCTGCGCGAGCTGGCGACGGTGGCGCTGTGGATCCAGCGCCGCGGGGCGCTGCTGCTCGCGCGCCGCCCGGCCGGCGGCCTCTACGGTGGCCTGTGGGAGCTGCCGCAGGGTGACGACGCCACCGCGGCGGCGGACGCGGTGGGCGTCCGCTTGCGCGGCCCGGCGCGGGCGGTCGGCGAGCACCGCCAGGTGCTGTCCCATCGCCGGCTGCGCATCGCGCTGGCGCGCGCCGCGGTGATCGGCGAGCCGCGCGCTGGCGACGACTACACGGCCGTGCGCTGGTCCACGCCGCGCGCCGCCGCCGCGCTCGGCGTGTCATCGGCGACCGTGGCGCTGCTCGCGCTTGGCAAGCGCGCGGCTGCGCGGTAGAAGCCATCCTCACCGACGGAGACCAGATGGAACTCGACCCCAAGGCGCTGGAGCTGTTCCGCGAAGGCTACGACAAGATCCTCGCCGGCCTCGGCCAGCTTGGCTACAAGGTCGACGACGAGAACTTCGCCGACACCGCGGTGCGGGCGGCCAAGGGCTTCCACGAGCTGGTCCTGGGTGAGACCTGCGTCCGCAAGGAGGTCACCGCCCTGCTCGAGAAGACCTTCCCCGCCAAGTACGGCGAGATGGTCATCAGCAAGGGCAACACCGCGTTCGGCGTCTGCCCGCACCACCTGCTGCCGGTCGTGTACCGGATCTCGGTGGCCTACATCCCGACCCGCAAGGTGCTCGGCCTGTCGAAGATGTCGCGGCTGGTGCGGCTGATGGCGCGCGGCCCGCGCCTGCAGGAGGACCTGACCCACGAGCTGGCGATGATCCTGCACGAGCAGCTCGACAGCCAGGGCTCGGCCGTCTACATCGAGGGCGTCCACATGTGCATGGCGGCGCGCGGCGTCGGCGCCCACGAGGCGCGCCTGGTCACCAGCGCCGTGCGCGGCGTCTTCCTCGAGCTGGCCACCCGCGAGGAGTTCATCAAGCTGGTGACCTCGGCCTCGAGCGGCTTGCTGTAGGGTCGGACCGATGGCGCCGACCCGCGACGAGACGTTCGAGCTGTTCGGCCACCACGTCTCGCCCGGCAAGGCGCGGTGGTTCCGCGACCTCGGGCTCGACGTCATCATGGGCGAGCGCGCCGGCGCCCGGTTCCACGATGCCCACGACGGTCGCGGGTTCTGGAACTGCCACTGCAACGGCGGCGTGTTCAACCTCGGTCATCGCCATCCGGCGGTGCTGGCGGCGGTCCGCCGCGCGCTCGACGACCACGACCTCGGCAACCACCACCTGGTCTCGCCGCTGCGGGCCGAGCTCGGGGCGCGCCTCGCGGCGACCACCGACGGCCGGCTCCCCGGCGCCGTGTTCGGGGTTTCGGGCGGCGAAGCCATGGATCTGGCCATCAAGCTGGCCCGGGCGTCGAGCGGGCGGCGGACGATCGTCTCGGCGCTCGGCGGCTACCACGGCCACACCGGCCTGGCGCTGGCCGCCGGCGATGCCCAGTACCGCGACCCGTTCGGCGCCAACCTCGACGGCTTCACGCAGGTCGGGTTCGCCGACCTCGCCGCGCTCGATCGCGCCATCGACGACACCACCGCCGCGGTGCTGCTCGAGCCGGTCCCGGCCACGCTCGGCATGCCGATCGCGCCCGACGGCTACCTGGCCGCGGTCGGCCGGCTGTGCCGCGACCGCGGCGCCCGCCTGATCGTCGACGAGGTCCAGACCGGGTTGGGTCGCACCGGCCGGCGCTGGGCCTACCAGCACGACGACGTCACGCCCGATCTGGTGGTCACCGGCAAGGGCCTGTCGGGCGGCATCTACCCGATCGCGGCGACGCTGATGACGGCCGAGATCCACGCCTTCTTCGCCGACCATCCGTTCGTCCACATCTCGACCTTCGGCGGCGCCGAGCCGGGCTGCGCCGCCGCGCTGGCGGTGCTCGATCTCCTCGAGGCGCCAGGCTTCCTCGCCCGCGTCGACGCCCTCGCGGCCCGCTTCGCGGCCGGGCTGGCCGGTGGTCGCTTCACGCTGCGCCAGCGCGGCCTGATGATGGGGCTGGCGTTCGACGTCCCGCGCGGCGGCATGTTCGCCGCCAAGCTGCTCTACGACGCCGGCGTGTTCACCGCCTGGGCCAACAACGACCCCCGGGTGCTGCAGTTCCTGCCGCCGCTGATCCTGACCGACGACGAGGCGGACGCGATCCTCGCGATCGTGCGTCGCGTGCTGGGATGACCGCGGTCGAGTCTCATCCCGACGTCGACGCGCTCGAGGCCCGACTCGACGCCGCCCTCCGCCGCGGCGACGCCGCCGGCCTCGACATCCTCGGCTACGGTGAGATCTCGTCGGTGCTGCGGTGGTCGGTCGACGGCGCGCTGGTGGCATGCAAGCGCCTGCCGCTGTTCGACCGCGCGGCGCGCGTCGACGCCTACGCCGCATGCTTCGGCGACTACCTCGCGGCGCTGACGGCGGCCGGCGTCGACGTGCTGCCCTCGCGGCTGTACCAGGTCGACCGCGACGACGGCACGATCGCGGTCCATTGCGTGCAGCCGATGCTCGCGCCCGGCCAGCTCGCCACCGACGTCATGCGCGCCGCCGACCGCGCCGGCCAGCGCGACCTGGCCACCGTCATCGTCGACCGCATCCTGGCCACCGTCGGTCCCCGCCTCGGCCTCGACGGTCAGCTGTCGAACTGGGCGATGGTCGACGGCGGGTTGCGCTACCTCGACGTGACCACCCCGATGCTGCGCGATGACGACGGCCGCGACCGGCTCGACGCCGACCTGTTCCTGGCCTCGCTGCCGTGGGCGCTGCGCGGGCTGACCCACCGCTTCCTGCTCCGCGACCTGCTGGCCAAGTACTACCAGCCACGGGCGGTGGTGCTCGACCTGCTCGGCAACCTGCACAAGGAGCGGCTGAGCGCCGAGCTGCCGGCGCTCACCGCGGTGGTCGGAGCGCGCGTGACGCCGCCGCTCGAGCGCGCCGAGATCGATCGCTACTATCGCGGCGACGCGCGGACCTGGGGCCTGCTGCAGCGGCTGCGCCGGTTCGATCGTGCCTGGCAGCGCAAGGTCCGGCGCCGCCCCTACCCGTTCCTGCTCCCGGGCCGGATCGAGCGTTGACCGGCCGGCCAGCGACGAGCAGCGCTCGTCACCAGGTGAACGGCTGCACCACGGTCGGCAGGGCGTCGACCTCGGTCACCCGCGCCGCCCAGCTGTCGGTCACGGCGTGGGTGCCCTGCATGCCGGCGTTGGCGCCGATGATCCACACCTGGTCGGCGGGCAGGCCGGCGCCGAGGAACGCGAAGATGTCGGTGGACGCATTGCCGTACGCGACGTCGATCACGTAGCCGGCGTCGAGCAGGCCGGTGAGGTAGGCGAGCTTGAACGCGCCGACCCCGGCCTCGGTCGGCAGCGCCTCGCCGTTGGAGTCGGTGCCGTGCAAGGGGCCGGGCGCGAAGCCGAGGTTGGCGAGCCAGTCGCGGCTCTTCTGGGTCAGGTAGTACGGCCGGCCGGTGAGGAACAACATGACGTGGCCGCGCCCGGCGTGGGCGGTGGTGAGGTCGACCGCGCCCGGATACGCGACCGGCACGTGGTTGCCGTCGAGGATCTGCTGGAACAGCTGCGAGTCGCTGACGGTCATCGTGCCGTCGATGTCGGTGAGCGCGATCCGGGTCCCGCGCGGCAGCACCCAGACGTACGACGTCGTCACGCTGCCATCGCCGAGCACCTGGTAGCGCACCTCGTGAACGCCGGCCGCGGCGAACGCCGAGCTCGGTGCTGGCACCGCGATCCGCCCGTCGCTGTTGGTCGCGAAGTCGCCGAGCACGCGCCAGCCGGTGCAGTCGTCGATCGAGACCCGGACCAGCTCGTCCTCGAGATCCTTGCTGACCAGGCCGTAGGTGAACTTGCCGGGCAAGGTCACGGTCGCGCCGGTGGGCTCGATCTGATCCTGCGCCGAGTGGTTCGCGGCGCCGGCGGCGGTGACGATCGGCGTCGCGACCGTGTGCTGCCAGCCCTGATCCGGCGCCGGCGTGAATGACCGGCCGCGGCAGGTCCGGAACCCGCCGGCCGGCCCGGCGTCGGTGCCGCCGGTCGGTCGCGCGTCCCGGCGCGCCGCGTCGGGGTCGTCGTCGCCGGGGACCGCGCCGCACGCGGTCAGCAGCGCGAACCATGGCCACAGCCCGCTTCGCATCCAGTCAGGATACGCTGGTCGGCCCGCAGCCGACGACGAATGCGGCATTGTGTGGCAGCCCCGCCAGGTGGGGAAGGCCGTGGCCGGCGCGGCCGTACAATGTGCGACATGCTGGACCAACGGCGCCGCGATCCGTTCGAGGAACCCGGCGAGGTCTATCAGACCGGCGTGAAGCCCGGTGCCATGACGCTGACCCAGCACCTGCCGGCGCAGCGCAAGGCCGGGACCGGCGCCGCGGCCGCGCCGATGGACGGCGGCGACTACAGCTTCGTCCAGGCCTACGGCGGCGAGGTGAAGGCGCCAGGCTCGCCCCCGTTCGCCGACGACCGACCCACGGCGTGGATGGCCGGTGAGACCGCGCCGGCGTCGAGTGGCAGCGGCCAGCCGCTCGAGCGCGGCGTCCGCGGCCAGATGGAGCGGTCGTTCAACGCCGACTTCTCGGCGGTGCGGGTCCACGAAGGTGACCAGGCGACCGCCATCGGCGCGCACGCGTACACCCGGGGCGCCGACCTCCACTTCGGGCCCGGCCAGTACGCCCCCGAGAGTGAAGCCGGTCGCGCCCTGCTCGGCCACGAGCTCGCCCACGTCGTCCAGCAAGCCGAGGGCCGGGTCACGGCCACCGCTCAGGCCAAGGGCGTGGCGATCAACGACGACAGCGCGCTCGAGCGCGAGGCGGACGAGCAGGGCGCACGCGCCGCGCGAGGTGAACCGGTCGGCGACGCCGGGCGTGCGCCGGTGGTCGCGGGCGCCGCCGGCAGCGTGCAGCGCCTCGCCTTCGTCGGCGGCACCCAGGCCACCAACACCGCCGGCGTGTCGCCGGCCAAGCAGGCCATGGTCAGCGACGACGTGGTGCGCGACTACACCGACGACGCCGAGTTCACCAAGCACGCCGCCCGGTCGACCGACTATCTCGGCAACCTCACGGACGGTACCTGGCTGCGCTTCAGTCCGACCGGCATCAACCTGCTCGGCGAGAACCACACCCTGGTCCGCGCCGAGGACACGGTCCCCGCGGTCAACAGCAAGAGCTTCATCTACGAGCCGTTCTCGGTCGACGACATGTCGAAGAGCCCGGAGATGAAGGCGGCGTACGAGAAGGAGAACGCCGAGCGGTTCAAGACCTTCGGCGTCGATGGCGTCGCCGACAAGCAGCAGTTCGGCGAGGAGTCGCTGTATCCGAAGCTCGGGTACAACATGGTCCTGGCGCTGCCGTACTTCACCAAGGCCAGGTCGCTCGACGAGCTCAAGCCGGCCGGCTACGTCGGCCAGCCGATCCAGCGCTACCTCAAGATCTCGTGGGGCATGACCGCGGACGCCGAGACCAAGGTCGCGGCCGACCGCCTGGCCAAGACGCCGGTCGAGCCCAAGTTCGGCAAGATGGCCGACACCCACACCGCGCTCAAGGCCGAGCTCGGACCGTTCATCACCGCGCTACCGCTCGAGGGCTTCCTGGGTGACGAGCTCACCAAGCCCGGCAACGACAAGCTCTTGCCGTCGCTGGCCAAGTACGCCACGGCCGTCGAGAACGCGATGATCGAGCTGGCCGCCACCGATCCGTCGAGCCGCCTCGACCAGAAGACGCGGGATCGGCTCGCGAAGAAGGGGGCCAAGGACGAAGACGAGAAGGAGAAGATCTTCTCCGAGTGGCGCGACTTCAAGTTCGAGGACTCGGTCGCGGACGCGACCGCCAAGGGCGTGCGCTACGCCGGCATGGGTCAGAACCACCTGAAGCACCTGATCGCGAAGGGGCTCACCGCCGACCAGCACCCCTACAAGATGGCCGACGTCGATCTCGCCAAGTTCCAGGCCGACACCGTCGCGCTCAAGGCCACGGCGGTCAAGGCCAGCTTCGATCCGACCACCCTGACCACCGCCGAGCTCCTCAAGAGCTGGGGCACCACCGCGGACCCCGCCGAGAAGACCGGGTACGAGGCCGAGCTCAAGAAGCGATCGCTCAAGGTCACCGTCAAGGTGACGAAGGCGCAGGAGGGTCCCGACGAGGTCTATGTCAAGGCGAGCTGCGGTGGCCGCGAGTTCAAGTCGCCCCAGCTCAAGATGAAGTCGGGCGACGCGCACGTGTTCCTGGTGCCGCTCAGCGCGCTGTGGCCGGTGAAGGGCGACCTCGCGGTGCAGGTCTTCGACTGGGACGCGCTGTCGAAGGACGACCTGATCTCGAATATCCTGATGCGGGATCCGTGGCACGCGCTCAACGACAAGCAGCCATGGGACG
The DNA here is from genome assembly GCA_947483555.1 of Myxococcales bacterium. Lineage (GTDB taxonomy): Bacteria > Myxococcota_A > Polyangia > Haliangiales > Haliangiaceae > UBA2376. The sequence continues at coordinate 24,746 of CANKMW010000063.1, forward strand.
GCGCCGAGTACGACACCACCGCAGAATTCGAGAAGTGATGACGGTCGCCCGCGGCGCCATCGCGCTCATGTCGTTCGCCGTGGTGGCGAGCGGTTGCCGTTCGTCGACCGCCACCGGGCCGGCCAAGAGCCCGCCGGATCAAGGAGCTGACGTGAGCCCAGACGTGAGCCCAGACGTGAGCCCAGACGTGAGCCCAGATGCGAGCCTGGTCGCGACCCGCGACGAGCTACCCAACGTGCGGATCCGCCTGCGGCTCCGCTCGGGCGCACCGGCGCTGCCCGAGCGCATGGTCGAGCAGACCATCTGGCTGCGCGGGTCGAGGTTCCGCATCCGCGACGAGGCCGGCCGGGAGCTGTACGAGATCCTCGGCGACGTGACCGCACCCCGCGGGCTCGGGCTGCCGGCCCGGACCATGGAGGAGATCATGGACCGGCGCAGCGCCGCCCGGCGTCCGCCGGCGGGCGTGACCGAGGTCTTCGGTGATCTGGCGACCGATGCGGGCCGGGTGGTTCCGCCGCGAGCGCCGGCGTGGGACAAGCCGGCTCACGAGCTCGCGCCGCTCGCCCGCCAGGTGCTCGCCGGCGATCGCGCGGCCGGCCTGACGCGCACCGCCGCGGTGACCCAGCTCTCCCGCCCGGCGACCGAGTACCGCGGCGTGGTCGAGGTCGAGGAGGACGGCGCCAGGCGGAGCAACGCCGTGGTCCGCGTGATCGACCCGCCGTTCCTCCTGCTCGACGACGTCCGCGACACCACCAGCGCCGATCACTTCTACGTCCGCGAGGTCGTGGCCCTCGACGTCGGCGTCGTCACCGACGCCGACGTCAGCCCGCCTCCCTGAGCCACGACGACCGCTACTCGAAGATCTGGGACAGAGCGGCGGTGTCAACCCCGTCGCGCTGGCGGCGCAGGAGCACGTACGTGGTGGCGACCAGGGCCGCGCTCAGGGGGCCGAACACGACCGAGCGCACGAGATCGGACACCGACATCAGCGGCTCGCCGTCGTCGGCGAAGCCGAACGCGATGCCATGGCCGATCAAGGTCACGATCACGTTGAACCCGAACACCAGCAGGGCCAGGCCGAAGATGCGGGGCCGGTTGCCGGCCGTGAGCGCGCGGCTGCGGCGCAGCGCCCCGATGACGCCGGGGCGCTCGATCACCGCGGCGGGCACCGCGACGTACAGCATGCACATCACGATCAGACCCGGCACGACGAGCAGGAGGCCGGCCGCGATCATCGCGAAGCCGGCGAGCGCGGCGACCGCAAGCGCGGGCAGGAACCGGCGCAGACCGTTGACGATGACGCGGGCGAACGACGCCGGTCGGTGTTCGAGCTCCATGCACACGCCGTAGGTGACGGTGGCCGACAGCAGCGCATTGACGAGGTGAAGCGAGAGCCCGCACCAGCTCTCGAAGCGGTGCCACAGCACGGGGTCCGCCTCCCAGGCAACCAGCAGCGCCGCCCACACGATGAAGGGTGCGTGCAGCACCAGCGACAGCACCGTGAACGGCATCAGGTTGCGCGTCCACACCCGGAAGCCGTGTCGCAGCACCTCGCCGACCCGGAACTTGTTCCGGCCGGGGTTGAAGGCATCGGCGCGGGTCTCGATCGTCTTGTAGTCGGTCATGCTGCCGGTATCGGGACCGCCGCGGCAGAGTTGCGTGCTGGAGCGCCGAAACGCGATCGGTCCCAGAAGCGGAGCAGTTCTGGTCTGTTACGAGTATGGAACCTGTCCCCCTCTCGCGGACTGTGGTGCGCGCGAACGGGTGTTCACACCGCCGACGGCTAACCCCGCGGAGGCCGGGGGGTGCGGCGATGGCATGGGGCGTGAAACGGCAGGACGGGATGAATAGACTCTCCAAGCTGTCGCTGGGGCTGGTTGTCGCTGCGCTTGCCGGGGACGTGAGCCCGGCAATGGCCTCGCCCACCGTGCGTGATCGCCGGACCGAGGCGCAGCCGTCGTCGACGTCGGAGTCGCGGACCTACCGGCGCCGGCCGGGGCCGCGGATCATGATGCCGCTCAAGGTCGACATCGGCGCGCAGGGCGCGAACACCACGATGGGCTTCCTGCCGGGCATCGAGCTGCGGGCCGGAATCCACTGGGCGTCGCTGAGCCCGAAGCCGACCAACTTCGACATCGGGCTGGGGCTGTTCGGCGCGGTGCTGATCGGGCCCGAGAACGACGCCATGCCGGCGGCCGACAACGACGTGCTCTACGGTGGTGGCTACCTCGAGGCCGGCCAGACGCTGTCGCACGGCGACTCGTGGCGGACCTGGGCCGCGGGCCGCGGCGAGTACCTCGGCAGCAGCGCGTTCGGCAAGGAGCAGGCCGGCTTCGGCGTCGCCGGTCGGCTCAGCGCCGAGGTGTTCGCCAGCGGCGTCGGCATCGAGCCGCGCGGCCTCTTCCTCGGCACCTACGCCATCGGGGTCTACGCCGAGGTGGCCGGCCGCGGGCTCGGCGAGGACGTCAGCGCGCTGCAGGTCAGCGGCGGCCTGACGTTCCGGACCCCGCTGGTGTTCGCGCCCTGAGCGTCAGATCCGGTAGTGCACCTGCAGGAGGGCGTAGCCCGAGGTGTCGCCGCCGGCGCCGAAGGCGATCATCTGCAGGCGCGTCATCAGGACCAGCTCGACGTGGGAGTGGGCGAAGAAGTGGACGTTGACGTCGAAGGCGTCGCGGTCGAGCTTGGCGACCGCGAGGTCCTCGTCGAAGTGTCCGAGCCCGACGTCGATGAACAGCCCGGGCCGCGCGAAGTACGTGGCCATGAGCTGGCCGACCAGCTGGACGCGGGTCGGGGCCGCGAGCTTGAAGTTCTGGCGGATGACCTGACCCTCGGTGGCGAGCAGGAGCTTCTGATCGGCCAGCCATAGCTTGCCGGTGAGGCCGCCGTGGAAGCGGGTGTCGGTGGGTGAGGTCGTGAAGCGATCGATCAGGCCAACCGCCTTGGTGCTGCCGAACCGCTTCTCGACGTAGAGCGCGCCGCCGTCGCCCTTCTCGATGCTGTCGACGAGCGGATCGGCGATGAACACGGTGGCGTGGGCGTCGAGGTCGGCCGACAGCCAGCCGAAGTTGGTGCCGTACGCCTCGGCGAACAGCGGCGTACCGCCGTAGCGACGCGTGTACAGCACGTGCTCCGGCTGGCGCAGGCCGGCCACCGGCATGAAGCGACCGGCGCGAGCGTAGAGCCCCTCGCCGTCGCCCTGCTTGTACATGATGTAGTGCTCGCGCGAGAACGGCGCCAGGCTCTCGCCCTCGATGGTCGCACCGCCGATCGCGTACAGGCCGAAGCCGTCGCGCTCGGCGTGGGCATGGAGCTCGGCCTGCATCGGGAACGCCGAACCCGCGACGCCATCGCCGCGGCTGTGGGCGCCGCCGGCGACCCGCAGGTCGCCGCCCAGGCTCAGGAAGTCCGGCAGCTCGAACGCGCCGTGGAGGAACGCCGGATTGCCGCCCCACTGCGTCTCGTCCTCGGCCGTGAGCTCGCCGTTGTCGTTGAGCAGGCCGCCGCCCACGGGTGAGATGTGGCACGCGCCGCAGGTCTGCTCCTTGGTGAGTTGGTATTGCGGATAGGCGCTGGCCACGCCGCACAGCGCGGCCAGCGTCAAGACGATGGGGAGAACCGGGATGCGCATCAGTCGTTCCTCGAGCCGTTGTCGATCCAGATCCCGATCAGCTCGATATCCGCGCTGGGCAGCGGGGCGTCGAGTGGCATCCGGCCACCCGTGTACGGCTGCAGCGGGGGCGTCGCGTCGCCGCCGATGACCTGATAGATGGCCGACACGTTGCTCGGTGAGCCCTCGTTGAACAACCGGTAGGCGGCGTCGCGATCGTCCAGGTCACGCGACGCGACGCGATTCTGCGCGCTGTGGCAGGCCCCCTTCGCACACGACGGCCGCACGATGGCCGCGTGGATGTACGTGAAGGTCGCGGGTCGATCATCGGTCTCCACGCCGCACCCGGCGGCGGCGAGGAGCAGGAGCAGGAGCAGGAGCGGACCGGTTGCGTACCTCATCACCGGCGACGGTACACCGGCGGCCGCCGCTGGTCATGTTCGCGACCATGGGCCAGCATCCGGCCATGTCCGCCCCCGACCACGCCCGCACCCGCACCATCACCTGGTCCGATCCCAGGATCTTGCTCGACGGCCTGGCCGGCAAGTCCGGCCTCGAGCTGCTGCACGCCATCGTCGCTGGCACCCTGCCGCAGGCGCCGATCAGCGAGACCATGAGCTTCGCGCTGGTCGCCGCCAGCGCCGGCGAGACCCGCTTTCGCTGCGTGCCCGGCGAGTTCCTCTACAACCCGCACGGCAGCGTGCATGGCGGGGTCGCCGCCACCCTGCTCGACTCGTGTATGGGCGCCGCCGTGATGTCGACGCTCGACGCCGAGAGCGCCTACACCACCACCCAGCTCTCGATCTCGCTGGTGCGGCCCATCCTCGCCGACAGCGGCGAGCTGTTCGCCGACGGCAAGGTCGTCCATCGCGGCGGCCGCCTGGTCACCGCCGAGGGCAAGCTCACCGACGGCAAGGGGCGGCTGCTCGCCCACGGCACCACCTGCTGCATGATCTTGCCGCGCGGCTGACGCGCCGCGGTCAGGCTTCGGCGCCGCCGGCGCGGCGGGCCAGTTGGCGCGGCAGCTCGACGGCGTGCAGGCCCCACAGCTCCTCGATCGGCACGGCGCGGCGGCTGCGTTCGCCGATCGGCGGACCGTTGGCGAACAGGAACGGCGTCACCGAGATGGCCTGCGCCGGCTCGAGCGCCGCGACCTCGGCCTCCCAGCCGTCCCAGCGCACCGGCTGGTAGAAGTCGCGCACGTCGCCGGTGAGCGCCCAGCGCAGCCAGTCGGTGTGGCCCTGGTCCAGGCTCTCCCAGTCGAGGGTCTCGGGCGCCAGGTACCAGACGTGGCCGAGCGGGCCGCCGAACGCGCCGCCGTCGACGGCGAAGAAGCCGCCGACCACGTCGTCGCCGACCAGCAGCGCACCGGGCAGGCGGACCCGCGGCGCGCCGAGCTGGTTCCAGCCGGCCAGATCGCGCGGCAAGCCCGGCGAGCCACCGCCGAGCACGCGCAGCCAGCCCCCATCGACGAGGAGTCCGCCGGTGTAGTAGGCCAGGCTGCCGAGCGTCGAGTGGGTGGTGATCTGGAGCGCCAGCAGGGTGGCCGCGGCCGCGGCGCGCTCGACCGGCAGCACCTCGACCGAGGTCGACGCCGCCGCCACCCATTCCTCGATCAGCGGCAACGCCGGGTCGTCGGGTTCGATCAGCTCTTCGATCGTTGGCACGGCGCGACTGTAGCGCAGGCCGGCGGGCGGCGCAGATCGGACCGCGCCCGGGTAGAGTCGCGGCATGAAGCTCTACGGAACCACCACCAGCCCGTTCGTGCGCCGGGTGCGCGTCGTGGCCGCCGAGGTCGGCGCGACGTTCGAGATGATCAACACCGCCGCCGACGACGGCCAGGCGGCGCTGCGGCGGGTGTCGCCGATCTGGAAGGTGCCGGTGGCCGAGATGGGCGAGCGCATCATCTACGACTCGCGCGTGATCATCGACTGGCTGACCACGTTCCACGGCTGGGGCGATCTGCGCGCGCCCGCCGACCGCTGGCGGGACGCCAACCTGGTCAACGCCATCGACGGCGCGCTCGAGTCCGGGGTCCAGATGTTCTACCTGCGGCGCGAGGGCCTCGACCCCATGACGCTGCCGTTCGGGCAACGTCAGCTCGATCGGATGGCCGCGATCTTCGAGTGGCTCGCCGGCGAGCTCGAGCTCGGTCCGGGCGGCTCCGGCGACGGGCTCGGCCTGCCCGAGATCTCGCTGCTCGCCACCCTCGACTGGCTCGACTTCCGCGACGTCTACCCGACCGCGAAGCACGACGCCGCGTTCGGCGCCCTGCGCGCCGCGCACCGCGAGCGTCCGAGCCTGGCCACGACGCGGCCGCTGGTGTCCTGAGCCGGCCGCCGCGGCGCTACGCCCGCCCCTACGAGATGACGTCGCGGAACAGGTCCGGGAACACCCGCGCCACCTTGGCCAGCAGGTACTCGCCCCAGGTGCCGTCGTGGACGTGGACGCTGGCTCGGTCCCAGCGGGTGCGGGCGTCGTCGTCGGGCGGCGCCATGCCCGGCAGCGGCGTGACGCGCGCGTCCCAGGCCGGGTCGAGGAACAGCGGGAACGAGTAGCGGTCGCGGCCGGACACGTTGCGGACCCGATGCGGCGTCGAGCGGAACCGCCCGGCGGTCATGCGATCGAGCATGTCGCCGAGGTTGCACACCAGGGTGCCCGGCACCGCGGGCACCGGCACCCACGCGCCGCGCGACCTGACCTCGAGACCGCCGACCTCGTCCTGCAGCAGCAGGGTCAGGATGCCGTAGTCGGTGTGCTCGCCGACGCCCCACCGGCTGACGCGCGTGCGCGTCAGCGCTGTGCCGGGCCCCGAAGCCATCGGTGGGCCCCAGCCGCGGTCGTCGGCGTCGGCCGGCGCCGGCGGATAGTGGAACATGCGGAACAGCACCGTCGGCTCGTGCATCCAGCCGCGGGCGAAGTAGCCGGCGTCGACGCCGAGGCCGCTCGCCATGCCGGCGAGGACGGCGTGGCCGAGCCGGGTCACCGCCGCCATCCAGTCGAGCACCGCGCCCCGCAGCGCCGGCACCTGGGACGGAAACAGGTTGCGGCCGTGGAGCGGCAGGCGCGCCCGCACGCGCGGGTCGTGGTCGGCGAGCTCGGCGCCGAAGTACACGCCCTCCTTGCGGTCGGGCACCCCCGAGGTCAGCTCGCCGCCGACCGGGAAGAACCCGCGCCACGCCCGTCCTCCGCGCGCCATCGCGATCTGCGCCTTGGTGTCCTCGGGCAGCGCGAAGAACCCGGCCGCCGCCGCGCGCAGCCGCGCCTCGAGCTCGACGGCAACGCCGTGGTGCGAGATCAGGAAGAAGCCGTGCTCGGCGCAGGCCCGGCCGATGGCGGCGCCGGTGGTCTCGGCTGCGGCCGCATCGGTCGCGCCCGCCAGCAGCGGCGAGACATCGATGATCGGGATCATCGCGCCGCCCGCCACGCCGCCACGAACGCCGCGCGGTCGGCGACGAAGCCGCGGATCTCCTGCACCGCCGCGTCGTGCTGGGCCGGCGTGAAGCCGCGGTTGGGATCGGCGGCCACGTCGGCGGCGATCTGCGCCGCCCACGCGGTGGTGCGCGCCTGCAGCGTCGGGACGTCGTACGCGGCCAGCGCGGCGTCGAGCTCGGCCTGGAACACGGCGACCCATCGCGGATCGGCGAGGATCTCGGTGACCTGGCGCGGCCTGGTCAGGCTGCCGAAGCGGAAGGTGAGCGGATCGGCCTGGTCCAGATCGGCACCCGCCGCGTCGTCGTAGAAGAAGATGCTGTCGAGATCGTAGGGCAAGGTCACGAAGCCACGCGCCGGGTGATCGTAGAGCAGGAAGTTGATGGCGCCGGCGGTGTAGCCCTCGGCGTGCGGGATCATCGCCTCGCCGGCCCACTCGGCGATCGAGCCCTCGAGGTCGGTCAGGTGATCGATCGCGGCCACGTCGGTCTGGTCGAGGTAGCGCTCGAGGCGCACGAGGTCGCCGTCGTCCTCGTTGGTCTCGAGCTCCCAGGCGCCGGTCTCGCCGTCGATCGCGAACAGATCGCCGTCGGGCCGGGCGAAGTTCCGCTCCAGGTACGCGCGATCGGCGTCCTCGACGCTGGTGTAGAGGCCCACGTAGGCGCCGTTGACGACCAGGCGCGCGTTGTTGGCGCACGCCGCCGGCAGGCCGAGATCACGCAGGTAGGCCAGCCCGATCCGCTCGCGCAGCATCGAGTGATCCCACGGCGAGGCGTCGAGCGACAGCTTGCGCAGGCCGTGGAACCGACGGTCGCCGTCGACCCGGTTGAACGCGATCACGAACTGCATCTTGGTGCCGATCCAGTTGTCGGTGCGGCCGCGCAGCCGGATGCGGGCGTCGGGCACGACCTCGGCGCCGACGCGGAACCGCGCCGGGTAGTAGGTGCCCTTGACCCGGTTGCTGTAGTCGGCGGCGATCGCCTGCCAGTCGGCGGCGGCGACGTCGAGCTCGAACGTCGGCACGATGTCCTGGGCGTAGAGGTCGGCGCACGGACCGATGACGTCGGGCGGATCCGCCGGCAGGCCGCCGCAACCTGCGATGGCGGCGGTCAGGCAGACCACCATCAGGTGTGCGGCGGGTGATCGATCGCGCACGACGATGAAGTGTAGCCGGTCCCGCTGCGGCGCCAGCGCTGATCGGCCTCAGCGCGAGCCGACGTCGACCGAGTAGCCGAGCACCGCGCCGACGAACTGCGCGCCCTCCGCCTCGCGGTACGCGACGCCGACGAAGTAGCCGTTGCCGGACGGGAAGCCGTAGTCGCGGTAACGGCGGCCGATGCGGACCGCGAGCGTGCCGTCGACCTCGTCGGTGAACGCGAACGTCGGCGCGCCGTCGGCGCGGCCGCGGGCGGCACCCAGCCACACCGCGCGACCGCGCGCCAGCAGGCGCAGCCGCGAGCCGACGCCGAGCTCCACGAACGCCTCGACCGGCAACTCGACGCCGTCGTCCTGCGTGCCGACCGCGCCCGACGCGCCGACGCCGGCGCCGAGGCCGGCGATGCCGCGCTTGCCGAGCCGGACGCCCAGGCCGGCGAGGTAGAGGTCGGCCTGATACGCGAAGCCGCCCGGGTTGGTGGTGCCGGCGTGCAGATCGATGCCGACCAGGTATCCGACCGGCAGCGTGCGACTGGCGAAGCCGCGCAACCGCAGCCCGGCCCGGCCGACGCCGGCGCCGGCCGTCGGCGCGACCGCCGCTGCGCTGGTCCGGTGCACGTACGACGCCTCGTAGTGCAGCGACGCGCCACCGTGCCAGTCGTCGGGTCCGGCGCTGGCGGCGCCCGGCACCGCGACCAGCGCCGCCGCCAGCAAGCTCATCCGCGCGCCATGACGGCTCATCGGTCGCCGAACCCCAGCCGGCCGGAGCCGAGCGGCACCAGCAGCGCGGGCGGCCACAGGTCGATGCCGAACGCGAGGCCGATGACGTGCACCTCGACGCCCTCCTTGAGCCCGAGGCGCAGGCCGACCAGCGGGGTCTCGATCTGGAAGCCGGTGCCTTCGCTCGACCACGACACCCCGATCTTGCCGCGGTAGTCCTTGCCGATCGCGTTGGCGGGCAGGCTGGCGTGCAAGCCACAGCGCCGCAGCATGACGTCGCCGAACGTGTTGCTGTTGGGACCCGGCCAGCCTCGGTAGCGCAGCGCGCCCAGCCACTTCGGTGCCTCGCGCTCCAGGCACAGCATCGCACGCTCGGCCTCGGCGCCCCGCCACACGCCGTGCAGCACCGGCTCGAGGTACGGCTGGTTGTCGAACGGGTCCTCGTTGTTGCCACCGCCGCCGACCTCCCAGAACCGCCACTCGGTCTCGCCGGCGGGCCGCACCGCGAACCACGGGTGGCGCGCGATCTTCTCGATCGGCCGCGCCAGCCCGCCGCTGATGAGCAGCACGGTCGCCTGATCGTTGGCCGGCGCCTGCAAGCGGCGCGCGAAGATCTGGCAGCCGGCGAGCCCCGACGTGACCAGCGCGAGCACGAACGCGACCGCCTTCATCACGAGCCCCAGACGCGCGAACCACGCCAACGATCTGCGCCGATCACCGCGGCTCGACCTCGACCCACACCCCGCCGCGCGGCCGCAGCGTGACCAGCGGCTCGGGCTCGATGGCCGCCGGCTGGGCCAGGCGGAAGCGGAAGCGCTGCGCCCAGGTGGCCAGGATCAGCTGCGCCTCGACGAGGGCGAAGTGGTTGCCGATGCACACCCGCGGCCCGCCGCCCCACGGCAAGTAGCCGGGGCTGGTGCGCGCCTTCTTGTCGGCGAAGCGCTCGGGGCGGAACTCGTCAGGTGCGTCCCAGTAGACCGGACAGCGTTGCATGCCCCGGATCGAGATGATGACGATGTCGCCGGGCGCGACGGTGGCGCCGCCGAGCTGGACCGTGCGCTGCGCCATGCGGCCGATCACGTACGCCGGCGGGTACAGCCGCAGCACCTCGTCGAGGATCTGGGCGGTGTACGGCAGCCGCGCCAGGTCCTCGAACGTCGGCGGGCGGCCGCCGAGCGTGGCGTCGAGCTCGGCCTCGAGACGAGCCCGGACCTCGGGATGGATGGCCAGCAGGTACCAGGTCCAGGCCAGGAGATTGGCGGTGGTCTCGTGGCCGGCGAGCATGAGCGTCATGATCTCGTCGCGCAGCTGGCGGTCGGTGAGCGCGGCGCCGTCGTCGTCGCGCGCCTCGAGCAGGATCGACAGCACGTCGCCGCGATCGTCGGCGCGCACCGCCAGCGCGGCGCGGCGCTCGGCGATCACCCGCAGCACGGTGGCGTCGAGGCGGCCGACCGCGGCCAGGATGCGCTTGTTGCGCGGCAAGGGCAGCGCGGTCGGGATCAGCCACATCCCGGCCTCGATCATGTACTCCATGGCGTCGGTCAGCGCCTGACCGATCTCGCGCGCCTCGCCCATCAGGTCGACGTCGAACAGCGTGCGCCCGACGATGTCGAGGGTCGTACCCATCATCGCGCCGGCGATGTCGATCATGGTGTGGGGCCGCAACGCGGCGGCGGCCGCGCTGGCGCGCGCGGCCATGATCTGGCCGTAGCCGGCGATGCGCCGGGGCGTGAACGCCGGCGCCATCAGCTTGCGTTGCCGGCGGTGCTGATCCTTCTCGGCGGTGAGCAGGCCGCCGCCGAGCAGCGGCTTGGCCACCTCCGACAGCGCCGGGCCCTTGATGAACGAGTCCTCGTCGGTGACGAGCACCTGCTGCGCCAGGTCGTGGTTGCCGACGCACCACACCGTGCGCCAGAACATGCGCAGCCGGGTGACGTCGGCCGACATCACCGCGCGCAGCTGCATCCCGAGCCGGTCGCGGCGGAAGTCGAGGAAGTTGCCGAACAGCGGCAGTCCGGGCATGGCTCCGACGGCGACGCGGGAGGACTCCATGGCCGCGAGTATGCCACTCCCCCGAGCCCGAGCCCGAACCCGAGCCCTCCCCCGAGCCCGAGCCCTCCCCCGAGCCCGAGCCCGAGCCCGAGCCCGAGCCCGAGCCCGAGCCCGAGCCCGAGAATAAGTCGGCGCCCCAGATTCCGTTCCCCCTGAGCGAGCCGCGAAGCGGCGAGTCGAAGGGCGCGTGGCGCGTGGAGCTGGGAGCGTGGAGCCGGTCATCGGAGGGCGGACGACCAGCGCCCGACGCCGCTGCGGTCCGCGACCGATCGCAATACGCCCTTCGACACCCGGGTCAGGCGCTGCGCGCCGACCCGGGGCTCAGGGCGAACGGGGTTGTGGACCGAGATTCACTCTCGGCCCCGAGCCGAGCCCGAGCCCGCGCCCGAGCCCGTGCCCGAGCCGATCCGGGTTCAGTGCCTTGTGTTCCACTTCCTCCCACGGCCAAACTCGGCCCTTCCCCGTGAGTGTCGGAACCGACATCGCCCATGCGGCCAGCGTCCTGCGCGGCGGCGGCCTGGTCGCGTTCCCGACCGAGACCGTGTACGGGCTCGGCGCCGACGCGTCGTCGCCGCCGGCGGTGGCGCGGGTGTTCGCGGTCAAGGGCCGGCCCCGCGCCCACCCGCTGATCGTGCACCTCGCCGCCGCCGAGCAGATCGACGCCTGGGCCGAGACGCCGGGCGACGCCGCGCGCGCGCTGGCCGCCGCGTTCTGGCCCGGACCGCTGACCCTGATCGCCCGCCGCGCCCGCCACGTGCTCGACGACGTCACCGGCGGTGCGCCGACGGTCGCGCTGCGGGTCCCCAGCCACCCCATGGCCCAGGCCCTGCTGGCGGCGTTCGGGGACGGCGTGGCCGCGCCCAGCGCCAACCGCTTCGGCGCGGTGAGCCCGACGACGGCGGCCCACGTGGTCACCGATCTCGGCGCCGAGGTCGACTACGTGCTCGACGGCGGCGCCTGTGAGGTCGGCATCGAGTCGACGATCATCGACGTCTCGGGCGGCACGCCAGCGCTGTTGCGGCCCGGCGGCATCTCGCGCGAGGCCATCGAGGCGGTGCTCGGCTGCACGCTCGCGATCGGTTCGTCGGCACCGGCGCCGGGCACCCTGCCCTCGCACTACGCGCCCCACGCCCGGGTCATCGCGGTCGCGGCTGGCGAGCTCGCCGCCGCCGCGGCCGCCGCCGCCGGGGACGCCGAATCCGGATCGGTCGCCGTGCTCGCGCCCGCCGCCGTGCTCGCTGCGACCACGCTGCCGGCCGGCGTCACCGCCGTCGCGCTGCCCGACGATCCGGCCGCGATGGCGCACCAGCTGTACGCCGCGCTCCGAGATCTCGACGGCCGCGGCTTCGCCACCATCGTCGCCGCGCTGCCCGCCGACGCCGGCCTCGGCGCCGCCATCGCCGACCGCCTGCGCCGCGCCGCTGGCCCGCGCCTGGAGAATGACCTTGGCTGATCCAACCGCTCCCCCCGCGCCGCTGGTCGGCATCATCATGGGCTCGAAGAGCGACTGGCCGACGCTCAAGCTCGCCAGCGACGTCCTCACCGAGCTCGGCGTGCCCCACGAATGCAAGGTGGTGTCCGCTCACCGGACACCCGATCTGCTGTTCGAGTACGCCGCGACCGCCGAGGCGCGCGGTCTCGAGGTGATCATCGCCGGCGCCGGCGGCGCCGCCCACCTGCCGGGCATGACCGCGAGCAAGTGTGCGCTGCCGGTGCTCGGCGTGCCGGTGCAGTCGAAGGCGCTGTCGGGGCTCGACTCGCTGCTCTCGATCGTGCAGATGCCGAAGGGCATCCCGGTCGGCACGCTGGCGATCGGCGAGGCCGGCGCCGTCAACGCCGGCCTGCTGGCCGCCGCGATCATCGCCCGCAAGGACCTCGGCGTGCGCGCCCGCCTGGCCACCTATCGCGCCGCCCAGACCCAGAAGGTGCTCGAGGATCCGTTGTGAACCGAGCCACGCCGCTGCTCCCCGGCTCGACGATCGGCGTGCTCGGCGGTGGCCAGCTCGGCCGCATGATGGCGCTGGCGGCGCGCCGCATGGGCTACCGCATCTGCGTGCTCGATCGCGACCCTCGTTGCCCCACCGGTCAGGTCGCCGACGACGTCGTGGTCGGGACGCTCGACGACGTCGCCAGCGCGCTCACGGTCGCCGAGCGCTCGGCGGTGGTCACGCTCGACACCGAGCACGTGCCGGCCGAGCTGCTGGCGCGGATCGCGGCGATCTGCCCGGTCCGCCCCGGCCCGTCGGTGCTGGCCACCATCCAGGACCGCGCCGTGCAGAAGCGGTTTCTCGATGACCGCGGGGTGCCGCAGGCGCGCTGGGCACCGGTCGGCTCGCCTGACGAGCTGGCCACCGCGGTGGCGGCGATCGGCCGACCGGCGATCCTGAAGGCGCGGCGCGCCGGCTACGATGGCAAGGGCCAGGTGCGCCTCGAGCCCGGTGGCGACCCGCTCGCCGCCTGGCGCGCGATCGGCCAGCCACCCGCGGTGCTCGAGGTCCTGGTGCCGTTCGCGCGCGAGGTGTCGGTGATCCTGGCCCGGGCGCTGGACGGCGAGGTCCGGTTCTACCCGCTGGCCGAGAACGTGCACCGCCGCCACATCCTGCACACCACGCGGGCGCCGGCGCCGATGCCCGACCAGCGCCGGCGCCACGCCGAAACCCTGGCCGGCGACATCGCGACCGCGCTCGATCACGTCGGCGTGATGGCGGTCGAGATGTTCGAGCTCGTCGACGGGACCTTGGTCGTCAACGAGATCGCCCCCCGCACCCACAACAGCGGCCACTACACCTACGGCGCCTGCGCGACCACGCAGTTCGAGCAGCACGTCCGCGCGGTGTGTGGCCTGCCGCTCGGCGACCCGCGCGCCTTCACCGGCGCCGTCATGGTCAACCTGATCGGCGACCTGTGGGCCAACGGCGAGCCGCCCTGGCAGCACGTGCTGGCGCGGCCCGAGGCGCGGCTCCATCTCTACGGCAAGCTGACGCCGGCGCCCGGTCGCAAGATGGGCCACGTCCTGCTGCTCGATGACGACACCGATCGCGCGCTGCGCACCGCCGAGGAGCTGGTGGCGGTGCTGGCGACCTGACCCTGAAACCGCCCGCTGACGAAAAAGCCGGCACGGACACGGGTTTGGACGCGGGGCCGGGATATCCTCCGGGCCGGGCATGCCCACCCTGCTCTATTGCGACGTCGACGGTGTGGACCGGACTTTCGAGCTGGGACCACACCCGGTCACGATCGGTCGCGCCACCGAGTGCCAGATCCGCAGCGATGATCCGCGCATGTCGCGGCAGCACGCGCGGGTGTTCTTCGATAGCCAGCAGGTCTGGATCGAGGACCTGGGGAGCGCCAACGGGGTGTTCGTCGGCCGCGATCGGGTGAGCCGCGCGGCGGTTCCGCCCGGCGAGGTCGCGCTGGTGGGCAGCATCTTGATCCAGGTGCTCGGCCCGCAGGGGCCGCTGCCGCCGACCGGCGGCGTGCACGCCCAGCTCTCGCACTGGCTGGCGATGGAACGCAAGTCGCGCGCGACCATCGAGGATGAACGCTCGGCGCTGGCGACGCGGCTGGGCGAAGTCCACCAGGAGATGAACACCCAGGCCCGCGCCGCCTCCAACGAGCTGACCGCCGTGCTCCTGCAGCGCGACGAGGCCATGGGCCGCGCTGAACGCCTGGAAGATGCGCTCAAGCAGGTCCAGGACGACCTGGTGCAGGTCAAGGCCACCCGCCCTGCGGGCGACGAGTCGCTGCTTCGCGATCGGGTGTCGTCGCTGGTCACCGAGCTGGCCCAGGTCCAGGAACGACTCGGATCGCAGGGCGCCCAGTCCACCGAGGCCGAGGACCGGCTCGGCGAGGCCTCGAGCGAGCGCGACCGGCTGCGCGAAGAGCTGAACGCGGCGATCGAGGAAGCCGAGCTGCTGCGCCGCAAGGTCGACAGCGTGCGCGCCGAACGCGATCTCATGATCGCCGGCAGCGCCGCGGAGGTCGACCGGGTCATCATCGAGCAGAAGGCGGCCTACGAGGACCAGATCAACGAGCTGCGCCGCGAGCTGGCGACGGTCACCGAGGACCTGCTGGTGGCCGAGACCCAGGCCGGCGTGTTCGCCGCCGAGAAGCTGGCCGCGGCCGACCGCCGACAGAAGACGCTCGAGAACGAGCTGGCGACGCTGCGCAAGCACAACACCAGCGCCGCCGACACCGCCAAGCTCGGCGAGGTGCGCCAGCAACTCGAAGCCACCGACGCCCACGGCAAGGAGCTCGAGCAGCGGCTCGCCGAGACTCGGGCCCGGCTCGAGGACGCCGAACGACGGGCCGCCGAGGCCGACCAGCGCGCGATCGACGCCGACCGCCGCGTCACGACCGGGCTCGAGCGCGCCTTCGAGGCCGAGGGTCGCGCCACCGAGGCCGAGAGCCGGCTCGGCGCGCTCGGCGCGCTCGGCGAGCTGCAGGGCGACCTCGAGACCCGGCTGGGATCGGCGATCGAGCAGGCCCTGGATGCGGAGACCCACGCCCAGGAGCTGGCTCGAAAGCTCGCCGATGCCGAGACCAAGCTCGCCGATGCCGATCAGGCCGCGACCAAGCTCGCCGACGCCGAGAAGAAACTCGCCGACGCCGACAAGAAGGTGACGGAGGCCCAGAAGAAGCTGGCCGACGCCGACAAGACCGCGGCGAAACTCGCCGACGCCGAGAAGAAGCTGGCTGACGTCGACAAGAAGCTCGCCGACGCCGAGAAGAAGGTGGCCGACGCCGAGCGATCGGTGATGGCCGGTGCGGTCGCCGCCGCCGCCGGCGCCGAAAAGGATGCCGCCGCCCGGGTCGCCGCCGTCGAAGCCAAGCTCGCCGACGCCGAGGATCAGGTCGCCGCGCTGGCGGCCAAGGCCGACCTGGCCGACCTGGCGATGGGGAAGGCCAGCGCGACCAGTCGCCAGCTCGAGGAGGCGCTCTCCAAGCTGGCGTTCGCCGAGCAGGACCTCGCCGCCGCGCGCGCCCGCGAGGCCAAGGGCGCAGCGAGCCTCGGAGCGGCCGAAGCGGCGCTCGTCGACCGCGCCAGCGCTGCCGAGCAGAAGGCCGCCGCCGCCGAGCAGAAGGCCGCCGCCGCCGAGCAGAAGACCGCCGCCGCCGAGCAGAAGGCCGCCGCCGCCGAGCAGAAGGCCGCCGCCGCCGCCGGGCAGCAAGGCGCCGAGGCTAACGCCGTCGCCGCCGCCGAGCAGAAAGCTGCGACCGCCGCGACCGCCGCCGCCGCCGCCGAGCAGAAAGCTGCCGCTGCCACCAACGCCCTCGCCGCCGCCGAGCAGAAAGCGGCCGCCGCCGTCGCCGCCGCCGAGCAGAAAGCTGCGACCGCCGCGACCGCCGCCGCCGCCGCCGAGCAGAAAGCGGCCGCCGCCGCCGCCGCCGTCGCCGCCGCCGAGCACAAGGCCGTCGAGCTGGCGCGCCACGCCGCCGACGGCGCCACCGCTGCCACCGACGCCGCCCAGCAGCTGTCCGCCGTCGACCGGGCCCGGGCCGACGTCGAGGCCAAGCTCGCCGAGGTCGAGCGCGTCACGTCCGCGCTCGAGGCCCAGCTCGCCGACGCCCAGCAGGCGACCGTCGCCGGCGCGGCGGGCGCCGCGGCCGAGCGCGAGCGGGCCAGCGCGCTGGCCGCCGAACGCGAGACCGACCGCCGCCTGCTGGCCGACCTCGAGGCCGCGATCGCCGCCGAGCGCACCCGCGCCGTCCAGCTCGAACAGGCCGCCGACGCCGAGCGCGCCCGCGCGGCTCAGCTCGAGCAGACCGCCGCCGATCTCGACCGCCGCGCCAGCCAGCTCGAGGACCGGGTCGCGGAGGCCGAGCACGCCGGCGCCCAGGGCCTGGCCACCGAGCGCCAGCGCGTCGAACACCTCGAGGCCGCGGCCGCCGCCGAACGCGCCCGCGCCGCCCAGCTGGAGAGCGACGCTGCCGAGCTGGAGCGCCGCGCCATCGCCGCCGAGGCGCGGGTCGCCGATCTTGCCGATGAAGCCTCGACCTTGCGCCGCGAGCTGGCCGGTGCTGGTGACAGCATCAGCAAGGTCGGAGAGCTCGAAGCCGCCGCCGCCGCCGAAGGCGCCCGCGCAGCTCAACTCGAGAGCGACGCCGGCGAGCTGGAGCGCCGCGCCACGTCGGCCGAGTCGCGGGTCGCCGATCTCGCCGATGACCTGTCGGCGCTGCGGCGCGAGCTGGCCAACGCGGGTGACAGCTCCAGCAAGGCCGAGGAGCTCGAGGCCGAGGTCGAACGCCTCCGCGGCCGGCTCGATGGCCAGGCCGCCGAGTCTCGCGCCGCCCAGGAGGAGCTCGCCGCCGAGCGCGCGCTCCGCGAATCGGCCGACGGCCGCGTCGGTGAGCTCGAGGACCGGCTGGCAGCGAGCCGCGATCGCACCGACGCCGAGGCCCCCGCCAGCGCCAGCGTGCCCGGTGGCTCGCTGGCTGCCGCCGGTGCTCACCTCGGGGTGCTCAACGACACCATGGGGTCGCTGCGCCAGCAGATGCGCACCGCCTCCGACCAGACCGCGGAGATGGAGCAGACCGGCCCGGTCGAGATCGTCTCGCAGGCGCTCTCGCAGGCGGCCGAGGACATCGAGCGAGCGCGCGACGCGGTGCGGGCACTGCTCGACCTCGTCCCGTCGAGCTAACCGCTCATGTCGCTCGTCGGCTCGATGGTGGGGCGGTACCGGGTGCTGCGTTTGCTCGGCGAGGGCGGCATGGCGCGCGTCTTCGTCGCCGAGGATCCCGACGTCGGCCGTCAGGTCGCGATCAAGGCGCTGTTGCCCGAGTACAACAAGCACGGCTCGATGCTCGAGCGCTTCATGAACGAGGCCAAGACGATGGGCCGGATCCGGCACCCCGGCGTCGTCGACGTCTTCGACGTCATGATCGGCCCCGGTGGCGAGCTGTGCATCATCATGGAGCTGCTCTCCGGTCAGACCCTGCGCGAGCAGCTGTGGAAGCAGGGCCCGTTCCCGGTCCCCGACGCCTTGCCGCTCATGCACCAGCTCGCCGACGCCCTGGCCGCGGCGCACGCCCATCGCGTCGTGCACCGCGACCTCAAGCCGGAGAACATCTTCGTCGTGCCCGACGCGCTCGGCATGCGTCTCAAGGTGCTCGACTTCGGCATCGCCAAGGTCATGGACGCCGAGAACGTCAAGACCGCGACCACGGCCCAGATGGGGACGGCGACGTACATGGCGCCCGAACAGTTCCGCAGCGCGAAGCTGGTCGATCACCGGGCCGACATCTACGCGGTCGGCTGCCTGTTCTTCGAGATGCTCACCGGCAAGCCGCCCTTCACGGGCCGCAACCTGTTCGAGCAGATGAACGCCCACCTGAACCAGCCGGTGCCGCTCGAGCGCCTGCCGCCGCAGCTCCCACCCCACGTGCGTGACCTGATCGGTCGCATGCTGGTGAAAGATCGGGATCAGCGCCTGGGCTCGCTCGCCGAGGTCACCGCGATCCTGTCCGGCGCCCCGCTGCCGCCACCGCCGTCAGCGGGTCCGGCCCCGACGACGCCGCGCCCCGACCCCACGACGTCAGCTCCGCGGCCGCCCGCCAGCGGCGCGCCCGCAGATCGGTCGTGGATCTGGGCCTTGCTGGCGATCCTGGTGGTCGGCGTCGGCGTGGCGCTGACGATCGCGCTGACCTGAGCCGGCGCTTTCGTGTAGCCTGGCCGCGATGTACCGCTCCGCGATGGTCTGGTTGATCCCGCTCGCGCTCGTCGTGCCGTCGACCGCGGACGCCCACTTCATCCTCAGCTCGCCGGCGAGCGTGTCGCAACAGGACGAGTTCGGCAGCCCGCAGAAGAGCGCGCCGTGCGGCAACACCGACACCGCCGGGGTGCCCGACGAGGCGACGCCGACCAACCAGATCACGACGGTGCCGACCGGGTCGATGCTGACGATCTCGATCCGGGAGACCATCTTCCACCCCGGTCATTATCGGGTGGCGCTCGCTCAAGACCGGGCGTCGCTGCCCGCCGACCCCGCGGTGACCGCCGGGTCGACCGCGTGCGGCTCGACGCAGATCGCCGCCAATCCGACCCTGCCCGTCCTCGGCGACGGCTTGCTCCGCCACACGTCGTCGCTCGGCAACACGATGCAGACCATGCAGGTCCAGCTGCCGGCGGGCATGACCTGCACCAGCTGCGTCCTGCAGGTCACGCAGTTCATGTCGAACCATGCGCTCAACAACCCGGGCGGTTGCTACTACCATCATTGCGCGACGCTCACGATCGCCGACAACGCGCCGGCGCCCGACGCCGGCACGGGGACCGAGGATCCTGCTGGTGGTTGTTGCAACACCGGTCCCGCCACCCCGCACCTGGCCGCGCTGGCCGGGCTCGTGCTCGGAGTGCTGGGGTTGCGGCGCCGGCGCCGCCGTCCCTGACCCGGTCGCTGGCCTTCGCGCCGCACCGCGCCCACAATCCGGGCATGTCGGAGCCTGTCCTGAGCCCTGTCGAAGGGACCGCCGTCGTCCACCGCCCGAAGTTCGGTAGCCATGGCCGTGTGCTTCACGTCGACCTCAGCGACGGCAAGCACTGGGTCGAGGAGGTCGACGAGAGCGTCTATCGCCAGTTCCTCGGCGGCTACGGCGTCGGCGCCTGGCTGATGTGGAAGCACTTTCCAGCCGGCACCGATGCGCTCGCGCCCGCGGCCTGCTTCGCGATCTGCTCCGGCCTGCTCACCGGCACCGGCACCGCGTTCTCGGGCCGCATCCAGATCGTCGGCAAGTCGCCGCTGACCGGGACCTGGGCCGACTCCAACTCGGGCGGATCGGTCGCCTCCCACCTGCGCCGCGCCGGCTACGACGCGCTGGTCGTCCGCGGCAAGGCGGCACGGCCGACCTTGCTCGTGGTGCAAGACGACGAGGTCCGCCTCGAGCCCGCCGGCGACCTGTGGGGCCAGCAGATCCCCGAGGCCTTCGACGCCCTCAAGAAGAAGTTCGGCGGCAAGCGCGACGTCGGCGTGAGCGCGATCGGCCCGGCCGGCGAGAAGCAGGCCCGCATCGCCTCGGTGATGAACGACCGCTACCATGCCTTCGGCCGCCAGGGTTTCGGCGCCATCTACGGCAGCAAGAACCTCAAGGCCATCGTGGTCGGCGGCAGCGGCGAGGTGCCGATCGCTCACCCCAAGGTGCTCGACGGCATCAACAAGGCGATCAACGGTCAGTACAAGACCTCGATCGGCCTGTTCATGCGCTTCGTGGTGTGGATGGCCAAGCCCAAGAGCTGGATGGGCTGGATGTACCGCGCCTTCAAGCGGCGCGGCATGAAGATCCAGGCTCCGACCGCGGCGATGCGTCAGCTGTGGGCCGACCGTGGCACCACCGGCGCGGTCGCGGTCTCGGTCGAGAACGGCGACGGCCCGGTCAAGAACTGGAAGGGCGTCGGCAGCCGCGACTTCCCGCTCCGCACCCACGGCATGAAGCTCGACGGCAAGGAGGTCGACAAGTACATCACCAAGAAGCTGTCCTGCGGTGACTGCCCGGCGCCGTGCAAGGGCATCGTCAAGGTCAAGAGCAAGGGCCTGTCGGATGTCCGGCGCCCGGACTACGAGACCATCGTCGGCTTCGGCGCCAACCTCCTGAACGCCGACCTCGAGCTGGTGACCGCGTGCCACGACGCCTGCAACCGCTTCGGCCTCGACGCGGTCAGCTCGTCGGCGACCCTGGCGTGGGTGTGCGAGGCGGTGGAGGTCGGGACCCTGTCGGCCGCCGATCTCGACGGCATCGACATGCGATGGGGCAACGGCGAGGCGGCGCTCGCGCTCACGATCAAGATGGGCGAGGCCACCGGCTGCGGCGCGTGGCTGTCGCACGGCGTCAAGCGCGCCGCCGAGCACGTCGGCAAGGGCTCCGACGCCTACGCGGTGCACGTCCACGGTGGCGAGCCGGCGTACCACGACCCGCGCTTCACCTCGCTGATGGGCGTGACCTACATCTCGGACCCGACCCCCGGCCGCCACACCGCCGGCTCGGCGTCGTGGAACGAGACCTTCGGCTTCGGCTTCGGCCTGCCCAAGGCGGCGCCCAAGGAGGAGGTCGTGGTGGAGTGGAAGGGCACCAAGGGCAAGGGCGTGGCCCAGGCCCACCACTCCAACGCGCACCAGGCCATGAACGGCCTCGGCCTGTGCATGTTCACGATGATCACCGGTCAGCTACCGTGGCTCGAGCTCGCCAACGCCGCGACCGGCTGGGAGATGACCGAGACCGATCTGCTCACCGCGGGCGAGCGAATCCAGAACCTGCGCGCCGCCTTCAACTGGCGCGAGGGCATCCGGCCCGGCGACTTCAAGGCTCACCCGCGCATGATGGGCGAGGGCGACGGCAACCTGCCGGCCGGTCCGCTCAAGGGCGTGCGGGTGCCGTTGCCGATGTTGCGCGACGACTACTTCTCGGCGATGCACTGGAACAAGGACTCGGGCCGGGTCACCAAGCAGCGCGCGGGTGAGCTCGGCATGACCGAGTTGCTCGGCGAGTTCGTGTCCTGAGGCGAGCCGGCTGAGATGCTGGGCAAGCTGTTCGGCAAGCGCGTCGATCCGGACACCATCCGCGTCCACGTGCTCATCCGGGGCCGCATCGGCGACGGCTGGTACGACGTCGACGAGACCGTGCGCGTGGCGCCCGGCACCACGCTGTCCCAGCTCATCGCCCTTGGCGAGCGCCTGAAGCTGCCGCTGCGCACCGCGGTCGAGGACAGCCCGCACCTCGCCCACACCCTGATGTGGAACGGCGAGCGCTGCCCGGTCGACGAGCACGGCGACCGGCCGCTCGCCGATGGTGACGAGCTGTTCCTGCTCGCCCCGCTGGCCGGCGGCTGAATCGCCCGCCGAACCGCGCGCCGAACCGCCCGCCGAACCGTCGGATCCGGCATCTTTCGGTTGGGCCTCTGCCGTAGTACCGTGGGCCAAACCGTCGTGTCGACGCAGGATTTCCACCCCAGCCTGACCATCACCGCGGTCAGCGGCACGGCCGACGAGACCAGCGCCATCCGCGTGCGCCAGCTGCGCGTCGTGCACGCGCCGCGCGCCGGCCGCTGGGCGATGTCGACGGTGGGCCGATCGCCGGTCGAGATCGGTCGCGTCGGGCAGACCCAGAGCCCGCTGGCGCTCGACGACAAGGAAGTCTCGCGCCTGCACGCGGTGGTCGAGCCCGATGGCGCCGGCGGCTTCCGGGTCGTCGATCGCGGCAGCCGCAACGGCACCTTCGTCAACGGTCAGAAGATCGACTCGGCCCCGGTCGAGCACGGCTCGGTGGTGCGGGTCGGCAAGACCCTGCTGCTGTTCCTCGATCACGCCGTCGGCGGTGACGTCGCCACGGTGGCCGAGAGCCCGCGGCTGCTCGGTCGCAGCGAGGTCATGCGCCGCCTGCGCGCCGATCTCGCCATGGTGGCGCCGCGCAACATCCCGGTGCTCGTGCTCGGCGAGACCGGGGTCGGCAAGGAGCTGGTCGCCGAGGAGCTCCACCGC
Organism: Myxococcales bacterium; assembly: GCA_947483555.1. Classification (GTDB taxonomy): domain Bacteria; phylum Myxococcota_A; class Polyangia; order Haliangiales; family Haliangiaceae; genus UBA2376. Next base: position 47,180 of record CANKMW010000063.1, read on the forward strand.
CAGAGCGGCCGCAGCGGCCAGTTCGTGGCGGTCAACTGCGCCGCGCTGCCCGAGGCGCTCGCCGAGAGCGAGCTGTTCGGGCACGTCGCGGGTGCCTTCTCGGGGGCCAAGGTCAAGAGCGAAGGCCTGTTCGTCGCCGCCAACACCGGCACCCTCTTCCTCGACGAGGTCGGCGAGTGCCCGGCGCCGATCCAGGCCAAGCTGTTGCGGGCGCTGGCCAAGAGCGAGGTCCGGGCGGTCGGCGCCACCGACTCGATCGCCGTCGACGTCCGCATCATCGCCGCCACCAACCGCGATCTGTCGGCCGAGATCGCCGCCGACAGCTTCCGCTCCGATCTGTTCGCGCGCCTGTCGGGCTGGGTGCAGCGCATCCCGCCGCTGCGCGAACGCCGGGAGGACATCCTGCCGCTGGCCGCCATGTTCCTGGCCCGGGTCGCGCCGTCGGCGACCATCTCGACCAACGCCGCCGAGGCGCTGCTGCTCTACAACTGGCCGTTCAACGTCCGCGAGCTGGAGCAGGTGATCAGCGCCGCCGGCGTCCGCGCCGCCGCCGTCAACCGGGTGCGCTGTGAACACCTGCCCGATGCCATCTCCGGGGTGCTCGGGGCCCGCGCCCAGGTCAAGGAGCCGGTGGTCAACGACAGCGAGCCGCACCCGGCGATGCCGCAGGTGGCGCGGGACGCGGTCCCGGCGCGCGACGACCTGATGGCGGTGCTGGCCTACTTCGGCGGCAACGTGGCCCAGGTCGCCGAGTACTTCGGCAAGGATCGCAAGCAGGTCTATCGCTGGGCGGAGCGCTACCAGATCGACCTGGATCAGGTTCGCAAGCCCTGATGTCCTGAGAATTCGGGCTCGGGGCTCGGGTTCACAGGCCGGCGCGGTTCCGCACCCACCACACCACGTCGGCCAGTGCCTGCTTCTCGACCTTGTCGAGCAGCGAACGGACCTGACTCTTGACGGTGTTCTCGCTGACCCCCATCACGTCCGCGAGCCGGCTGCGCGGGATGCCCTCGGCGGCGAAGGCCACGATCTGGCTCTCGCGCTGCGACAGCTTGAATTCCTCGCTGATCTCGGAGACCACGCCGGCCAGCTTCTGGCGATCGCCGTACTGGCTGCCCGACAGCGTGCGCTGAACGAACTGGGCCAGGTTCTCGGAGAAGAACGGCTTGCACACGAACTCGACGCGCAGCGCGTGAGCCCGGTTGATGGTCGTCGGATCGTTCGACCCGGTGAGGATCAACACCGGCAGGTTGCGGTCGTGGCGCCGCAACAACTCGACCACTTCGAAGCCGGTGCCGTCGGGCAGGCCGATGTCGACCACCGCCGCGGCCAGGTCCTGACCGCCCTCGATCAGATCGACCGCGGTCTCGACCGACGCCTTCATGATGACGTCGAAGTACGCCCGGGTGCCGCGCTGCAGCGAGCGCCCGAGCGCGGGATCGTCTTCGACGATGAGCAACTTGGGCTTGGCATTCATGGGGGAAGCCGCCACTGACTCCATGGAGCTTCCTTTGTGCCACAACCGCGCGCTGGCGTCGACGCGCACGCCATGTGCGTTCGTCACCCAGGATGGGTGATGTGGGCCTGGGTACGTCACCGCGCGACGGCCGGTCAGCGCGACAGCAGCGCGCCCAGCAGCCCGCCGTACACGAACAGCATCCGGTTCATGTCGGTGTCGTTGAAGTTCAGCGTCAGGCCGAGGAAGAAGTCGCGGCCGTAGTGCAGCTCCCGGAACTGCACCGGGACCTCGGCGCCCACCGGCCAGTCCTGGATCGGCAGGTTGGCGCCGGCGATCAGCGCGTCGTCGACGCCGCCGATGATGTACAGCGTGCGAAAGACCGCCAGCGCTGCGGCCAGCTTGACCCTCGGCACCCGATCGAAGCTCGATTCCATGGCGTCGAGCGACAGCTTGAGGCGGCCGCCGAGGAGGACGCCGTCGACCCCGGCGCCGAACATCGATTCCTTGAGGCCGGCCCGGACCGCCAGCGGTCCAAAGCGCGTGCCCCACTGGGCCGTGAAGCGAAGCTGCTCCTCGATGACGGTGCGCCGCGTCCAGGTCGCGGTACCGGTCGCGTCATCGAGCCGGGGCGCCGGCACGTCGCCCCACTGGCCCTTCTCGAGCTCGATGTAATAGAACTGGTCGGCGCGCGACGCCACCTCGGCGGTGACGTAGAAGCGCGGCTGGCGGGCGATCAGGTTGACCTCGGTCCGGAAGCCGACCACCGTCCTCAACCGGCTGAGCGAGTCGGTGAACGTGGTGCCGCTCTCGGTGACGCTGGCGACCTCGTCGGCGAGCTCGGGATCGTGGATGAGCCGGGCCAGACGACCCGGGCGCTCGCGCTGGCCGTCGGCGAGCTCGGCCACCGCGGCGGCCGCGTCATCGAAGAACGGGTCGACCTCGTCGAAACGAGCGCGTGCTCCGCCCAGGCCGTCGACGACGTCGGCGCGCGCCGCTCGCAGGTCGGCGGTGACGCCGGCGACGTCACTGGCGAGCTGGTCCAGACGACGATTGGCGCCGGGCGCGACCTCGGCGACGTCGGCCTCCAGCTCGGTGGTCCACTGCTCGAGGCGGGTGGCGCCATCGTCGAGCTCGCGCAACGGTCGCGCGACGGCGCCGGCGGCGAGGTCGCGGTCGAGCTGGGCGACCAGCTCGACGAACGGACCCGACACCCACTGCCGACCCTCGTCGAGGAACGCGTCGGCCGCCGCCAGCCCCTCGTCGAGGCGCGGCATCGCACGCTCGATGCCGCGCATCACGCGATCCGTGCTCGCGGCCTCGACCACCCGCGCCACCGGCTCACCCGAGGCCAGCCGGCGGTGCGGCGCGACACAGCCCGAGGGTGCCTGGGGATCAGCCTCGCCCGGCGAGATCTCGACGTAGTTGTCACCCAGCGCCGAGGTCGCCTTCTTGGTGGCCCAGGCGTCGTCACACAGGACGACGCCGTCGCGCAGGCGCATCGCGACCCGGGCCTGGTTGCCCTCGACCACCAGCCGTTCGATCTGACCGACGGAGACGCCCGCGATCACCACCCGCGAGCCGATCGGCAGACCGGCGGCATCCCGGAACAACGCCGAGGTCCGGAAGTCGCCGCCGACCGTCGGCGGCCGCGCCACCCGCCGCACTGCCAGCGCCACGACGACGGCAGCGCCGCCGAGCACGGTCACGGTCGTCAAGCGCGACAGCCAGCGCATTGCCTACATCCTAGCCCAATGTCGCGCCGGTGCCGCCGGTCGTCATCGACGGCGCGCGCGTCCGGCCCGGACCAGATCGACCGAAAACACCGCCAGCGCCACCCAGATGAAGGCGAACGCCGCCAGCTTGCGCATCGCCAGCGGCTCGTCGAACACGACCACCGCGGTGATGAACTGCCCGGTCGGGGCGAGGTACTGGAGAAATCCGATCGTGGCCAGCGGCAGGCGACGGGCCGCGGCGGTGAACCACAGCAGGGGCAGGGCCGTGATCAGGCCGGTGCCGACCAGCAGCGCGTGGGGAGCGGCGCCGGCGTGGGCGAAGGCGCCGCGTGACGGCTCGGCGGCGATCCAGACCAGATAGATCGCGGCCGCCGGGGCCATCAGCGCGGTCTCCACGGTCGAACCGGCCAGCGCTGCCACCGGCGCCATCTTGCGCAGCAGGCCGTAGACACCAAATGACGACGCCAGCGTGAGCGCGATCCACGGCGGCCCGGCTCCGATCGCCAGCCAGAGGACGCCGGCCGCGGCCAAGGTGATCGCCACCAGCTGGAGCCGACGGAGACGCTCGCCCAGGAAGACGACGCCAAGCGCGACCGAAAGCAGCGGGTTGATGAAGTAGCCGAGGCTGGCCTGCAACAGGTGGCCGCTCAGGGTGGCGTGGATGAACAGGCCCCAGTTGACGGCGAGCAGCGTCGCCGCCGCGGCGAGGATGGCGAGCACCCGACGATCTCGGATCGCGGCCAACACGGCGCCGAGCTGCCCCATCGCGACGGCCAGGGCGACGAACGTGACCAACCCGAACACCGCCCGGCAGGCGACGATCTCGAGAGGATCGATGCCGGCCAGCTGGCGCCAGTACAGCGGCACCACGCCCCACGCGGCGTAGGCCGCGACGCCCAGCAGGAGCCCGGTGCGCTGGTCGCGCGCGGCGCTGGAATCCGTCACGCCTGCGTCACGCCCGCGCCGCCGCCACCGCCGCCGGCCAGTCGATGGCGGCCGGCAACCGGCCCTCGGCGTGCTCGGCCTTGCCGCCGCCCCGACCGCCGGTCGCCTGGGCTAGCCGGCGCAGCAACGCGCCGCAGTCCAGCGACGAGCCGGCGGTCCGCGATAGCAGGACCTGCGTGCCCTCGGGTGTGGCGACGGCGAGCAAGACGTCCTTGCCGGCCGCACTCAGCCGAGCGGCGAGCGGACGCAGCAGGGCGGCGTCGGGCAGGGTCGCGATCACCTCGGCACCCGTGCTGCCGGCCACCAGCGTGTCGGCGAGCGCGGCGGCGAGCTGGTCGCGCACCGCGGCCGCGTCGGCGCGGCTGTCGGAGAGCGCTCGGCGCAGCTTGTCGATGGCGCCCGGCACGTCGGCGGTCGAGCAGGTCAGCTCGCGCGCCAGACGCGCCAGCGTCTCGCTGTGCTCGCCCAGCAGGCCACGAGCGCGGGCACCGGCCGTGAAGTGGATCCGGGTCAGCCCCTTGTAGCGCTCGGCGCCGAGCACGCGGATCGAGCCGATCTGCGCCGAGCGCGCGCAGTGAGTGCCGCCGCACGGTGAGACGTCGAAGTCGCCGATGGCGACCACCCGCACCTCGCTCGCCACCTTGGGCTCGCGACGCAGCGGCAACCCGGCCAGCTCGGCCGGTTCGGGAAACCAGGCCCGCACGGCGACGTCGTCGTCGATCACCGAGTTGGCGAGCGCCTCGGCGGCGGCCAGCTCGCGCTCCGGCACCGGGTCGCGGGCGACGTCGATCGTGCAGCCGGTCTCGCCCAGCCGCGCCGACACCGTCTCGGCGGTCGCCGCCTCGATCAGCGCCCGCGACAGCAGGTGCTGGCCGGTATGCAGCGCCATGTGGACCCGGCGCCGGGCCCAGTCGATGGCCGCGTCGACCTCGGCGCCCACGGGCGGCGCGGCGCCGTCGAGGACGTGGTGGATGACGCCGGCGTCGTCGGCCTGCACGTCGATCACCGCCACGCCGCCCAGCGATCCGCGGTCGGCCATCTGGCCGCCAGCCTCGGGGTAGAACCCGGTCGCCGCCAGCACCACCGATGACCGCCCGCCGTGTTCGGCGTGCGCGGTGACGCGGGCGCGGAAGCTGCGCAGGAACGCATCGGCGTGGTACAGGCGCTCGGTCATCGGGCGAGCAGCGTAGCAGGTCGCGTCACGGTGCCACGGCGAGGTCGTGGGTGACCGCGTCCTCGAGCGCGCGGCGCAGCCGATCGACGGTGGCGCCGGCCCGCGATGGATCCCGCTCACCCGGATCGCGCGCCAGGTCGTAGACCTCGACGGTCCAGGCGTCGAGATCGAGGATGATCTTGGCGTCGCCGACGTGCGCCGCGACCAGCGAGCGCGGCGACTGCGGGCTGGGCAAGACCGCGGTCACCACCGTCCGGGCCGCCGGGGACTCGCCGCGCAGGACCAGCGCCGCGAGCGACGCCCCCGACATGCCGGCTGGTGTGGTCAGGCCAACCAGATCGAGCAGCGTCGGCGCCAGGTCGACGTGGCTGACCGGCGCGGCGGCGTGCCGCGCGGCGCCGCCGGGCACGGCGATCACCAGCGGCACGCGGGTCTCCTCCTCGTACAGCGAGGAGCCGTGGAAGCGCTGGTGATGGTCGAAGAACGCCTCGCCGTGGTCGCCGGTGACGACGACGATCGCCCGCGCCGGATCGAGGGCGGCCGCGATCCGCCCCAGCGCGGCATCGGCGAACGCGATCTCGGCGTCGTAGGCGCGGTGGTCGCCATCGAACCCGGGCCCGCCCGGCGGAGTCTCGTAGGGGTAGTGCGGATCGATGAAGTGCACCCACAGGAAGCGGGGCCCGCCGCTCGAGGGCATCGCCAGCCACGCCAGCGCGCGATCGGCGACCGCGGCGGCATTGTCGGCGTTGCGCTCGGGCCGGTGCTGCTCGACGGCGATCACCTCGTCGAAGCCGGCGAACGTCGACGGCGACAGCGGCAGGCCGGCGCGCGCCAGGATCGTGGCGGTGCGGTAGCCGGCGGCGCGCAGCTCCGCGGCCAGCGTCGGCAGCCGGTGGTCAGCGAGCAGCGGCCAGGCCCGCGAACCGACGAACGGCAGCGTGTGCGGGTGGCGGCCGAACAGGAGCGCCGGCATCGCGAAGCGCGTCGTCGGCGAGGCGCAGTAGGCCCGATCGAAGCGCACGCCGCGCGCCGCCAGCGCCGCCAGCGCCGGCGTGGTGGCACGGCGATAGCCGTAGGGCGAGGTGTGGTCGGCACGCAGCGAGTCGATGGTGATCAGCACGACATCGTGGTGGGGCGCGGTCACCGTGGCGCTGGGCCGGGCGCCCCGCCGGGCCACGAGCGCGGCCAGGTCGGCATCGCCGCCGCTGCAATCGTCATCGACCCCGTTGCCGGCGTGCTCGACCGCACCCGGGTGGACGGCCGCCGCGCCGTCGTCACAGTCGACGGTGCCGAGCGCGGCGGCGAAACCGTCGCCATCGCCGTCGAACATCGCGAGCAGGGTCCGCATCGCGGAGTCCGCGATCACCCCGCGCGCCATCACGACCCCGCGCGCCGGATCGTGGTGCGCGACGATGAACGGTGCTGCCAGGACCACCGCCGCAGCCGCCGCCGCGACCCCGGCGCAGCCGCCGCGGCCGAGCCGCCGAGCCGGCCGCAGCACCGCCGCGGCCAGGACCGCGATCGTCGCCAGGGCCCGGACGTAGGCTGGCACCGGATCCCACGATGGGATGAGGCCAACGATGAAGCGATCGGCTGCGAACGCGGCGATGGTGACCGCGATGGCGGCAGCCGCGGCGCCGTTCCAGCCCGAGGTGGCCCGGACCACGGCCGAGCGGCGCCCGAGCCAGCGCCCGAGCGGCGGCGCGGCGGCAGCGACCAGCAAGCCCGCTCCGAGCACGGCGACCACGGTCGTGGTTGCGCCCATCAGGCCGGCGGCCTCCGGCAAGCGGCGGTGGACGTGGAGGTGAACGGCCATGCGGAAGCCGACCCACCACGCACCGCCGAGCGCGACCAGCCCGAACAGGCCGACCACGAGGGCCTCGACCCGCGCCGGCCCGGGCGCGCGCAACCGTGCGCCAGTCGCGACCAGCAGCGGGTGACGCCCGAGCAGGCGCGCCACCACGATCAACGCAGTCCCGACCACGGTCACCGGCAAGACCGTGAGGCCGACCGCCGCGACGATCACGGCGGTCAGGTCCTCGACGGCCGGCGCGCCGCGCCTGATCACCAGCCCGGTCTCGATGAGCCCGACCACGAGGCCGGCGACCGCCGCGTCGACCACGGCCTCGCCGAGGCCGGCAGTGATGGCGATGACGCGGCGCTTCGACACCAGGCCGGGTGTACCAGACTGCCGCCGCGACCGAAACCGCGACCGAGACCGCGGCCGAAACCGAAACCGAAACCGAAACCGAAACCGAAACCGAAACCGAAACCGAAACCGAAACCGAAACCGAAACCGAAACCGAAACCGAAACCGAAACCGAAACCGAAACCGAAACCGAAACCGAAACCGAAACCGAAA
>CANKMW010000064.1 GCA_947483555.1 Myxococcales bacterium
ATCACCGCCGCAGGTCAGCGACGCCGCGATCGCGGCGACCGAGAGACCGCGCCAGCACCACCGACCAACACGCGAACGTTGAACTGCCATGGGTGAGACTCCGGAACGATCAGCCAGGGAATGATGCGTGGAGACTGGGTCACGCTGCTCGTCCGGCTTGTTCATGCTCTTGCTATCGGTGTCGCCCTGCAGCGGTTGCGGATAAACTGCAAACACTTGAAAGGAATCATGTTGTGGCGGGCTCGACTCATCAACACAGCGGCAAAGCGAAGGATCCATTAACGTTCTGGTGGCGGGGTGGTCAAGGCGAATCGCGGGATCGCAACCAGCCGCGTTCTGAACCTCCCTCCGGATGCGCGGACACGTCCCCACATGACATCCGAGACATCGTCCCGTGGGGGTGAGGGCTCATTGACGCCGGGCGAGCCGTTCCGCGGACCTACGCGGTGCGATGCGGCCTGCCAGCTGGCTTCGCGGTCGCCGGTCGTGCGATGCGGGGCAAGCGCGATGTCGGTCCGTAAGCGTGCACTGCTGTCGCCTCGCTCGGCCACTGTGCGTGGCTTGCTCGACCACTTCGTGAGCGTGTCGCGCTCGGGCGTGCAGTCTGATCCCGTCGTGCTGCTGCGCGCGCATCGTGATCGTCGAGCACGTCAGTGGCCTCGATGTCGCGCGCAGCGGGGTTCCTGCTCGCCGACATGCCGACGGGGCGGCGCGGTCTCGCACGCCGAAGGCACTCCGGGGAAAGCGCGAGGACCATGGCGATCAGCGCTACCGCTGCAAGCCGACGCTCGGGTAAGCTGCCGGTTCGACGATGAGCACAACGGCTGGGCCGGGCGAGGCGACGCACACGGGTGGCGTCCGACTCGGCAAGTACGTGCTGGGCGCGCCGCTCGGCGTCGGTGGCATGGCCGAGGTGTTCCGGGCGCACACCCTCGGTGCGGAGGGATTCCAGCGCGCGGTCGCGATCAAGAGGATCCTTCCAGACGCGAGCAAGAATCCGGCCTTCGGCGAGATGTTCATCGCGGAGGCGAAGCTCTCGTCGCGGATGCAGCACCCGAACATCGTGAGCGTCCTCGATTTCGATCGCGATCACGAGGGGCGGCTCTACCTGGTGATGGAGCTGGTCGAGGGCCGTGACCTCGATGGCCTGATCGAGTCGGGGCGGCTGCCGTACTCGACAATCATCTACACGATCACCGAGGCGCTGCGCGGGCTGGGCTACGCGCACGATCTGCCGGCGGGCGCGGATGGCGTGCGCGGGCTGGTTCATCGCGACATCTCGCCGCACAACGTTCTGATCTCCTGGAATGGCGCTGTGAAGGTCTCTGACTTCGGGATCGCAAAGGCGCGCGCGGCGACCGCGGCCAGCGCGTCGATCACGATCAAGGGCAAGCCGGCGTACATGAGTCCGGAACAGATCAATGGCTCACCGCTCGACGGGCGCAGCGACCTGTTCGCGGTCGGCGTGATGCTGTGGCAGATGATGACCGGGCAGTACCTGTTCGCGGCGGGCACGACGACCGAGACGCTGGCGCGTGTGCTGTTCGCGCCGGTGCCGAGCCCGCGGACCGTGGTGGCGGACATCCCGCCGGATCTGGAGGCGGTGACGATGCGCCTCCTGGCGAGGGATCCAGCGCACCGCTACCCGACCGCGGACGACGCCATCGATGACCTGCTGCGCTGCCAGCAAGCGCCGCGCGACGGTCGGCGCGAGCTCGAGCAGCTGCTCGTCGCGCGGTTTCCGCAGAAAGCGCCGGTGCGGACGGGACAGCGCAGCCGACCGGTGATGCCCGAGACGCCAGGCGCGCTACCGCAAGGGACACCCCAGGCGTCGCCCGTACCGCCATACGGCACCGTGCCGATGGGCGCGATGGGCGCCGAGACGCGCACCGCGCCGGCGACCCCGGGCGCCATGGCCGCGGCGCCGCAGCCGACATCGCGGCGAGGCGGGCTGATCGTCGCGAGCGCGATCGGCGCGGCCGTGATCGCGGTCGTCGCCATCGTCGTCGCGACCTCCGGTGGTGGCGGCGGTCGGGAACCTGGCGCCGCAGTCAGCGACGCCGCGGCGAGCGCGGTCACGGTCGATGCCGCGGGCGCAGCGGAGCCGCCCGTCGATGCCGCGGCGCCCGATGCCGGGCCGGTGATCGACGCGTCCGCGCCCCAGTCCGTCGTGGACGCGGGCCCCACGACGGACGCGCGCAAGCCCCGCTCGCGGGCTGGCGACGCCAAGGGTTCCGGATCCGGATCCGGGACGATCCACGAGATCCAGCTGCCCGGCCAGTAAGTAGGACGCAACCGGCGGGTGGGTGCGGTCGATAGCTCCAAGCAAGCCGGCGCGCAGAGCGCCGCCTTAATGAAGGATGAACCACGTGATACCTCGCCCACCTACCCTGGTCTTGCCCGTCGTCGCGCTCGCACTCCTCGTCGCCGCAGTCCCGGCGGCGGCGCAGGACTCGGGACAGTCGCGCGTGATCCTCGTCGATGAGGGTGGCTCCTACGACGTCACCGTCCACCCCGACTTCGTGACCGTGTTCTACCTGCCGGACAAGATCTTGAAGGCGCTGGCGTCGGACACGACCGGCTACGAGGTGAAGCCGATCGGCGCCACCAGCCTGGCGATCCGTCCGCTCAAGGCCGACGCGAAGCCGGCCAACCTGGCGCTGGCGACCGAGACGATCAAGGTGTCGGTGATCTTGCGGATCGCCAAGACCCGCGACGAGGCGCTCACCCAGGTGACGTTCAAGCGCGCCGACGTCGAGGCCGAGGTGCAGCGCCGCATCGAGGAGCGCGTGACGAAGCGGACCGCCGAGCTCGAGGCGAAGATCGCCGAGATGCAGAAGACGATGGATGCCGAGCTGCCGAAGGTGGCGGACGGGCTCATCGCCGCCCGGCTCCTGCAGCGACGCGAGGTGCGGAAGTTGAACGCGATCGAGCGCAACGACGACAACGTGATCGTGGAGGCGACCGAGGTCTTCTTTCTCGGCGAGGACGCCTACGTCGTGTTCCGGATCGAGAACCGCAACAAAGCGCCGTACCGGCTGGCTACCGTCGAGGTCAAGGACGGCGCCGGCGACCGGGCCGGCGTCGTGCGCTTCGTCAGCGATGCCGCCGAGGCGGCGGGCAAGGGTGTCATCGGCGTGGTGCGGCCGGGCGGCAAGGGCTCGGGGGTCGTCGTCGTGCGCCGATCAGGCGACCTGATCGGCAAGAAGCTCGCGCTGGTGGTCGCCGAGCCGGGCGGACGCGGCCGGGTGGTGGTGGATCGGGTCGTGCTCCGATGATGAGGCGAACCGGCGCCGCTCTCGTCGGGGGGCTCTCGGTCACCCTCGTCGCTGGCCTGGCGCATGCCGACCGCCGCGAGGCGTCACTCCACGCCCACATGGTTGGCGGCGTCGCGACGTCGGCGGACGAGGCGGTGAGTAGCGACGCGACAGCGCCGCTGGGTGGCCTCGCCGTGCGTGCCAGCTACGCCACGAGCAACCTGTACCAGTACGACGTCTCGCTGTCGCTCCTGGGCACGGGCGGCGCGTCGTTCTCGTCGGCGACGTTCATGCCCGCCGGCAGGCCGCCAGTGACGGGGCCGTTCACGGTCGGTCAGCAGGTGACGCGCCTCGACGGCGGCATCACGCTGCGCTTCGGTGTCGCGTGGATCCCGACGGTGCGGCTCGCCTCCGGGGTCCAGGGTCGCCGACGAGGCGGGCCAATCGTCATGGGCGGTGGCGGCGAGGTCAGCGGCGAGGACGCGACCGGTCGCGGTGCGGCGCTCGTCGTCGACGTGGTCGGCACCGCGACCGTCGGGCTCGACCATCGCATCAACCGCCGGCTCATCGTCGGTGTCGCGATCGGCGCGAGCATGGCGGTCCCGCTTGGCGGCGAGGCGTTCCGCACGCTCGAGGCGACCCTGCATGTGAGCCGGTATTGGTACCCCCGCTGACGCCGGCCTGGCGTACGCCGTCCGGGAGCGCAACCAAACGGCCAGATCGATCCCGAGTGGTTGACACTCGGGGGTGTCTCGATCCCGGCGGTCGTAGGCTGGATCGACGATGCTGAAGCAAGACCCGCCACGGCGCGCGCGAACGACCGCCAAGAAGGGGCCCAAGGGCACCAACGAGCTGACTGGCTCGTCGTTCTTCAAGACGGCACCGCCGAGCCGCATCACCAACTTCCGCGTGCGAGGCACGGGCAAGCACATCGAGCTGCCCACGGTCGTCACGTACACCGTCGGTCGGGAGCCGACGCCGGACGATACGCCCGAGCCGCGCGCGGACGTGCTGTTGCCGACTCCCCGAAAGGGCGTCTCGCTCGTGCATGCGACGTTCGAGTGGCGTGGCGACCGGCTCTGGTGCCGCGACGCGGCCTCGACCAACGGCACGATGGCGAACCACGAGCCGCAGCGGGACTGGTTCAACGTCTCGAGCGGAATGCGGCTCGACTTCGGCGACACGAGCGTCATCGCGATGGACTGGCGGCTCACCGATCTGTGCGAGCCGCTGGCGTGGTGTCTGGGGCTCGACGCGATCCAGGAGGTCGATCGGGCGGTCAGCCTGGTGCAGAAGGACGGGCCGCTGCTGCTGACCGGCCCGCGCGATGGCGATCAGGAATGGCTGGCGCGGAAGATCCACGAGGCATCGGCGCGGCGCGAGCAGCCGTTCACGGCCTTCACGACGCCCCTCGGCCGCGGAGCCGAGGACAAGCTCGACGAGGCCGGCTTCGGCACCGTGTTCGTCGACCTGACCGCCGTGGGCAAGGTGACGGCCGCCTTCGCCAGCAGACTGTTCGAGGGGCAGTCGCCGCATCTCAAGCTGCGCCCGATCATCGCGGCCGAGACACACAACGAGAGCCATCGCGCGTTCCAGCAGCTCGGACAGGGCCACACGCTCGCGCTGCCGTCGCTCGAGAAGCGTCGGCACGAGGTCGAGCGCCTGCTCGATCAGCTCATGGACAACCACGAGTCCACGCTCCGTATCCGGGACCTCGGCTCGCCCTGGGCGGAACGCCTCGTCGAGTACGAGTGGGCGGGCCTCGGCGAACTGCGCGAGGCGGAGCGGCGGATCCGCGCGCTGTTGGAGAACGGGAACAACAAGACGCTCGCCGCGAAACAGGTCGGCATGAGCCGGCAGGCGTTCACCAAGTTCCTGACGAAGATCTTGGGGCGCACAACGTCTGGGTACGCGTCGACGGCAACACACCGGTCGCGTCGACCGTGATCAAGGTGCGGCAGCAGTAGTTGCGAAACGATGCGGGAGCACACGACCTGGTCAGCCGTGCCACCTCTCCCCGCTTGAGCGATGGAGCGCGGACGGGTGGTTGGCCTACGATCTGGTCGCCGTGACTCCTGCCCCGCCACCGCTCGCCCGGCTCCGAGCACTCGTGCAGCGGGGTCTGGAACCGACGGCAGTTGCGCTACTTCGCGCGCACGCCGACCTGGTCGACGAGTTGATCGCCGCCTACGGGTCGCTGGCCCGCGCGCGACTCGCAATCGGCATCCGTCGTGCCGCATCGTACGAGACCGACGAGATCGCGCTCGCGGCGTTGCGGCACATCGTCGGCGCCGGCGAGCGGACGACGCCAAAACGGCTTCGCGAGCTCGGCGAGGAGATGTTGCTCAAGTACATCTACGGCCGTTTCGGCTCGATCACCAGGGCCCGCGAGCTCGTCGGCGCGGCGGCGCGGCTCGAGCGTCCGCGCGTGCAGCACCTCCCGCGTCAGGACGCGCTGACAGAACTGCGCCGCCTCGTCGATGACAACCCTGGTCTGCGCGCCCAGGACGTTGGTGGAGCGCTGTGCTCGGCCCTCGTCCACCATTTCGGCACGCTGACCGCTGCGTTCGCCGAACTCGGAATCCATATCGGGCCGAAAACGAAGTGGAATGCAGAGCTGGCCGTCGCTGCGCTGGCGGACCGGCTCAGGGAGGGCAAGCGCAGCACGAACCGCTCGCTGCTGGCCGATGGGCGCGCCGATCTGTGGAACGCGATCCATCGGTACGTCGGCGGCGTCCCCGAGGCGCGTCGGCGGGCCGAGTCGATGGTCGGGATTCGACACGACCCTCCAGCCACCGCGTCGTCCGCGCTCACGAAGCGGCACCGCGCGCGCGACCTGGCCGCCGGGCGCCGCCGCCCCAAGCGTCCCCGCGTCCGCACGGAGAAGAAGCTGTCACCGTCGTCGCCGCCGGCGGTCGCCAACAATGAGGACGCCCGGCCAGAGCCTCGGAACCGGAAGCGGGGCGGTGGCGCAGCCGCCGGCAACCACGCAGAGGTTCGGCCCCGGCAGCGGAGTGGTGCTGGAGCGGCGGCCGCGCCCGCGCCGGCGACACCATGCGCCCAGGTGTCCCCGGTCTCGCGCGAGCCACTTCGACCCTCGGTACCAGCGACCGGCGACGGGACACTGGCTGGCCGGTGGGCGGCGTTCGTCATAACCTGCGCCGATGCGGCCGCGCGCGGCGACGCGCCACCCGCCGAGTTCAACACGCTGCCACTGGAGGCGATCTTCGCCAGCTTGCACGGCGAGGTCGCGCGGGCAGGGGCGGTGCTTGTCGAGGTTGCCCGAGCCCGAGCCGAACTGCTCGAGTTGCAGCCGACCGGAGCCCAGCACGTCGCGCTGTCCGACGTCCTCAACGCGCTCGAGTGCGTGGGGGTCCGGTTGCCGGCGAGCCTCGTGGCGCTCAGGCGCGTGTGGATCATGCAGCTTCCCAACGTCCTGAGCTCCACCGCGACCATCGTCGCGAGGCTCGCGGTCATGCCGGCGACCAAGGACCATGGCGAACTGCGCGACGGCGAAATGCGCCAGGGAGCGCCCGAAATTGCGCGGCTTCTGGCGCGGCTGACGAGGCGCCGCCGAAGCAACGGAGACGAGGCGAGGTGGCGGAGGATGGTAGCGGCGGCGGTCCGGGGCGGACCCGGCAATCTCGACCGAGCGGGTGTGCTGTGGGCAGGGCGAGTCCTCTACCACCGCCTTGGGGGCGCGCCGCTCGGCGAGGTGGCGGGGCGGCTTCTGCGCGAGGCGACACGCCAGGGTCGTGCGCTCGGCTGACACTGGTGTGTCAGGGGCGCAGTGCGGGCGCGTGCTGTGCCCGGCGGTGTCATCTCCGGATCGCGCGCGCGGTCGGGAACACCGGATCGGAGCGCTCGAGGAGCGTGCGCTCGCGCAGGAACAGGAACGGCTCGATCACGAGGAGCACGGGGCCGATGATCAACTGGCCGAGGATGCTCGTCGCGATGAGCTCGTCACCGACCAGGCGCTCGACGTTGGTGAGCAGGTGGCTCAGCAAGATCACGAAGCCGGTCACGACGCTGGCCACCAACGACACCGTCGCGGCGATCCAGGCCCGGCCGAAGCCGCCGCGCCGCGAGGTCCACGCGACCACTGCCACGACCGCGAAGCACATCATCGCCACCAGGCCGCCCTCGTTCAGGCCGTAATGCACGTCGCCGCCATGGTCGGACTCCATCCGGTGCGCCGGCAGCGGGCCTCCGATCACGCCGAGCACGGCGAAGCCGGCAAGCGCTATCACAAGGCCCTTGCGCCAGGCCGCCCGCGCGCCGGTCAGCGACAACTCGCGGAGCCGCCGGCGCCTCGCGTGCGGGTTGCGAATGACCGGCTCCACGCCCCAATGCTATCACCACGCCTCGCGGCGGCCGGCGCACTCTGATCGTTGGCGGAGCGCACGTACATGACGGCGCCCACGGCGAACACGATGCCGGCGACCACGATGACCACGATGCCGGCCAGCATTGCGATGCCCCACCGGAGCGACCCAATGAGTGCGTTGGCCTACGTGCTGCGGAACGATTCGTTCCGCATTTCGTTCCGCGAACGCGATTCAGCGGAGACCGCCAAGGGTCCCGCAGTTACGCGAGACCCTTGACGTTTTTGGTGGAGCTGTGGGGGATCGAACCCCAGACCTCTAGAGTGCGATTCTAGCGCTCTCCCAGCTGAGCTACAGCCCCGAGTTGTCAGGCGTCGCGGACCGACGCAGGCGGGTTAGGTATCAGGCAGGGTGCGGGCTGTCAAGACGGGCTCGACGGGTGCGCCTTTCGGCGGTGCGGTGCGTTGCAGCAGGCATGAGGAGCCCGTTCGGCATCGGCTTGCCCGTCATCATTGTACTTGGGGCTCTGGGCGCGCTGGCCGAGGAGGTTGCGGCGCGGCCGCCGCCGCCGCCGGACGAGTACGAGATCGCGAGCAGCGACGACGATGATCGGCCTGCAATCGAATGGTCGACGTGGGTGCGGGTGGCGTATGGCGGGGCGCCGGCGCCGTACGAGGCGAGGTCGCGGCTGGTGAGTCCGACCGAGGTGCCGGAGAGTCGGGACCAGGGGTGGGAGGCGGCGGCGGGGGCGGATCTGACGCTCGGGATCGGGCGCGGCGGGAATCTGCGGGTCGGGCCGTGGGTGGAGGCGCGGACGAGCAGCGATGCGATGGTGGGCGGCGAGTTGATGCTGGCGGCGTCGCCGGCGAAGCTCGACATGTTCTGGTACCAGGGCGAGGGCGTGTTGATCGTGCGCGCGGGCGGGAATCGCGCGCTGCGGACCGGCTCGGTGGCGTACGGGTATCGGGCGCCGTGGGATCTGTTCGGGCCGCAGCGCGGGAAGTCGCGGTACATGATCGGTGTGCGGTTGGTCGCATCGGCGACCCAGTCCAGCGAGGATTCGCGGTTGTGGTCGGCGACGCTGGGGGTGGAGACCGAGCCGGTGGGCGCGCTGCGATACTTGCTCGGGATCCGGTCCTGGTACTGAGCACGGCGGGGCACGGCGGGGCGCCGCGGGTGTACGCTGGAGAGATGCGTACGCTCGCGGGGATGTTGACGCTGATGGCTGGCGTGGTTGCAGCCGCGACCGTGGGTGCATGCGGTGGCGACGATGGTGCCGGCGATGGCGACGCGGGGACAGATGCCGCCGTCGGACCGACCGCCGCGGAGGTGTTCGAGACCACCGTCGTGCGACGGTACGAGCTGACGGTGTCGGCGGCGGACTGGGCGGCGATCAACGTGAATCCGCGCACCGAGATGTACGTGCCGGCGGAGCTGCGCTACGGCGACACGGTGGTGGCGCAGATCGGGCTGCGCTACAAGGGCAGCGTCGGCTCGCTGGCGCTGTGCTTCGACATGGCTGGCAATCGGACCTGCCCGAAGCTGTCGATGAAGCTCAAGTTCGACGAGTACGTCGCCGGGCAGCGGTTCGCCGGGCTCAAGCGGCTCAACTTCCACGCCATGATGCGCGACCCGTCGCTCATGAAGGACCGGCTCGGCTATGCGCTGTTCCGCGCCGCCGGGGTGCCGGCACCGCGGGCGGCGCACGCGCGGCTGAGCGTCAACGGCATGGACCTGGGGTTGTTCGCGCTGGTCGAGGAGATCGACGGCGAGTTCGTCGAAGATCACTTCCGCAGCGTCGACGGCACCGGCGAGGGCAACCTCTACAAGGAGGTCTGGCCGGTGCACACGACCGCGCAGCCGTACCTGACCGCGCTCGAGACCAACGAGACGCAGAACCCGAGCGTGGACCGCATGATCCGGTTCGCGGCCGCGATCAGCGCCGCTGACGCGACCACGTTCCGCGCCGTCGCGAACACATGGATGGACGTGCCGACGCTGGTCAGCTACCTCGCGGTCGACCGGCTCATCGACCACTGGGACGGCATCGTCGCCTGGTACTGCCCTCCGGGCGGGGCGTCGTGCTTCAACCACAACTACTTCTGGTACGAGGAGAGCGGCCGCGACCGGGTGTGGCTGTTGCCGTGGGATCTCGACAACGCGATGATGGCGCCGAGTCCGATCCGCACCAACTACGCCATGCCGGACTGGAACGCGTCGCCGACCGACTGCGCGGTGCGCCCGGTCTTCCTCGGCTACTACGGGCGACCGCCGGCGTGCGACAAGCTCATCGGTCTGATGGCGCAGGTGCTGTGGCCCGACTACCAGGCCCGCACCACCGAGCTGCTGGCCGGGCCAGCGGCGCCAGGCGTGATGGAGGCGGACATCGCCGCGATGGAGGCGCTGCTGGGGCCCGAGGTCGCGACCGACCGCCTCGGTCCGTCGATGGCAGCGTGGCAGCAGGCGGTCGCGGATCTGCGCGCCGATCTGCCGCTGCTGCGCGCGCGGGTCACGCCGTAGAATCGCGCGGTGACGCCGCGCCAGCGCGCCGAGCAAGTCGAGGGCCCAACAATGGCTCCGGGGCCCGGCTCCGGGCCGACGCGCGCGCGTCGGCCGGTGGGGCATCGCGTTCGACGTGGTGCTGTTCGCGGTCGCCGTCACCGTGAGCGCCGACGAGATCCAGGCCTGGCTGATGGCGCACCCGCGCCAGCTCTACTACGGCGTGTCGGCGCTGCACGTGGTGACGGTGCCGGCGGTGATGATGGCGGTCGTCGCCGGCTACGGGCGCACGGACCAGGAGCTGCTCAAGTCGGGGCCGGGGCTGCTGGGCTGGATGGTGGCGCTGTTCCTGTGCAGCAGCTTCATCGTGCCGGGCGTGCTCGGCCTGGCGCTCGACAGCGAGCTGTGGGTGATGATGTCGACGATCTTCGGGCCGTTCGTGCTGCTGCCGGTGATCGCGATCGCCGCGATCGTCGCCGAGAAGCACGGCTGGGTCGCGCCGGCCCGGGTTAGCGAGACCAAGGCGTGGTGGAAGGTGCAGGCGCTGGCGCTGTTGGCGTGGGCGTACCTGCTGTGGCTGGAGACCATGATGCTGGTCGCGGCGAGCAAGGGCGGGCCGCTCGCCGAGGTCGGGTTGCCGCTCGGCGTGCTGCTCGACTACGTGCCGGTGCGCGTGATGCTGTGCTACGTGCGCCAGACGTCGAAGTGGGAGGTGGCGACGATCGCGGCGACCACGCTCCACCTGGTGATCCGGCTGGCGGCGACGGGTTGAGCGCGGTGAGGTACCCTCGGCGCGTGACCACCACGACGCGGACCTACCGGACCTGCCCCCTGTGCGAGGCGACGTGTGGGATCGCGATCGACCTCGGCGGCGACGACGGACGCCAGGTGCTCGGCGTGCGGGGCGACGACGCCGATCCGTTCTCGCGCGGCTACCTGTGCCCGAAGGCCTACGGGCTCAAGGCGCTGCACGAGGATCCGGACCGGCTACGGGCACCGCTGGTGCGCGGCGCCGATGGCGAGCTGCACCCGGCGAGCTGGGACGACGCGTTCGGGGTCGCGATCGAGCGGCTGCGCGAGATCAAGGCCGAGCACGGCGCCGATGCGATCGCGGTGTACCTGGGCAATCCGTCGGCGCACAGCCTCGACGCCATGGTCTATGGCCAGGTGTTCCTGCGCGCGCTGGGGTCGAAGCAGCGCTACAGCGCCAGCTCCGCGGATCAGCTGCCGAAGATGGTGAGCGC
This sequence comes from Myxococcales bacterium, assembly GCA_947483555.1. Taxonomy (GTDB): domain Bacteria; phylum Myxococcota_A; class Polyangia; order Haliangiales; family Haliangiaceae; genus UBA2376. Next base: position 11,326 of record CANKMW010000064.1, read on the forward strand.
GGCGCTCATGTTCGGTGGCGGGTTGACCATCCCGGTGCCGGATCTGGATCGCACGCAGCACCTGCTGATGCTGGGCGCCAACCCGCTGGCGTCGAACGGCAGCCTGATGACGGCGCCCGACGTGCGCGGCCGGCTCGATGCGATCCGGGCCCGGGGTGGGAAGATCATCGTCGTCGATCCGCGGCGTACCGAGACCGCGGCGCGCGCCGACGAGCACGTCGCGATCCGGCCCGGTGGTGACGCCGCGTTCTTGCTGGCGATCGCGCACGTGCTGTTCGAGGACGGCCTGGTACGGCTGGGGGCGTGCGAAGGGCGCGTGCGCGGGCTGGACGAGGTGCGGGCGGTGGCGGCGCGGTTCGCGCCCGAGCGGGTGGCGGCGCGCACCGGTGTGGCGGCGGCGACGATCCGGCGGCTGGCTCGGGAGCACGCCGCGGCGCCGTCGGCGGCGTGTTACGGGCGGATCGGGACGACGTGCCAGGAGTTCGGCACGCTGGCGAGCTGGGCCGTGGATGTGGTCAACGTGTTGACCGGGAATCTGGATCGCGCGGGGGGTGCGATGTTCACGACCCCGGCGGTGATGACGGGCCGGCATCGAAAGCGCAGCGATGCGCGCTTCGGGCGCTACCGCAGTCGCGTGAAGGGGCTGCCCGAGATGTTCGGTGAGCTGCCAGTGGCGACGCTGGCCGACGAGATCGGCGGCCAGGACAGCGGACGGGTGCGGGCGCTGGTGACGATCGCCGGCAATCCGCTGCTGTCGGCGCCGGGGGCCGAGCGGCTGGCGGGCGCGGTGACGGCGCTGGAGTTTCGGGTCGCCGTGGATCCGTACGTCAACGCGACCACCCGGCTCGCCGACGTGATCTTGCCGCCGCCGTCGCCGCTCGAGCGCGCCCACTACGACGTGGCGCTGTACCAGCTCGCGGTGCGCAACGTGGCGCGGTTCTCGGCGCCGACGTTCGCGCCGGCGCCCGGGCAGCCGGCGGAGTGGGAGATCTTGCTGACGCTGTCGAAGGGGATGATGGGCATGGCGGCGGCATCGCTGGCGATGGCCGACGACCTGGTGGTGCGCGAGCTGGTGTCGCGCGAGCTCGCCGAGCTCGCCGAGTCCGGCGCGCCGGCGCCGGTGGATGCGACCGCCGCGCTGGCGGCGCTCGGTGGGCGGCGCGGACCGGGGCGGGTCGTCGATGCGCTGCTGCGGCTGGGGCCGTACGGCGACGGGTTCGGTGCCCGGCCGGGTGGGCTGACGCTCGACGTGCTCGAGTCGTCGCATCCGCACGGCGTGGACCTGGGCCCGCTCGAGCCGCGGCTGCCCGGCGTGCTGCGGACCGGCGATGGCCTCGTCGATCTGGCGCCGGCGCTGGTGCTCGACGATGTGCCGCGGCTCGAGGCGGCGCTGGACGTCGCGCCGCCGGAGCTGGTGCTGATCGGCCGCCGCGATCTGCGCAGCAACAACTCGTGGATGCACAACCTGACGCCGCTCATCAAGGGGCCGGCGCGCTGCACGCTGCGGGTCCACCCGGATGATGCCGCGCGCCTGGGGTTGAGCGACGGCGGCGGCGCGCGGGTGGCGAGCCGCGCGGGCGAGGTGGTGGCGGCGGTCGAGATCAGCGACGAGCTGCGACCGGGGGTGGTGTCGTTGCCGCACGGGTTCGGGCACGACTTACCCGGGGTGCGGATGGGCGTGGCGCGCGCACACGCGGGCGTGAACGTGAACGTGGTGTCGGATGACGAGTTCCTCGACGCTCCGAGCGGGAACGCGGCGTTCAACGGCGTGCCGGTGACGGTGGTGCCGGCGCCGGCGCCGACCGCCGCGGCCTGAGCTGCGCGACCGGGTCGGCGGCCGGGCCGGCGCTGGCACTGCGGCGGCACTGCGGCCTTCCGTCCCGGGTCACGTTGCGATCGGCAACGTGCGCGGGCGGACGCGTTGCGCCGCGGCCGGCCGAGCGTCGAGATCACGACAGGTTGCACGCCTCGCGGCGTGGAACGGTTGATGCTTGTTCAGCTCGAATGCGCGCGGTCAGTCTCGTCGCTGTCGCTCTGGCCTGCGGTTGCTCGAGTGCCCGGGTGTCGCCGGGTGACCCGGATGGAGCCGCAGCTCCGGATGCCGCCGGCGGCGACGGCCCGGCAGCCACGGATGCGGCCACGGCCACCGATGCGGCCACCGATGCGGCCACCGATGCGGCCACCGACGCGGCCACGGCCACCGATGCGGCCGGCGGCGACGCACCGCCGTGCACCATCTCCACCGGGCACACACCGCCGCTCGACGGCGTCGCCGACCTCGCGGATTTCCTGGCCGCGCAGCGACTGACGCCGGGCGCGACCCTGGGCGCCTCCGACGAGGTCGCGATCACGTGGGACCCGACCTACCTGTACGTCGCCGTGACCAGCGAGGCGTTTCTCGATGGTGCCCGGCCGGTCCACGTCTATGTCGAGACCGCCACCACGCTCGGTGCCGCGGCCGCGACCACCGGCAAGGAGTACGGCGGTCACGTGGCGCAGCTGGCGTTCAGCCCCGGCCACGTGATCGCGGTCCGCCGCACCAACGACTTCGGGACTGGACCGTACGACGGCGTGTACGTCGCGGCCGGCGCGCAGCCGTGGGCGACCCGGAGCCTGGCGCTCGAGCCCGGCACCGGCGTGTACGTCTCGTCCGACAACCGGACACTCTCCGTGCGCACGCCGTGGACCGCGCTTGGCGGCTGCCCACTGGCGATGAGGGTGAGCACGCACGTCGTCAACGGCGTCGCCGGCAACGAGTGGAAGGACCTGACGCCGGCGACCCACACGCCGTGGCTTGCCGGTGGCGGTGCGTACTACGAGCTGTCGCTGGCGGCCGACCCGGCGATCAGCGGCTGGACGCTGCGCTGAGATCCGGGCCGACTCCTCACCGCACGCGTACCGCGTCGGCGACGACGACCTTGCCGGCCGGCGCCCAGCGCGACAGCACGACCTTGTTCCAGCCGGCGGTGAAGCGCCAGGTGCCGAGCGCGATCCAGCCGCCGCCGCTGGCGGTCTGGTTCTTCGTGGTGCGACCGACCTCGGCGGCGCCGCCGTTGTAGGCGACGTAGGTCGCCGCCGTGCTGCGGTTGGGGCCCGCCGTCCACCAGGCGTCAATGGTGCGGGTCTGCGCGCTCGCCAGGTAGAACCAGAACGTCGCCGGCGCCGAGACCTCGTCGGTGGCGGCGAACAGGTAGCCGCTGCCGTAGAAGCCGGGCGTGGCGCTGGCCGAGGTCCAGGCACCGGCCAGCTCGATGCGCGCCTGCGCCGCGTTGTTGTTGGCGTTGTTGGAGTCGATCACGATCGACGCCGGCGACTGGCCGGTTCCCGGGGGCGGGGTGGTGCCGCCGCTGCCGCAGTGCGCGCGCACCCGATCGAGGTAGCGCGTCCACGGCCAGTGACGACCAGGATCGGTGCGGTTCGATGGCTGCAGCTGGCCGTGGCCGACGATGTGGAAGCGGTCGCGCGGGATGCCGTGGCTGCGCGTGATGTCGCACGTGAGCTTGGTCGATGCCTCGATGAGGCCGCTGGCCCACGACGTCTGCGAGGCGAAGCCGGCGTGCTCGATCCCGACCGAGAAGGTGTTGACCGAGACACCGTTCTTGCCGCAGTCGGTGTTGCCGTTGCGCGAGCAGGCGTAGCTGGCCGCGACGTGCCACGCCCGGTTGGACTCGCGCACCAGCTGCGTGACCTCGGAGCCGGTGTTGCTGACGACGTAGTGCGCGCTGGCGCTGGCCGCCGAGTTGCGCAGCCAGCCCCAGCAACCGGCGTAGTTGCCTTCGCAGGTGTGGAGGACGACGTGGCTGACGCGGGCGCCGCCTCGCGAGTTGTAGTTGGGCGACGGCCGCCACACCGACGACGGGTAGTCGGCGCTGCCGGCCTTGGCCACCGAGACCGTCGCCAGCGGTGCCAGCTCGGGGTGGGCCGCGATCGAGGCGATCAGCTGACCGGATTCGGCGCGCTCCTCGGCGCCGGTGGCCAGCGTACCGAAGACGTCGCCGTGGACGTACTGCGCGACCGCGTCGGGATCGTCGATGCCGCTCCACGCCGCGACCACCGGCATCCACAGCGCGAGATCGGCGGCGGCGTCGGTGTCGTCCCGGATGAGGCCCTGCTCGGCGGCCTCGTCGGCGAGCAGCAGCGCCGCGGCGCGGATGTTGGCCTCGGGGTCGAGTGCGACCTCGTCGAGGGAGACGCCGGCGCGGGTGGCGCCGCGGGCGGCGGCGTCGGAACGCAGCGCCATGACGCCGACGGTGGTCGGCGCGCCATCGTGCTCGACCTCGCCGGCGATCATCTGCCACCGAGTCTCGACGTAGCCGATCGCCTTGAGCAGATCGGCGGGCACGCCGGATTCGGTCGCGGCGGCGGCGTAGAGGGTATCGAGGTCAGTGACCACGGAAGGGTCGACGTCGTCGACCAGCTGGTCGGAGGCGTCGTCCGGAGACGAAGAACACGAAGGGATGAAGGCGAGCGCGCATAGCGCGGCGCTCACGAAGCGGATGCTCATGTGTTGCTCCTCGCGCTCGACTCTTGGGCAAGCTGCACAGCAGCCAGCAAACGAGCGCAGTGGCCACCTCAGCAGTCACCGTGCCAGGTTCGCGACCTGCCGCGGACCGCGGCGCTTGTGCTGCGATGCTGGTCGGTTGGAGCGAGTGAGCCGCGCTCGCGGTGCGGTCACCTACACGCGACGTGCAGACGATCGTCTGCAGACAGCACGGGTAAGCAGGCTCCAGTGCGCACTCGGCCGCGCACTGCCACAGTACACACGATGTTGCCCGTGTCATTGCGCGAACGTCTCGTGGTGCCGGTGATCGCCGCGCCGCTGTTCATCATCTCCAACCCCGATCTGGTGCTCGCGCAGTGCAAGGCCGGCGTGGTCGGCTCGTTCCCGGCCCTCAACGCGCGGCCCGCCGAGCTGCTGGAGGTGTGGCTGGCCCGCATCACGCGCGAGCTCGCCGAGCACGACGCCGCGCACCCGGAGCGACCGGCGGCGCCGTTCGCGGTGAATCAGATCGTGCACAAGTCGAACGACCGGCTCGAGCACGACCTGGCGCTGTGCGAGCAGTACCGGGTGCCGATCATCATCACGTCGCTCGGCGCGCGCGAGGACCTGAACGCGCGCGTGCACGCGTGGGGCGGCATCGTGCTGCACGACGTGATCAACGTCGTGCACGCGAAGAAGGCGCTCGCCAAGGGCGCCGACGGGCTGATCGCGGTGTGCGCCGGCGCCGGCGGGCATGCGGGCACGACGTCGCCGTTCGCGCTGATCGAGGAGATCCGCAGCTTCTTTTCCGGCCCGCTCGCGCTGGCCGGTGCGATCGCCACCGGGCGCGGCGTGCTGGCGGCGCAGGCGCTGGGCGCTGACCTGGCGTATATCGGCTCGGCGTTCATCGCCACGCGCGAGGCCAACGCCGTCGACGCCTACAAGCAGGCGATCGTCGAGGGTGCCGCGGCCGACATCGTCTACACCAACCTGTTCACCGGCGTGCACGGCAACTACCTGCGAGCGTCGATCACCCAGGCCGGGCTCGATCCCGACCAGCTGCCGACCAGCGACCCGTCGAAGATGAACTTCGGCGGCGGCGCATCGGCCAAGGCGTGGAAGGACATCTGGGGCTGCGGCCAGGGCATCGCGGCGGTGCGGGAGGTGTCCCCGGCCGGCGAGCTGGTGGCCCGGCTGGTGCGCGAGTACACCGACGCGCGGCGCGCGCTGGCTGCGTGAGCAGAGCGCCGGATCGCGGTCGGTCGTAAAAGCGGAGAGATCTCGGGGTCGTGGAGGATAGGAGCCTGTCCCCCAACGCTTTCGCGCTCCGCGGCAAGATGGGGGCGTGGACGGTACGGCCGCTGATGACCCGAGCACCGAGGAGCTGCTGGCGCACGCCGAGTGGTTGCGACGGCTGGCGCGGGCGCTGGTTGGCGAGGCGGCGGCCGACGATGTGGTGCAGGAGACGTACGAGGTCGCGCTGACGCAGCCGCCGAAGCGGGCGGGCGCGTTGCGGCCGTGGCTGGGAGGCGTGGCGCGGAACCTGGCGAAGATGAGGAAGCGAGCCGGGGCGCGGCGGGCGCGGCGGGAGGAAGCGGCGGCGGGCGCGCCGGCGGTGGCGGCGCCGGGGCCGGAAGAGCTGGTGGCGCGGGCGATGGTGCAGCAACGGGTCGCGACGATGGTGCTGGCGCTCGATGAGCCGCTGCGATCGACGCTGCTCTTGCGTTACTACGAAGGGCTGTCGGCGGCCGAGATCGCGCGGGCCCAGGGTGTGCCGGCGGGGACGGTGCGGTGGCGGATCAAGCAGGCGCTCGACCAGGTGCGGGCGCGACTCGACGATGATCACGAAGGCGATCGCAAGCGATGGGTGCTGCTGGTGGCACCGCTCGCGCCGCCGATCGCACCGGCGGCACCCGCTGTCGGGACGTTGCTACTGAAAGGACTGGCCGTGAAATCTGGAACCAAGCTGGCCGCGCTCGTCGCGGTGTTGATCGCGCTCGTCGCCGGGACCCGCTACGCCGGGCTGTGGGGCCAGGGCAAGCCGAAGCCGGCGGCGGTGGTGGCGGTGAAGGATGCCAGGGTGGCGGCGGTGGCCGCCGGACGCGATCCGACCCGCGAGCCCGACGGCGGGCCGGCCGGCGGAGATCGGATGCGGCTGTTCCGCGACGACGATCCGCGTGGCGCGCTGCGGCTCGAGGGCGTCGTGATCGACGACGGCGACCAGGGCGTGGGCGGTGCGCGGGTCGCGATCGACGCCTCGCCACCGATCATCGTCGAGACCGAGACCGATGGGTCGTTCGTGTTCGAGGGGTTGATCGCGCGCGACTACCGCGTCGAGGCCACCGCGGCGGACGGATACGCCGGCCCGGCGCGGTTGCGCCTGACCGCCAAGGCGGAACCGGTGACGCTGCGACTGCGCAAGGGCGGTGTGGTCGAGGTCGTGGTGACCGATCGCGACGGCGGCAAGGCGGTCGAGGGCGCCGCGGTCGAGTTGCGCGCGCCGCTGGCGTGGCGCGGCGTGACCGGCGCTGACGGCGTGGCGACGCTGCGCGGCGTCGGGTCGGTGTGGGCGCCGGTGGCGGTGACCGCCAGAGGCTTCGCGCCGGCGGCGGTGATGATGTCGACCTCCGGCGATCCGCTGGCGCCGGTGCGGGTCGCGGTGACGCTCGGCCGCGGCGCCGCGGTCGCCGGCCGGGTCATCGACGACGGCGGCAAGCCGGTGGCCGGCGCGCGGGTGACCGCCGCGCTGGCGTCGGAGCCGTTCCCGGTGATCGATCCGCGCAAGGACGGCGTCGTCAGCGGCGCCGACGGCGCGTTCACGCTGCCGGCCCTGGCCGCCGGGACCTATCGCCTCATGGCCAGCGACGCCAGCCACGCCGCCGCCACGTCGACGCCGTTCGTCGTCGACGGTGTGAGCCCGCGCCACGGCTTCGAGCTGGTCGTGACGGCCGGCGGCGTCATCAAGGGCGTGGTCACCGACGGCGCCGGCCAGCCGGTCGGCGCCGCCGACGTTCGCGTGGTGACCCGTGGCCACGTCGACTGGCGCCCGCGCCGGCAGGCGTTCACGGACAACGACGGCCGCTTCACGATCGCTGGCCTGCCCCGCCGCGCCGTCGAGGTCGTGGCCTGGCACCCGTCGGGCGCATCGGCGATCACCGCCGCCGACCTGGTCACGAAGCGCGACCACGACGTGACGCTGGTGCTCGACGTGACCGGCGCGATCGCCGGCGCGGTCGTCGATGCCGCCGGCGAGCCGGTCGGCGACGCCCAGGTGATCGCCGAGCCGGTGTGGAGCGGCGGAACCGCCGATCGGTCGGCGTGGCAGGTGCGCGGCGTCCAGCAGGCGGTCACCGACGCCGGCGGCCAGTTCCGCTTCGCCGGCCTGCCCGCCGGCAGCTACAGCGTGCGCGCCGCGCGCCCCGCCGCCGCCGAGCACGCGCTGTGGCAGGGCAAGGGCATGACCGCAAAGCCGGGCGATCCGCCGCTCACGCTCGTGCTCGCCGCCGACGGCGGCGTCACCGGCAAGGTCGCGTTCGCGGACGGCAAGCCGCCCGCGCTGTTCACCGTCGAGGTCGGTGGCGGCCACGCGGTGCCGGTCGCGAGCAAGGACGGCAGCTTCTCCGCCGACGCACCGGCCGGCACGGTCAGCGTGCGCATCGCCGGGCCCGGCTTCGTGCCCCGGCGCGCCGACGCCACCGTCGAGGACGGCAAGCGCGCCGACCTCGGCACCATCACCGTCGAGGCCGGCCGCTCGGTGAGCGGCGTCGTGCTCGACGCCGACGGCGCGCCGGTGGCCGGAGCCAGGGTCGCGGCCGGCGCGCTGCTGACCGGCGGCGGCGGCGAGCTCTACATCGAAGACGAGAGCATCAACGCGCGCAGCACCGAGACCGACGTCGACGGCCGCTACCTGCTGACCGGCTTCGGACCCCACGCGCTCACGGTGGTCGGCGGCAAGGACGGCGCCGGCCGCTCGAGCAGCGTGGCGGTGGCCCGCGGTCCCGACAGCGCGGTCGTCGACCTGGTCCTGCAACCGGTCGGCGGGGTCGACGGCAAGGTGACCCGCGCCGGCCAGCCGCTCACCGACACCGTCGTGATCGCCAACCCGATCGGCGCCACGTCGTCGAACTTCTTCGTGGTCACCGGCCCCGACGGCAGCTTCGCCTTCGACGCCCTCACCGCCGGCCAGTACTTCGTGTACCCGATGCTGGGCGGCGGCGGCGGCCGCCCCAAGGACATGGTGATGCGCACGCTCGAGGTGACCGCCGGCAAGCGGACCGCGGTGACGATCGACGCCTCGCCAGGCGCCGGCAAGCTGACGGTGTCGGTCAAGACCGACGCCGGCGAGCGGGTGAAGATGGCGCAGCTGATCGTGGTGCAGGCGGTGGTCGACGCGCCCACCATGGAGGCGCTGCGCGACGGCAGCTTCCTGCCGCCCGGGCTGCGCGACGGCGGCACGCTGATGATGCACATCCGCGCCGCGATGGGCGGTTACGCCGAGATCGAGGAGATGCGCCCCGGCCGCTACACCGCGTGCGCCGTCGTGTTGCCGATCGGCGACGACGCGTCAAAGATGGGCGAGCTGATGGAGCAGGCCGAACAGCTGCCCATGAAGTGCGCGCCGGCACCGGTCACCGCGACGCCGTCCGAGGTGACCATCGTGGTCCCGGTGGCGTGGACGCAGCCGACGCCGTAGCCGACGCCGACGCCGACGCCGAAACCGTAGCCGACGCCGAAACCGACGCCGAAACCGAAACCGAAGCCGAAACCGAAACCGACGCCGAAACCGACGCCGAGACCGTCAGCGCGACGACAGCGACGTGCAGTTCGAGCCGATCTCGATCGTACCCAGACCTGGGCCGACCGTGATCGAATCGACGCCGTTGTCGGAGGCGTCGACGATCCAGAACATGTCGCCGGGTTGGAACGAGTGCGAGTTGACGCTGTTCGACGAGATCGACGACGTCGTGCCGCTGCCGTACTTGGGCTTGTCGCCGTAGAACACCCGCACCGTGCTCGGGCACGACGACCGGATCGTCACCGAAACCGGACCGGCCGGCGCCGGTGCACCGCCACCACCGGCGCCACCACCCGACGGCGGCGGGGGCTGCGACTGACCGTACGGATCTCCGCCGCCGCCACCCCCACCCCCGCCGCCGCCCTGGTAGCCACCGCCGCCCGCGGGTTGCTGCGACTGCACCGGGATGAAACAGGCCGCGAAACCGAGCGCGGCCACTGCAAAGATGCGCGTCATGGCCGGCACGCTACCCCGCCGTGCCGGCCGGTGCCACGACCGCGTGACGCCAGACATCTGCCAGATCGTTGGAAGCTCACCACCACCCGGTCCGGGCAGCGGTCGAACCTGGCGATTCTTCACGCCGACTGCCGCGGACTGTGGCTTGCTATCACCTCGACCGTGCGTGCCGCCGTCCTGTCCCTTGCCGCCGTGGCGGCGACCGCCTGTACCGAACAGCGGACGCAGGGCGACGAGCTGTTCGGGTCGTGGAGTCAGGTCGACGTCGGGACCGCGGTCGGCCAGCAATGGCTGTTCCGCGATGACCTCACGTTCGAGAAGAGCGGCGAGCTCACCGGCGCCGGCACGTTCTTCGTCGAGGGACGCCAGCTCACCGTCGAGGATTTCCCGGACCCGCAAGGCGCCGATCGGCTGGCGTTCAACTATGTCGCCACCACGTCGCACTGGCTCGAGACTGCGGCGTTCGCCGTCGGTCCGGTCCGCGGGCGGGTCGGGACCTGGCGCGGCACCTCCGAGAACCTGGTCGACCAGCTGCACCTCGACGTCACGTTCGACCTGCGCGCGGATGGCAGCGCCCACGAGACGCGCCGGGTCACCGGCCCCGATACCGACGAGCTCTGCGAGGGGGAGGGCACCTGGGCCGACTCGCCGACCGGCTCGAGCTTCCGCGTCACGCTCACCATCGTCTGCCCGGACCAGACCTTCACCGGCTCGCACCAGCTGTGGCGCCTCGGCGACGCGATCGGCGGCCCGCTGTACGAGCGGGTGTCGTTCTGATCGCGATCGGTCCTGAAACCCGAATGATTCTGTAGAGCTCGGACCCAGGAGCCTGTCCCCTCTCAGATCCGGACGCGGAGGGCCTCGTAGGATTCGGCGTAGGCGAAGCCGCTGATGCGGCCCATGGCGCGCGCCAGGTCGCGGCTCGAATCGAGATCGAGGTTGGCGAGCTGCGACTGGTGGGCCGAGATCGCGCCGATCTTGCGCTCGATGGTGGTCGAGATGTCGGCGAAGCACTGGCCGAGCGAGCGCGACTGCGCGTTCATCTCCGGGCTCGACAGGTAGGCCAGCAGATCGCACGGCGTGCGGCGTAGCGCCGACACCGTGGCGCGGTTGACCAGGCCGTGATCCCAGTGCAGGTCGTGGGCCGAGTGGGTGATGACCAGATCCGGCTTGACCTCGTTGACCAGCGCGTCGAAGCGGCCGACCAGCTCGTGCATCGAGATGTCCTCGACCCGGCACTGCTTCTCCTCGTAGACGATGAACAGCTGGGCGCCGATCGCCCGCGCGCCGGCGTGGGCCTCGCGAGTGCGCTCCTCGGCGCGGTTGGGGACGCTGACCACCGCCATGGTCACGCTGGCGCCCTCGTCGACCAGCCGGGCGAGCAGACCGCCGGCGCCGACCTCGAGATCGTCGGGGTGAGCGCCGAACGCGAGCACGCGGCCGCCCTTCTCTTCGTCGAAGATGCGGTTCATGAGATGCCTCCGGCGTGGCGCTGGACCGCGTCGCCGAGCAGGAGCTGCCGGCTGTCGGGTCCACAGTTGAGGAGCAGATCGAGGAACGCGAGGTTGGGTACGAAGCCGAGCTGCGCATAACGCTGCGGATAGGTCGGGTGCGCGAAGCTCTGCCACATGACGGTGATGCCGGCCCGGCGCAGCGCCTCGACATCGAGGTAGTCGGTCGAGCCGCCGCGGCCCGACAGGTAGACGTGGGCGCCGACCTTGCGGCACAGGTCGATGATGCGATCGGTCTTCTGGCCCTCGAGGCCGAGCGAGGACGACTGCAGGACCGGCCCGGTGATGGCGAGCCAGCGCCGGGCCAGCTCGAGCATGTGGAGGTCGAGGTCGACCAGCCGCTGCCACGGACGCGTGAAGACGTCCTCGAGCTCGGCGGCGTAGGCGGCCCAGTGCGGCGCCTTGCCGTAGTGGGTGCGCAGCGTCATCCAGGCTCGCCGCTGCCAGTGCTCCCTGGGGCTGCCGCCATTGGCGATGCGCTTGTCGCAGATACGATCGCTCTGCGCGCCGCGCTCGAGCGGCACCGTCAACCACGCCGCGCCGTTGTTGAGCTTGATGCGCTGCCGGTTCTGGTAGTTCTGCGCCTCGTATTGCAGGTCGTCCATCACGACGAAGACGTCGGCCTTGATCAGCTTGTCGAGGTAGCCGAGCCACGGCAGGTAGTGCGGCTGGTGCGCGGCGACGATCACGGCGGGGCTCCGGGCAGCGCCGCCGGCGCCGGCTGCGGCTGCGGCGTGCCGGCGACGTGACCGCGGGTCTCCCAGCTCGAGGTGTCGAGCGTGAACAGGCCGAGCGGCGTGAGCAGCATGTACGCGACCGGCATGAGCACGGCCATGGGCAAGAACGCGATCGGGTGCACGCGCAGCCACGGCGGCAACTTTCGGGTCGTCGGCGCGAACCAGTAGATCAAGCCGAACGCGGCGATCACCGCGATGTGGAACATCGCCAGATCGAGGAACTCACCCTCGAGAACGTGATTGACGATCACGAACGGATAGACCAGAAGCAGCATGAACATCGACAGGTACTGGATGCACAGCAGCGGGTGCAGCTTCCAGGCGTGGCCGATGCCGAGCGCGAAGTCGACGACGTTGGAGCGCTTCCAGCGCAACTGCTGGTTGAAGTAGCTGCGCAGGTCGGTGGGCGCCTTGGTGAAGCACATGGCGTCCATCGTCATGACGGTGCGCCAGCCGTGCTTGACGATCTGGTGGGTCAGGAAGCGGTCCTCGCCGTACTTGATCGGCACGCCGAGGATGTTGCGGTTCTCGAGGATGGGCTCGAGGTGGATGAGGACGTGGCGGCGATAGGCGGTCAGGCACCCCGACAGACACATCACGCTCTTGAGCGAGCGCTCGAGGTTCTTGAGGTGCTCCTGGCCGAAGTAGTACTTGATGGTCTGGAGCTTGGAGAGCCAGTTGTCGTTGGGGTTGGAGACGTGGACCCGGCCGCCGACCGCGGCGATGTCGGGCGCCGTGAAGCGGGCGACCAGCTCCCTGAGCGCGGTCGGGAAGATGATGACGTCGGAGTCGACCGAGACGATGATCTCGGAGCTCGACTCGCGCACAGCGTGGTTGATGCCCTTGCGCTTGCCCATGTTGTACGGGTTGCGCAGGACGCGGACGTTGTCGAACTCTCGTGCGCCCTTGCACGCCCACTCGTAGCTGTCGTCGGTCGAGCAGTCATCGACGACCGTGATCTGGAGCTTCTCCTTGGGATAGTCCAGCCTGGCCAGGCTGACGATGGTGTCGTAGATCGACTTGCCCTCGTTGTAGAGCGGCACGACCACGGTCACCGTCGGTTCGTAGCCGCGGATCTTCTCGTCGAACTTCTTGCCCTTGAACAGGGCGAGGTAGAGCCCGAACACGTAGCGATTCAGGAAGACGATGAAGATGAAGAGGTAGATCGGGAAGTTGGACAAGCGGGCTCCCGTCCGGGGTCGGGATCGAGCGGAACAGCAAGAGCGGTGCCGGAGGTCCGGTCGGTGCGGTCCCTGACGTCGCCGCTGCTTGGCGTGGGGCCCCGGCGTCGGATCGGGGTACGCGGTCATCGATCTGGGGGAGCGGCACTCCACGCCCCGCACATGTGAGCCGGCTTGCTCCGCGCAGATCGCGCAGCGCCTCGGCGTGGCGATGTTCTTGCACAACCGAAACTCGTCCGCCGCCCTCCTGCCGACCGCCCAACATGCCAGAACCAAAGTCGCCCGACGGCAAGCGTCCCCCGCCTCCCCGCCCGCAAGCGCGGCAACGGCCGGTCGATCCCGACCGCACGATCGTCGACCGCTCACCCGCCCGCCGCGAGCCGCCGCCGGTGCGCGGCGATCGCGGCGATCGGACGACGGTCGACCGATCGCCGGTGCCGCCGCACCTGCGCGGGCCATCGGGGCCATCGGGTCCCCACCCCGCCGCGATGCTGCCGCCGCCGCGCTCGCGGCGGTCGACGCCGCCCGGCATCGTGCCGACCAACGTGATTCCGTTCGCGCCGCGGCCACCGACCGCGCGACCGTCGCCGGCGCTGCCGGCGCTGCGATCGATGCCGCAGCCGCCGTCGCCGGCACCGACGTCGATCGCCAGCCGCCGCAGCGGCTCGGCGCTGCTCGCGATCGCGGCCAGCGCCGAACCCGAGTTCGAGGCGCCGACCGTCCCGGCCGCCCCGCCGGTGCCGGTGCCGGTGCCCGCGCCATCGTCGACCGCCCCGGTCGCCGCCAACGTCCACAACGTCGCCGAGCCAGTGTGGACCGGGATGACCCCGGTCAACTCCAACGCCCAGTGGGCGGTCTACGAGCAGCTCGGTCTGGGGCCGCGCGCCAAGAAGGACCTGTCACCCGAGACCGCCAAGTTCCTGGTCAATGCGTACCGGGCGCTCGGTTTCGGCATCCTGACCATCATCGTGATCGTGCTGGTCGGCTACATCACCACCAGCGCCTTCTACTTCGTCAGTGACAGCTGGATCCAGCCCATGCGGGTCGCCAAGACCGACGAGCGGGTCCTTTCGCTGCAGGCCCAGCTCACCGAGCAGGAGAACGTCCGCGACCGCGTGGTCGCCGAGCTCAACCACGCCGACCGCTACATCGCCGTGCAGCAGACCTATCAGGCCGAGTTCGCGGCGGCGATCCGCTCCGACCTCACCGGCCGCAAGGCGGCGCTGTCGCGGGCCCGCGAGCTGGCCAAGGGCTACGCCGGGGCGCGCGACCGCGTGCGCCGCTCCAACCAGGCGTTCGCGGCCGCGTCGCAGCGCAAGATGTCCGAGGAGTACGCCGCCGGGCTCATCGATCGCGGCGACATGCTGTCGGGCAAGTTCCAGCTGGCCCAGATCACCAGCTCCAACCTGACCCTGGCCGAGCGCCAGTCCGAGTACGAGAGTCGGGCCGCCGCGCTCGAGGCCGAGGCCCAGGCGCTCGACGGGATCGTGGACCAGAAGGGCGGCGCGTCGGCGCTCAGCTACGACGTGCTGAAGATCAAGCAAGAGTACGAGCTGTCACGGCTCGAGTCGCAGAAGGCGATCGAGAGCCGCGAGGCCCTCAAGTCGAGCCTGGTGCGGCAGGACAAGATCGTCGATGGCCTCAAGCAGTCACCGTACCTGCGCGCGGTGGCCGGCGACGCCAACGTCGCGTTCGTGCCCTACGGCAACATGGACGACGTGAAGCCGGGCGCGGCGCTGTACGGCTGCGCGCTGGAGATGATCTTCTGCCGTCGGGTCGGCAAGATCGTCGAGGTGCTGCAGGGCGAGGTCACGTTCAAGCACCCCCACCGCGAGAAGGCGTTGCGCGGGCGGCTGATCGTGGTCGATCTCAAGGACCGCAGCGCGGCCGAGGACGACGTGCTGTTCGTCGGCGGCCGACCGCTGCTGATCTGACTCCGATGCTCAGGACAAGCATCGCCATCACCAGCTTGATCGTCGTCACCAGCGCCGGTGCGGCCAACGGCGACGCCTACTGCGATCATGTCCGCAGCGTCGCTGCCGCCAACAGCGCCACGCTGATCGCGCCCGAGCTGTTCACCAGCCTCGGCTACGTCGAGCAGCCAGCGGCGGCGGTGGTGCCGAGCACCACGTCCGACGACATCCGCTTCACGCTCGGCGTGCGCTACAGCCTGGGCGGGCTGTACGAGGGTGCCGTGATGCGCAAGCGCGCCGGCGCCGACTGCCGGCGACAGCGCGCGCTGGCCCAGGTCCAAGCGGTGCCGGCGCAGCGCGCGCTGGCGGCGCGGGCCGCGATTCTCGACGGCGCCATGGCCGAAGCCAGCAAGCTGCTCGCCCAGGCCGACGACGACATGGCGTCGCGGCGCGCCACCGCGCAGGAGGTGATGGCGACCCGCCTGCGGGTCGAGCAGCTCCGCCGGCTCACGGCGACCACCCACCGCGAGCTCGACACCCTGCCGGCCGGCGACGGCTCGCTGGCCGGCGCGCTCGGCGCCTACCACGCGGCCGACGCCGACCTCGAGCGCAACGACGGTCGCCTGCGCGCCGCCCAGGCGTGGGACGTGAGCGTGCGGGTCGGTTACGACAAGTTCCTCGAGGCCGACGACGACTCGCCGTACTTCGCGGTGGTGTCGGCCAGCTTCAACCTCGGCTGGCTGTTGCAGCAGCCCGCCAACAAGCGGGCGCTGGCGGCGCGCCAGCGGCTGGTGCGCGACGAGCCCGGAGCGGCGGCGACCCCGGCGCTGCGCGCGCTGCTCGCGGCCGAGACCGGCCGCGCCGAGGAGAGCGGCGTGCTGGTCGCCGATCTCGAGCGCCAGCTCGAGGCGCTGCGCCGGATCGGCGGCGACGACAGTCGACGTTTTCGCCTGACGGTGTGGTTCGAGTGGGTCGAGGCCAAGGCCGAGCACGCGTACCTCGAGGCTCACGCGGCGTCGCTGCGCGAGGTGCTGGGCGAGGCCGGCGGCAGCGGCGAGGGCGTCGGCGACGGCGACGGCAGCGCGGGCGGCGGCACGTGATCCGGACCGGCGTCCTCGCGGTCACCGTGGTGGCGCTGGCGGCGTGCAAGAACGGCCGCGCCGACGAGCGCGCGCGCCCCGCGGCCGCGGCCCGGACCACGTCGCCACCGGGCCAGCTGATGCCGGTGGCGCTGGCGGCGCTGTGTCTGACCCGCGGCGCGCGCGCCGACGCCGGCGGTCGCCTGCACGTCACCGAGCCGACCATGCGCGCGGTCGCGCCGGGTTCGCATGGCGACGCCGCGGCGCTGCGCTTCGTGTTCGACGGCGACAGCGCCGAGCGCGTCGCGCTGGCCAGTGGCCAGGTCCGGCGCCAGCTCGGGCTCAAGCTGCGGGCCGCCGACGGCTGCAACCTGATCTACGTGATGTGGCGCCTCGACCCGACGCCGGCGATCGAGGTGTCGACCAAGATCAATCCCGGCGATCGCGACCACGGCGATTGTGGAACCCGCGGCTACACCAAGGTCAACCCGGTCCGCAGCGAGGCCCCGCCCGCGCTGGCGCCGGGTGCGACGCACACGCTGGCCGCCGAGATCATCGGCGATGAGCTCACCGCGCGGGTCGACGATCGCGTGGTGTGGCGCGGCCGACTCGACGCCGCCGCCGGCGCGCTGACCGGACCCGCCGGCATGCGCAGCGACAACCTTGGTTTCGATGTCGAGCTGCTGGTGGCGGCCGCCGATCCGGCGAGCCCGCGGCTGGCGATTCCGGGCTGCGACTGACGGCGCAAGTCAACCAGGGTTTCGGTTCGGCGGTCGGGCCGCGACGCGGCGCGCCATCGGGGCCGTGACCGTTCCGTGACCGAGACCCACCGGCGCGCTGACCGGGCGAACCCTAGAGTGCCGCCATGCGACGAACCGTCCTGGGCGCGTTCAGCTACCTGGAGTTCGGGCTGTTGCTCGTGGCCTGGCTGCCGATCCTGGGCGTGGTCACGTTGCTCGGCCGCAACAACGTCCGCCGCCGCGGTCGCTGGATGCGCCGCTTCGGACGGCTGACCGCGCGGCTGACGCCGCTGTGGCGGTTCCGGATCGAGGGCCAGCGACCGGCCGACATCGACCACACCGCCTACGTCGTGGTCGCCAACCACCAGTCGAGCGCCGATCCGTTCCTGCTGTCGTCGTTGCCGTGGGACATGCGCTGGATCGCCAAGATCGAGCTGTTCCGGGCGCCGCCGATCGGCTGGCTGATGCGCCTCGGCGGCGATCTGGCGGTCGAGCGCGGCGATGGCCCCAGCGTGCGGGCGATGATGGCCGACGCCCGCACCACGCTCGATGGCGGGCTGTCGCTGATGGTGTTCCCCGAGGGCACGCGGTCGAGCAATGGCGAGCTGGGTCGATTCAAGGACGGCGCGTTCGAGCTGGCGATCGCCGCCGGCGTGCCGATCTTGCCCGTGGTCCTCGACGGGACGCGCACCTGCCGGCCCAAGGGCTCGTGGTGGTTCGGCGACGCCGACGCGGTGGCCCGCGTGCTGACGCCGATCCCGACCACCGGCCTGGGCCCGAACGATGTCGCCGCGCTTCGCGAGCTGGTGCGGACCCGCATCTCCGCCGAGCTGCCCCGGCTGGTCGCGCGCCTCCCGGCGGCGTCCCTCGACGAGCTCGACGCGCTCGACGCGCTCGCCCTCGCCGCGGTGCCGCCCGAGCCGCTCACCAACCTGAGCTGAGCGCCGGGACGCGGAGACGCTGCGCTCGCGGCGTCGCGATATCCTCGTGGCATGCGATCGAACCTGCTCGTGCCGCTCGTGCTGCTCCTGAGCCTCGCCGCCTGCGGCACCGGCCCCTCGCCGTCGCGGTCCAACATGAGTCGAACCACCACCGGTGGTGGCGGTGGCAGCACGACGTCGTTCGCGCCTGACGCTGCGGTTGCGACCACCGCGCCGGGGCTGCTGGCGTGCCCCGGCGCCTACGCCGAGCTGCGCGGCAGCTGCGATCCGACGCTGTCGCGGCAGGCGTGCAGCTACCCCGAGGGCTCGTGCTACTGCGGCGTCGACGTGCCGTGCTCGGGCGCCGAGATCGATCCGGCGATCATCGCCGCGCAGCCGGCGACCTGGCAGTGCACCGCGACGCCGCCGGCGATCCGTGGCGATGGCTGTCCGGGAGCCGGACAGAGCGATCGGATGCCGTGCGCGGCGGAGGGCAAGGTGTGCAGCTGGGGCAGCTGCTGCTTCACGCAGATGACGTGCAAGGGCGGGGCGTGGACGACGACCGGCGGGGGATGTCCGCCGTGAGGTGACCGGCGGGTTCCGTCCTTCGACTCGGCGCTTCGCGCCTCGCTCAGGACGACCGGGGTCGCGGTTTCGGCGGCGGTTTCGGTTTCGGCGACGGTTTCGGTTTCGGTTTCGGTTTCAGATCAGAGACCGAGGCGCGTGCCCAGCTTCTGCGCCGTGCCGACCACACGCTCCCACAGCGCGCCGCTGTTGCGGCTGCGTGCGGCCTGGGTCGCGCTCATGGCCTTGACGCCGTCGCCGACCCGGTGCATCCACGCCAGCTCGTCGGAGGACAGCGGGCCGCGGTCGAGCGCCGCCATCGCCTCGTCGAGCTCGGCGCCGTTGCGAGGTCCCGCGATGACGACGTCGACCTCGGGGCGGGTGAGCGCGAAGCGGTAGCAGTCCGACGCGCGCGGCACCGGCTCGGCGGCCGGCACGATGTCGCGATCGAGCAGCGCGCCCCAGCGGGTCGCGGTGTACGCGACCACCCCGGGCGCCGAGCGGGCGGCGGTCAGGTGCGGGAAGACCTCACCCTCGGCGCCGCGGTGGGCGGCGTTGTAGCGCACCATGATCGAGCCGATCGCCGGGTCGGCGATCAGCGCCGCGAAGGTCGGCCGGTGGTGGCAGCTGATCATCAGCGAGCGCGCCCGGCCGGCGGCCTGCAGCTCGAGGGCCCGCTCGACGATGCGGCGCGGTGGCGGCTGGTTCCACCACCCGAGCAGCAACACGTCGGCGTGGTCGAGGCGCAGCCGGCGCAGCGCCATCTCGAGCGACGGGCCCAGCGCCAGCGCCGAGCGGCTGTAGCTCTGCACCACGACGCAGATCCGGTCGCGATCGCGGCGCGCCACGCGTGTGATGGCGGCGCCGAAGTCGTCGCGGCGGCGCGAGCCCCAGTACAGGTAGTTGACGCCGCGCTCGACGGCACGCTCGACGTCCTTGCCGGCGACGCCGTAGCTCGAGCCAAGCCCGAGTCGGCTGACCATGATCCCGGTACGCCCGAGCGGGCGCCGCTGCCACCAGTCCATTGGCGGCAAGCGTATCGCGGCTCGGGCGGGATGGGCGTATCGTGTTCGCGATGCGTACCGTGCTCGTCGCCGTCACCGTGGGATCGCTCGCCGCGCTCGCCGCGGTCACTTCGCTCGGCGGCTGCCCGAAGACGCCGCCCACCGGACCGCCGGTGAGCTCGACCTTCGACGAACGCCAGGCCTGCGGCGGCGACGCCGACTGCGCCGTGGTGCAGCTCGAGTGCTGCGACGCGTGCAACGGCGGCACCGCCGTCGGTGTCCACCAGGACCACGCCGCCGATGTACGCAAGGAGTACGTCCCCGCCGGCACGTGCGAGGGCACCGCGTGCACGCTGATGGCCTGCCCCGAGCCGCAGCCGATCTGCCGCGCCGGCCGTTGCGGCGTCAGGGTCGGTGGCACCGAGACCCTGCCCGACCTGCCGCGGCCGTAGCCGACCGATCAGGTCCGGCCCGCCGCCACGACCTGGCCCGTCAGCGCCACTCGGTGCGCAGCGCGAAGCCGTGCCCGTTCACCGACGCGTCGGACACGAAGCGCAGGTAGTGGAAGCGGCCGAGGAACTCGTCGGCCAGCGCCGGCGCCGCGGTGCCGGTGTAGCGGCGCACCATGCGCCAGCTCGCGCCCTGCCAGGTCCACACCTCGAGGAAGTCGTAGTTGCGCTCGAGCGCGAACGTGCCGCTGGTGCGCAAGCGCAGCGCCTGGGCGTCGGCGGGCAGCGACAGCTGCTTCCACACGCTGGTCGCGCTCGCGTACGGGTGCGCGGTCTCGAAGCTGCCGCCGATGACCTCGCGCCACTGCGGGCCGGCGCGGAACGCGCACACGTTGCTCTCGCAGGCCCAGGCGCCGAGCACCGCTGGCGCCGGCAAGCCGTTGCAGTCGGGCGCCGCGTCGCAGTAGGTGCGGGCGACGCACGCGCCGGCAGCGTCGGGGTGCGGGGCGGTGAACGTCGACACGTCGTAGCGGCACTTGTTGCCGTCGAGGCACGCGGTGCCGAGCAGGCCGCCGCACATGTCACCGATCAGACCGCACGCACCGACGTGCGCGATGTCGACGCCGGCGCAACCGGCCGAGCACGCGTTGCCGTGGGTGCGGCCATCGATGCCGCACACCGGCTGGTAGATCTCGGCGCACGCGCACGAGCTCTCGGGCAGGCAGGCGTCGTCCTGGCACGCCAGGCCGGTCGCGCAGGTCAGTGCCGCATCGGCCGCCGCGCACGAGAACAGGGCCTCGAACGCCGCGATCACCGACGCCACGTCGGCCTCGTGCTGGCCCTGCGGCGCGATGAAGTGGGCCTCGAAGCTGCCGGCCTTGATGGTGAGCTCGTCGCGGATCACGCCGGGCTCGACCGTGGTCTCGTAGCCGTCGTCGAACAGCACGCCCGTGGTCTGCGCCAGGTGCACCAGGTCGATCAGGCGGTCAGCGGCGATGGTTCCGACCGCGGTGTCCTCGATGCCGTCCGCCGGGCCCAGGCCGAGCGTGAAGGCATCGATGCCGATCGCGAGCTTGCCGCCGAACATCCGGCCCCGCGACGTGGTGTGGCGGATCTCGACCGAGCCCAGGCCAGCGCAGGTCGGCGGCGGCGGGCACTGGCACGCGCCCACCGGTGCGCGCAGGCTGATCGAGCCCTCGGGGCAGGGCTGGATCGGGTACAGCGGGCAGCGATCCGCGACTCCGTCCCACTCGACACGGTCGATGGCGAAGCCATGACGCGTGATGCTGCCGTCGGTATCCAGCCGCACGTTGACGAACCGCTCGCGGACGTCCATCCACTCGGTCCAGGTGTTGTCGTGCGTGCCGTCGAAGCTCTGGATGGCGCCCGAGGTCGGCTCGACGGTGACGAAGTCGTAGCGAGCCTCGGTGCGCAGCACCGCGAAGTGCAGGCGCACGCGGCTGGTGCATGACGGCAAGCTGGACAGGTCGACGCGCCACACCCGATCGAGGTTGTTGGCGTACGGGTGTGGCGACTCCACCGAGATCGGTACGATCTTCGAGGCGGCGTCTGCCTTGCCACCCTCGGCGTCGGGGCGCGAGGGCGGCAGGCTGTCGTCGACGACGCCCTTGGCGTCATCGGGTTTGTCGAGGGCGCAGCCGGCGAGCGCCAGGCTGGCGAGGGTGGTGGCGGTGGCCACCATCCGGAGGGTGTGGGAAGCGAGGGACATGACCCGCGCCCGAGCAACCTCCGTTCCACACCGCGTTCGCTGATTCCGGGCCGATCGCCGCGATCTTCCGGACCGGTCCTGACCGCTCGGCGTCCACCGAGACGACCGGGCCGCGATCCGCTGGCGGCCCGAGTTGCCCTGTCGCCCGCTCCCCCCAGCGATCGAACGCGGTTCAACTCCACGCGGCACCGAACGACCGCGTCCGCGGCGTCGACAAGCTATCGTGGCGGCCATGGATCGCCTGCGCACCCCCGATGAGCGTTTCGCCGCGCTACCCGACTTTCCGTGGCCGGCCCACGTCATCGACGTGCCGGCAGGTGACGGCGGTGAGCCATTGCGGATGGCCTACATCGACGAAGGACCGCGCGACGCGCCGGTCGTGCTCATGCTGCACGGCGAGCCGTCGTGGTCGTTCCTCTATCGCCACGTCATCCGCGCCACCGTCGCCGCCGGGCTGCGCGCGGTGGCGCCCGATCTCATCGGCTTCGGCCGCAGCGACAAGCCGACCGCCCGCGACGACTACAGCTACGCGTCGCACATGGGGTGGCTGCGCGGGTTCGTCGACGGCGCCGGGCTGCGCGCGATCACGCTCTTGTGCCAGGACTGGGGCGGCTTGCTCGGCCTCCGCCTCGCCGGCGAGGAGCCGCACCGCTTCGCGCGGATCGTCGCCGCCAACACGTTCTTGCCAACCGGCGACGTCAAGCCGCCCGACGCCTTCTTCATGTGGCGCCAGTTCTCGCAGACCGTGCCCGAGTTCCCGACCAGCCGCATCGTCGGCGGTGCGGTGGCGCGCCCGCTGGCGCCCGACGTGCTCGCCGCCTACGACGCCCCGTTCCCCGACGAGAGCTACAAGGCCGGCGCTCGCCAGTTTCCGACCCTGGTCCCGGCGAGCCCCGACGATCCGGCGAGCGCGGCCAACCGCAGCGCCTGGCTCGGCCTCGAGCGCTTCGAGCGCCCGTTCGTGACCGCGTTCGGCGACTCGGACCCGATCACCCGCGGCGGCGATCTCGTGCTGCAGGCGCGCATCCCCGGCGCGCGCGGCCAGCGCCACGTCACGCTGGCGCGCGCCGGCCACTTCCTGCAGGAGGACGTCGGCACCGAGCTGGCGCAGGTGGTGATCGATCTGGTCGCGGCGACGCCCGGCGCCGACGACGGCCTGCCCTGATCAAGGCGCGGCCGGCACCGCGGGCGCGGTCAGGGCGGCCTCGATGGCGGCGATCGCCTCGGCGACCCGCGGCGACGGCCCGCGCAGGTAGGCGTCCTTGAGGACGTGGACGCGGCCGCTGGCGACCGCCGGCACGTCGGGCAGCGCGCGCCACTCGACGAGCGCGGTGGCGGTGTCGGCGGCGAAGGAGACGTCGAGGATGACCTCGGGCCGGGTTCGCAGCAGCTCCTCGGGCGACACCTTCGGGTACCGGACGCCGGCACCAGCAAGCACGTTCTGCGCGCCGGTGATCGCGACCAGCTCGTCCATCCAGCTGCCGTTGGCGGCGGCGACCATGTTGCCGAGGCCGCCGGCCTCGCGATCGATGACGATCAGGACGCGTACGCCAGCGCCCCGGCGCCGCGCCCGCGCCGCCGCGATGCCGTCCGCGAGGGCGGCGACCGCCACGCGGGCGGCGTCGGCGCGCCCGATGCGCGCGCCGACGGTCACGAAGGCCCGCCGGAGATCCGGGATCGAGTGCATGGGGGCGAGCACCACGTCGATGCCAGCACCGCGCAGCGCGGTCGCCGCGTCAGCGTGGATGTCGTCGCCGATCACCAGATCAGGAGCCAGTCGGACGATGGTCTCGAAGCTGGGCATGAGGAAGCTGCCCACTTTCGGAAGCTGCTTCACCTCGGGCGGAAAAGTTGAGTACTCGTCCACGCCGATCAGGCGGTCGGCGGCGCCGAGCGCTGCCACGATCTCGGTGGCGCTCGGCGTCAAGGTCACGATCTTGCGCGGATTTTTGGCACCCTTGGACCGATCGACCTCGCAGGCCGTGACCGTGAGCAGGGCGACGAACAGCGCCAAAAAGCGCGCGCCAGATCTACAGATTCGAGTCAGCCCGGCGCGCACCGAAAACCCCTTTTCCACCGCGTTGGAGAGTTCGTGGCAACTTTTTTCGATCGGGGATCTCTCCCTCTGACGCACTGCTTCCATGGAAGTGGCACAGGCTTCACAGCTTTGTCCACAGCCCCGCCCAACATCGGGTCAGCACTCCGTTTTCTGTGACCTGTCCGCCACAGTCCACACACAGTCCACAAGCACTTCCACACGTTGTCATGTTCAGGCACACACTACAGCTTGCGGGTCGTGACCAGCCGACCACTAAATCTAGTAGCTCTTTTCTTGCCGCGGCTGCTCAACGCAGGTAGAACCGACCTCCGCCGGCAGTGTTTCGCCGCGCAGTCACGCTTTCGTTTTTTTTTCCGGTCGCATCGATAACAGAGCCGTCACGAGCAGTAACGCGGAGTCGTAGCGGGGTTTCCCCAGGGGTTTCGAGCAGATGGGACACCATCTGTAGGGGCACCCGTTTGCGATTTTCGCGCGAACTTGCCGCTGTCCGGGCTCGATCGGTGCCGATCCCGCCATCGCCAACGCACGAGACACACAGAAAAGAGGGGGTCATGCTGCATATCGAGGACACCATGTCGCCAAAGGGTCCGGACACCGCCAAGCCGTCGCAGGATGGTGGCGCCGCGGGCCAGAAGGACTCGCGAGTCATCCGCGACGCCCGCCCGGGCCTGGCCGTCGACCGCTACTTCACACGTGAAGGCGTCGACCCGTTCGCGGACGTGGAGTGGGAGCTGCGCGACGCGGTCATCAGCGGCGCCGACGGCAAGGTGTTCTTCGAGCAGAAGCAGGTCGAGTTCCCCAAGGTGTGGTCGCAGACGGCGACCAACGTGGTGGTGCAGAAGTACTTCCGCGGCACGCTGGGCACGGCGCAGCGCGAGCGCTCGGTCAAGCAGATGATCTCGCGGGTCGCCGACACCATCTATGGATGGGGCAAGGCCGACGGCTACTTCAAGAGCCCGCGTGACGCCCACGCGTTCCGCGACGAGCTGGTCCATCTGCTCGTGCAGCAGAAGATGGCGTTCAACTCGCCGGTCTGGTTCAACGTCGGCGTCGAGGCCGAGCCGCAGTGCTCGGCCTGCTTCATCAACTCGGTCGACGACTCGATGGCCTCGATCCTCACGCTGGCCAAGACCGAGGGCATGCTCTTCAAGTACGGCTCGGGCGCCGGTTCCAACCTGTCCAAGCTGCGCAGCTCGCACGAGAACCTCAACGGCGGCGGCACGGCCTCGGGCCCGGTGTCGTTCATGCGCGGCTTCGACTCGTTCGCCGGCGCCATCAAGAGCGGCGGCAAGACGCGGCGCGCGGCGAAGATGGTGATCCTCAACAGCGACCACCCCGACGTGGTCGACTTCATCGACTGCAAGGCGCTCGAGGAGAAGAAGGCGTGGGCGCTGATCGACGCCGGTTACGACGGCGGCTTCAATGTCGTCGGCGGCGCCTACGACTCGGTCGGCTACCAGAACGCCAACCACTCGGTCCGCGTCACCGACGACTTCATGCAGGCCGTGCTGAAGGACGGCGAGTGGTCGACGCGCGCGGTCCTCGACGGCCGCGTGGTCGACACCTTCCAGGCCCGCGACGTCATGCGCAAGATGGCCGACGCGGCGTGGATCTGCGGTGACCCGGGCATCCAGTACGACACCACGATCAACGACTGGCACCCGTGCATCAACACGGCCCGGATCAACGCGTCGAACCCGTGCTCCGAGTACATGTTCCTCGACGACTCGGCATGCAACCTGGCGTCGCTGAACCTCATGAAGTTCCGCAAGCCGGCGGGGCCGGACGCCGGCGAGTTCGACGTCGAGGCCTTCCGCAAGGCGGCGCAGGTCACCATCATGGCGATGGAGATCATCGTCGACAACTCGCGCTACCCGACCGAGCGGATCGCGCAGAACAGCTACGACTACCGCCCGCTCGGCCTCGGCTTCGCCAACCTGGGCGCGCTGCTCATGTCGCGCGGCCTGCCCTACGACAGCGTCCCCGGCCGCGCGTACTCGGCGGCCATCACCGCCATCATGTGCGGCGAGGCCTACCGCACGTCGGCGCAGATCTCGGCCGACGCTACCGGCCCGTTCAAGGGCTACAGCAAGAACGAGCAGCCGTTCATGCGCGTCATCCGCAAGCACCGCGCCGCGGTCGAGCAGATCGACGCCACGGTTCCGTACGACCTCAAGCAGGCCGCGCGGCAGTCGTGGGACGAGGCGCTCGAGCTCGGTGACCGTTACGGCTTCCGCAACGGCCAGGTCACGGTGCTGGCGCCGACCGGCACCATCGCGTTCCTGATGGACTGCGACACCACCGGCGTCGAGCCCGACATCGCGCTGGTCAAGTACAAGCGCCTGGTCGGCGGCGGCCTCTTGAAGATCGTCAACCACACCGTGCCCGAGGCGCTGCGCAAGCTCGGCTACGACGACCGCGAGGTCGAGTCGATCATCGCGTTCATCGACAAGCACGACACCATCGAGGGCTCGCCGCTCAAGGACGAGCACCTGCCGGTGTTCGACTGCGCCTTCCGCTCGTCGACCGGCACCCGCTCGATCCACTACATGGGTCACATCCGCATGATGAGCGCGACCCAGCCGTTCCTGTCGGGCGCCATCTCGAAGACGGTCAACCTGCCGACCGACTGCACCGTCGAGGACATCGAGGACGCGTACATCCAGGCCTGGAAGCTCGGCCTCAAGGCGATCGCCGTCTACCGCGACGGCTGTAAGCGGACCCAGCCGCTGTCGACCAACCTCGCGCAGGCGACCTCCAATGGCCGCGCCGTCGTGGAGACGGATCCGCTGGGCACGCTGGCGCCCGAGGAGCGGGCGATGATCGAGGTGCTGCGGGCCCGCAAGACCCGGCCGGCTGGCCCGCCGACCGCGGTGCGCCACAAGCTGGCCGACGAGCGGGCGTCGTTCACCCACAAGTTCTCGATCGGCGGCCACGAGGGCTACGTGACGGTCGGCCTCTACGAGAACGGGACGCCGGGCGAGATCTTCGTGCGCATGGCCAAGGAGGGCAGCGTGATCGCGGGGCTCATGGACAGCTTCGCGACCGCGGTGTCACTCTCGCTCCAGCACGGCGTGCCGATGCAGATCCTGGTCGACAAGTTCAAGGGCACGCGCTTCGAGCCGTCGGGCTTCACCGGCAACCAGGAGATCCCGATCGCGACGTCGATCATGGACTACCTGTTCCGCTGGCTGGCGATCCGGTTTCCGACCGACGGCAGCCTGGTCCAGCGTCACCCGGCCGCGCGCCTGGCGCAGCTCGACCTGCCGCGGGTTCCGCTCATGGCCAAGGACTTCGTCGACAAGGCGGCTCGCGACGCGGCCTCGTCGATCGCGATCGAGGTCAAGGACCGCGCCTGGGTTCAGGAGACCGACGCCCCGCCGTGCCACGAGTGCGGCACGCTGATGGTCCGTAACGGCGCCTGCCACAAGTGCCCCAACTGCGGGAGCACCAGCGGCTGCTCGTGACCTGCACAACGTTCAACGCCAGCTGACGCTGGCGGGCTGGCGACAACGCCGGCGTCGAGAGGCCCTCCCGACCACCCGGTCCGGAGGGCTTCGCTGTTTCAGCCGCCGCAGCGGCGGGCCCACAGCCGCGGATAGCGGGTCTGCATCTCCTTCGCGTCGTCGAAGTCCCAGCTCGAGCCGAGGGCGGGGAGCCGCATCTTCGGCCCCTTCGGGTACGCCCCGGTGACGGTCTTGTAGGCGCTCGGCGCCGCCGCGATCATGTCCTCGCTCTCGACCTCCTCACCGTCGGGAATCACGGCGTCGAGCGAGTCTGGATCCTGGAGCGCGGCCTCGAAGACGTCGCGGCCCTGGGCGAGCAGCCAGCCGCGGAAGTAGTCGAAGCCGTCGTCGGAGCAGCCGCCGTTGGCGAGGTACGCGGCGCCCCACAGCGGCCACGAGTACGACCGCGTCATGAGCGTCGCCTGGTGCTCGAGGAAGGCGTAGATCTCCTCCGCCGGGCGCTGCACCAGCGCAGCGGAGAGCCGGTGGGCCACGTCGCCGCCCTCGGCGTCGCCGTCGCCGTCACGGGCATCGTCGATGAGCTTCCAGAAGTCGTCGAGGGTCATGCCCGGACTGTCTGGCACCTGGGCGCGCGGCGCAACGGTCGGCACGTAGGACGGCCGGCGGAAAGTGATTTCAGCCGGTTAGGTCATTGTTCGATTTTTTCCGACGAGATCGGCAACCGCGATGGGGGGGGCGTCGATAGCTGCGGCAAGAAGGAGCAAAGAGTCCATGCCTACCGCCTACGCACCGCCCAACAAGGTCCGCATCTTCGGTCTCGAGATCGATGTCGCACTCACCGCCCAGTACAACCCCAAGGAAATCCAGATCGAGAAGTCGGTCACGTGGACACCGAGCGCCAGCTCCAAGAACGATCGGCCGGATCTGGAGTTCGCGTCGGTGGGGGCACGGACGCTGTCGATGGAGCTGCTGTTCGATACCTACGAGGATCAGTCGGCGAGTGGGGCCGTCGACGTCGCCGCCAAGTACGTGAGCAAGCTGATGCAGCTGATCTCGGTGATCGACCACGACGGTGTCGAAGCCCACCGGCGACCGTCGGTGGTCCAGGTGAGGTGGGACGGCGGCGAACACCCGATCTTCGAGGGCGTGCTCCAGTCCGTGTCGACCAAGTACACGATGTTCGCGCCCTGCGGAAGGCCGGTCCGCGCCACGTGCACGGTGAAGCTCATGGAGGCGACCCGCTCATTCAAGAACGATCCCGATCGGAAGGTGCCGCTGTCCGGCCAGAGCCAATGGTAACGGTGCCGCTCACCCGACAGGCGCCGTGACTCACTGCGCGCGGGTCGCGTTCACGCGCAGCCGCCGGCGCTCGTCGCGCTCGGCGGTGACCAGCCACGGGCGGCAGCACACCGCGCAGTCTTCGACGAACGTGCCGGTGGTGTCCGGGTCGACGTACAGCTCGACCAGCTCACGGCAGTACGGACAGCGGACGCGGACCATGTCCTCCACCGGAGGAGTGTAGGACCGATGGACACCGCCGGCGATGCCGGAGGGCAGGCTCGTCGAGGCGGCTGGGATCTCGGACGAGGTTACGTTGAGTAACAGCCCGCACCGAGGTGCGCAAGTGTGGTCTGGCACTTGCCTTGTCAGGCCCCTGAGGCAAGGTACCCGTCCCATGAATACCGAAGACGCCACCGCCACCCCGGACACCACTGCCCAGACCGTGAGCCGCTACGAGGAGCTCAAGGCGCTCGTCGCGTCGGTCGAGGCCGACTTCGCCAAGTTCTTCGGCGAGGGCAACAAGGCCGCCGGCACCCGCGTTCGCGCGGCGATGCAGGAGCTCAAGAACTTCGCGCAGACCGTGCGAACCGAAGTGCAGACCATCAAGAACGACGGCAAGCCGTCCTGACCCTCGCGTACGCTCGCGGTCGGTGCAACACCCTCGCATGACCACGAGTGGGCGGCGCAACGCGGCCCTTTTCGGCCTCGCGATCGCCCTCGCCCTGCCCAAGCAAGTGCCGTGCGAAGTGCCGGGCCGATCGTGCGGCGTACACCAGGCGGACGGCCTGATCTGCCGGCCGGTCGACGTCGAACCGCTCGGCGTGTTCATGATCGAGTGGCTGGTCGGCGCCGATCTTCCGGTCGCGTACAGCCAGCGGCTCGAGTGCTAGCGCTGCGACGCTCGCTCACGCGCCGGCGGCGGCGAAGCGGGGTGCGAACGGCTCGGGTGGCAGGCGGAGTGCGTTGGTGAGGTATGACACCGTCCGATAGCAACCGGCGAGCAGGAGCACCTCGAGCAGCGCTTCCTCGGAGAGGTGGGCGCGGGCGTCGGCCCACGACGCATCCGAGACGTCGCAGCCGTCGTGGAGCTGGTCGCACAAGGCGAGCAAGACGCGCTCGCCCGGGTTCCAGCACGGATCGTCGGGACCGCCGTGGACCAGCGACGCGAGCTCGGCCGGGCTCAGGCCGACGCGAGCGCCGAACACCGCGACGTGCACGCCCCACTCGTACTCGGAGCCGCAGCGCGCCGTGACCCGGTCGATCACCAGCTCGCGCTGGCGCAGGGTGAGGTTGCCGCGGTCGAGCAGGGTGCTGGCCATGAAGCGCTGGAACAGGCGCGGGTCACGAGCCAGGGTCGTGAACAACGTCAACGGCGGCACGCCCGGAGGCATGGTGCGGTCGAGCCAGGTCTGGACGTCGGTGGAGAACGGTGGCCGGGCGGGTTCGATACGAGGTGGCATGGGATCTCCTTGTGCTACGGTATCCATAGCATGACGTCTCACTTCTTGCTACGGATTTCATAGCATGGCCACCCCCCGCTCCCGCGCCACCGCTCGCCCCGGCCGGCCGGTTCGCGGCTCGAGCACCGGCCGGCCGATCATGGCGCTGCTCGACCTGCTCGGTCGGCGTGCGGCGTTGCGGGTCCTGTGGGAGCTCCGCACCGAGCGGCTGACGTTCCGCGCCCTGGTCGACGCTGCCGGGACCAACCCCAGCGTCTTGAACGCGCGGCTCGCCGAGCTACGCGACGCCGGGGTGGTCACGCACGACGGTGACGGCTACGGCCTGACCCCCGACGGCGCCGCCCTGCTCCAGCAGCTCGCGCCATTGCACACCTGGGCCGAGGCCTGGGCCCGCCGCACCGCGAAGGGGACAGGTTAGGGTGGCCCATCATGCTCCGCATGGTTGAGCGATTTCGGCTTCTTGCCACGGTGCTGCCACGCACGAAGATCGAGTCGCTGGCCGATCGCTGCTCGATCGGCTCGCACCCGTCGAACGATCTGGTCCTCGAAGAGCCGACGGTGTCCCGGTTCCACTACGAGGTCCGTGTCGACGCCGACGGCGCCAAGGTGGTCGACCTCGGTAGTCGCAACGGCACCACCCTCGACGGCGTGCGCGTTTTGGGCGCGTAACTCAAGGCGGGCAGCGTGCTGCGCATGGGCAAGGCGGCGGTGCGGTTCGACTACGAGGCCACCGTCAACCGACGGCCGCTGTCAGACCGCCAGCGCATGGGCGACCTGGTCGGCCGCTCGATCGCGATGCGCACGATCTACGCGCTGATCGAGCGCTCGGCAGCGAGCGACGTGACCGTCCTGCTCGAGGGCGAGACCGGCACCGGCAAGAGCGTCGTCGCGTACGAGATCCACCGCCACGGTGCCCGCGCCGAGGCGCCGTTCGTCACCGTCGACTGCGGTGCGGTGCCGGCCAACCTGCTCTAGAGCGAGCTATTCGGACACGAGAAGGGCGCCTTCACGGGCGCTGATACGGCCCGCGTCGGCGCCTTCGAGGAAGCCAACACCGGCACCCTCTTTCTCAGGTCGCCAACGATGATCGTGTACTGCTTCAGCGTGAACGCGACGGCGCGCGCCCCGCAGACCGCGCCGCGGATTCGGGCCCTGGCACCCTGGCCCTTCCGGCGCGGCATCGACACGCCCATCGTAACACCGACGCTCGGGTGATCCGCCAAGACGTCAGAAGCGAAAGGTCAACTCGATGACCGCGCCAGTGCTCAGGTCACGTGTGCGACCTCGAACGTCGTCGAACTGGAACGAGGACGCGTTGACGGGGAGACCAGCTTTCACACGAAGGTCTCGAACCCGGCGGTTGTAGCGACCGGGGACAACGATCGCGTCAGCAACCTCCCACACGTGAAGCCCGAGCAACGAGCCCCAGCCTGCGACGCCGAGCGCGCCGACCAGATTCTCGTCGAGATCGGACTCGGCGGAGGCAGCCACGATCATGCCGAACGCCGCGAGTTCACCGAACGTGAAGATCCAGCCTCGCGACTTCCATCGCCCTTGGATTGCTTGTCCAACACCCAGCCCGAGCATCCCCGCTCCGACAGCGCCGAGAACATGTCGTTCCGTCGATATCTCGCCACGCGCAAGAAGCGCTTGCTCATCCGGGGTGAGTGCGCTCGGCAACTGAGAAGTACTTGGCTGCGCACTCGCAGCTCCAATGGACCACGTCGCCACGAACACCAGCGCCCATGCTCGCCATGCTTGACTCACGGCCATCACGACTACCAGTAAAGCACGTGCCGCGAGCTGCGAAGGACGTTCTTCTGGAAGCCCTTGACGCCGTCGCCGCGCGTATCGCGCTTGTACATCAGATTGGACTGCGTGCCGGAGTGCCAGAGCAGACAGGCGTGGCCGACCTCGTGCGCGAGCGTGCTCGTCGTGAGCCGTACGCCATCGATATCCAAGAGCACGTAGTCGAACAGCGGGAGCGCGTAGCCCTTCTTGCCGCGAATGTCGCGGATCACGTAGACGGTTACCGGGAATGTGAACCCCACCGGCACGACGTTCCAGCCGGCGAGATGTTTGGCGAAGAAGTCACCGGCCTCGCCGAAGTCCGCCGAATACACATCCCATCCAGCGTCGATTTCGAGAGCTGCATTCGGCGCCTGCTCGGCCAGCACTTGAACGAACGACTTCGAGTACGGCACAACGGTCACGTTGAACCGATCCTTGAACACGCGCTTGATGTAATCGATCGACGGCGTCAGTTCAGCTTCGGTGACCAGTGGCCCACTCGCATCCGACAGGACGGCAACGTGCAGCCGCAGCTTCTTGGGTGGCCACCCGATGAACCCGAGCAGGGCGTCTGGCAACCCAAAGGTGAAGTGGCTCACGAGGTCGACCGCGACGCGCACTGCCGCACGGCACTCTTGATCCATGAACGCCACCCCATTTTGCCAATCTCGACGGTATCGCTCAACCCGCCACCGAGGCGAGCGCTTCGACCAGCGAATCGATCACCCCGTCACCGAGCGGGCGACGCGGGCGGCGTGGGCGGTGTCGCGAAACCAGCGCGCGCGGTCTCCGGGCGGTCCCCAGGTGTCCTCGAGGCGGCAGATGAGCAGGACGCGCGCCGGGACGGCGAGCGCGGCGTAGGCGGCGAGCCGGTGGTGGCCGTCGAGGACCATCCCGATCAGGAACTGCTCGGCGAAGGAGGCGCCCACCTCCCGGCGATCGGTCCACGCCAGCGCGAGCGCTGCGGGGCGGGCGCCGGCGCGGATCGCCGTGGCCTTGGCGTCGACGACGTCGGGTCGCAGCTCGTCGAGGGACTGCGACGGCACGATGGCGCCGAACGTCGGCGGGGTTCCCGGCAACGGTTCGCGCAACTCGAGATGGGTGACGCCAGGCCAGCCCTGATCGTCGTCGAGCTGGTCCCGTTCACCGTCCTCGGAGACGCGCAGCGTGACCCGGCGGTGCCACCACGAACCGGCGGCGTGGTCGACCCGCACCAGGTCGAGATCGGTGAGCGCCGCGACGTACCGGCCGCTGCGCAGGGTGGCCAGGAGCGGCGCCAGCGCTTCGAGCGTGGCCGGCTCGAGGCTTCGCAGGTCGTGGAGCGCGGCGCGGATCGCGTCACCATGGCGCGCCGCCAGCGGCGGCGGCCAGCCGGCGTGGCGCAGCGTGGTCTCGCACGTGCCGCACTCCGAGCCGACGGCGTAGACGTCCTGACCGGCCACGCGCAGCGACTTGTCCCACTGCGGCCACGACGAGCCGGGCGGCGGAGCGTCGTAGTCGATCCGGACCACGCCGAGGCCGTCGCGCATCGTGAAGGTGAGCTGGTCGCCTTCGCTCACCACGACGTCGGTGAGCGTCGGTACCCGCGGCGCGTCGAGGGCGGCGGTCGCCCAGGCCTGCTGGACCGCCGCCACCCAGGTCGGCTCGTCGGCGTCGACGGGCAACACCGGATCGTGGCCACTGAGCCGCACCAGCGCGTGATGGAGCTGCCACAGCGTTGGACGGCCCGCGGCCGGCACCATCGCGCGCAGCGGGGCGATCGCGGCGGCATCGCCCATCAGCTCCAGGCCGACCACGAAGCCCCCGAACATCAGGTCGCGCTGCGCCGGCAGCCGGGCGAGCAGCGCTGCGGTGTACGCGGTCGCGCGCATGCGGCCGAGCGCGATCGCCGCGTGCATGCGCGCCGGGCCGTCGAGCGCGGCGGCCACCAGCGGCGCCAGTGACAGGTCGCCAGCGAGCCCGGCCGCCGCGACCGCGCTCTCGCGCACCGCATCGCCGGCCGCCCCGGTGTCACCGAGCAGGCGGGACAGCTCGGCGGTCGGTGCCACGATCCGGCGCGCGGTGAGGGCGCGCAGCACCGCGGCGGCGTCGCTGCCCACCGCGGTCGCCAGCAACTCGAGCAGCAGCGTATCGCCGGCAGCGGTCGCCGTGACGCCCAGCCACCACGCCAGTTGCGACCGCCCGGCCGGACCGGCGGTGGGCCAGCGCCGGCTCACCCCCGCGGCCCGCGCCTCGGGTGCAAAGGCCGCGGCATCGACGACCCGACTCCAGTCGTTGTCGCGCACCACGCGTTCGATCAGCGCTTCCAGATCGTCGGACATCGACCGATGTTGCGACGCTTCTCGTGCGCGCGGCTACCCCGATCGATCCGGATCCGAGGGCATGAACCCGAGCTGAAGCTCACCGGGTCGCGCGTGCTAGACATGCGCCGTGCCGCCCACACTCCGCGTCGTCTCGTTGCTGCCGTCGGCGACCGAGATCGTGTGCGCGCTGGGCGCCGGCGAGCAGCTGGTCGGGATCTCTCACGAGTGTGACTTCCCGGCCGAGATCCGTGATCGCGCCGTGCTCACCCGGGCGCGCATCGACGCCTCGGGGTCGAGCGCGGCGATCGACGCCGCGGTGCGCGGCGTGATCCGCGATGCGCTCAGCATCTACGCCGTCGACGAGGCCGGGCTGGCGGCCCTGGCGCCGGACGTGATCGTCACCCAGGACCTGTGCGAGGTGTGCGCGGTCTCGCTCGGCGACGTGCGAGCGGCGGTGGCGCGGCTGGCGCACCGCGACGACATCGCGATCGTGACGCTGACCCCGACCCGGCTCGACGACGTGCTCGGCGACATCGAGCGCGTCGCCGCCGCGCTGGGCCGCGAGGCCGCGGGGCGCGCCGTGCGCGCCGGGCTCGAGGAGCGTATCGCCGCCGTGGCCGCGCGAGCCCGCGGCGCCAGCACTCGACCGCGCGTGGTGTCCCTGGAATGGATCGACCCGCTGATGATCGGCGGCACCTGGATGCCGGAGCTGATCGAGCTGGCCGGCGGCACCGCGGTCGGCGCCGAGGCCGGGCGACCGGCGCCGACCATCACCATCGACGATCTTCGCCGGCTCGCGCCCGACGTGATCGTGGTCAAGCCGTGCGGGTTCGACCTCGCCCGCGCGCTCGGCGAACGCGCGCCACTGGCGGCGGTCCGCGCTGCCGCACCCGGCGCGCGCATCGTGGTCACCGACGGTAACGCCTTCTTCAACCGCCCCGGCCCACGCCTGGTCGAATCGCTCGAGATCATGGCGGCCTGCGTCGACCCCGACCGCTTCGCCGATCTCGCCGCGGTGCATCACGACGCGATGGTGACGCTGCCCGCGGCCGCCCGCTGACCGGCGACTGCCCACCGCGGTGGGCGCCGGTTGATGGCCGCGGGCGGCAACCCGGCCCGGCGGCGCGCGCGGGTTCGCGCGCTTGCGCTGGCACGTCCCTGGCACTCGGGACCGCCATGACCCGCTCCATCGTCGTCGCCGCCGCCGCGCTCGCGCTCCTGGCCGCGTGCATGGTGGGCGACCCCGACGCCGCCGAGGAGCTGCCGGTCGAGGAGATCTACGCCGCCGGCTGGGTGTGCACCGGGACCGCCGGTGTCAGCGCCAGCCCGTCGAGCACGTACTACGTGACCTCGTTCGGCTGCTGGACCGACGAGGCCGGCAACGCTCACGGCGACGGTGACGACAACTGCATCCCGTGGTGCCAGGACAACGCACATCGCTTCGGTACCGATGGCGCGTACGACGCGATGTGCGGCAACCAGAGCGGGCCGGCGTGCGAGCGCGAGGTGCAGTGGTACTCGGCCGACGCCGATCGCTACGGCTGCATGACCCGGCTCAAGGTGACCAACCGCGACAACGGCAAGGCGGCGGTGGTGGTGGTCCTCGACCGCGGCCCGAGCTGCGCCATCGAGCGCACCGTCAGCCACTGGGTGATGGATCTGTCCTACCCCACCACCGACTACCTGTTCGGCGAGCCGAAATCCGCCACCGAGCGCGCCGACGTGGTGGTCGAGATCGTCGCCATGGACACCCCGCTCGGACCGGTGGACGCGAACACACCACCGCCGCCGCCGCCGCCACCACCACCGCCACCGCCGCCGCCACCGCCTGGCGACGCCGCCGTCCAGGGCGTGGTGTACTTCGCCCCCGACGGCGCCAACCGCATCGCCGGCGCCACCATCACGCTGTCGAGCGGGCAGAGCGCGACAGCCAGCGCGAGCGGGTACTTCCGCATCGACGCGCTGCCGCCGGGCCCGATCACGATCACCGCGTCAGCGCCGGGGCGCGGCGCACGCTCGGTGACCCGCGCGCTGGTGAACGGCGAGGTGACCTGGGGCAGCGTCGGACTCTGATCGGTCGGCGACCGGTCGCCGACTGCTTCGTTAACGGTCAGGTGCCAGTCAGGTGAGGCCGACGAACGTCTTCACGTCGAACGTGAGGTCCTCGTCGCGATCTTCGAGCGGACGCAGCCGCCACGATCGCGACACGCCGCAGGCGCCACAGATGTCGATGTCGCGGCCGCCACCCTTGCCGCGCAGCACCCACTGCTCGACCGCGCGCACGCCGCACTTCGGACAGTCGTGAGCCAGCGGATCGTCGAGCTTGAAGCCTTTTTTGGCCAGGGCGCGGCGGATGTCTTCGTGGGTCGCCATGTCGCCCGCATTATTGCATGTCGTACCCCTGCGGTACGAGCGAGGTATGGCTCGCAGCGTCCATCAGATCTTGGGCTTGCTCGGCACGAAGGATCCAGCCGCGGTGCTGGTCTACCCACTTCCCCTGGCCCCGGCCCTGGACTCACCACAGGTGAATCCGGGCGAGCCCGGCCGCGACGTCGTCGATCGCGCCACCGCGTGGGTCAACATCTGGGGCGCCGACTTCGGGCGCCTGACCGCGTCGGTCACCGCCGCCGAGAAGGACGCGCTGGTCGCAGCTGGCGCCCGCGAACAACCGGTCCGCTAGATCGGTTCGGCTCAGCCCGGTTCGCCGCCGAGCATCTGGGCCTTGAGGGTCGCGAAGGCGCCGAAGCCGTGGGCTCGTAGTTGCGGCGTCAGCGTGGCCAGGCCGCAGCGCAGCTCGTAGGCCGCCAGGTGCTCGGGGTTGTGGAAGTAGCGCAGCACCAGCGAGATGCCGGCCATCGGATCCAGCTCCATGGCGTAGATCCGGAACCCGGCGCGCAGCTTGGCGATGATGACCGCGTTGTTGCTCGGGGCGTGCTCGCTGGTGACGGCGTCGAAGCCAAGCGCCTGGGTGTAGCCGATCGTGCCGCGCAGGATGTGGCCGTAGATGCCGCGCCGCCGATGATCGGTGTGCACGTTGGTGTGCCACATGCGGTACAGGCCATCGGCCTTCTGTTCACCGCAGAACATCGCCACCAGCGCGCCGCCGGCGCGGACCGCGGTGAAGTCGCGCAGCGGCTTGTCGTCGCGGGTGGCGGCGAGCCGGAGCTGGCCGTCGCGTTCCTGCGCGGTCCGCAGCGCGCGCAGCTCGAAGAAGACCTCGGGCGGAAAATGACCCGCGAGCTCGGTCTCCTGCAGCTTCCAGTAGGTCGGCGCGTCGGGCAGCCGCTCGAGGCTGAAGCCGGCATCGCGCAACGGGCCGAAGTGTTGGTCGAAGAGGTCGCGGGCGTAGCTCCAGCGGTCCATGGCCCGGTTGTACCGCGCCAGCAAGCACCGGCGTGCGTTCAACCCCGCGGCTAGCGGAGCGCGCGGTCGACGATCGGCACCAGCTTCTCGATCAGCGCCGCGATGGCGACCGGGTCGAGCTGCTCCTGGGTCGCGTACGAAACCACCACGTCCTCGTCGCCGCGTCGCCAGGTGGCGCGGACGTGGCGCGCGTAGCTCACGCCGCGCAGCGAATGTGTGGTCGACTCTTCGTAACCAACCGTGACGTCGCCGACCGTGATGTGGGGCATGGCGGCGAGCCGGGCCGCGTGATCGGTGGCGGCGCCGGCGCGGGTGATGTCGAGGTCGTAGGCGCGGTCGGTCTTGTAGACCTTGTCGAGCTCGGCCTTGACGGTGCGGGCGAGGCCGACCGCGTCGCGCGCGGTGGCGACGGCGCGATCGGTGGCGGCCGCGGCCTCGCGACGTGCGGAGTCGGCGTGGCGCCGCGCGGAGTCGGCCTGGCGTTGCGCCGCCACGCGGGCCTCACGCGCCCGCTGGCGGGCACCCTCGGCGGGGTCCTTGCACGCGGCGAGGACACCGGCGCAGCCGAGCATGAACATGATCCACGAGCGTCGCATTCAGGCGACGGTAACACCGCTTGCGCGTCGACGGGGTGACAGCGAGACTCGCGGCATGGTCGCCGCCAATCCGCTCGTCGATGACCGCGACGTCGAGCTGCTCCTCGACGAAGCGCTCGACCTGACCGCGCTCACCCGCCTGCCCTACTTCGCCGATCACGACCGGCAGACGTTCGCGCTGGTCATCGACAGCGCGCGGCGGCTGGCGCGCGAGGTGCTCTACCCCGCCTACCGGCCCATGGACGAGCAACCGGCCCGGCTGTTCGACGGCCGCGTGGTCGTCCATCCGCGCCTGCGCGAGCTGTGGCCGCGGATGATCGCGCTCGGCCTCACCGCCGGGCCGCGGCCGTACGCGGTCGGTGGCCAGCAACTTCCCCTGGCGGTGACCAACCTCGCCACCGCGTACCTGATGGCGGCCAACCTGAGCGCCTACGGCTACGTCGGCCTGACCCAGGGCGCCGCGCACCTGATCGAGGCGTTCGGCGACGATGCGCTGTGCACGACCTACATGAAGCGCATGTACGCTGGCGAATGGTGCGGCACGATGGCGCTCACCGAGCCGCAGGCCGGCTCGAGCCTGTCCGACGTGGCCACCACCGCGACCCCGACCGACGGCGGCCACTTCTTGATCA
Organism: Myxococcales bacterium; assembly: GCA_947483555.1. Classification (GTDB taxonomy): domain Bacteria; phylum Myxococcota_A; class Polyangia; order Haliangiales; family Haliangiaceae; genus UBA2376. The sequence continues at coordinate 49,836 of CANKMW010000064.1, forward strand.
ACGGCAGCAAGATCTTCATCTCGGCCGGCGACCACGACCTGACCGACAACATCGTGCACATGACCCTGGCCCGCGTCCGGGGCGCGCCGCCGGGCATCAAGGGCGTGTCGCTGTTCTGCGTGCCCCGCCGCCGCTTCGCGGGTGACCGACTGGTCGACAACGACGTCGCCGTCACCGGGCTGATCCACAAGATCGGCTGGCGCGGCTTGCCCAGCCTGGCGCTGGCCTACGGCGAGCGCGGCGACTGCCACGGCTGGCTGGTCGGCGAGCCCCACCGCGGCATCGGCTACATGTTCCAGATGATGAACGAGGCCCGCATCATGGTCGGCCTCAACGGGGTCGCCACGGCGTCGGTCGCATACCACGAGTCGCTAGCCTACGCCCGCAACCGTCCGCAAGGTCGGCCGCTGGGCGCCAAGGATCCGGCGGCGCCGCAGGTGGCGATCGTGCAGCACGCCGACGTCCGTCGCATGTTGCTGCGTCAGAAGGCGATCGTCGAGGGCGGGCTGTGCCTGCTGGTGCGCACCAGCCGCTACGCCGACGTCGCCGCGCACGGCACCGATCCGGCGGAGCGCGAGCGAGCGCGGCTGTTGCTCGACCTGCTCACCCCGGTCGCCAAGTCGTTCCCGGCCGAGCGCGGCTTCGAGTCGAACACGCTGGCCGTGCAGATCCACGGCGGGTATGGCTACTCCAGCGAGTACCTGCCCGAGTCGTGGTTGCGCGACCAGAAGCTCAACACCATCCACGAGGGCACCACCGGGATCCAGGCCCTGGACCTGCTCGGGCGTCGGGCGGTGGCCGGCGGCGGCGCGGCGCTGGTCGCGCTCGCCGAGGAAGTGCAGCGCACCACCCGGCGCGCGCACGCCACCGGGCTCGACGGCGCCTGGGCCGGCGCGGTCGGGCGCGCCGTCACCGCGGTCACCGCGCTCACCGCCGAGCTCGGCGGCCGCGGCCGGCGCGGCGACGTCGACGGCATGATGGCGCACGCCACCGACTACCTCGACCTGTTCTCGACCGTGATCGTGGCCTGGCAGTGGCTCGAGCTGGCCGCCGCCGCCCGTGAACGCGCCGCCCGCGATCCGTCGTGGCGCGACTTCGCCGCCGCCAAGCTCGCCGCCGCCCGCTACTGGCTGGCCACCGAGCTGCCGCGCGTCGACCACCTGGTCGAGCTGTGCCGGAGCGGCGAGGATTCGTATCTCAGCCTGGATCCCGACTGGTTGTAGCCCTTCGACTCGGCCTTCGGCCTCGCTCAGGGCAAACGGGGGTGGACGCGAACTAGCAAGCGCGGACCAGCCGGTAGTGCTTCTTGCCGCTCCGCACCAGCAGAAACGACTCGGTGCCGAGGTCGGCGACCGTCACGTTGCGATCGACGGCGGTGATCCGCTCGTCGCCGAGCGAGACGCCGCCCTGGCTGATCAGACGCCGGGCTTCGCCCTTGGAGCTGGTCAGCCCGGTCCGGACCAGCAGGTCGACCACGCCGATGCCGGCCTCGAGCTCGCCGCGGGTGACGTCGGTGCAGCCGATCTCGCCGGCGAGCGGATCGAGATCGGCGTCGCGCAGCTCGCCGAGGCCGCCGCCGAACATCAGCCGCGTCGCCACCTCGGCGCGGCGCAAGCCGTCGTCGCCGTGGACCAGGCGGGTGACGTCGCGCGCCAGCTCGCGCTGGCAGTGACGCTTGCCGCGGTCGGCGTCGTGCATGGCGATGATCTGGTCGAGCTCGTCGAGCGGGCGGAAGGAGAACTTCTTGAGCAGCGACGGCGCCAGCACGTCGTCGACGTTCACGAAGTACTGGTAGAAGGCGTAGGGGGTGGTCCGCGCCGCGTCCAGCCACACCGTCTCGCCGGTCGAGGTCTTGCCCATCTTCGCGCCGCTGCCATCGAGCAGCAGCGGCGCGGTCAGGCCGTACAGCTGGGCCCCGCCCAGCTTGCGACACAGCTCGATGCCGGCGGTGATGTTGCCCCACTGATCGGAGCCGCCGACCTGGAGCCGGCAGCCGCGCTCGCGCGACAGCACCACGAAGTCCCACGACTGCAGCAGCATGTACGAGAACTCGGTGAAGCTGAGGCCGCTGTCGCGATCCTCGAGCCGCGAGCGCACCGATTCCTTGGCCAGCATGTAGTTGATGGTGACGTGCTTGCCGACGTCGCGCAGGAAGTCGATGAAGCCGACGCCCGCGAACCAGTCGGCGTTGTTGGTCAGGACCGCGGCCGCCGGTCCGGGCTCGAAGTCGAGCAGTCGCCCGAGCTGGGCGCGGATGCCGACGACGTTCCGGGCCAGGGTCTCCTGGTCGAGCAGGTTGCGCTCGCTGCTCCGTCCCGACGGATCACCGATCATGCCAGTGGCGCCGCCGACCACCGCGATCGGCGTGTGGCCGGCGAGCTGCAAGCGGCGCTGGATGACGATCGGGATCAGATGGCCGACGTGCAGGCTGGTCGCCGTCGGGTCGTGACCGGCGTAGTGCGGCACGTCGCCGGCCGCCAGCGCCGCGCCCAGCTCGTCGCGGTTCGAGACGTCGGCGACCAGGCCGCGGGCCTCGAGCTCGGGGAGGATGTTGCGAGTGCCCGCGGCCATAGGCGACGCAGGCTACTACGGACCGAAGATGGCCAGTTGCAGGCTGCCGCTGTTGTTGGGCAGGTTGCCGTCGTGGAAGCTGGCGGTGATCGTCGCGCCCTGGCCCAGGAACATCACGGTGTAGACGTGCGAGCTCTGGTACGGACCCCAGTTCGGGGTCTTGGTGCCGATGGTCAGGTCGTCGACCGCCAGGCCGATGTCGACGCCGGTCGTGCCGTCCACCGGCGTCGCCAGGTTGAAGTTCCAGTACTCGGCGTCGGCGTGGTTGGGGCCGGAGCCGATCACCACCACGCCGGTTGCCCGCAGCTGGTACATCGTGCCGGCGGCCAGGATCGTCGACGAGGTCACCGGCGTGCCGATGGCCGGCACCAGCAGGGTCTCGAGCGGGATGCCAAGGCTGGCATCGATGGCCACCGCGGCGTCGATGGCGACGGCGGCGTCGATCGGGCGGGCATCGATCGCGGCGGCGTCGATCGCGGCGGCGTCGATCGCGGCGGCGTCGATCGCGGCGGCGTCGATCGCGGCGGCGTCGATGGGCATCGGATCGGCCGCATCCTCACCGCCACCGTCCTCACCGCCGCCGGCCTCACCGCCGCCGTCCTCACCGCCGGCCCCGGTGGGCCGGAAGCCGCAGCCGGCGCCGAGCCAGGCTGCGGCCACGATGACAGGGAGCCAGCGCATCGCGTCAGTATCGCACGGTGCGTGCTGGCTTCGCCGCCTAGTTGAGCTCGATGGTCTCGCCGGCCAGGCGCTGGATCGAATCGATCAGCGAGTCGACCTCGAAGTTCCGGACCTCGAACCCGGTGCCGGGGTCGAACGCGTTGGCGGTGACCGACAGCGGGCCGGTCGCCAGCGGTGCGAACTCGACTGGCAGCGTGACCGTGGTGGTGTCGTCGAGGATGATGATGCTCATCGTGCGATTGCCCATGCCCGTCGTCGGGTTGGTGTCGATCTCGATGACGTGCGCGAAGGCACCCGCGACCGGCGTGAGCGACACCGTCGCGCGATCCGACGCCAGGCCGGCCGGCGGCTCCATCCACTCGCCCGCCGCGATGCTCGACGCGCTGGTGATGCCGCGCCGGATCACCACGCTCTGGCCGGCGGTGCCGTCGGTGACCGGCTCGGAGGCGAAGCCGAGGAACTCGTACCCGGTGGCGCCGGTGATGGCGGTCAGGCTGGGCACCACGGCGCTGGTCTGGGTCGGCGACACCTGGCTCAGACGCAGCACGCCGGTGGTGCCGAGATCGACGCCGACGATGCCGCCGCGGTCGGTGAGCGCCGCCGGTGGGGTGCCGAAGCTCACCGACGCGGTGGTGGTGCTGCCGGCGGCCAGCAGGTCGAGCATGATGCCGGTCTGGTTGGCGCCGTCGACGACCGTGAGCGGCTGCTTGATCGCGAAGCCGGTGATCGTGATGGTGTCGTCGGCCTCGCTGGCGGTGCCCTTGCTGTCGTAGTCGGCGATCCCGGCGGCGACGGCGATGGTGCCGGCCCGGGCGTTGATCCGCCAGCTGCAGGGCTGGACCGGGCCGGGACCCTTGAAGCACAGGTTCGAGTCCATCGCCGGCGGGGCCAGGTCGTTGCTGTTAGGGAGCGGGCCCGCCTACGTGAACAACGGCACAATGGAGCGGGCTGCGTGATGGTCGGGGCCGGCAACGCCATCGTCGCCGGTGACCGGCGGCGGGCCGGCTCGCTGGGGTAGAACCGCCGCACGACCTCTC
>CANKMW010000065.1 GCA_947483555.1 Myxococcales bacterium
CGGTGCAGCCGGTGGCGGCGCGAGCGGTGCGGCAGGCGGCGGCGCGAGCGGTGCAGCCGGTGGCGGCGCGAGCGGTGCGGCGGGCGGCGGCGCGAGGGGTGCAGCCGGTGGCGGCGCGAGCGGTGCGGCAGGCGGTGCGGCAGGCGGCGGTGCGGCAGGCGGCGGCGGCGCGAGCGGTGCGGCAGGCGGCGGTGCGGCAGGCGGCGGCGCGAGCGGTGCGGCCGGCGGCGGCGCGGCGGTCGGTGGCGCGAGCGGTGCAGCGGGCGGTTCCGTGGGCGGCGCGAGCGGCGCCGCCGGGGCTTCCGTCGGTGGCGCGAGCGGCGCGGCCGGTGCGGCCGGCGGCGGTTCGGTCGGTGGCGGTTCGGCGAGCGGCGGCGGCAGCGCCTCGTTCAACGCCGGTGCCCCGGATCTCGGTGGCGGCGCCGCGGGCGCAGCAGCGTCGGGCGACGTTTCAGGTGCAGCGGGCGGCGGCCTGGCCGGTAGCGCGGCGACCGGCGACACCAGTGCCGTGACCGGCCAGGTGCCTGACGGTTCGGGCGAGATGGCGCAAGGCCGAGGAGCAGTCTCGCGGGCCGAGGGCTCGTCGATCGGCGAGATCGAGGGGGCGCAGAGCCGCGCCGAATCGCGCGCCAGCTCGACCGAGGCCGGCGCCGAGGGCCAGATCTCGGGTGCCACCGATGTCGAGGGCAACGTCCGCGGCCGGACCGCGCCGGTCGAGGGCAGCGTGCGCGGCGCCGAGGGTGACCTGCGCAGCCAGCAGCGCGAGGTCCAGCAGTTCGATTCCGCCGGCGACGTCTACGATCCGCGCGCCACCGTGGACGCCCGGGTCGACGAGGTTCAGGCGACGCCCGACACCGCGGTCGCCGCGGCAACCGACCCCGCCCTCGAGAAGACCCGCGGCGTCCGCGACGCCGAGGGCGCCGCCAAGCGGGCCACCGAAGAAGGCATGGATCGCGTCGGCGACGGCGACTTCTACGACGCGCGGGCGACCGTGGATGTGAGCGAGGGCGGCGTGAGCGGCGGCGCCGGCGGCACGGTCAAGAAGCCCTGAGCGCCTGGAAGCGGATCGCCCCGATCACGGGCCGCACGGGGCTGTCAGCGCGACGACCAAGCCTCCGCCGGTGTGCCACCTCACGGTGGCTCCCTCCGAGCAGCGATTGGCGTGCGCTCGGTGCAGCTCGGCGAGCGCGACACGGAGGCGCTGCTCGAGCGTGGTGGCCGGCAGGTGCGCGCTCCGGGCGAGGGCGGCGCGCGCTTCGACCGGCGTGAAGCCGAGGCCGCGCAACCCGAGCAGCGCGTCGGACTCCATCTCGGCCGGGGTGGCGGCGGCGACGCCGGCGGTCACGGCAGGTGCAGGCGCCGGCAGGGCGGCGGTGTCTGCTGGCGCGGTGCAGGGCGCGGCCTTCCTGGCCCGGGTCCGCCGCGACTGCATGAAGGCGGCGCCGAAGATGCGTTCGGCCTCGTATCGATTGTGCGACCTGCACAGCACGCGCGTGTTGTCGACCGTCGCCTGGCCACCACGGGCGACCGGAGTCCGGTGGTCGAGCTCGAGGAAACCGCGCTCGCGGCAGCGCTCGCCCTCCTCGCTCACGAACGCGCATTGCTCGCCATCGCGGACATGCACCGCGCGCTTGACGTCGCTGGACACGTGCCGCGGATCAGTCCCGGCGGAGCGGCCCCGGCCGCTGCGCGGCCGAGCCGTGGCGCCGAACTTCTCCCGCGCCAGCGTCGTGAGCAGGGCGTCGAGCGCATGATCGAGGACCTGAGCGAGCTCGCCCGATGGGACCCGGTGGCGGAGCAGGGCCTGGGCCCGCATCAGCTTCTCCTGGGTCGCCTGATCGATGGTGAGCTGCAGGGCGAAGCGCTGCGGCGCCAGCGGCGTCACTCTGGCCGTCGCCGGCGACGCATCGCGAGGTGGCCCCGGGGCCACCTCGGGTAGCGGCGACCCTGCCGGCGCCGGCCGAGGTTCGAGCTGGGTCGGCACGTCGGGACGCGGCCAGCGCTGCACCAGCAGGGCCTCGATCGCGGCCTTGCTCTTGTGGACCGCCGCCGCGAGGAGCTCGTCGGCGTTGTCGTCGGTCAGGTGCGGCGCCAGGAGGACCACGCCGCTGGCGTGCAACCGGCCGTCCGCGATGGCGCCGAAGATCTGCGGGAACCGCCGCGCGGCGCGGGCGGCGCGGATGCGCTTGAAGGCGACGTCCTCGGCGAGGTGCAAGACGCGCATGCAGTACACGTGCATCGACGAACAGGCGGCAGGCAGATACAGCGCGCGGGCGTCGACCTCGGCGATGTGGGCGAGCAGCGCCGCGGTCGTGTGCCGGTCGGCCGTGACCAGCACGGCGAGATCGGCGAGCAGAGCCTTATCCGAGAGGTGGGTCAGCGAGTACGCGCTCATGATGAACTCCCATAACACGCGTTTTTTCGGGGCCACCAGATGCCCGTGGAGCGACGAAGTGGGGCTGCGACGAGATTCTTCGCGTCGCTGCGCGCGCGTGCCCGCCGCTGGCAGCTGGTGCGCGCTGGCGTCACGAACCGTGGCGATCGACGACATCGCCGCGATCGTGGCGCGCCGGCCCGTCAAGGAAATTCGTCGGCAACAGGCAATTAGTCGGCATCGCACACCACCTCGCGACCCGCCGCCGTCGCGCGCGGGCGCCGACCGGTTGCCGCCGTCGCCCGCGCGCACGCCGCCCAGGTCCGGAACTCGAGGCCGAGCTGGCGCCGAGGTCCGTCCGGTGGGCGTCGAAAGCTGATCCGCGTCCGCCGGACTCCGAGCGATGGCGCGTGAAGTTGCTGCATCCGTGCGCCGCCGGCAGGCCAATCCGGACCGTTCACTCACGAGCAGCCGAAACCGGCCTGCCGACCATGTGGATGGATCCGCGGACAGCCGTGTTTTTCCGCCGGATTCCAGGTGCGAATCCATGTCTCATCGCGTTGACCTCGGCGCGGGGGCGTCCGTAGGATTGGGCCGCGTCTGGACAGCTCCGACGCGAAAGGACAAGCGTGGACGACGAAGCGCTGATCGTGTGGCAGGAGGTGCTGGATCAGATCATGGCCGGGCGTCCCGGCGACCTCTCGTGCCCCCACTGTCAGACCCGTCCGATGGCCGTCGAGGACCGTCCCGACGGCTCGACGCGCATCTCGTGCAGCAAGTGCGGCAAGTTCATCCAGGGCCGCTTCCAGCCGTAGGGCTTCGTACTCGTTTTCTCGACTGATTTCTCGACTGATTCTGGCTGGCAAATGTTCCGGCGACGCGCTCGGGGGAGCGCACCGGTGACCCACTTCGACAATCGCACCATCCGCGCCTCACATGACGTGACGCCGCGGCTCGACCCTCCCTGGAGGACTTCACCGATGAGGACTGACTGATGGCCGATCGCCCGTTTCTCGGCAAGGGCTGGCGCTTTCCGGTGGCGGTCAACCTCACCGGCGGCCTGTCCTCGTCGCAACTCGAGGAGAGCATCCGCGAGTCGATCTTCATCGTCCTCGGTACGGCTCCGGGCGAGCGCGTGCAACGGCCCCAGTTCGGCTGCCGCATCCACGACCTGATGTTCGACCCCAACAACGGCATCACCGCCGGCCGCGCCGAGTACTACTGCGAGGAAGCGCTCTACAAGTACGAGCCGCGCATCAAGGATCTCACCGTCAAGGCCGAGCCCAACCGCGTCGAGCCGAACCGCCTCGATATCCGCATCACGTATCAGATCATCGGCGAGAGCCCCAAGCGCAACCTGGTCTATCCCTTCTACCTGCGTAGCCCCGACGAGGCGGCCACATGATCCCTTCTCCGAAGCTCGACGACCGCGCCTACCAGGACATCGTGGACGAGGCGGTCAGCCTCATCCCGCGTTACGCGCCGGAGTGGACCAATCACAACCCGTCGGACCCCGGCATCACGCTGCTCGAGCTGGCGGCGTGGATGAGCGATCTGCTCATCTTTCGCCTCAACCAGGTCCCCGAGAAGAACTACGTCGCGTTCCTCAACCTGCTCGGCATCAAGCTGCACGCGCCGCGCGCCGCCAAGGCGCTCTTGCAGTTCAAGCTGGTCGATGGCACCGGCAAGCAGAAGGTGCCGCGCGGCTCGCAGGTCTCGACGCCGCAGGCCGGCGACGACTCGACGGTCACGTTCGAGACCGGCCGCGACCTGGTGGTCACCAACGTCGCGCTCGACCGCGCGTTCAGCTACTTCGACGACAGCTACTCGGACAACTCGCGCTACGTCAACAACGCCGCCGAGGGTGCGTTCGAGGTGTTCGGCGGCGCCCAGCGCGTCGACCGCTTCCTGTACCTGTCGGACGCTCGCTTCGCCGGCGTCGGCGACTCGTCGGTGCTCCGGGTCTTCCTCGGCTGCCCCGAGCGCGGCACCCGTGACCTGGCCCGCATGCTCGAGTGGGAGTACTGGAACGGCGAACGCTGGAAGGACATGATCCAGGCTCCGATCGAGGTCGATCGCGGCGAGGCGGCGTTCTTCGGACCGCTCACCTTCATCCCGACCATGGTCCACGACGTCGAAGGGCTGTGGCTGCGTGGCCGGCTGACCGAGGTGCCCAGCGATCCGTCGGAGACCGAGATCGATACCGTCCGGACCCGGGTCGAGATCGCCGGCGAGGGCCTGGTGCCCGAGAAGGCGTTCGCCAACCTCGACAACGGTGCGTTCATCCCGCTCGACCTCGGCAAGAACACGTACCCGTTCGGCAAGGAGCCCAAGCCGGACTGCGTGCTGTACCTGGCCTGCGAGGAGCTGGTGCAGACGCCCGACGCGTACATCTCCATCGATCTGCAGCTCGCCGATCAATCGATCTTTCCGCGCCCCAATCCCAGCGATCAGCTGGTCATGGCGTGGGAGTACTTCGACGGCAAGCGGTGGCGGTTCATCGGCCGGTCGAGCCCGCGCGGCGGGCTGCCCGGCGCCGGCGACGAGCTCGGCTTCCACGACGACACCCGCGCCGTCACCCAGTCGGGGCTGGTCAACTTCCGCCGCCCCAAGGACATGGAGGCGGTCGAGGTCAACGGCGAGGTCAAGCGCTGGATCCGGGTCCGCATCGAGAAGGGCGACTTCGGCTCGGCGCCCGAGTACGCGCTCGAGGGCGACAAGTGGGTCACCAAGGACGAGCGGCCGCTGCGCCCGCCGGCCCTCAAGTCGATCAGCCTCAAGTACCGCGAGGACTACAAGGACGTCCGCCACGCGCTGACGTTCAACGACTTCACGTACACCGACATCACCGAGGTGGCGAAGACCGAGTACACGGTCTTCCAGCCGTTCTCGGCCCGCAGCGACGAGTCACCGTCGCTGTACCTGGGCTTCGCCGACAAGCTGCCCAACGATCACGTCGGCATCTACTTCCAGATGGACGAGGAGCTCGGCCTGGGCTCGCTGCCCACCGACGAGGCCGAGGTGCTGACCCCCGAGCTCGCCAAGTACGAGAGCCTCAAGAAGGCGGCGTGGGAGAACGAGCAGCGGGTGGTGTGGGAGTACTGGCGCGGCAAGCAGTGGGAGCCGCTGCCGGTCACCGACGAAACCACCGGCTTCACCGGCTCGGGGTTCGTCAGCTTCATCGCGCCCGACGATGCCCAGAAGAGCCTCAAGTTCACCGAGGAACGGTTCTGGATCCGCGCCCGGCTCGAGATGGGCGGCTACGTCAAGTTCCCGCGCATCCGCCGCGTCCTGACCAACGTGGTCGAGAGCTACCACCAGACCACGGTCAGCGAGGAGATCCTGGGCAGCTCCGACGCCAGCCCGCTGCAGAGCTTCAAGCTGCTGCACGGCCCGGTGCTCGAGGGCGAGACGCTCGAGGTCCGCGAGAAGCAGCGGCCCAAGGACACCGAGGTTGCCGACCTCGGGGCCGACGCGGTCCGGCTGGTCGATCCCGAGTCCAAGGAATCGCAGGAGTGCTGGGTGCGCTGGAAGCGCGTCGACAGCTTCTTCGAATCGACGGCGCAGAGCCGCCACTACACGCTCGATTACCTCAGCGGCCAGATCTCGTTCGGCGACGGCCGCCGTGGCATGTACCCGCCCGAGGGCCGCAACAGCCTGGTGGTCCGCAGCTACCGCATCGGCGGCGGCTCGGCCGGCAACGTCAACGCGGCCACGGTGACCTCGCTGGTGCGCGCGCTGTCGTACGTCGACACCGTGACCAACCCGCTGGCAGCGGCGGGCGGCGCCGACCGGGAGAGCGTGGAGGAAGCCAAGTCGCGGGCGCCGTACACGATCAAGAGCCGCGACCGCGCGGTCACCGCCGAGGACTTCGAGATGCTCGCGCTGCGGGCGTCGACGTCGCTGGCCCGTGCCAAGAGCGTGCCCGATCGCTCGAACCGCGGCGAGGTCACCCTGGTGGTCATCCCCAAGGCCGAGACTCGCTCCGACCGCCTCGAGGACCTGACCCGGCGCCTGATGCCGTCCAACGAGATCATGCGCTACGTGAAGCGCTACCTCGACGACCGGCGCATGGTCGGGACGATCGTGAACGTCGTCAAACCGCGCTACAAGGACCTGTCGCTGAAGATCACGCTGCTGCGACGGTCGATCGGGACCTCGGATCGGTTGCGGCGCGAGATCGAACAGAAGCTGCGCCGCTTCCTCCACCCGCTGGTCGGCGGCAAGGACGGCCGCGGCTGGGAGTTCGGGCGGCCGGTGCTCAAGAGCGACCTGGTCCACCACATCGAGGAGATCCCCGGCGTCGATGGCGTCGACACCCTCGAGATGCGCGACGAGCTGCGGGACGTCTCGGTCGAGCACGTCCGCGTCGACGACGACGAGCTGCCGTTCCTCATCAACGTTCACATCGCGGAAAAGGTCCGCGACGACATCCGCTGAACCATCCGCAGAACTAGTCGGAATCCATGGTAGCCGAGCTCATCAATCGCAAGGTCGTCCGCGTCCCCGAGACCCTCGGGCAGCCGCTCGAGAAGGCGCGCATCCTGATGGAGGATGCCGGTCTCGGTCGGCTGGTGGTCCTGTTCCGCGAGGGGTACGAGGACCCCGACACCGTCGTCGATCAGCGGCCGGGCCGCGGCCAGATGGTCTACGAGAACACCGAGGTCACGATCTGGGTGGCGCGGCGCGGCTACATGCAGTTCTTGCCGGCCCTCTACCGCCGCTCCGATGCCGTGGGCCACAACGTGGTGCGCGACATCTGCTTCCTGTTCGAGCACATCTTCGGCTCGATCGAGAAGAAGATCGACGACAACCACCGCTACTACGATCCCCACACCACGCCGCCCGAGTTCCTGACCTGGCTGGCATCGTGGACCGCCTTCACGGTCGATCTGGACTGGCCGGAGGCGCGCAAGCGGGCGCTCATCAAGCGCGCCGTCGATCTGTACCGGATCCGCGGCACCAAGCGGGCGCTGGCGCTGTTCCTCAAGCTGTTCACGGGCTACGAGCCCGACATCGAGGAGAACGTGTGGCCCTTCAAGGGCTTCCGCGTCGAGACCGAGGCGCGGATCGGGATCGACTCGGTCATCCTGCCGCCGGTCAACCTGGCGCACTGTTACATCATCACGATCCCCGTCAAGTTCGACGAGGTGACCCCCGAGCTGGTGTTCCGCATCCACCAGATCGTCCAGCTCGAGAAGCCGGCCCACACTCACTACTACCTGCGGTTCCTCGAGGAGCAAGGCGACACCGAGCTCCGCGAGTTCTTCGCCATCGGCATGCGTTCTGGCATCGGTATCGGTGCCGAGGTCGTGGCTGCGATCCCCGGAGAAGACTAGATATGAGCGAACAGAACGGTTTCAAGCGCATCAACTTCTTCAAGGGGTTCCTCACCACCGAGAAGGACTGGAACGAGGCCGAGAAATATCACATCGACAAACGCATGGTTCACAACCGGATGTTCCACTCCCCTGGAGTGGCGTTCGGTCACGGTGGCGATCTGCGGGTCGGGGCCCGCGCCCGCGGCGATCTGTCGGTCGAGATCCAGCCCGGCTACGCGGTCGACGCCAGCGGCCACGACATGCTGGTGTTCGATGCCCAGATCAAGAACATCAACCCCGAGGAGTTCCGGCTCCCGCAGACGGTCTACATCGTGCTGCGCTTCTACGAGGAGATGACCGACTTCATCGCCTACAAGGAGAACCTCGAGTACAAGGGCCACCGCCGGGTCCTCGAGACCTTCAAGGTCGAGGTGTCGCAGACCGAGCCCGACATCACCCGCGAGGTCGAGCTGGGCCGCATCTACCTCGAGAAGGGCGCCAACCGCATCCGCGACGCCCGCGACGCCGCCGATCCGCGCGCCAACGAGATCGATCTGCGGTTCGTGCCGCGCGCCGGCCGCGCCGGCTCGTTCATGGCACCGGCCCAGCGCCTGCGACTGCAGAACGTGTTCTGGCAGATCCGCCGCTCGGCGCTCGAGTACTGCCGTCGTGGCGTGCTGAGCGCCAACAACGTCGTCCAGTGTTGCAACACCGCGCTCATGCTCGACGCCTCGAACATGGTCGACATGCGCAACATCTTCGACATCTTCTACCTGCTCATCGAGAGCGAGGGCGAGATGGCGCTCGACGTCGACGCCCATCACCCGCAGATCGCGCAGAAGAAGGAGTTCTCCGAGTTCCGCCGCCACGTCGAGATCCTCCGCGGCCTGCTCGCCGAGGGGAAGTTCACGACCGAGGCGTTCAACAACATGATCGCCTACCAGTCGAAGCTCAACGAGATCTCGACCGCGGCGGTGGCCGGCGAGAAGATGCTGGTCGACGTCAAGGAAGCGCCCAAGGACGATGCGCCCAAGGCCGCCGACATCAAGGACTGGGAGGGCGTCAAGGTGATGCCCAACCCCAAGGACTCGATGGACCTCGACGGGCTGACCTGGGTGCTGGTCGACGAGATCAAGATCCTCGACACCGACTCCGAGACCAAGCACGCCTTCAACGTCAAGGAAGCGCGGGACAGCTATCGGTCACGGCAGAAGCTCAAGTACCCCGACGGCACGGTGATCGAGGGCACCGGCCGCGCCCACGTCGGTGGCTTCGCCGAGTTCAAGATCATGAACATCACGCCCGGCCGCCCGGTGGTGATCCTGCGCCGCATGGACTACGTCTACGGCGACTACGAGCTCGAGATGCAGGTCAACGGCAAGTCGATCGGGGTGATCGCCTGCGCCGGCACCGATCGCGTCCACCGCTGGCGCAACTGGCCGGCGATGATCCCGGGCGAGATGGCCACCGATTCGACGCTGAACATCAAGCAGCTGGCGTTGACCGCCGGCCGCGACGTCAACATGTTCCACATCTGGGTCTACCAGCCCAAGTGAAGTAGGATCGGCCGCCCGACATGTTCTTCAAGAAGCTCGATCCGATCTTCAAGCCGTTCCGCGAGATCCGGAACCGGTGGGTGGGCGCCAAGAGCAAGGTCGCGCACGTCAAGGTCGACGCCAAGCGCGTGCAAGGCATCGGCGCGCAGGGCCAGCAGATGGCGGGTGGCGTGGCGAAGCAGGGACAGGCGATGCAGCAACAGGGCCAGCAGGCCGCGCAAGGAGCGCAAGGAGCCATGCAGCAAGCACCAGGAGCCCCCGGGGCTCCACCCGCGGGCCTCAACCCGAATCCACCACTCGTCACGCGTGGCTTCTGGCCGTTCGCCAAGAAGTTCTGTTCGCAGTGCGATCAGCAGATGGACAAGCTGTGGTTCCAGTGTCCGCATTGCGCCCAGGCCGCGGCGGGTGCGGCGGCGGCAGCCGCGGCGATGGCGGCCAAGCCGGCGCCCAAGACCATGGCCTTCATGCTCAACCAGGGTGTGCAGGGCGGCGGACCGTCGGCGCAGGGTGGCTCGCAGGTGATCGGCTGGCTGGTGCCGTTGCAGGGACCGCAGCGCGGGGAGCTGTTCACGCTCGGCGCGGCGACCTTGATCGGGACCGACCCGGCGACCTGCAACCTGGTGCTGATGGACAAGTTCATGTCGTCCAAGCACGCCGAGATCAAGGTCGAGGCCGGGCTGTGGATGCTGAAGGACCTCGGCTCGACCAACGGCACCTACGTCAACGACAAGCGGGTCGACAAGCAGGAGCTGGTCGACAACGACTTCGTCAAGTTCGGCCAGGCGCTGTGCCGGTTCAAGAGCCTATGACCCGGCGCGTCGCGATCGGACTCGGAGTGCTGGCGGTGGTCGCCGTGGTGGCGCCGCGCGTCGCCCGCGCGCAGGTCTCGTCGTGGGTGATCGTCGAGACCACCCCCGGCGAGCCCACCGAGAAGGTGAAGAACCCGCCGCCCAACATCAAGGTCAAGGTGATCGGCGAGCCGGCTCCCAAGGAGGAGGACAAGATCAAGTTCCGCCTCGAGGATACCGACCAGAAGAAGAAGATGAAGGGCGTCACCCCGACGACGGTGATCCCGTTCCACAAGTCGAGCGACTCGCTCGCCATCGTGGTCCTGGTCGAGGGCCATCAGTACTACTTCGGCAACGACAAGTACGTGCAGGTGGCGGCGCCGGCCAACCCCGACGCGCCGCCCGATCCCAACGCGGTGCGCATCATCACCAAGGTGTCCAAGGGCGTCTACGACGTCATCGTCAACGCCCTCGACGCTCCGGCCGGCAAGGAAGAAGAGACCCCGACCACCATCTCGTCGGCGGGCAACCCCAGCGGCTCGAAGGGCTCGCTGGTGGTCTACAGCGTCGGCGCCGACGTCCGCTATCCGATGGGCCCGCTCAACCAGCTCACCGGCGAGAAGCTGGGTCCGCAGGAGCTGCAGAAGGGCAAGACCAGTCGCGAGCTCGCCGAGGGCCTGCGCGAGGGGCTGTCGCAGCTCAAGAAGGCGTCGGCCACCCGCCGCGTCCTGTTCGTGATCGCCGATGGCTTCGACGCCGGGTCGGTCGAGGACATCAAGGCGATCCGCAAGCAGTTCGACAACGAGAAGATCGACATCTTCGCCTTCCACCTCGAGGCCGGCAGCGACTTCATCGCCGGCGACGATCCGCAGAAGAACGCCAGCATCATGAAGGCGCTGGGCCAGGGCGGGGACGGCAACTACTTCAAGATCAAGGACGCCGCCGACCTCGCCACCAAGATCTCGGCCGCGGTGCTGACCATCAACAGCCGCTTCTATCTGATCTTCCCCGGTCAGGTGATGGACGCCAAGACCAAGCTCAAGGCCGGCTTCGACTGGGACGGCAAGGAGCACGAGCTGGTGCTCAACAAGGACGACGAGCCGGCCACCGAGAAGAACCAGTCGGTGGTCCTGATGCCGGTCTGGGGCCAGTCCAAGGGTGGCTCGTTGTGGTGGCTGTGGCTGGCCATCCCGGGCGGCCTGGTGGTGCTCATCGGCCTGATCGCGCTGCTGGGCCGCAAGAAGCCGGAGCCGATGCCGATGCCGATGCCGGTGATGGCACCGCCGCCGGTCGCCGCGCCGGCCGGCCTGCCGCAGATCCAGGCCGCGCCCGCGCAGGCCAACAAGACGATGGCCATCAACATCTCGAGCGGCGATGGCGTGCCGGTGGTCGGCTGGATCGTGCCGATCAACGGGCCTCAGCAGTACCAGACGTTCAAGCTGTTCGCCGGCATCACCAAGGTCGGCAACGCCCATGGCGCCCACATCATCATCAACGATGGCTTCATGAGCTCCGATCACGCGCAGATCGCGATGTCCCCCAACGGCTTCACGGTCATCGACAGCGGCTCGACCAACGGCACGTTCGTCAACGAGCGACGGATCCAGCGCCACGAGCTGATCGACAATGACGTCATCAAGTTCGGCAAGACCGACTGCAAGTTCAAGACGATCAACACCTGAGGCGCGCCCATGCGAGCCTTCAGGGAGGAATGAGGGCCCGCGGTGTCGACGTCGGTCGTGGTCGGGATCGTGGTCGGTTCGGTCGCGGGCTTCATCGTCCTGCTGCTGGTGGTCATGTGGCTGGTGCGGCGCGGCCGCCGCGGTGGCGGCCGGGTGTGCGGCAATTGCCGCCAGCCCCAGCTGCCGCAATGGGATCGCTGCTACTTCTGCGGCTGGACGCCGTCGGCGCGCCTCGAGTTCATCCTCGGGCCGCTGGCCGGCCACGTCGTCGAGCTGCGCGAGGCCGTGACCACGGTCGGCTCGGTGGCCGGCAACACGGTGGTGCTGGCCGACCCGGCGGTGTCGCGCAAGCATGCCGGCATCCGCCGCGTCGAAGGCGGCTACGAGCTGGCCGATTTCGGCTCGACCAACGGCGTCTACGTCAACGGTCACCGCATGCCCAAGAAGCTCCTGGCCGGCGGTGACGTGATCCGTGTCGGCAACAGCGAGCTCGTGTTCCGTCGAGAGTAATATGCAGCCCACCATGCTCACCTTCACGCGGATCGGGGTCGCGTGCCTCGTCGTGGCCACCGCCGGTGTCGCCGCCGCCGCCCCCGAGCTTCGCTTCGAGACCAAGGCCGGCGAGCCGACCGACAAGGACAAACATCCGCCACCCACCGTCACGGTGACGGTGATCGGTGGCACCGCGATGGCCCCCGAGGCGTTCGTGCTCCGGCAGACCGACGGCAAGCTGGCCGGGCTCAAGGCCAGCAAGGTGACCCCCTACGCGCAGGGCCCGGAACCGGTCGGCATCGCGGTGCTGGTGTTCGGCGACCCGACCTGGCTGACCGGCCGCAAGGAGCTGGTCGGCGCGCTCGAAGGCACCCTGGGCGCGCTGGCCACCGCCGGTCCGCCCGGTTCCCAGGGCCTGGTCCTCATGTACCGCGGCGACATCGAGGTTCGCCAGGCCGCCGGGCCGCTGGCCGATCTGGCCGCCGTCAAGCTCGGGCCCAAGGATCCCGGCGCCGCCAAGGCCGATCGCGACCTCGCCGGCGCGGTCAAGCGCGCGATCGCCGAGCTCGACAAGCTGTCGACCCCGCGCAAGGCGCTGTTCATCCTCGGCGATGGCATCGACGGCGCCGGCTCGCGGTCGCCGTCGGGCCCGATGCGCGAGCTGCAGAAGGTGCTGGCCGACAAGCAGATCATCGCGTTCGCGGCCGCGCTGCAGATCGATCTGCCGCCGCTGGGGTCGCCGGTGCCTCCGCCGATCACGGTCAACCCCAAGACCGGCGAGGAGGTCACCGATCCGCTGCTCGAGGACGCCTTCGCGATCGCCGATGGCGAGTGGCGCAAGATCAAGGACCAGGCCATCGCCGATCTCAAGATCCTCGTCGGCGGTCAGGCCCAGAAGCTGACCTCGGCCGGCAGCCTCGGCGGCGCCGCGAGCGGTTTCACCTCGTTGCTCGATGATCGCTATTACGTCACCTTCCCCGGCTTCGACGCCAAGCTCAAGGCCGGCTTCAGCTGGGACGGCAAGGACCACCCGTTGATGCTGCGCATCGATGGCCAGGACACCACCGCCACGCCGGTGACGATGACGCCGACCTGGAGCATGCCGGGCGGCGGCTCGTCGTGGTGGATCTGGCTGCTGGTCGGCGGCGGCGCGGTGGCCGTGGTCGGCGTCGTGGTCGCCACCCGCAAGAAGCCGCTGCCACCGCCGCCACCGCCGCCCCCACCCTCGGTGGCCGCGCCGGCCGGTCCGCCGCCGGGACCGGCCAAGCCGCAGAAGACGATGTTCGTCGGCATGGGCGACGACTCGGTGTTCCCGCAGGTGGCGTGGATGGTCTTCATGACCGGCCCCAAGAAGCATCGCTTCGTCAAGCTGCACCCGGGCACCAACAAGATCGGCACCGGCAGCACCTGCGAGGTGGTCATCGACGATGGCTTCATGAGCACCGAGCACACGCTGGTGATGATGTTGCCCGACGGCTTCTGGATCCAGGACAACGGCTCCACCAACGGCACGTTCGTCAACGACCACAAGCTCACGGTCAAGCAGGAGCTGTGGGACAACGACCTGATCATGGTTGGCAAGACGGTCGTGAAGTTCAAATCGGTGACCTGAGCGGCCACGGCGCCCTGGTGTGATGGCGGGCCGGAGCCGGCTCGGGTACGATTCGGTCATCCATGGGCGGTCGGCTCCTGTTCCGCGATAGCCAAGGGCGCGACGGCGCCGTCGATCTCACCCCGACCGAGACGGTGTTCGTCGGCCGCGGGCTCGAGTGCGCGATCCGCACCGACGACGCGATGGTGTCGCGTCGACATTCGCAGGTGCGAATGGAGAACTCGCGCTTCGTGGTCGAGGACCTCGGCTCGGCCAACGGCACGCTGGTCAACAACATCCGCGTCCAGAAGCAGATGCTCAACCACAACGACGTCGTCCAGTGCGGCTCGATGTGGATCCGCTACATCGAGGACGGCCCGCTGTTCCCACCCCATCACGCCCGTCCGCCGGTCGGTGGCTCGATGGACGCGCCGCCGCCCAAGAAGGGCGGCACGATGCGGATCGATGCCAGCGATGTGCCCGGCCTGCCGCAAGGCGGTGGCGGCCCGGCGAGCCAGCTCGGCTACGCCGGCACGCTCGCCGCCCAGCCGGCCGGCATGCCGACGCCGTACGGCAGTCCGCCCGGCGCGCCGCAGATGCCACACCACGGCGGCGGCGCGGCCGGTCCGCCCGCGATGCCCGGGATGGGCGGCGGCGGTCCGCCGGGAATGCCGCCCGGCTTCGGCGGCGGCGGCTTCGGCGGCAGCGCCGCGGGCGCGGCTCGTCCGGGGCCGCCGGCGATGCCGTCCGCAGGTCCACCGGCGATGCCAGGCATGGGTGGTCCGCCGGCCATGCCGGGCATGGGTGGGCCACCGGGGATGCCGGCCGGCGGCGGCTATGGCGCGCCACCGATGCCGGGCGGCGGCATCTTCGGCGGCGCACCGGCCATGCCGGGCATGGGTGGGCCACCGGGCATGCCGGGCAGCGGCGGTGGTGCCGAGCCATCGATCGTCGTCGACATGGACGGCCTGCAGGACGGCGCGACTCGCGAGCAGATGGCCAAGATGGCCGTCGAGATCAAGCGGCAGCGCGTGCAGTACGACGAGCTGCAGGCCAACCACGACCGCGAGGTCGCCGACGGCAAGCGCATCCGCGCCGAGGCCGCCACGCTCCGCGATCGCATCGAGGAGCAGCGGGCGACCATCAAGGACCGCGAGGATCAGGCCGGCGCCCACGGCCGGGTCGCCGACGAGCTCCGCGACGAGGTCCAGCAGACCCGCAACGAGCTCGGGACCGTGCGCGGCGAGATGACCCAGATGGCGGAGTCGATGGCGACCCGCGAGCGCCAGCTCGGCCGCGCCCACGACGACGTCACCAAGCTCAAGGACGATCTGGAAGATCTCAGCCGGCAGCTGGCCGAGGTGTCGCGCACCAAGGACGAGGGCTGGAAGAAGCTCAACGAGCAGCTGTCCGAGATCGAGCACCTGCGCGAGGTCATCAACGAGCAGGAGCGCATGCTCGAGGAGCGTCGGGTCGGCCTGATCTCGCAAGAAGAGGTCATCAAGGAGCTGCGCGCCGAGAAGGAACGCAGCCTCAAGAACCTGGCTCAGGTCAAGGCCGAGCGCGACGAGGCCAAGACCAACGCCTCCCGCCGCGAGGCCAACGTCGGCGCGCTCGAGGAAGAGAACAAGCGGCTCAGCCGCATGCTCGTCGAGCAGCAGACCGCCGGCGGTGGCGGCGGCGGTGACGCCGTGATGCGGCTGACCGGCGAGCTCAAGGACCTCAAGGTCGAGCATCGCAAGGTCGAGGCCGACCGCGATCGGCTGCAGGAGAACCACGAGCGCAACACGCGCGATCTCGACAAGCTCGAGGGCAAGGTGGCGCAGCTCGAGGTCGAGCTGCAGGAGGCGGTGCACGGCAAGATGGCCGCCGAGAGCGCCCGCGGTGTCGCCGACGAGGCGCTCGCCAAGTCCGAGGTGGCGCGCCACAAGGCCGCCGAGGAGGCGCTCAACTCGGCGCGGGCCCGCGATCAGGCGTCGACCGGTGGTGATGCGCAGCTGCGCGAGATCGAGAAGCTCAAGCGCAAGCTGGCCGAGGCCGACAAGGCCACCGCCGGGGCCTCGGCGTCCGATGTCAGCGCGCTGCAGGCCGAGATCGAGGCCGCCCGGTTGAAGGCCAAGGAGGCCGACGGTCGGGCCCAGGTCGCCGAGCGCTCCACCAAGGGGCTCGAGGCCCAGCTCGACGCGGCGCGGGTCGAGGTCCAGGCCGCCAAGGGCGAGGCCGAGCGGGCCAAGGCGGCGGCGGCCAACGCGGCGGCCGCCGGTGGCGGTGGCGGCGGCGATGGCGGCGCTGGTGGCGGTGGTGGCGGTGGTGGTGGTGGCGGCGGCGGTGCCGGCAGCGGCGACATGGCCCGCGTCGCCCGCGAGGTCTACGACCAGATCAACGACATCCTCTCGGAACTGCGCAACAACCTGAACCTGGTCAAGGACGAGCTGCCCAATCTGGCCGCCGCCGGGGGAGGCAACTCCGATAGCATGCGTATCATCACCGAGGCGGTCGAGACGTTGGTCGGCTCGGCCGAAGATGCCAAGGGCTCGCTGCGCGGCCTGCGCGACCTCGCCGAAGGTTCCTGATCGCGCTCGAACACCGACGAGAATCGACCGAATCGACCGAATCGAAAGACCACCTCCATGATCTCCGACACCACACGCCGTAGCTCGAAGGGCGAGATCGAGGATCTCATCCGCGCTCGCTACTCGCTCATCTGGGTGGTCTCGCCCGAGGAGACGCGAGTCGAGGAGTCACTCAAGAAACTGTGCGTCGAGCGCGAGATGCGGCTCGAGGTGTGGTCGATCACCGAAGGTTTCAAGACCATCGCCAACGGCCAGGGCACGCGCGACGTCAAGGACCCGATGAAGGCCATCGACCACGTGCTGCGCGGCGAGGGTCGCGCGCTGTACGTGCTGCGCGACTTCCACCCGTTCCTCAAGGAACCGGCGGTGGTGCGGCGGTTGCGCGATGCCGCGACCGACCTGCGCAAGACCAAGAAGAGCCTGATCGTGCTGTCGCCGCTGTCGAAGTTCCCACCCGAGCTGGAGAAGTCGATCTCGGCGATCGTCGACTGGGACCTGCCCAACCGCGCCGAGGTCGAGCAGGCGGCGCGCAAGCTGCTGCCCAACGCCCCGCCGGCGACCCAGCAGCTGGTCGAGAGCGATCCGACCTACATGGAGCACGTCGTCGAGGCGGCGCTCGGGCTCACGCTGGTCGAGGCCGAGAACGTGTTCGCCAAGGCGATGGTCCGCACCCACACCTTCGACCTCGAGACCATCATCGAGGAGAAGAAGCAGATCATCCGCAAGAGCGGCCTGCTCGAGTACTACGAACATCGCGAGGAGTTCTCGGATGTCGGTGGGCTCGACACGCTGAAGGACTGGCTGGTCAAGCGCCGCAACGCCTTCTCGTCGCGAGCTCGTGACTTCGGGCTGCCGTTGCCCAAGGGCATCCTGCTCATCGGCGTGCCCGGCACCGGCAAGTCGCTGACCGCCAAGGCGGTGGGCGCGCTGTGGCAGATGCCGCTGCTGCGCCTCGACGTCGGCAAGATCTTCGCCGGCATCGTCGGTAGCTCCGAGGAGAACATCCGCACCGTGATCAAGACCGCCGAGGCGGTGGCGCCGGCGGTCTTGTGGATCGACGAGCTCGAGAAGGGGTTCTCGGGCACCGGCTCGTCGGGACAGACCGACGGCGGCACGACCTCGCGCGTGTTCGGCTCGTTCATCACCTGGCTGCAGGAGAAGACCTCGCCGGTGTTCGTGATCGCGACCGCCAACAACGTCCACCAGCTGCCGCCCGAGCTGCTCCGCAAGGGCCGCTTCGACGAGATCTTCTTCTGCGATCTGCCCGATCGCGAGGATCGACGCTCGATCATCGACATCCACATCCGCAAGAAGAAGCGCGACCCGGGCCAGTTCGACATGGACAAGCTGGTCGACGCCACCGTCGATTACTCGGGCGCCGAGATCGAGCAATCGATCGTCGCCGCGCTCTACGACGCCTTCGACACCGGCAACGACCTGAGCTCCGATGGGCTGCTCAACACGCTGAAGGAGATCGTGCCGCTGGCGATCACGATGCGCGAGGTGATCGACAGCATGCGCGACTGGGCGCGCAGTCGCGCCCGCCTGGCGTCGTCGCGCGGCCGCGGCCAGCAGGCCAAGCCGCCGGCCGGCGGCTGGATGGCCAAGTACGGCGCCGCCAAGGGCGGGCTGGGCGACAAGGCGGGCGAGAACACCGGCGACGACGGCGAACGCAAGCTGGAGCTGTGAAAGGAAGCCCATGTCGCACTTCACCAAATGCGAGCTGAAGATGACCAACCTGGCGGCGATCAAGGCCGCCCTGGCTGACCTGACCCTCGAGTTCCAGGCCGCCGAGGAGAACCAGCAGGTGACCGTGCGCGGTTACCGCGGCGACACCCTCAAGGCCGCGATCAAGGTCGACATGGGCCAGTACGACATCGGCGTGATCGCCAACGAGCACGGCACCTACGACCTGGTCGCCGACTGGTGGGGCGTGGAGACGACCAAGGGCGTCTCCGAGGCCGCGTTCAAGGACCAGCTGTCGCAGCGCTACCAGTATCACAACGTGAAGATGGCCTGCGAGGACAAGGGCTGGGCGCTCGAGGAAGAGGTCAACGAGGAGGACGGTTCGATCCGCCTCGTGGTTCGCAAGTGGGTCAGCGAGTAGGCGAGCAGGAGCCGACATGCGCAAACAAGACATCGAGATCGTCATCGCGCCCAACGGCGAGGTCACCTTCACCGTCAAGGGCGTGAAGGGCGGCAGCTGCCTCGACGAGACCAAGTTCCTCGAGCAGGCGCTCGGTGGAGCGGTGATCGACCAGCAGAAGACCGGCGAATACTACGAACAATCCGAGGGTTACGTCTCGACCTGGGCCGGGGACGGCAATCCAGGGGAAGGCAGCAGCGAGTAGTCCCGTATAATGGACTGACCCGTGGCCGCCTCCGACGATACCGAGCTGGACGACCTCGCCGAGCTGGCACCCGAGCAGCTCTCCGACGAGCTGGCGCGCGATATCGCCAAGCGCTGGGATCCCGAACGGCTGCTGAAGCTGGTCGCGGCCCGCGCCGGCAAGGGCGAGGCGCTCGACGCCTCGCTGCGCGCCCGCTACGAGCAGAAGCTGGGCGTCGACCTCGGTCACGTCCGCGTCTACAGCGGCGAGTTCGCCGAGGAGTTCAACAAGCAGCGCAACGCCGACGCCGTCACCATCGGCGGCACCGGCATGATCCTCATGGGTGGCACCACGGATCGGCCGATGTCGTCGGCGTCCGGACAGGCGCTGCTCGCCCACGAGCTGACCCACGTGGCCCAGGCCGAGCGGGGCGTCCACCGCTCCGGGCGTGGCGTCGACATGGAGCTGGCGACCGAGGAGCACGAGGCCGAGGCCGAGGAGGCGGAGCAGGCGGAGATGCAGGTTCAGCAGGGTGGGGGCGGGGCCAGCGCCGGCGGTGGTGGGGGCGACGGCGGCGCCGGGCAGGCCAAGCAGAACGCCAAGCTCGAGGCCGAGGTCACCCAGCGGGTGATCGACATGCTGGGCGAGACGGTGCGGGTGCTGGTGCAGCGCTCGGGCCCGACAATGCGCCGCCCGTGACCGCGGACCGGCAAGCCGGCGCCAATTGAGGTAGGCTCGAAGGCCGCATGAGCGAGACCGGTGCCGACGCTGGCGTGGTGCAGTCACGGCGACAACTCGAACGGCTGGTTGCCGA
Organism: Myxococcales bacterium; assembly: GCA_947483555.1. Taxonomy (GTDB): domain Bacteria; phylum Myxococcota_A; class Polyangia; order Haliangiales; family Haliangiaceae; genus UBA2376. The sequence goes on from CANKMW010000065.1 coordinate 19,522, forward strand.
CGACGAGCTGGCCGGACGCACGATTCAAGGCTTCGCCGCGCCCGGCCTGCTGATGCGGGCGGTCGATCTCGACAGCGTCGTCCTCGAGCGCGTCGACCTGCAGGACGCCGACGGCGAGGACGCTCGGCTCGAGCACGCTGATCTGCGCCAGTGCGACCTGCGCCGCTCGCGCTGGTGCGGCGGCCTGTGGAACCGGGTCAAGGCCGTCGACTCGGACCTCACGCAGATCGATCTGTCGCGCGCCCAGGTGTTGCGGTGCAACCTGGGGCCGGTGCGGCTTGGCAAGGCCGGGTTCAGCGGGGCGCGCCTGCAGGGCACCACGTTCCTCGCTTCCGAGCTCTACGGCGCCGACTTCCGGCGCGCGGTGCTGACCAAGGTGGTCTTCGACGGCTACGAAAGCTCGACGGTGTCGCTGTCACGCGCCGACTTCACGGGCGCGGCGCTGTTCGAGGTCGACTTCCGGCGCGCCAACCTGTACGGCGCCTCGCTGCGCGAGGCGCTGCTGTTTCGTTGCGACCTGCGCGGTGTCAATCTGTCCTCGGCCGACCTGCGCGGCGCGCGCATGGTCGGCTGTCTCACCCATGGCGTCGATCTCGACGACGCGCAGATCTGAGGCCAATCCCGTGCCCACTCGTCCCGACCTCCGAGACATCACCACCGGCGTCCGTGACGCGCTCGGCGATAGCGATCGCGATGCCCTGCTCGAGATGCTGACGTTCCTGATCAAGGAGTACGTGGTCGACGGGCCACCGCCGATGCTGATCCACCAGGCCGAGACGGTCGCGGATCTGAACCGGCTGAGCTTCCCGCAACTCATCACCGCCCTGCAGACCCGCCTCGATCTGCCCGAGCTGGCCTTGTTTGCGGTCGACGGCGAGCAGGTCTCGGTCCGCGTCGGGGGTGCGATGCACGCCTTGATCCCGGGGCGAGCCGCAGCCACCGCGGCCGAGCTGCCACGACCGGCGGCCGGCGTTCGCGTCGTCGAGACCACGCTCCAGCAGCGGCCGGCGCCCGCCGCGCCGGTCGCCCCGATGGCGCCGAGCACGACCGTGACCGAGCGCGCCGCGGCCCCGCCACCGGCGCGCGGGCTGTCGGTCCGCGGCCAGCCGTCCGGCGACGCCGCGCCCGCCGCGCCCGCCGCGCCCGCCGCGCCCGCCGCGACGCCGTCGGACAAGTCCGAGAGCGGGGGCGACGACGCCTCGGCGCGGTTCAGCCTCCTGGAGCTCGACTGATGAGCCACGTCGCGCGCCGCTACTACGATCGCGGCATGACGGCGCTTGGCATCGGTGACGTCCAGGGCGCCGTCGAGCAGCTGCAAGCGGCGCTCGATCTGCTGCCGACCTTCGGCAACGCGCGGGTCGCGTTCGCGGTCGCGCTGGCCCGATTCGGCGACTGCCCCCGGGCCGCCGGCGTGTTGCGATCGGGGCTCGCGCGCTCGTCGCCGGTGTCGGCGGCGGCGATGCAGGCGACGCTCGGCGACGTGCTCACGCTGGGCGGCGACTTCTTCGGCGCCGAGGAAGCCTTCCGCCTGGCTGGCGAGCAGCCCGGGTTCGAGGCCCGCGCGGCGTCGGGGCTGGCCCGGGTCTACGCCAAGCTCGGCCGCTACGCCGACTCGGTGGCCGCCCTCAAGCGTGCGGCCACGCTGGCGCGAACCTGACGTCAGTACGCTTGCTGGCGGTAGGGGTATTGCGCCGCCGCCGGGGCCCACAGCGTGTCGAGGAACGCCTGGGCGAGCACGACGGTGATGTTGTCGGAGCCGCCGTTGTTGTTGGCGGCGCGGACCAGGTTCTCGGCCGTGACCTCGAGCGGGTCGCCGGCGGTCATGATCTCGCGGACCATCCAGTCGTCGACCAGATCCGACAGCCCATCACAGCACAGCAGGTAGACGTCGCCGTGCTCCATCGGCAGCGTGTTGTGCTCGATCTCGACGGCGGCGTCGAGGCCGACGGCACGGATGATCACGTTGGAGGTCGCCGGACCGAGCTGGCCGATCAGGTCGGGGCGATCCTGGTACAGGTTGCGCAGCGAGTGGTCGCGGGTGAGCGGATGGAACTGACCCTGGCGCAGCAGGTAGCCTCGCGAGTCGCCGCAGTGGCCGATGTGGAGCGTCGGACCGTCGACGCGAAAGCCGACCGCGGTGGTGCCCATGCCGTGACAGCTGGGATCGATCTGGGCGCGCTGAAAGACGGCCACGTTGGCGGCCTTCATGGCGGCGACCAGCGGGTCCTGGCCGGGCGCCGGAGCGGGATCGTTGGTCTTGAGCGAGTGGACGATGGTGCGGATCGCCAGATCGGATGCGACCTGCCCCGACGCGTGGCCGCCCATGCCGTCACACACGATGTACACCCCGAGGAAGTCGTCGAAGTACATCGCGTCCTCGTTCTGGGTACGCTGGACGCCTACATCGGTACGACCGACTCCGCGGAGCACGAACTGGTCGATGGCCACCACCCGTGGTTCGTCGGCCTGCGTCACGTCGTCCTCGCGGAGCGCATGAGATGCATCGGTAGTACGGGGGCCACGGCTGGATCCTTCCCTAGCCCTGGCGCGCCTTCACGAGCGCCTGGACGACCGCCAGGTGCTCGGACCACGGCGCGCGCATGAGGCGGCGGCCGACCGCCCGCGCCTCGACCCCCTGCGGAAACAACGGCTCGGCCCACTCGATCGCGATCCGCGCGCGCATGATCTCTCGCGACTCTTTCAGCGGATCGAGGTCGGGCAGGTCGTCGAACGGACTCTCCAGGCGGAGCTCGAAGTCGGTGATCGGACGGTAGAGGTCGCGGAGCAGCGCCTGCGGCGCGTTGTGCTTGGCGAGGATGTCGTTGAGGTCGGCGGGCAGATCGTAGGACCGCTCGTCGGAGATCGGCTCTTCGGCAGACTGTCGCTCGAGCTGGTGGCGGACCAGGGGGAGCACGATGGTCTCGTCGATGACGACGCGGATCGGTGGCCGCGCGACCGGCAGCGGCCGCGCCGTCTCGTGACGCTCGATGTGGCGCACGAACGCCGGATCGGCGGCCGCGCAGGCCTTCGCGCGCCGTTGCTGCGCCTCCTGGAATGCCGTCGTCTCCGCGTCCTCAATCGCCGCCGTCGTGGCCTGGTCTTCGATGAGCGCCGCGTTGGGGCGGTCGAACCAGCTCGACAGCTCGGCCAGCGTCGCCGGATCGAGGTCCGCCTCGACCTCGGCGCGTGGGCGCGTCAGCAGATCTTTCGCGCGCAGGTCGTTGGTGCGCGGCGGTCGGGCGTCGTGATCGTCGTCGGTCGACACTCGGGTTCCCGGGTTTCTAGAGCTGGAGGACCACGATGTAGGCCAGCGCACCGGTGGCGACGCCGACCAGGATGCTCACGATCCAGAACGTCGGCGAGGCGCCCGCCGGCGCCTCGCCAGCCATCGGCAGTCCCGGGCCGCCGCGCTGGGCGACCGAGACCACGCCTTCGCTGTCCTGGAGCATCATCGTCTTCTGCGGCGCGCCCGGCGGCATCCCCTGGCCGGGCATCCCCTGGCCGGGCATTCCGTGGCCGGGCATTCCGTGGCCGGGCATTCCGTGGCCGGGCGGCCCATGGCCGTGCTGGGGCCCGTGCCCTGGAGGCATGCCCAGCCCTGGTGGCATGCCCAGCCCGGGCGCCATACCGCCGTGCTGCCCACCCATCGGCGGCGGTGGTCCGCCCATCGGCGGCATTCCACCCGGCGCTTGCGGCAGGCCACCGGCGGCCAGCGGAGACATGGCCATCATCGTCTTCTGCGCGGCTCCGGCGGCGACGTAGCCGCCCGGTGGCGGCGGTCCAGGGCCGCCACCGCCGCCTTGTTGCGGCGGACCCTGTTGCGGCGGCGGAAACCCTCCTGGCATCCCGGCCATCATCGTCTTCTGAGCCGATCCCGCCTGCTGGTACGGTGGCGCGCCCGGCGGGGGCCCTATCGCAGGTGGAGGGCCCATGCCCGGCGGCGCGGGATGCCCCATCGGTCCCATCGCCGGCCCCTGCGCGATCATCGTCCTCGGGACGCCGCCACCGCCGATGCTGCCGCCGCCCTGGTTGAGCTCGGCGAACACCTGCTGGCAGTGCTGCATCATGTCGCCGGCCGACGCGTAGCGGCGGGCGGGATCCTTCTCGAGCGCACGCTTGACGATGGCGGTGAGGTTGGCCGGCAGGTGCGGCGGCAGCGGCGGAACCTCGCTGCGCAGGTGCATCTGCAGCACCGTCATGGGGTTGTCGTCATTGAACGGCACCTTGCCGGCGAGCATCTCGTAGCCGAGCACGCCGAGGGCGTACAGATCGCTGCGCGCGTCGAGGGGCAGGCCGCGGCCCTGCTCGGGCGACATGTACTGCGGGGTTCCGAACACCACGCCGGCCTGGGTCTTCATGCGGTCGTTGTCCTGCAGGAGCTTGGCGACCGAGAAGTCGAGCAGCTTCACGAAGTCGGGTGAGCCCGCCATGTTGAGCAGGAACACGTTGTCGGGCTTGATGTCGCGATGGATGATGCCGATGGCATGGGCCTCGGCGAGCGAGGCACAGCATTGAATGAGGATCTTGGCGACCCGGCTGGGCGCCATCGGTCCCTGCGAGATCGCGCCGCGCAGGACCTGGCCCTCGAGGAACTCCATCGACAGGAAGTAGCGGCCGTCCTGCCCCTGCCCGAAGTCGAACATGCGGATCGTGTTGGGGTGCTGAAGCCGCGAGCAGGCGCGCGCCTCGTTGCTGAAGCGCTGCACCCAGCTCGGATCCGACGCCATCTGCGGGTTGAGGACCTTGATCGCGATCACGCGGTCGATCGAGACCTGGCGCGCCTTGTAGACCACCCCCATGCCGCCTTCGCCGATACGAGCCAGGATCTCGTAGCGGCCGTCGAATACCTTACCGATGAAGGGATCTTGCACGTGCGACGGCGTCCTTGCAGCTACCGGTTCACGCAGGGCGCCTTCATGCGCACGCGTGCACCCTCGGGAATGGCCGACGCGGCGACCTTCACCTTGGCCACCGAGGCCGGGTTGGTCGCCACCGAGACGGTGAACTTCGAGCCCCGGATCGGGGTGTCGTTTTCGTCGAGGAGCTCGCCGGTCCAGCCCTTGTCGACGCCGTCGCTCTTGCCGGCGTTGATCGTGATCGTGGTGTTGTCGCCGTCAGGCACCTCGTTGGTGACCTCGGCGATCACGTCGGGCGGACAGAACCGGTCGCAGTTGGGGTTCTTCTTCTTGTCCTCGACCGGCATCGCGGCCTTGCAGGGCGGGAAGTCAACCGACTTGCACTTCTTGAACTTGCGATCGGCCGGGTTCGGGCACGGCATCGACTCGAGGCACGACGGGATCTCCGGATCGGGCGGGGTCGGGCACACGCCGGCGCACGCTGGCCACGCCGGGTCGGCCGGCGCCGGGCAGATCGACGCGCAGGCCGGGTTCTTCTTGTCGAACGACGTCGGGGTGCACTCGACCGGTGGCGCCGGGACCGCCGCCAGCTTGGGCGGATCGGCGATCGACTCCTTGAGCCAGTCGAAGGTATCGACCGGCACCGAGGTCGCGAACTGCACGGTGACGGTGTACTTGCCGGCGTCGCCGCGCTTCTGCGCGTAGACCTGCAGGAAGTACTTCCCCTTCGCGTTCTCGATCGTCAGCTCCTTCTGGCGTTTCTTGGAACGCTTGGGGAGCGGCTTGGTCTCGGCGACCACGTGGTTCCACTGGTTGAGGACGGCGAACGACAGGTCGAGCCCCGGCCGCGGCGGCGTCCAGACCAGCTTGACGGTCATGGTACCGACCTGGTCCTTGGGCAACTCGAAGGTCTTCCAGTCGACGCGATCGCCGCCTGGATAGGTGACGACGCCGCGCGCCATCCCTTCGTTGTTGGCCAGGGTGACCTCGATGGCGCCGTCGGACTTGCCGTCCTCGCCGGTCTTGGCGTCCTGTTTGATGTTCTTGGGGCAACCCGCGAGCGCGAACCCGGCCAACAGCGTGGCGGCGAGCGCCCAAGGGAAGACACCGGTGGACGCGCCGCGTAGAGCGGCCGACCTCCCCCGGCGGAGCGTCGGAACCCGAACCATGACGGGATCTTGCGGCGAACCCTCCGTCGGTGCAAGGCCCGGCGTCGGATACTTCCGCTCGATGGTCGTCACTTCAGTCTGATCAGGACGCCGCCGGCGCCGCGGACGTCTTCGGCAGCGGCCTTGACCACCGCCCGGCAGGTCGACGGCCCACATCCGGTGAGGGTGAACCCGGAGTTGCGCACCCCCTTGACCGAGCCCTTGAGGCCGTTCTCGAGACCATCCGAGGTTCCGCCGGCGATGGTGATCTTGGTGCCCGATCCGTCGGGCTGGATATCGCTGATCTCGGCCATGATCGATCCACCGCCGCCGCCGGCCGGCGGGTCGGGGGTGGTCGGCGGGCGCGGCGGGCGCGGCGGGCGTGGCCCGCTTGGTGGCCGGGGCGGCTTCTTGTCCTCGGGCGCGTCATCGAGGGGCGGGATCGCGGCCAGCGAATCGACGAAGGCGACCTGGTTGGGGAAGTCCGACTTCCACGCCACCTCACCACGCGCGAACCCGACCTTGAGGTCAACGTCGGCGGAGTCGAGGCGACCCTGCAGATACACGTGGATCAGGTAGCGGCCCTCGGGCAGCTCCTTGAGCGTGCGCTGCTTCTTGAGCTCGTGGGCGTCGTCGGCCTCGAGGTCGCTCTTGGCGAGCACGTTCCACGACGTGCCGTCGAGAATCTCGAGCGCGACGTCCATGTCGAGCTCGCCCTCGCCCTCGCCCTCCTCGTCGCCGCCGCCGCCACCGCCGCCGCTGCCGGGCGTCACCTCGATCTGGACGTCGAGGGTTCCGGAACCCGGGAGATCCACGGCCAGCCACTTCGCGCGCTTGTAGCGGGCGTAGTCGAGGTCGAGGTCAGCCTTGGCGGCGTTCTTCTCGAGCTTGAGGACCTTGGCCTTCTCCCACGGCCGCGGCTTCTTGCCCTTGTAGCCGCCGTGGGCGGGCACCTGCGTGCCACCGCACCCGACGAGGAAACCCAGCACCAGCAGGCACGACGACGATCCCGTCACGGCGCGCATCATCCTCGAAAACTACCACGACGGCGGCGCGGCGGCGGCCACCGTCACGTGAGCGTTCACTTGAGCTTGATGATCACCCCGGCGGCGCCGCGGACGTCCTCGGCCGGCGCCTTGACGAGCGCCCGGCACGTCGACGGGCCGCAGCCGCTGAGCCGGAAGCTGGAGTTGCGGACCCCCTTCACCGAACCGCTGAGGCCATTCTCCAGGCCGTCGCCGGTGCCGCCGGCGATGGTGATCTTGGTGCCGCCCGACGCGTCGGTCTGGATGTCGCTGATCTCGGCCATGACCGCGCCGCCGCCGCCGCCGCCGGTGTCCTTGTCCTTGTCCTTGTCCTTGACCTTGTCGGTCGTGACGCGGGTGACCCCGGTCCGCTTCTTGGCCACCACCGGCGCGGGCGCGTCGTCGATCGGCGGGATGGCGGCCAGGGAGTCGACGAAGGCGACCTGGTTTGGAAAGTCCGACTTCCAGGCCAGCTCGCCGCGGGCGAAGCTGACCTTGACGTCGATATCGGCGCTGTCGAGGCGGCCCTGCAGGTAGAGGTGGATGAAGTAGCGGCCCTCGGGAAGCTCGGTGAGCCGATGCTGCTTCTTGAGCTCGTGGGCGTCGTCGGCCTCGAGGTTGCTCCTGGCGAGCACGTTCCACGACGTGCCGTCGAGGATCTCGAAGCCGACGTCCATGTCCTGTTCCTCGCCCTCGCCCTCGCCGTCGTCCTCACCACCGCCACCGCCACCGCTGCCCGGGGTGACCTCGATCTGGACCTCGAGCGTGCCCGGTCCGGACAGATCGACCGCCAGCCATCGGGCGCGCTTGAAGCGGGCGTAGTCGAGGTCGACGTCGGCCTTGGCCGCGTTCTTCTCGAGCTTGAGGACCTTGGGCTTGTCCCACGGCCGGGGCTTCTTGCCCTTGTACCCGCTGTGCGTGGGCACCTGGGCGCCACCGCAGCCGAACCCGAACGTCATCGCCAGGACGAGCAATACCAGCACGCGAGTCATGGCGCTGAAGGTAGCATCAGCCGGGACCCGGTGACGCTCGCTAGCGCGCGCCGGCGGCGGGGACGCCGATCGGGGCGGCGCCTTGCGATGCTGGCGGGCCGGCGGACCAGGCGGCCATGCGGCGGTGGCTGATCGCCATCGTCAGCGACGCCTTCAGCGCCAGCGCGTCGCGCATGCGAGCGACGCGGTGCGGCGGGTGCTTGAAGAAGTTCCGATCGAGGGCCGGGTCGTCACCGTAGGCGCGCACGATCTCGGCTTCGTTCCAGCTGGTCGGGAACGGGAGGTACTCGAGCGGCGCCTCGCGGATCCACCAGCCGGTGAAGTCGAAGCGCTCGTGGTTGCGGTCGTAGACCTGGGTGCCCGGGTACGGGACCACGACGCCGCGAGCGTTGAAGCCGCCCGCGATCGAGGCGGCGCTGTCGAGGAACGCCATGGTGGCGTCGAGCTCGGCGTCGGTCTCGTCCGGCCAGCCGAACATGAGGTTCACGACCGTGTGGATGCCAAGGTCGGCGCACCACGACAGCACGTCGAGGACGCGCTCGACGGTGACCCCCTTGCCGATGCGCAGCAACATGCCCGGGTCGGCGCTCTCCATCCCGATGTCGACGCCGCCACATCCGGCCCGCTTCATGGCGGCGAGCACGTCGCGATCGAGGTGCGCCGGGTGGGCGGTGCAGGTCCACCCCACCGGCTCGCCGATGGCGATGATCGCCTCGCACAGCTCGTGGACGCGGCGCCGCCCGACGGCGAACGAATCGTCGAAGAACGAGAACGCACTCAGGCCGTGCTGGCTGCGCAGCAGCGCGACCTCGCTCGCCACCGAGGCGGCGCTGCGGTAGCGGAAGCGGCGCCCGGTGACGTCGTTGGAGCAGAACGTGCACGCCTGCGGGCAGCCGCGGCTCGACAGGATCCCGGCCGGCGCCAGCCCGACGCCGGGTACCCGGGGCTCGTACCAGGACGGATCGAACAGATCGAGCGCCGACAGCGGGGGCGCCAGGCGGTCGAGGTCCATGAGGAACGGTCGGATCGGATTGTGGCGAACCATGCCGCGGTCGAGCCACGACAGGCCGGCGACGTCGGCGGCGCCGCGGCGGCCGTCGACCACCTCGGCGAGCTCGACCAGCGCGTCCTCACCTTCGCCGCGGATGACCCAGCGAAAGCCGTGGCCGAACGGCTCGTCGGGCACGATGGTCGCGTGCGGCCCGCCGGCGACCAGCGTGAAGCGCTCGGCCAGCGCGTCCGCCAGCGCGTACGCGGGCTGCACGTGCAGGGTCTTGAGATGCAGGCCGACCAGGTCGGGGGCGAAGGCGGCGGCGCGGGCGGCGATGGTGTCGTGATCGCGCGGCGCGTGCGGCGTCGAGGCGTCGTACACCGCGACCTCGTGGCCAGCGGAGCGCAGCGCGGCCGCCAGGTGGCAGAACGAAAGGAGCGGGGTCCGCACCGGTTCCGGCGACGGCGGGTTGATGAGGAAGACGCGGGCCACGAGCAGGACTCCGACTCCAGTCTACGCCAGATCGGCGCCGCTGCTTCCCCGCCGTGCGAGCACCACCACCGCGTCGGGCGCCGACTCGAGCCGCCGCTCCTCGACGTCGATCAGGCCGGCCTGCTCCAGCCAGCCGCGCAGGCGCGAGGTGTCGTAGACGTCGCCGTCGCCGGTGTAGATCGCCATGTTGAGCGCGAACAGCAGGCCCGCGAGCGGCCCGCCGCGGTCGTCGTCGACCCGCAGGTCCTTGATGACCACGACGCCACCAGGGGCGACCGCGCGCGCCGCGGCCGCGCACAGGCCGGCGCAGATCGAGGGCCCGTGGAGGTGGAGCAGGTTGCACAGCAGGACCGCGTCGTGGCCATCGCCGGTCGGCGCGATCCGGGCGTCGCCGCCCACCAGGCGCACGCGGTCGCCGAAGCGGCGCAGGTGCTCGGCGGCGAGCGCGAGCACGTCGTCGAAGTCGACCAGCGTCGCGGTGGCGGCGGGGAACGCGTCGAGGTACGCCGCCGTGTACGCCCCGGCCCCGCCGCCGAGATCGACCAGCGATCGGCCGCCCAGCAGCGGCGCCAGCTCGCGCGCCGGCGCGGCCCCGGCCTGTGCCAGGTGGCGATGGAAGCGGCGCTCGACCTCGCCACCCTCGGGGCGCAGCGGGCGATCGGTCCGGATCACGTCGGCCATCAGCCCCCAGCCGCCGCGAGCGACCACCGGGCGCGGTGGGGTCACCGATGCCGCGGTGAAGCGAGCCACGCCGGGCTCGGGGCGCGTGATCGCGGCGATCGCGGCCAGCACGTCGAGCAGCGCGCGCAGCCGGCGGCGACCGCGGCCGACGCCGGCGGCGTCGCCCAGTTCGTCGACGGTGGCGGCGCCGCGCGCCAGCCGCTCGAAGACGCCCAGCTCGTGGGCGGCGTCGATGGCGGCGGCGCGAAGAAACTCGCCGCCCGCCTGCACGGCGATCCCGAAGACATCCACGACGCTGCCATTCTAGCGATACTCCGGCCATGGATCCCGTGCTGGTGTGCCCCGGCTGTCGGACTCGGACCCCCGTGCTGGACTCGTATCGGATCGACGTCCAGTCGCTCGAGGTGGCGGGCGACCTGCTGGTCTGCGAGTGCGGGCGGCGCTATCCGATCGTCGACGGGGTGCCGATCGTGCTGGCCGATCCCGATGGCTTCCTCCGCAACGAGGCGGCGACTGTGCTCGAGCGCGACCTGGCTCCCGAGGTGGCGGCGTTGCTCGTCCACGGTGGCCCCGACGACGCGCCCTACCCGCGGCTCCTCGAGCATCTCTCGATCTACCTCGACGCCCACTGGGGTGATCGCGCCCAGCCGCCGCCGGACGGGCCGGGCGCCGGGTTCGGGGCCGCGGCCGTGGTCGCGAAGATCGCCGCCCGCCGCGACGCGCGGGTCGGCCTCGCGGTCGAGCTCGGTTGTAGCGTCGGGCGCGTGCTCGCGGAGCTGGCCGCCGGCGCCGATCGGGTGGTCGGCATCGACCTCCAGTTCGGGGCCCTGCGCCGCGCGCGCCGGCTGCTGGCCGGCGAGCAGGTCAGCTACGGGCGGCGCGTCGTCGGTCGCCACTACGCGACCGCGACGGTCGCCGCCGGCGATCGCGCGCTGGCCGCGGATCGCGTGGTGCTGGCATGCGCCGATGCGCTCGATCCGCCGCTCATCCACGGCTGGTTCGACCGGGTCGTGGCGCTCAACGTGGTCGACTCGGTGAGCAACCCGCGCCAGCTGCTGTCGGTCGTCGATGCCCTGTGCGCGCCGGGCGGGGAGATCATCCTGTCGTCGCCGTACGCGTGGCAGAGCGGGATCATGGCCGAGGACGCCCGCCTGGGCGGCGGCGATCCGGCGGCCGACCTCACGCGCCGGCTGCGCGAAGGTGATGGGCTTTCGGGCGCCTACGACATCGAGGACGAGGACCAGCTGCCCTGGGTGCTGCGCCGCGACGCCCGCAGCGCCGTAACCTATCGAGTCCACTATCTTCGGGCTCGCAAGTTGTGACCCCGGGGAAGCTCCGGTCGCGCGCTTCCGTATAAGCTCACAGAGCACGTATGCCGCCACAAGGAAGACTGGGTGACAAGTCGCAGGTCCCAGCCTGCGCCCACGGATGTCCGGCGTGTCCACACCCGGCCGTTGGCCCGGCGATCATCGGATCGCCGGACGTCAACGTGAACAGCCGGCCGGCGCTGCGGGTCGACGACAAGGGCATGCACGCCGCCTGTTGCAACACCAACATGTGGGAGGCGACCAAGGGGAGCGGGACGGTCTTCATCAACAAGAAGGCCGCCCACCGGCTCGGTGATTCCGACAAGCACTGCGGCGGGACCGGTCAGCTGATCGATGGCTCGGCCAACGTCATGACCGGCGGCTGACCCGCAGCTGACGAGAGTAGAGGAGATCTCGATGCCCCCCTGGACGATGATCAAGCCGGCTGGCCACGCGGTGTTCCTGAGCCACGGGCTCAAGCTGCCCGCGAAGTGGAAGGATCCGAGCGGTGATCCGGGCGCCAAGCACTATGGCGACTGCCTCAAGCCCGAGGAAAAGGCCGCCATCCCCAAGCTCATCCCGCCGATGTTCATGCCGTCGAACCCGAACAAGGTGCACCAGACGTCGTGCGACGAGGTCGGCAAGAACTTCAAGGATTTTCACGATTCGATGCTCGACGCCATCGGCTTCGCCCACAACATGTGGAAGCTGAAGGCGCAGTTCAAGGACCTCAAGATCATGTCGGTGTCGGCGATCGGCGCCCCCGGCTGCCTCGACGGTCCGGAGCTCGAGAGCGACATCAAGAACGCGCCCATGGTGGCGTCGTTCAGCGGCAACATGGCCAAGCACCGCGACGCGGTCGCCAAGGGCGTCTCGAAGTGCTTCAAGGACTGGCAGGGGATGGTGACGGTGCCGGGCCTGCCCTGGTATCCGGCGTTCGCGGCCTTCCCCGGTCCGATGGCACCACCGATGCCCAACGTGCCGACCCCGCTCATCGCATGCCCGTCGGGGCAGATGGCGGCGATGGCGTCGCCGTCGACGATGAAGTCGGAGATGGGCAGCGCGCTCGACGGTGGGCTCAAGGACAAGGACCCCACCAAGCAGTACGAGGCGCTCCACGACGCCATCGCGACGGTGGTGGCGGCGGCGTTCATGATCTGGCTGCCGTCGCAGATGGTGATGCTGGTGATGGGCAAGGGGCCGATCCCGAGTTTCGCGCCGCCCTACGTGCCGGTGGGGCCGGTGGTCGGCGGTGACAACATCCCGGCGCCCAACCTGTTGACCTGAGCCGGGTGCGGCGGATCGCGATCGCGATGGTCGGGGTTGTCGTCGCGGTCGTCGCGGTCGCTGCCACCGGTTGCGATCGCACGGTGGCCGGCGGCAGCACCGACGGCGCGACGGTGTTCGCGGCCGCGTGCGCCACCTGCCACGGCGCCACCGGCAAGCCGCCGCCGCAGATGGTCGATCAGCTCGGCGTGCGTGATCTGACCGGTGCCGAGTTTCGCGCCCGCCGCAGCCGCGCGCTGATCGATGCCCAGGTCCGGCGCGGCTCGGCGAACGGGCGCATGCCGGCGTTCACCGGCGCGCTCACCGAGGCGCAGATCGTGGCGGTGTCGGCGTACGTGCTCACCCTCGGAGACTGACGACGCGCGCGGCAGCGGCGGCGAGCTCGGCCTTGACCTCGTCATCGACCTCGGCGGCGGCGGCACGATCGAGCGCGGCGGCGGCGGTGATCGCGTCGACGGCGCCGCTGGTGGCCAGCTCGCCCAGCGCCCACGCGGCGTGGCCGCGCACCAGGGCCTCGGGGTGAGCGAGCAGCGCGATCGCCGCCGGCGCCGCGCGGGGCTCGCCGCTGTTGCCGAGCGCGACCGCGACGTTGCGCAGCAGGCGGCGGCGGTCGACGCGCCGCAGCGCGCTGCGCTTGACGAACTGGCGCAGCTGGTTGGCGCCGGCGGCGGCGAGCGCGATCAGGTCCGGATACGCGTGATCGGTGTCGCGGGCGGTCAGCTCGGCGGCCGGCGGGTGGCGGTCGGGGGCCGCGGCGTTGTACGGGCACACCTCCTGGCAGATGTCACAGCCGAAGATCATCGCGCCCAGCCTGGGGCGCAGCTCGAGCGGGATGGCGCCGTCGTGCTCGATGGTCAGGTACGAGATGCAGCGGCGGGCATCGAGCACGTAGGCGTCGACGAACGCGCCGGTCGGGCAGGCGTCGAGGCAGGACCGGCACTGGCCGCAGCCCTTGTCGCGAGTCGGCGCCGCGGTGGTGGCCAGCTCGACGTCGACCAGCAGCTCGCCGAGCACGACGTACGAGCCGAGCCCGGGCGCGATCACCATCGTGTTCTTGGCCGCGAACCCGATGCCGGCACGCTCGGCCAGCTCGCGCTCGGCGAGCGGCGCCGAGTCGACGCAGACCCGCGACGCCACCGCTCGACCCAGCGCTGCGGCCAGCTCCGCGGCGACCAGCTGCAGGCGGTCGCGCACGACCATGTGGTAGTCGGTGCCGCGGGCGTAGCGCGCGATCAGGCCGCGCACGCCGTCGGGCGGCGGCGGCGGTGCGTTCTTGCCGTAGGCCAGCGCCACGACGATGACGGTGCGCGCGACGGCGAAGATCGCGCGTGGATCGGCGCGGCCGGCGACGTGCTCGGGCGTCGCCAGGTACGCCATCTCGCCATGGTAGCCGGCGGCGAGCCAGTCGCGGTGCAGCTCGGCGCGGCGGCTGGGCTCGACCGCCACGATGCCGACACGATGGAAGCCGTGGCGTCGCGCGGCGGCGACCACGTGATCGCGCGCGGCTTCCGGGGTCACGGCAGGCCGAGGTCGTCGGGGTCGGCCTCGGCCTCGGCGGATCCCTCGCGGTCGTCGTCGTCGGGAACGCCGGCGAAGAAAACGCGATCGTAGGCGACGGTGCAATCCTGCTCGCGGGCCTCGGGGTACTCGACCAGCGCGCCGCGGTAGGTGCGCACCACGACCGCGTCGGGCCGACGCTCGACAATGTAGGTCGGTCCGATCGGCAGCTTGCCGCCGCCTCCGGGCGCGTCGATCACCAGGTGTGGGATCGCCATGCCGCTCATCCAGCCCCGCAGCTGGCCGTACAGCTCGATCGCCGCGCTTACCGGGGTCCGCAGGTGGTCGGTGCCGATCACGGTGTCGCCCTGGAACAGGTAGTAGGGCTTGACCCGCATGCGCAGCAGGCCGCGGAACAGGGTTCGCAACGAGCGCACCGACGAGTTGATGCCGCGCAGGAGCACCGCCTGGTTGCCGACCGGGATGCCGGCGTCGACCAGCCGCTCGCATGCCGCGCGGGCATCCGGCGTCAGCTCCTTGGCGTGGTTGAAGTGAGTGTTGACGAACAGCGGGTGGTGCTTGCGCAGCGCGGCCACCAGCTCGTCGTCGACGCGCATCGGGCACACCACCGGGATACGGGTCCCGATGCGGATGGTCTCGAGGTGCGGGATGGCGCGCAGCCGGCCGAGCAGGTCATCGAGCTTGGCGGTCGATAGCAGCAGCGGATCACCGCCGGAGATGAGCACGTCGCGGATGCGGGGCGTGCGGCGCAGGTAGTCGAGGCCGGCCTCGATCTCGCCGCTGGTCGGCGGATCGTCGCCGCCGACCAGGCGGCGGCGGTTGCAGTGCCGGCAGTAGATGGCGCACCGGTCGACGACCAGGAACAGGGCGCGATCGGGGTACTTGTGGACCACGCACGAGGTCGGGCGGTGGCTGTCTTCGCCGAGCGGGTCGCGCAGCTCCTCGGGGCGGATGTCGAGCTCGGCGGCGCGCGGGATGGCCTGCATGCGGACCGGGCACGACGGATCGTCGGGATCCATGAGGCTCGCGTAGTACGGCGTGAGTCCGGTGCGAAACAGGTGGCGTGACGCGGCCAGGCCGTGACGCTCGTCGGGCGACAGCGTGATGACGGCAGCCAGCTCGTCGGCGGTGGTGAGCATGTGGCGCATCTGCCAGCGCCAGTCGTTCCAGTCGCGGGCGGCGACGTCGGCCTTGCGCAGGCTCGGCGCGCCGCCATGAGCGGCCGGATCCGGACACGGGCGCGAGTCGACGACGGGCAGCGGCACGGCTCGCTCGGTTACCCCGGCGGCGTCGGCTTGGCAACGGGAAACCGTGAATCCGGCGCTGCCCAAGCGGCGAGGGTGCGGGCGCGGGCGATCACGGCGGCCAGGCCGTCCGTGGTCGGCAGCGCCGCCAGCTCGGCGTCGGTGACGAAGCGCGCTGCGCGGACGTCGTCACCGGCGGCGAGGGTACCGCCGGTTGGGCGCGCGAGGTGATCGAGGATGACGTGGTGCCACGTGCCGTCGGTGGTGGTGGTCACGCGCTCGACGACCTCGACCAGTGGGCCGACCTCGACGGTCAGGCCGGTCTCTTCGAGCACCTCGCGGGCCACCCCGGCAGCGATCGACTCGCCGAGCTCGAGGCGGCCGCCGGGCACGCTCCACAGGCCGGCGCCAGGCGGCCGACCGCGCTCGACGAGCAGGACGCGACCGGTGTCGTCGAAGATGATGGCGGCGACGGCGAGGATGGGGTGGGGCGCCGGCACGCGAGTCATGGTCGCGTTGATTTCGGTTTCGGCGTCGGTTTCGGCGTCGGTTTCGGCGTCGGTTTCGGCGTCGGTTTCGGCGTCGGTTTCGGCGTCGGTTTCGGTGTCGGTTTCGGCGTCGGTTTCGGCGTCGGTTTCGGCGTCGGTTTCGGCGTCGGTTTCGGCGTCGGTTTCGTCACCTCGCCGTCGCGCCCCGGCATGTCTGCCGACGGGCACAGCGGCGCCAGATCACAGACCCCGCACACCGGCTGCTTCGCGAAGCACACCCGACGGCCGTGCCAGATCAGCCGATCGGCGAATGGCCGCCACTCGGTGCGCGGCAGGAGCGCCATCAGGTCGCGCTCGATCTTCACCGGATCGCTCTCGCCGGTGAGGCCGAGGCGTTGCGACAGCCGCGTCACGTGGGTGTCGACCACGACGCCTTCGTCCTTCTTGAAGACCGTCCCCAGGATGACGTTGGCGGTCTTGCGGGCCACGCCCGGCAACGCGCACAGCGCCTCCATGTCGGCCGGCACCTCGCCGTCATGACGGTCGACCAGCGCCCGGGCCATGCCGAGCAGATGGCGCGCCTTCATGCGGAAGAAGCCGGTCGAGTGGACGGCTCGCTCGAGCTCGTCGGCTGGCGCGGCGGCCAGGGCGCGGGCGTCGGGCCAGTGCGCGAACAGCGCCGGGGTGACGGTGTTCACGAGGCGATCGGTCGACTGGGCGGCGAGGATGGTCGCGCACAGCAACTCGAAGGCGTTGGTGTGATCCAGCTCGCAGGTGGCGTCGGGCCAGCGAGCGGCGAGGCGCCGGGCGATCGCGTCCACCGGCCTTGCCGGCGGGGCCCCGCGGCGTGTGGTATTCCCTGGACGGGCCATGGCGCCACGCATCATGAACGATTTCCGGTCGTGCCGCGTCATCGCGGCGGCAATGTCCCTCGCCGGCCTCGTGTCGCTGGCCGTCGCGTCGGCGGCGTGCGTGAACAAGAAAGAGGTCGCCGAGGCGAAGTCGTCGGTCTACGACGCCGAGTTCGCGATCGTCTACAGCGCCGCGGTGGCCGCGGTGCGCGACCTGTACCCGCGCCTCGATGAGGATCCGTCGATCGGCGTGATCAAGACCGCCTGGCATCAGGTCAAGTACAACGATCCCGGCGCCGACGATCCCAAGAGCGTGCAGTCCCGCGATCAGACCGCGGGCGTCGGCGGCGCGTCGCCGAACACCGGCCTCGGGTACAACCCGTCGCTGGCGCGCCGGGTCACCTTCATCCGCTTCGACGTCCATGTCGGCGGCGGCCGTCCATGGCGGGTGCGCGTCATCGGCACCGCCTCGCAGCTCGAACCTGGCAACGCGTTGCCCACCGACATGAAGGGCGCCGCCAAGCCGCACTGGCTCGCCGGCCGCACCGATGCGCTGACCGTGGCGATCCATCGCCGCCTGAAGAAGTTTGCGCAGCGTGCGCCGACCGTGGTCGAGGACGTGGCCGTCGAGGTCCCGAAGACCAAGGTCGCGGGCGAGATCCCCGATGGGGCGCGGGCGGCGGCGCAGGAGATCGTGCTGGCCATCGAGCAGCGTGACGCCGACGCCCTGCGTGCCCAGTGCGCCGCCGACGTGGTGTGGAGCCTCGGCGCGGCGCCCGGCGTCGATGGCGCGATGGCGATGTGGCAGGCCGATCCCGGCGTGTTCACGCAGATGCAGAAATCGATCGCGGCCGGCTGCGCCCCGGATGGCGCCGACGTCGTGTGCCCGGCCGCGACGTCGCGCGGCGGCTGGCAACTCCGGCTGGCGCTCCGCGGCGCGGCGTGGAAGCTGGCCGCGTTCGTGGCCGTCGACTGACGTGTGAATCGGGTCGTGGACGATCCAACCCGGTCGATGTTCTAGCGCGGCGGGCGGCCGACCGTCGGTGCCACCACCGTGGCGGCGGCGCCGTCGCGCGCGTCGGCGCGCAGCTCGAGCTCGTAGCGGTAGCCGTCGTCGTCCTGCTGCAGCGTCAGGGCCAGCTCGGTGCCGGTCGCGAACCGCAGGCGCAGCGTGCTCGCGCCGAGCTGGCTGCTGGTCGCAACCACGTGGCCGGCCGGGATCGGCAGGTCCCAGCGCTGGCGCGCGAAGGTGACCCCGTCGCCGGAGTCCTGGTCGCGCGCGTGCAGGCTGCCGTCGCGCAGCTCGAACACGACGTGGGGCGACGGCCCGGTGTTGGACGCCCAGGCCTGGACCTCCAGGATCGTCGGCACGTCGGCGACCCGCTCGAACTCCACCGTCCCACCGTAGGGGCTCGACAGGCTCAGCGTCACCAAAGTGGGCGCCGGCCGCTCCGGTGGTGGCGTTGGCGCGGGAGCGATCACGGGCGCCGCCGCCGGGGGCGACGCCGTCGGCGCGGGTTCTGGCGTCGGCGCGGGTCCTGGCGGCGGCGCGGGTCGCGTCGCCGGCGCCGACGGCCCGCCGCACGCGGCGAGCAGAAGCGCGATCGAGGTAGCCAGCCGCGCAGGTGCCATCGTCGCACGATACACCGCGGGGTCAGTCGTCGGGCGCGGTGAACAGCCCGAGTCGCGCCAGCGCACCCTTGCAGAACGCCATGCGATGAGAGCGCACGGCATCGAAGTCGCCGGGATCCTCGAGCCAGCACGCGAACACGTGCGCGCCGTCAGCGCGTTCGACCCATCCGACCAGCCACGCGGTCCAGGGCGCCTTGCCCTCCCGGGCGGTGCCGGTCTTCCAGTGCAGGGTGGTGGCGGCCCCCGCCTCGGTGGGCAGCGCGGCGCGGACGATCTCCTGCGCGCGCGCCGAGACCGGCAACGTGCCGGCGAGCAGGCGCGACAGGAAGTCGACCTGCTCGACCGCGGAGATGGCCAGCCCACCGCCTTCGAGCCAGAAGCGGTCGAGGCCGCCGGTCATCGTGCGGTTGCCGTAGCCGAGGGCGTCGAGGTGCGTCTGCATGCGCGGCGCGCCGATCTGCGTCGCCAGGCGGCGGAACAGTGGCACCGCCGAGATCCGCATCGCCTCGCGCAGCGGCAGGTCGCGATCCCAGCCGTCGGGCCAGTGTGACTGGTGCGGGTAGGCGGTGGCGTCGTAGGTCATCACCGTATCCGGACCGTCGAGCAGGCCGACGTCGGCGCCGATGAGGGCGGTGGGGATCTTGAAGGTCGATGCCGGTCGAAGCCGGCGGGCACACCCGACGTCGTCGGATTGCCGGGTCGTCCCGTCCGGCGCGCGGACGACGATGCAGCTGGGCAGATCGGTCAGCCCGGCGACATCGATCCGAGCTCCGAGCCCGGCATCGGTTTCGGCTTCGGCGACGGTTTCGGTTTCGGCTACGGCATCGGCATCGGCATCGGCGACGGTTTCGGCTACGACGACGGCTTCGGCCTTCCGCCCCCTGCACGACGCCGCCGCCAGCAACAGCCAGATCAGGAGCATGGCTCGCATGGGTTGCTGCAACGCGTGGTCGCGGTCCGCCATTCCTCGGCTGCTCAGCGCGTGACCGTCACCGCCAGCGAGAAGCATCCTGCCGCGCCGGCGGTCGGCGCATCGACGACCACGTAGTAGGTGCCGGCGGTCGCGATCGTCTCGGTGACCTGCGCGAACGCGGCGCCGCCGCCAATGCAGCTGGCGGTGGCGTTGCACGCGTTGATCACGTAGACGTGGCCGATCCAGGCCTGCGGCGACAGCGTCACCACGAGCGAGTCGGCGGCGGCGAGCGTCAGGCGGTAGATCGCATCCGCGCCGGGCTCGGGCGACTCGGTGCAGCCCGGCAAGGTCGACGGGGTGAGGTCGCTGGTGTAGCCGGTCGTGTTGCCGTACGCGATGGTGCCGCCCGGCGCGAGCGCTGCGGCGGTCAGGTCGATCGCGGCGCCGCAGCCGTCGTTGGGGGGTGCCATGGCCGCCAGCTCGCACACGCCGGCGTCGGGACCGAGGCCGTCGCCCGGCGCGGCGTCGGCGTCGGCGCCGCCGGCGGTGCAAACCTGGTTCACGCACGCGTAGCCGTCAGGACAGCGCGGCGACGCCGGCGGGCAGCGCAGGCTGGTACCGCCGTAATCGGCGTCGAAGCTGCAACCGGTCGCCGCGAGGGCGGCGACCAGCGTATGGATCCAGGGGCGCACGGTGTAGACTCGGCGCGCCGAGCG
Source organism: Myxococcales bacterium (assembly GCA_947483555.1). Classification (GTDB taxonomy): domain Bacteria; phylum Myxococcota_A; class Polyangia; order Haliangiales; family Haliangiaceae; genus UBA2376. Next base: position 39,663 of record CANKMW010000065.1, read on the forward strand.
TACCAGCGCGTGCTCGTCGACGTGATGTCCAAGATCGCTCCGCATTCGATCGGGCGCTACGAGGTGGTGGCGCCGCTCGCCACCGGTGGCATGGGCGAGCTGTTCCTGGCCCGGCGCTCGGGCGCCGCCGGCTTCGCGCGTCTGGTGGTGCTCAAGCGCCTGCGCCCCGAGCTCGGCGCCACCGCGACCTACCGCGACATGTTCTTCGACGAGGCCCGGCTGGCGGCGCGGCTGACTCACCCCAACGTGTGCGAGGTCTACGATCTCGAGGAGCACGGCGACGACCACTACCTCGCCATGCCCTACCTCGAAGGCGTGGCGGCGACCGAGCTGCTGGCGCCGCCCGAGCCGCTCGATGTCGAGCACGTCCGCCTGGTTGCGGGCATCCTGATCCAGGTCTGCGATGGCCTGCACCACGCGCACGAGCTGTGCGGCGACGACGGTGCGCCGCTCGGGGTCGTCCACCGCGACGTGTCGCCGGGCAACGTCTTCGTCACCACCGACGGCGTGGTCAAGCTGCTCGACTTCGGGGTCGCCAAGGTGCGGGGCGCCACCGCGGTCACCGAGCAGGGCGTGGTCAAAGGCAAGCTCGCGTACATGGCGCCCGAGCAGCTCGCCGGCGGCGCGATCGATCGGCGGGCCGATCTGTTCTGCGTCGGCATCCTGGGCTGGGAGGGGCTGTGCGGGCGGCCGCTGTTCGCGCGCGCGTCGGCGAGCCTGACCGCGGCCGCCGTGCTCGATGAGCCGATCGCCCGCGTCGACGCCATCGGCGTGCCGGCCGCGCTCGCCGACCTGCTCGATCGGGTCCTGTCCCGCGATCCTCGCCGCCGCCCGGCCTCCGCCGCCGCGCTGCGCGACGAGGTCGACGCCGCCATGGTGTCGCTGGGTGGCCCGGCGCGTCCCACCGACCTCGCCCGCGCCATCGCCAACCGCTGCGCCGACACCATCGCGGCTCAGCGCGACCGGGTCCGTGGTGTGGCGGTGGCGTCGCCGCCGGTCGGTATTCCCACGGTGCCGGCGCGGCCCGACGCGCTGCCGACGACGCCGTGGGCTCGGGCCCCACGGTCACGCACGCCCTGGCTGGTCGCCGGCGGGCTCGGGCTGGCGACCGTCGTGACGCTGGTGTGGATCGTCGGGCGGGGAGACGGTGCGTCGCGGGTGAGCGGGGAGGGAGCTGCGGATGCGGCCGCGGTTTCGGTTTCGGCTCCGGTTTCGGCTCCGGTTTCGGCTCCGGTTTCGGCTCCGGTTTCGGCTCCGGTTTCGGGCCCGGGGCACGGCCGCGGCCCGGGCACCATCAGCATCGACTCGACACCGTGGGCCGAGCTGTACATCGACGGCAAGCGAGTCGGCATCACGCCTTACATCGACAAGCCGCTCGCCGCCGGCAAGCATCGTGTCCGCGCGGTGCTCGAAGATGGCCGCGCCCGCACCTTCTCGGTCACCGTGCCCGCGGGCCGCAGCGCGCCGCCGAGGAACCTGCGATGGTGAGGGCGATGGTGACGCTCCGCCTCACCGCGACGGCGATCCTCGGCGTCGCGCTGCTCCTGTCGTCCGCCCACGCCGACGACGCCGCGGTCGCCGACGCGATCGCGCGGGTGCGCGGCGAACGAGCCGCGCTGCGCTATCGCGACGCGCTGGCAGCCGTCGACGCGGCCCTCGCCCTCGGCCGCGCCTCGCCTATCCAGCTCGTCGAACTCTACCGCACCGCCGGCGAGCTCGCCGGCGGCCTCGACGAGCCGACCTCGGCGCAGCGCTGGTTCGCGCGCTGGCTGGCCCTGGTCCCCGCCGGACGCTTGCCCGCCGGGGCCTCGCCCAAGCTCCGCGCGCCGCTCGATGCCGCCCGCGCCGAGCTCGCCGGCCGCTCGCTCGCGCTCACCGTCACCGACAGCGCCAACGGCACCGTCACGATCGCGATCGACGGCGATGTGATCGGCATGGTGCGTGCGGTGCGGATCCGCTCCACCGACGGCAGCGGCGTCACCCAGCAAGGTCTGCCCGGTGCGCCGATGACGTTGCCTTCGCCCGCGGCCGGGACGGCGCTGGTGGCCGCCGCGCTCGACGAGCACGACAACGAGCTCCTGGTGCGGCCAATCCCACCGGCGCTGGCAACCAGGCGCGGCGGTTTCGCCGCCGGCGACCTGCCGCTCTACGCCCGCTGGCACCCGTGGGCCGCGGGCGCGGTCGCGTTGACAGCCACCGGCGGCGGCTTCGCATGGCGCGCCGGCGTGGCCCAGGACGAGTTCGATCGGCTGCGCGCCGACAGCATCACGCACACCTTCGCCGAGCTCGAGACGGTGCGCCGGCGCGGCGAGCGTCACGCGCTGGTCGCCAACCTCGCCTTCGGCGCCGCGGCGGCGACCGCGGTGGTCGCGGTCGTCCTCGCCGTGCGTGGCGGCTCCGCGCCTGAGGCGGCCCGGGTCGTCATCGGCCCGACCCTGGCGCCCGATCACGCCGGCGTGGCGCTGGCCGGCTGGTTCTGAACCACCGCCCGCCCGCCGACCAGCACCGCGGTTGCGAGCACGGCCAGGAACCCGCCGGCGACGACGACGATCGCGCTGCCCATGGTCCAGCCGCTGGCCTCGGCCAGCGCCGGGATGCCGGGCGCCACGAACGCCGCCACCATGGCGCCGGCGTGGTACGCGATGCCGACCGCGCGCGCGCGCACCGCGGCCGGGAACAGATCGGTCAGCACCAGCGGCACCACGCCGGTGAAGCCGACGCCGAGCGCGCCGGCGAGGAACGCGCCCACGCCGAGCCCGCCCGGCACCGCGCCGACGTACAGCGGCAAGATCGGCAGCGCCAGGAGCGCGGGCACGGCGATCACCGCCCGCACGCCGTAGGTGGTCGCCGCCCAGCCGGTGGCCACCGCGCCGCACAGCATGCCGATGTTGAACACCGCCATCAGGCTCCAGCGCTGCGAGGGGCCGAGCCCGTGATCGCCGGCCAGCATGAGCGCGTAGCCGCTGGTCAGGGCGTAGTAGACGCCGAAGCCGAGCGCCATCAGGAGCGACGCCGACACCAGCTTGCCCATCACCGGCGCCAGCGGTGCCAGCGGCAAGCGGGCGTCCTTGCGCGGGTGGCTCTCGGGCACCAGCCAGCGGATCGGCAGCGCCAGCAGCGCCGGCGCGACCGCGACCACGAACAGCGCCCGCCAGCCGAACGCCGGCACCACCACCGCCGACGCCAGCGCTGCGAGCAGGAAGCCGATCGCCCAGCTGCCCTGCAAGATCCCGGACGCCAGGCCCTTGCTGCGCGCCGGCCAGCTCTCCATGGCCAGCGTCGAGCCCGCGGTCCACTCGGCGCCCATGCCGAAGCCGAACAGCGTCCGCAGGATGATCACCCACGCGAAGCTGGGCGCCAGCGCCACCAGACCATCGAAGACGGCGAACCACACCAGCGACAGCATCAGCGGCAGCTTGCGGCCCCACCGATCGGCCATCGCGCCGGCGGCGACCCCGCCGCCGAACCGGAGCAGCAACGTCAGCGTCAAGGATCCCATGACCGCGGTCTGGCTGACGCCGAACTCCTTCGCGATCTCGGGTGCGACGATGAGGTAGATCGTGAAGTCGAAGGCGTCGAGCACCCAGCCCAGCCAGGCCGCGGTGAAGGCCATCCACTGGCCGCGCGACGGCTCCTTCCACCACGCCGGCTCCTTCACGACGGGCTCCCCGGCACGCGCCGTCGCCGCACGAAGCCGACCAGCAGCGCGACCAACCCACCGAGGCCGGTCGCGCTCGCCGCGCCGCCGCCGCTGCAGCCGCACGGGATCGGATCGACCCGGGTCGGATCGTCGGGGTTGCCATCGCCGTCGCCGACCATCACGTCGATCGAATCTGACGCCGACACCTCCCAGCGGTCGTAGACGATGGCCTCGATGGTGTGGGCGCCGGCGGCGGCGTTGGCGGTCGGCCAGCGATAGCTGTACGGGGCGCTGCCGTCGGAGCCCTTGAGCACGCCGTCGACCTTGAACTCGACCCGGGCGACGCCGTCGCCGGCCGAGGCGTCGGCGGCGATGGTCACGCTGCCGTCGACCTCGTCGCCGTCGCCGGGCGCCGTGATCGTCACCGTCGGCGCACCGGGAACGGTGCCGCCGTCGGGTCCGGGGCCGGCGTCGGGCCCGGTGCCGGCGTCGGGCATGCCGCCATCGGACGGCGGTTCGACCGTGCCGCCGGTGATGCCGAAGAACAAGGCGGCGCGATATGCAGCACACATGCCGCGGTTCTCGATGTACGTGCCGCCGGTCGGTGGGCAGGCGCGGTCGGGATCGGCGCCCATGCTCACCGCGTGGCCCATGGCGGCGACCCGCCACGATTCGACGACGGTCGCGGCCCCGACCTTGTGGCGCGCTCGCTCGTGACCGGCGATGGTCGCGGTCTCGTCGGCGGTCTGGTCGGCGCCGAGCACGTTGGTCCACTGCTCGACCAGCTCGATCTGGTTGTCGGGGCTGACGATGGCGTCGCTGCTGCCGTGGAAGATGGCGACCCGCGGTCGGGCGCCGCTGTAGCCCGGGTAGGCGTTGCGCACCAGGTCACCCCACTCGGCCGGCGTCTTTTTCAGCTCGGCGTGGCTGGCGAGCGCCTGGCAGTTGTAGGCCCCGTTGACGGTGGTGGCGCAGCGGTAGGGGATGCCGGCCATGACCGCACCGGCGGCGAACACGTCGGGCCAGGTGGCCAGCATGACGCTGGCGAACGCGGCGCCGGCGGAGAAGCCGGCCACGTAGACCCGCGCCGGATCGATGTCATGGTCGGTCTTCATCTTGTCGACCATCTGCTTGAGCGACAGGTTCTCGCCCTGACCGCGCACCAGGTTGGCCGGGTCGCCGTACTCGCCCGCCCAGTTGAAGCAGCGGATCGGGTTGTTGCCCGTGGCCTGCTCGGGGAACACCAGGTAGAAGCCGTACTGGTCGGCGAGCTGGGTCCATCCCACCAGCGCGGCGTCGGAGTGGGTCTGGCTGCAGCCGTGCATGAAGAGCACCAGGGGCGCGGCGGGCGCCGGCGTGGTCGGCCGGTAGCGCCACATCGTGAGCGCGCCCGGGTTGGAGCCGAAGCTGGTGACCTGCTCGAGGGTGCCCGCGGTGGCGGGCGGGGTGATGGCGATCGTCGCGATCGCCATGGCCAGGAGGGTGGTGCGCATGGTCGGCCTCAGATCTGGGTGCGGAGGGTCATGAAGAAGCTGCGTTCGCCGTCGACGGCGCAGCCGTCGCCGTCGAGATCCTCGCAGCGGCGATACACGGCGAAGCGGGCCCCGATCGCCGTGGTCTCGGCGAGCCAGTAGGTGGTGCCGACGTTGACGAACAGCTGATCGGCGAGCGCGCGCGCACCCTGGCGGTCGCGCACCAGCGAGACCTGCACGCCGGCGCCGGCCCGCCGTCCGCCGACGCGGGGGGCGTCGACGTCGAGGCCGCCGCCGACGCTGGTGCCGGTGTAGATCTCGCCTGACAGGCGGGTGCCGTCGTCGGGATCGACGACCTCGTTCTGGACCATCGACGCGCTGGCGAAGGCCCGCAGCCGCCGATCGAGGAAGCGCGCCATCGCGGTGGCGCGCGCGTTGTAGCCATCGATGTTCTGATCGTCGCGGCGCGAGGTGTTGGTGTTGACCTGGAACATCTGCAGCGCGGCATGGACCGCGAATCGCTCGCGGTCGATCGAGACCGACGGCGTGACCATCACGAAGTGGTACTCGTCGGCCGGGAAGTTGGCGGCATCGCGGCCGACGTACTGGTAGGGCGCGAAGTAGAAGCGCGCGAAGGGCGGAAAGGTGCCGCCGACCACCAGGCTCGACGTCGTGCTCACCGGGTTGGCGGCGTTGACGGTCAGGCCGAGTCGGCCACCCGGGATCAACTCGACCTGGCCGAGCACGCCGTTGCCGCGATTGAAGCCGCTGGCCAGCAGCGAGCCGCGGGTGTAGCCGTCGGTGAGCAGCTGATCGAGGACGTGATTGGACACGAAGTCGAGGCTGGCCGGGTCGGTGATGCGGCCGGCGTCGACGCGGTAGCGGCCGCGCTCGACGCGGACCAGCTGGTTGCGCACGCTCATCGCGGCCTGGCCCTCCCACGCGCTGGCGCCATGGGGGCCGGCGTTGGCCTCGAACTCGCTCTCGAGGTAGATGCCGGGTGCGACGCCGGCGCGCAGCCCGAAGCGCGACAGCGCCAGCGTGACCGCGCGGCCCTCGCGCTGGTCGCCGGGCCGGTTGACCAGCGCCTCGATCTCGAGTCCGCCGACCACCGCGGCGAACGGTCGGATCCACGGCTTGCCGTCGGTCACCAGCGGGTCGGTGCCCGGGTCGGTGTCGTCGGGAGCCACCGCGGCGTCGACGGTCGGCCCGCTGCTCGTCGCGGCGGCGGCGACCCGGGTCGGATCGGGCCGGACGACGGCTGCGGGTGCCGGGTCGTCGGCGGTCGCGAGCCGCGCGCCACTGGCGAGCGACAGCAGCACGACGAGCGTGGTGGTGGTGGCGGTCACGGGATCACCGCGTCGACGAGCTCGAGGGCCGCCGCCGACCGCGAGGCGCCGTAGTGGTTCTTGAGCAGGCCGCCGAAGAAGTAGCCGCTGTCGTCGACGTCGGTGAGCTCGAGGTTGCGGTTGTCGGCACCCTCGAGCGCGGTCGACGCCTCCGAGACGAACTCGTCCTGATACGAGCCGTTGTCGATGTCGCGCATCACCACGGTCGTGTAGACGACCCGGTGGCCGGCGCAGTCGGCGTCGCCGTACGCGGTCGCACCGTCGGCGCATGGGGCCTCGTACGCATGGTCGGGACCGTTGAGCGCGAGGCTGAAGTCGGTGGGCGAGAAGTTGTCGCGGGCCCCCATCTGGCAGGCGACGCGACCGCGCATGGTCGGGTTCTTGCCGCACAGCCGCGCGAACGACGACACGCCGTGGTTGGCGCCGGCCAGCAGCACCACGTCGTCGAGCCGCGGCCACACGTTCACGTCACCGGCGGCGTGGATGCGGCGCAGGGCGTCGCGGAGGGTGGTCACGCCGAGCGAGAATCCGACCAGCGACAGCTGGCGGTCAGGCTCGGCGGCCAGCACGGCCTCGATCAGATGCTGCGCCAGCGGCACCGCCCAGCCGTGGTCGACGTTGCGGGCCGCGTTCTCGGTGTCGTTGTTGTTCTGGGGGTCGTCGACGCGATCGATGCGCAGGTCGAGCGCGTAGACCCGCACCCCGCGCGCCGCCAGACGCTCGGCCAGCATCGGCGCCCCATCCTCGAAGCGCTCCCACGCCTCGGGCCCATCGGAGTTGCCGTGCACGAGCAGCACGATCGGCGCGTCCTCGTCCTCGCGGGTTCCGGCCGGGAACGGGTACGCCTTCGCGGCGCAGTCGTAGCCAGGGATCGCCGCCGCCGCGTAGTCCAGGCCGCCGGTCGTGCAGCCCGGGTGATCATCGAGCTCGCGGTACTCGATGGCGTCGGCGATCGACCAGGCGCCGTCGTCATCGCCGCCGGGCGGTGCGACGCCCGCGAAGCAGCCGACCGCGGCGAGCGCGATCGCGACACAGGGAAGGAGAGGAGCGTTCATGCGCCGCCCACGGAGCAACCCGCGGGCCACCCACAAAGGACCCGACCTCGACCGGGTTCAGCGGCGTTGCGTCATCGCGGCTGTTGGGGCCCGCCAACACGTCGCCGGGGGTCCCTGTAGGTGGCCGCCACCAGGGGGCGGCGCGCGGCGCGGCCCGCGCCGCCGTCAAGGTCCGGCGTCGCCCGCGAGCGCCGGACCGCCGTCCGCCGGCAGCTCGCCGGCGCCGCGGACGTGGGTGGCGATCGCGGCCGTGTCGAGCGCGACGCGCAACGCCTCCCAGGTGCCGAGGCGGGCGTCACCGACCACGACGACCTCGGCGCCACCGGCGGCGCGGCACGCCGTGACCACGTCGGGCACCGTGGCCGAACGTCCGTCGACGGTGATCCCGGCCGCGTCGACTCGAACCGCGCACGGCTGCGGTGCCCGCGCGCGGCGGGTGCCAGACCCGGTGCCGACGTTCGAGCCCAGCCCGCGGCCCTTGCCGGCGCCGAGCCCGAGGCCACCACCGGTGCCGAAGCCGAAGCCGCCGCCGCAGCGGATGAGCATCACCGCGATCACGATCGCGGTGATCGCCGCCGCCCACAACAGCAGCCGGCGGATCCGGCTGCGGCGCTGCAGCCGCTCGGCGGCGGAGCGCGTCCTCACGACCCACCGCCCGCCGGCGGCGCCGGCACCACCGGGCGCGGCGCCGCCGGTGCGATCGCTTGCGGCTCCACGATCACCGCCATCGCCCGCTGTTCGGTCTGGCACCGCGTCAGGTCGCGACGCAGCCCGGCCACCAGCGCCACCGACAGCTCGACGAGCGCCGACGCCGGTGCGATCACCACGACGTATCCGGCGAGTTCGACGCTGCGGAGCTCGCGGGCCACGACCCCGCACACCCGCAGGGCCGGGGCGCGATCACCGAGGTAGGCCACGCCGACGTCGCGATCGACGACCCGCTCGAGCAGCGGCACGCCCACCGCCCGCCGTTCGCCGGCCCACTCGAGCTCGGCCAGCGTGCCATCGGCGGCGACCCGCACCACCACGAGCGGCGCGGTCTCCACGTGCTGCACCGCCGCGGCCACCGCCGCCTGGCGCAGCGCGGCGAACGTGGGCGGCGGGCCCGGCATCGCCGGGGCGGCGATCGCGGCCGACTCGGACTCCCGCCGCTCCTCGCCGCGCGCCGTCGACTGCACCAGCGAGGCGAACACGATGATGAAGAGCACGTCGAGCAGCGACGTCAGCGAGCCAGCGTGGACGGCGCGACGCCTCATGCCGCGCTCCGCGCCCGCCGCCGCCCGTCCCACGCCTCGATGTTGCGGTCGCAGGCGTCGACCCAGGCGTTGAGCTTGACGCCGTAGATCGACGACAGGACGATCGAGAACGCGAGCCCGAACACGGTGGTCCACACCGCCAGGGCGAGCGGTCCGAGCAGGGCGCCGGCGTCCTCGCCGCTCACCGCCAGCGATAACCCGAGGCCGAGCACCGTGCCGAGCAGCCCGAGCTGGCGCAGGAGGTCGACCCAGAACGCCAGCGCCGGTTCGACGCGGAACGCCCGCAGCTGCCAGGATCGCACTTGCTTCTGCGCCCATGCCGCATCGCTGGAGCCCAGCACCGCGTGGGCCTCGTCGCGGATGGCCTCGATCTCGAGCCCGCTCTGCCGCGCCGCGGCCTGTTGATCGACGAGGTCCAGGCCGAGGTGGTCGGTCATGGCGCGCACCCAGCGCAGCTCCGACCGCAGGTGGAGCGCGGCACCGACGAAGACGATGGTGATGATCACCAGCATCAAGGCGGTGAGGCCCCAGCCGTTGACGAACTCGGTCAGCACGGTCGCATCATACCCGCTCGCCATGGCCTCGACGCTGCAGGGCGACCGGCAACGGGCTACGATGGCGGCCCATGGATCACGGCGGGCCGACCACGCTGCAACCGCGACCGGTGCGCGCGGTGCGCTTGGTCGCGGTCCGGGTCGACACCGGCCCCGATGCCGGGCGCGACGCCGGCGATGACGGTCGTCGCGTGGTCACCATCGGCAGCGCCGCCGACTGCGATCTGCGACTCGGCGATCCGACCGTCAGCCGCTACCACCTCGAGGTTCGCCACGCCGCCGACGGGCTGGCGCTGATCGACCTCGGCAGCCGCAACGGCACCTTCGTGGGCGGGGTGCGCGTCGAGCGCGCGGTGGTGCCACCGGGCACCCGCGTGAAGCTCGGCGCCACCACGGTGGTGGTCGAGGACGCGGGTGCGCGCGCGACCCCGGCCGCCGACGAACCGCTGCCCGGCGTCATCGCGCACAGCGCGGCGATGCGCGACGTGGTGGCGCTGGCACGGCGCCTGGCGGCGGTCTCGACGTCGGTGCTGATCGAGGGCGAGACCGGGGTCGGCAAGGAGGTGGTGGCGCGCGCCATCCACGAGACCGGGCCGCGCCGCGCCGGGCCGTTCGTGGTCGTCGACTGTGGCTCGCTGCCCGCGACCCTGATCGCGTCGCAGCTGTTCGGCCACGAGAAGGGCGCCTTCACCGGCGCCGACGCGCGCCGCGCCGGCGCCTTCGAGCGCGCCCACGGCGGCACCGTGTTTCTCGACGAGATCGGCGAGCTACCGCTCGATCTGCAGCCGGTGTTGCTGGGGGTGCTCGAGCGCCAGCGCTTCACCCGCGTCGGCGGCGCCGAGCCGGTCGACGTCGACGTGCGGGTGCTCGGCGCCACCCATCGCGACCTGCGCGGCGAGGTCAACAGCGGCGGCTTCCGCGCCGACCTGTACTACCGCCTCGCCGTCGCGCGCATCGTGATCCCGCCGCTGCGCGATCGGCTCGACGATCTCGAGCCCCTGGTCGCCAGCCTGGCCGAGCGGTTCACCGGCATCGGGGGTGGCTCGGGTGTGGTCGGCGATCATCCGCTCGCCCACGTCATGGAGGCGCTGCGCCGCCAGCGCTGGCCGGGCAACGTGCGCGAGCTGCGCAACGTCGTCGAAGCGGCGATCGTGCTCGGCGAGCTACCGGACGGCGCCGAGCCGCCCCCGCTCGCCATGGCCGTGCCCTCGTCGCCCGGCGACGTGCTGGCCAGCTACCGCGAGGCCAAGGCGGCAGCCATCGCCGACTTCGAGCGCGGGTACCTGACCGAGTTGATCGGACGCGCCGGCGGCAACGTGTCGGCGGCGGCGCGGCTGGCGAACATGGATCGCCCGTATCTCATCCAGCTGCTGCGTCGCCACGAGCTCAAGTAGGCCGAGGCCGAAGCCGAGGCGTACCTACGCCGGTCTCCGGTAGGTCCTCACGAGCCGGGTCACACCGTGCCAGGACCGCATCGCCTCGCCGCGAAGCGCGAAGCCGGCCTTCTCGAGCACCTTGCACGAGCCGGGGTTGTCGCTGGCGACGATCCCGTCGACGCCTGGCAACGCGAAGGTCCGGATCCCCCAGTCCGTCATCGCCCGCACGGCCTCGGTCGCGAGCCCCCGGCCCTGATGAGCATCCTCGATCGCGTACCCGATCTCGACCGTGTCTCCGGCGGGGCTGAGCCCGACGTGACCGATCAGCTCGCCGCTGCTTCGCAAGCCGACGCCGAGCACGAGCGGCGCCTTCACGGGTGCGTCCAGGTTGCCGTACTGATCGATCAGGTGGAGCAGGACGCGGGAGGCTTCCGGTTCGTCCGCGTAGACCTGATCGGGGAGCCACTCGCGCAGACGAGCTTGCTGGCTCATGGCGAGCACCTTGCGCGCATCCGCCGGGGTGAAACCGCGCAGGGTCAACGACGCGGTCACGATCGACACTGACTCGGTCATGGTCCAGAGCTCCTCTACCGCTCCTGAGTACCAGCGCTCGCTACCCCGGTCGCCGAAACCGTCGCCGAAAACCGTCGCCGAAACCGAAACCGTCGCCGAAACCGAAACCGCAACCGTCGCCGAAACCGCAACCGTCGCCGAAACCGAAACCGTCGCCGAAACCGAAACCGTCGCCGAAACCGAAACCGAAACCGAGGCCCCGGCGGCCCCGCGGCCCGGCGGGCCTACCCGAGCTTCCGCACCAGCCCGAACAGCACGCCGCCCAGCCGGTCGGCGACCTGCAGCGCCGGCGCCAGCGTGGCCGCATCGAGGTAGCCCCAGGCGCCAGCGACGGTGAGCGCCGCCTTGACCTCGCGGGCCTCGCCGACGGCGATGCGCAACACGCGCACCCGGTCGCGCCCGGCGCGGCCGCCGGCCTCGGCGACATTCAGCGACACGCTCGTGGCGGCGCGCTCGAGCTGATCGGCGAGGCTGGCGCGGCGGTCGCGCAGCGTGGCGACGACGGGCCGCAAGAGGTGGATGAGGTCGAGCGAGAGCGTCTCCGTGAGAGTCATCGTGGGTTCTCCGTTGCAGGGGGTCACGCCCCGCCGCGGCCCATCGCGCACGGGCCATGACGAGCGCCGACGTCCCAC
>CANKMW010000066.1 GCA_947483555.1 Myxococcales bacterium
GACGGAGTGCGTCCTTCGACTCGGCCTCGCTGGCGCTCGGCCATCGCTCTGGACGACCGGGTCTTGGATCATCTCGATCAGTTGTGGGCGGCGTGTGACCCTCGCCGGCGGTCACATCGCGGCAACGATGCGATCAATCCTGAGGGCGCATGTTCGAGGGAGTACGTCCTTCGACTCACGCTCGCTTGCGCTCGCGTTTCGCTCAGGACGAGCGGAATCGTGGATCATCTCGATCACTTGGCACTAACCGATCGGCATTGCGCCTAGATGCTGCTCCTCATCGACAACTACGATTCGTTCACCTGGAACCTGGCCCAGTACTTCGGCGAGCTCGGCGAGCAGGTGCGGGTCGAGCGCAACGACGCGCTCACCGTCGACGCGGTCGCCGCGCTGGCGCCGACGCGCATCGTGATCTCGCCCGGCCCGTGTACGCCCAACGAGGCCGGCATCTCGATGGACGTGATCCGCCGCTTTGGCGGTCAGCTGCCGATCCTCGGGGTCTGTCTCGGCCACCAGTGTATCGGCCAGGTCTACGGCGGTCGCATCGTACGGGCGCGCCAGGTCATGCACGGCAAGGTCAGCAAGGTGTTCCACGACGAGCGCGGGCTCTACGCCGGCGTGGAGAACCCGTTCCAGGCCACGCGCTACCACTCGCTGGTGATCGCGCCCGACTCGGTGCCTGACACGCTCGAGGTCACCGCCAAGACCTGGGACGACGAGATCATGGGGGTCCGGGTGCGCGCGCTGGCCGCCACCGCGACCCCGGTCGAGGGCGTGCAGTTCCACCCCGAGTCGATCATGACCACCGCCGGCAAGGCGATGCTCGCCAACTTCCTGCGCGCCAGCCGCGCCCAGGCGGCGGCGTGACCCACGACGCCGGGCCGGGCGGCGACCTCGACCTCAAGGCTGCCATCGCTCGCGTCACCGCCGGCCGCCACCTCGGCGCCGACGAGATCGCCCACGTGTTCGGGCTGATCATGGACGGCGCGGCGAGCCCGGCGCAGATCGGTGGCCTGCTGATCGGGTTGCGCATGAAGGGCGAGACGGTCGACGAGCTGGCCGGTGCGGCGCGCGCCATGCGGGCGCGGGCGCTGCCGCTGGCGGTGCCGGACCCGGCGCGAGCCGTCGACACCTGCGGCACCGGCGGCGATGGTGCCGGCACCGTCAACGTCTCCACGCTGGCGGCGGTGATCGCGGCGGCGGCCGGGGCCATCGTCGCCAAGCACGGCAACCGAGCGCTGTCGTCGCAGGCCGGCTCGGCCGACGTGCTCGAGCAGCTCGGCGTCGTCATCGACGCCGCGCCGCCGGCGGTCGAGGCCTGTCTTCGCGCCGCCGGGATCGGCTTCGCGTTCGCGCCCACGTTTCACGCCGCCACCCGCCACGCCGCCGCGCCGCGCCGCGAGCTGGGCACGCGCACGATCTTCAACCTGCTCGGGCCGATGACCAACCCGGCGCGGGTCGCGCACCAGGTCGTCGGCGTCTACGACCGCCGCTGGTGCGCGCCGGTGGCCGGCGCGCTCGGACAGCTGGGCGCGCGACGCGCCTACGTCGTCCACGGCAGCGGCGGCAGCGCGGGTCTCGACGAGATCGCGGTCCGGGGCGCGACCTGGATCGCGGAGTGGGACGGCGGTGCCGTGCGCGAGCACGCGGTCACCCCGGCCTGGTTCGGGCTGCCCGACAGCGACCCAGGCGAGCTCGCGGGCGGCGACGCCGCCTTCAACGCCGTCGTCTTCCGGCGGGTGCTGGCCGGCGACGACGCTGGCGATCCGGCCGCACCCAGCCGGGCGGTGCGCCACGCCGCGTGCATGACCGCCGGCCTGGCGTTGGTCGCGATCGGCCTGGCCGCCGACCCTGCCGACGGCGCGACGATGGCGGCGGCGACGATCGATGACGGTCGCGCCGTGGCCACCCTGGAGCGCTGGATCGCCGCCAGCCAGGCCGCGGCCACGGCCGCCGGCCGTGGGGCACCATGACGCTGACCCCGGGCGGCATCCTGGGCCAGATCCTCGACGCCAAGCGCGAGGAGGTCGAGCGGGCGCGCGCCGCGCGGCCGCTGGCCGTCGTCGAGGCCGCCGCCCGCCAGGTGCCGCCGGCGCGCAGCCTGGCCGCCGCGCTGGCCCGGCCCGCCGGCGCGGCGCGGTTGCCGGTCCGCGTGCTGGCCGAGGTCAAGCGGGCCTCGCCGTCGGCGGGCCCGATCGCGCCCGGCGTCGATCCGGTCGCGGTGGCCCGGTGCTACGAGGCCGCCGGCGCGGCCGCCATCTCGATGCTCACCGACCGCCGCTTCTTCGACGGTGATCTGGCGTTCCTGTCGGCGACCAGGGCGGCGGTCGAGATCCCGCTCTTACGTAAGGACTTCATCATCGACGCCTACCAGGTCGCCGAGGCGCGCGCCGCCGGTGCCGACGCCGTGCTGCTCATCGTCGCCGCGCTCGATGACGCCGAGTTGCGCGACCTGCACGCTGCCGCGGCCGGGCTCGGCATGGACGCGCTGGTCGAGATCCACGACCAGGCCGAGGCCGAGCGCGCGGTGCGCGCTGGCGCGCGGCTGATCGGCGTCAACCACCGCGACCTGCGCACGTTCCAGATGGACCTCGCGCTGACCGCCCGGCTGGCGCCGGGGATGCCGGCCGGGACCGTGCTGGTCGCCGAGAGCGGCATCCGCACGCCGGCCGACGTGGCCGCGCTGGCCGCCGCCGGCGCCGACGCCATCCTGGTCGGCGAGACGCTGATGCGGGCGCCATCGCCCGGCGACCAGCTGCGCCTGCTGCGAGCTGGAGGGAGCGCGGTGGCGTGAGCGTCGCGGTCAAGATCTGCGGCATCACGCGGACCGACGACGCCGCGCTGGCAGCCGGCGCCGGCGCCGACTACCTCGGCCTCAACTTCTGGCCCGGCTCGAAGCGCCACGTGACGGTGGCGGCGGCATGCCCGCTGGCCGATGCCGCGCGCGCGGCCGCGTCCGGGGTTCGCCTGGTCGGGCTGTTCGTCGATCAGCCCGCGGACGTGATCATCGCAGCGGCCGTCGCGCTGGCGCTCGATGCGGTGCAGCTCCACGGCGACGAGCCTCCCGAGCTGGTGGCCGCGCTCACCACGGCGGGCCTCGTGGTGTGGAAGGCGCACGCGGTCCGCGATGCGGCCACTGTCGCCGGGCTGTCGGCGTGGCCGGCCGCTGCGCACGTGCTCGACGCGCCCAGCCCGGGCCGCGGTGGATCCGGAGCGCGCTTCGACTGGGCGCTGGCCACCGCCGCGGTCGCCGCCGGTCACCGGGTGGTGCTCGCCGGCGGGCTGACCGCCGACAACGTCGCCGCCGCCATCGCCCAGGTCCAGCCGTTCGCCGTCGATGTCGCCTCGGGCGTCGAATCGGCGCCCGGGCACAAGGACCCGGCCCGGATGCGAGCGTTCCTGGCCGCCGCCCGTGGAGTAGACTGAGGCGGTGCGCGTCGCGACGATCGGCCTCGCCTTGCTCGCCGCCTGCGGCGACAACCTCGACGGGCCGCCGGCGGTCGATGCGGCGCCGGTCGCGTACCAGCCCTGGACGCTGGTGGTCCTGCCCGACACCCAGGGCTACACGTTCCTGTACCCGGACATCTGGTACTCGCAGACCCGCTGGGTGGCGGCGCACGCCGCCGAGCTGAACGTGAAGCTCATCGTCCACGTCGGCGATGTCACCGAGTGGAACACGCCGGGCGAATGGGACTCGGCGCGCCGCGGCCTCGACGATCTCGACGGCGTCGCGCCGCTGGCGATCGTCCCCGGCAATCACGACTACGACGTCAGCCGGCCCCGCGCGTCTCGCCTCGGCACCTACTGGTCAGCCGACGCCCTGCGGGCCACGCCAACCTTCGGGGGCCTGTTCGAACCCGACCGCACCGACAACAGCTACCAGGTGCTGGAGATCGACGGCGAGCCGTGGCTGGTGCTCGGCCTCGAGTGGGGGCCGCGCGACGCGGTGCTCGACTGGGCCGGCGCGACGCTCGACGCCCATCCCGACCACCACGTCATCGTCGTCACCCACGCCTACACGTATCTCGACAACCGGCGCTACGACTGGGCCACCCACGGCGCCGCCCAGCTCTACAACCCGCACAGCTACGTCGGCACCGCGTGGCCCGAGGTCAACGATGGCGAGGAGATCTGGCAGGCGCTGATCGCGCCGCGCGCCAACGTCGACCTGGTGGTGTCCGGTCATGTCCCCGACGAGGGGGTCGGGCGCCTGTCGTCCGAGGCCGCCAGCGGTCAGGTCGTGCACCAGCTGCTCGCCGACTTTCAGTCGGGGCCCATGGGTGGGAATGGCTACCTGCGCCTCATGACCTTCCACGGTGACCGCATCGAGGTCCGCACCTACTCGCCGTGGCTCGACGCCTTCGAGGCCTCGCCCGAGCACGAGTTCGTGCTGCCGTGGTCGCCGTGAAGCCCTGCAGTTGCACCGCCCCGTCACACCCGCCGGCGAGCGACTCTGTCATCATCGAAGCATGAGCACCCCGGTTGTCGTCCTCCAGCTCGGGACCTCCCAGGTCGGTCTCGACACCTACAACAACCGCGTCTTCGTCGGACGCGATCCCACGGCCTCCCAGCTGTCCTATCTGGACGCCGGGCTGTCGCGGCGCCACGCCGAGCTGTGCCTGAACCAGGGCCAGTTGTGGATCCGCGACCTCGGCTCGGCCAATGGCACCTGGGTCAACGGTCAGCCGGTCGGGGCCAACCCGGTCGCATTGCAACCCGGGATGCAGGTGTACCTGGGCTCGGTGCCGCTCGGTGTGATGTGGACCGGCGGCGGAGCGATCGCCCAGGCGGCCGCGGCGCCGGCCTTCGCCGCCCAGGTGGCGCAGCACCAGCAGCAGATGGTCCAGGCGGCAGCGATGGCCGTACCGGCGGCGGTGGCCAGCCAGCCGTTGCCCAAGGAGTTCAGCTACCGGCGCCAGGATGCCAACGGCAATGGCGTGGTCCTGCTGGCGCTCAAACAAGACACCCACTGGTCGGGGCAGGCGCTGTCCGGCTTCGTCGAGTTCACCGCGCTCGACAACGAGAGCGTGGCCTCGATCACCGTCGAGCTGATCGAGAAGCACGCCGACGGACCGGGCCAGGGCCACGTCTGGGATCGGGTGCTGGTTCGCCAGGGCCCGTGGAAGGCCATGCACAACGACATCCTGCCGCTGCCGTTCGAGCTCGACGTCCCCAGCGGCGTCGCGCCGTCGGGGCGCGAGGTGCACTGGTACCTGCACGCCGTGGTCGACATCAACTGGGCCTCGGACGTCGACGTCGAGCTCCCGATCACGGTGCGCAACAACGATCTGGAGCGCATCCGCGACGCCATGGGCGCGCTCGACTTTCGCTTCAGCGACTGGGACAACCAGCCTCACGCCCAGCGCTTCGACGCCGCCTTCCAGCCGCCGGCGCAGCACCGCAACCGCATCAACGCGGTCAACATCGGGGTCGAGTACCTGGGCGCCACGGTGAAGCTGGCGCTGCAGATCGACAAGAAGGGCTTCGATCGCGAGGAGGCGGTGGCGATGGACCTGGCCCAGATGCGCGGCGTGTCGGCGGAGGTGATGGCCGCGACCCTGCAGAAGATCATCGACGACGCGATGGCCTGACGACGGCGTCAGTACCGCCGTCAGTACCGCAGGGCGACCGCAAAGTGCAGCCGGCCGCGCGGGTTGTCTCCGACGCGCGGGAACAACGGCACCGCGTACTCCAGCGACACCGCGCCGATCGGCAACAGCCAGCGCACCGCCGAACCGGCCGCCGGGCGCACGTCCTCGAGGTCGACCGCGGTCCACGTGTTGGTGATCAGCCCGACATCGGTGAACAGGGCCGAGGCGACCGGAAACCCGCCCAGCTTCCACACCGTGACCTGGGCGTCGATCGTCGACAGGGCTCGGATGTTGCCACCCGCCGGCAGGACCCGGATCTGCGTGGTCTGGCCCAGCGGCGGCACCGGCTCCTCGATGATCTCGGTCGCCAGCCGATCCTCCTCGAAGCCACGCACGGTGCTGTCGCCGCCGGCGAAGTAGCGTTCGACCTCGGGCAACAGCACCGCGCCCTTGAGCGGGATGCCTTGATCGTAGCGACCATCGACGCGGAGCTGGAGCCGGCCGCGGGTGAAGAAGGCCTGGCCCAGCGCGTTGACCTTGACGAACGTATCCTGCCCGAACAGGTACGGGCTGGCGTAGCCGGCGCCGCCCTCGAGGCGGAAGCCGGCGTCGGGTGCCAGCGGGTTGAGGTTGCCGCGCGCGTCGCGGCGTTGATCCCAGCTCAGGGTCAACCCCAGCGTGCCGGTCCGCGTGATGATCGGGTTGGTGGTGAGATCGCCGGCCAGCCCGGGCGGGCGCACCAGCTCCTCGTCGCGGCTGCGCCGTCGCCAGTCGTAGCGCAAGGCGGTCGTGACCAGCCGCCCGCCGTGGTCGTCGCTGCGCGGTCGCTGCCAGGTGCGCGACGCCGCGACCGAGGCGCCGGCGCTGACCAGGGCGCCGAATCGTTCGGTGGCCTGCTGGCGCCAGTAGCCGCCGAGCTCGGTGTCGAACGACGGCCCCAGGACCCGCCGCGACAGCCAGCGTGGCAGCCGCAGCGTGGCTTCCACGGCCTGGTACTCGGCGCCGAAGGTCAGCGAGGCGTCGACCCGGGCGCCGACCTGGAGAAAGTTGGGCAGCGATGGCTTGGCGCGTGCGAAGACGCTGCCTTCGCTGGACCAACCAAACTCGAAGTCGAGCCGCGCGTTGTAGTCGTGGCGCTCTTCGACCCGGACCACGACGTTGACGGTGTCGCGCCTCGAGTCTTCGAAGTCGACGAAGTCGACCTTGACGGCATCGAACAGGTTGGTGGCCCGGAGCCGGCGCGGCCCGGCGGTGAACAGATCGCCGGTGAGCGGCGCCCCGGGCTGAAAGCCGAGCTCGTCGCGCACCACCCACTCGCGGGTGCGGAAGTTGCCGCGCACCAGGACCTCGCCGATCCGCAGCTCCTGGCGCTCTTCGATGTTGAACGTGACCACCACCGCGTGGTCGCGCTTGCCGGTTACCGGTTCGAGCACCGAGACCTTGGCGCGCGGTCGACCGAACGACCAGTACCAGTCGGCGACATCCTTGGCGGCGTCCTCGAGTTGCTTCTTGACGTATGGATCACCGGGCTTGACGCCGATGCGGTCGATCAGGCGGCGCTCGTCGCCGGCGTTGGCGCGGCCGGCCGCGCGGCCCTCGAAGACGACGTGGACCCGCTCGATCACGGTGCGCGGCCCCTCGTCGATGACGAAGCGGACCTGGAGCTCGCGGGGCCGCTCCTCGGCCAGCACCTGGGCGGCGCCCACCGCGGCGGCGATCCACCCGGCGGCCGTCGGCGCGACCTCGACCCGAACTCGCGCCGCTTCGAAGCCGCGGCCGGCGAGGAAGCGCTCGAGGGCGGCGACGTCGGCGGCCAGCTGTCCGCTGGTCGGGAACCGGGTGGCGCCGAACAGCTTGCGCGCCGTGGCCTGGGTGCCGATCGCGCCCTCGAGCTCGCGGCGGGGCAGGCTGCACTCGGCCCGTGGCGTGGCCTCGCCGTCGACGTGGCGCCGGCACTCGATGGTCACCGCCTTGATCTCTCGTATCGCGCCGGTCTCGATGCGGTAGACCACGCGGTCGAACGAACCCAGGCGGACCCGCTCGCTGGTCACGGCGACGTCGAAGTAGCCTCGGCTCTGGTAGTACCGTTCGAGCGCGCGTGCCGAGCCCGCGACCTCGACGTCGTCGGCGGTGCCGGCGGCGGCGAAGGTGAGCCGGCGCGTCAGGTCGTCATCCGGGAACAGGACCTTGTCGTTGCCCTCGAAGACCACATCGAGCTTGCGGCGCGGATCGACCGAGACCCGGATGTCGACCCGCTGGGTGCGGCGATCGAACGAGGTCAGCGGATCGAAGTCGTGGATCACGCGCACCGACGGGTAACCACGGCGCTGAAACATCGCGGTGACCTCGTCGAGGTCGGCGAGGAAGCGCGCGAACGTGAAGCGGCAGCGACCGAAGATGTCGCAGCGACCGCGCGAAAACTGCCGGGTCACCTCGGCGGCGGTGATCGCGAGGTCGGTGCCGGCCGACGAGGCGTTGACGACCTCGACCTTGCCGAGCCGATAGCTGGGGCCGAGCGTCGCGCTGACCCGGGCCCGCATGCCGTAGCGGCCGACCGGCGTCAGGTTGATCACCACCGCGGCCTCGAAGAAGCCCTCGTCGCGCAGGTAGCGGCGGATGCGTTCGCTGTCCTCGTTGAGCAGCGCCTGCCGGTCGTCGCGTTGCCACGGCAGCGACGTCCCGACCCGGACTCGCAGGCGGCGCCGGACCTCGTCGTCGAGCAGGGCATCGAAGAGCCCCTGTTTCATCGCGACATCGACCCAGCGCACGACGACGATCGGGTCGAGGACCAGGGTGATCTTGGTGCCGCCGCCCGGTGCCGGGCCGTGGGCCGTGTCGACCAGCTGATAGCCGATCTTGGTGGCGAACGCGGCCAGATCGTTGCGGGCCTGGGCGGTGAGCACGGGGCGCGCGCGGAGCTCGGGCTCGAACAGGCGGCGCAGGCGGGCCGGATCGTCGATCAAGGTGCCGGCGAACTCGAACTCGGTCCAGCGGACGTCGGTGGTGGCGGCCGTCACCGGGGTGGCGCTCGGCGCCACCGGCACGGCCGGCTGGGCGCTGGCGGCGGCGGTCCAGGCCACGGCGGCGAGCGCCGCCACCACGACGTGGACCAGGGATGGCGGCGGCATGGGGGCGGACCGCTTCACTTGCCGAACAGGAGGCGCAGCACGCCCTTGAACTCGACGTCGGTGACGTCACGCTCGGCGGCGTCATCGAAGCTCTTGACGAGCACGTTGGCTTCGGCGGCGAAGCTGGACAGCTCGCCGCGTGCCCAGGTGAACAGCGGCCGCAACTTGTGGTGGGGGAGGCGTTGCTCGAGTCGGATGTTGATGCTCGAGCCGCGGGTCGTGCGCTCGAAGTCGCCGAGCGCCTTGGAGGTCTCGAGCAGACGTTTCTCGGCGTGGAACCCGAACGAGCTCAGGTTGAGCTCGATGCGCGCCACGTCGAGGTTGGACAGCTCGCGCAACGGCTCGGCGACCCGGCTCTCGAGCAGGTTGGAGGCGACCTGCCGGACCAGCTCGTCGGTCACCCCCTGCGAGCTGTCAGTCGACGGATCGATCCGGGTCGGGTCGGTCACCACCGACTGATCGCCGAGGTTGCGGCGCAGCTCCTCGGGGGTCCGCCCCGACAGGATCAGGGTCAGCGTCTGGCCCTTGTCCAGGCCGCTGGAGGTGCTGAGGTCCCAGGTCAGCTGCGACAGCGTGCCGGCGATCGACATCGTGATCAGGTGGTCCTGTCCGCTGGGGTCGCGGTAGTCGGCCTCGCTGGTGATGTCGAGGGTCGGGGTCTGGTTCGGAAACCGGCCCAGCGGCGAGAACTCGACGCGGCCGCTGGTGCGCGCGAAGCGAGGCCGCACGCCGGGGATGCGAAACGTGCCGCGTTCGACGTGGATGGTGTCATCGAAGCGCGGATCGCGCGGGGTCCCGCTGATGGCGACCCGCCCGTAGAGATCGATGTTGGCGAGGTTGTTGACCACCGAAAACTTGCGGACGTCGACCTGGAGATCCAGCTCGGCGTCGCCCAGCAGCGGCGTGGTCTCCCACAACGGTGCCGTCGAGGGGCCCGACGAGGTCGACGGCGTCAGGGCCTCGCCGAGATCGAAGTTGCGGGTGTAGCGGCCGGTGGTCAGCTCGACCCCGCCGGCGATCTCGAGCCGGCCGCCGTCGAGCACCACCCGGACCGCATCGAGGCTGATCACGAGGTCGAGCGTGCGCTGGATGCGGAAGGTCAGCGCGTCGCCCGACGCCACCACGTCGGCGGCGGCCACCTTCCAGTCGAGCAGATCGATCGAGCCCTCGACGTCACGCAGCGTGCCCTCATCGTCGATCTTGCCACCGACGCCTTCGATCGTGAACTGGAGGTCGGCGGCGCGGGCGCCGCCGAACGCGATCGACCCGGCGTCGAAGGCGATCTCGCGCCGCAGGGCGCGGGGCAGGATGTGCAGCTGGCGACCATCGCCGAACGCGAGCTCGCCGCTGACCGCCGGCGTCGGTCCACTACCCGACAGCGTCATCGACAGGCTGGCCGTGCCGCTGGCCTGGGCGAAGACCGCCGGCGCGAACGCCAGCAACATCTCGCCCGCCAGCTCACCCTGGACGATGACCGCCCACGCTTTCGGGGTCAGCCCGGTGAAGGTCACGCCGCCGGCCACGGTGAGTGGCGCGCTCGATCGGGTGTAGCCGTCGTCGACCTCGACGCTGATGCCGGTGAGTGACAGCTTGCCGTTGGCGAAGTCGATGCGGCCGCTCGGGATCCGCAGCATGGCGTCCTGGCCGGTGAGGCGCAGCGCGACGTCGTCGAGATCGAGGCTGACCTGGATCTTCGGCAGCGTGGTCGGTCCGGTGATTCGCGCCTTGAGCTGGGCCTGACCGGTGGTGCGATCGAAGTAGGCGCCAACCAGCGGTTGCGCGCGGACCAGATCGAGGTTGCCGCTGGCGGCGAGATCGAGCCGCGTGGGGCTGGCCTCGCCCTCGACCGTGATCTCGCCCATCGGTGTGCTCAGGCGCGCCGGCGCGGTGAGGCGCGCGGTGGTGCCGTCCCACGTCACCTGGAGCGGCGCGGCGGCCCGGATCGCCAGCGGCACCGGCTGGCCGTCGGGGCCGTCGGCCTGGCTGACCACGGACAGGTCGGCGAGATCGAGCGTCACGGCGAGCGGCGACGTCGGGTCGGCGAGTGCCATGGTCACGTGCACGCGGCCGGTGCCCCACACCAGCGTGCCGGCCGGGGCGCCGAGCGCCTTCAGATCTACGAAGGTATCGAGCTCGAGCTGCGACACGTCGGCGGTCAGCTCGAGGGGGAAGGGGGCCTGGGTGCCGAGCACGCCGCGCACCGCGATCCGGCCGTCGAGAAAACTGCCGCTGAACCGGATCCGGCCCGGACCGTCGGGCTGCAACCTGACGTCGCCATCGCCGAGATACCCGCCCGACAGCCACGCCCGACTCAGACGGACGACGCCCTCGAGCGTGGCGGCCTCCAAGGTGCCCCCGACCTGCAACCCGCTGGCGTCGATCAGGGCATCCGCGGGCAGCTTGCTGCCGGCGAGCCGGGTCAGCGCCGCCAGCGGCAGGTGCGAGAGAAACAGCTCGCCGCCGAGGCGCTGGGCGCCATCGGCGTGAATCGCCGCGGCGATCTCGCCCCCGGCCTCGCGGGTCGCGCGCAGGATCGCGCAGCGTCCGCCGCGGGCGTCACCGGTGCGCAGGCAGGTGTCGATGGCCAGCGTGCCGATCGACACCCCAGCCTTGCTCTGGCAGCCGATCTTGCCGCCCGGCTTCCGGTTGAGCCAGATCGCGACGTCGCCCAGGGTCTCGCCCAGCGCGACGATGCGGTCCGAGCACGCGTAGCCCTCGTAGACCAGGCGTCTGGGATCGGGCGGGCCGTGCAACGTGAGGTCGGCGCTCACCTTGCCGGTCAGGGTCTCGTTGATCGAGCAGGTCTTGCCGAGGTCGACGTTGGTGGCGACCGCGCGCAACGGCTGGAAGTAGGGCGACGGCTCCAGCTTGACCGCGCCGCTGACCTTCAACGTTCCGCCCAGGCTGCGCGAGGTCGCGTTGTCGATGTGCAAGACGTTGTTCTCGAGGCGGACGCTGCCGCGGACGGCGCCGATGCACGGCACGCCGCGCAGCGCGAGGTCGCTGGTGAGCTTGAGGTCGTCGAGGCTGCCGCCGATCTTGACCTTGGTGGTGCCGGTGGTGGCTCGGGTCGCGATCGGCGCCGGCTGGGCCTGACGCAGGCGGCGCGACGGCCGGCCACGGCGCGCGCGCCGTGGCTGCGCGATCGTCCGGGTGGTCGCGGTTGCCGCGGTCTTGCCCGGCTTGGCGGCCGGCTTGCGGCTGCTGCTCTGGAACAGCTTGATCAACGCCTCGACGTTGCCGCTCTCGATCTCGGCCTCGCAGTCCTGGTCATCGAACTCCACGGCGGTGCCGCCGGTGTGGATCGTGCAGCGCAGCGTGCCCGTGAAGTTGGGCATCGTGAACCGGACCCCGTCGAACAGCACCTTGGCCAGCGACTTGTCGACGTAGATCTGGCCGCGGTCGACGCTCAGGCGGCCGAGCTGCAGGTCGAGCTTGTCGACCGAGATCCCGTACTTGGTGTCGCCCTTGCGGCGCAGGGCATGGAAGTGTCCATCGAGCCGGCTGCCAACCGCCCGCGACAGCGGCGCCGGCAACCACGGGCCCATCTCGATCGGCTTGCGGATGTCGATGTCGGAGTCGACCCAGAACGGCGACCGATCCGATCCGTCGCCGCCCCACTTCGCCGACAGCCTGACCTCGCCATCGGCGCCGCGGGCGATGAACTCGTCGACCGAACCCTCGTCGACCGCGAGGTCGTAGACCCCGTCGAGCGCGTCGAGCGACAGCATCAAGGGCGGCTCGAGCAGCGACAGCTTGTACGTGAGGCCGGTCGCCTTGATCGCCACGCTCGGGTAGAAGACGATCGGCCCGGTGACGGTGGCCTCGAGCGTGACGGCGTCGCCGCCGATGTCAGGGTCCACCGACTGGCGCAACAGCGCACCCGCATTCTCGACCTTGGCGGTGACGTCCCAGATGCCGCCGTAGGGCGTGTCCCAGTAGTCGATCATCGAGCCGTCGAGGTGGGCGCGGGCGCCGTTCTTGGTCTCGATCATGACGTCGAAGCGCAGCGTGTTGGCGACCGGATCGGTCGGCCAGCCGCTCGGCAACTGGTGCAGGCGGCGGACCTCGAGGCGCTTGACCGGGAACGAGTACTCCCCGTGCGGCTTCCACTGACCGTCCTTGGCGCGCGAGTAGTAGATGTCGATCTGTCCCTCGCCGCCGACCGGCTTGGCCGAGAAGTAGAACTTGGGCACCAGCGGGTCGGAGGGATCCATGTACAGGAACCCCTTCGCGGACACGTCGGCGATCGCCATGCGGAACAGGTAGTCGTCACCGAGCGGCTTGGTGCGGATCTCGAGATCGACGTCGCGGGCCTCGAAGTCGCGCAGGTCCCACAGCGGCGACGAGGCGGCGAAGACGCCGGCGTGGAAGCCGGCCGAGCGGCGGCCGTAGAAGGCAGCGATCAGGCTGAAGACCGTGGAGTCGTAGTCGTGGAGCGGGTAGGGCTCGCTCACCTCGCGCAGCACCGCCTCGCCACCGTGCAGCACGACCTTGCGGAGCACGAAGTCGTGGCGGCCAAACATCAACGCGTGGAGGTCGAGCTCGGCGCTGATCCGCGGCGTGCGCACGACGCTCTCGCCTTCGCCATCCCAGATCTGGACGTCGCGCAAGGTCACGGGCAGCCAGCCACCGGTGACCACCTTGGGCAACGCCGACATCGGCCACTCGATGGTGGCGATCGAGATGCGACCGCGCATGCGCGCGTTCATCATCTTGCAGAGGTTGTCGGCCAGATCGGGCCCTTCGAACTGCACCCGGACCACGGCCAGGGCGCTGCCGAGCAGCGCGACGATCAGCAGGACCACGCCGGCGATCCACCAGCGAAGCCGGCGCCCACTCGATGGTCGCGCGGTCTCCAAGCGATGCCAGGCTACCACGGGCCTGCGAGGGGTACGTAAGCGTGGGTCGCACCCCACCGCCTGACGCGTGCGCGTCAGCGCGGAACCGGGCCCCGAAGCCATCGCTGGGCCCGTCGCCCGGCGCGGTCGTGATTCGCGCGTCACCGGCGCGATCCGCGACGCCGGTTTCGCTTGCCGACGTGGATGGGACCGCTCATAAAGGAAGTACGGGCTCTCGAAGCGAGGTATTCATGACCGGCAACATCGGCATCAACGCGCCTGGGGATTCGCCTGGGGATTCGGTTGCGGCGGGCGATGGCGGCGGCGGCAACAACCTTCCGGCGCTCCACCGAGAGGTCCTGCGACCGTCCTCGGACCGGGGGCGTCTCGCCGCGCTGGCCACGATCTGCTCGCTGGCTGGCGTCGCGCTTGGCTTCGCCCTGGCCGGGACCATGTTCGCGTCGATCCCGGTGGCGGCCCGCGTCTCGTATCCCGCGCATGTCCTGCGCGCTGCCGAGACCCCGGCCTGGATCGGGGTCGGCATCCGGAGCGACGGGCCGATGCCCGGGGCCTGGGTCCGCGTCGTCCGTCCCGGCTCGCCCGCGGATACCAACGACCTGGCCGTGGGCGACGTGATCACCGCGGTCGATCAGCGGCCGACGGCGAACGCCGATGCGCTGGTTGCGGCCGTCCGGTCGCGCCGCGCTGGCAGTCACTTGACGTTGTCGGTGCAGCGCGGCCAGCGCAGCTTCGAACGCGTCGTGGTGCTCGAATCGATGCCGCCCGCGGTCTGGCAGGCCGAGCAGGCTATCGTCCGTCGCACCCGCCGCTAGATCGGCTGCGATCGGGACCGCCGACCGCCGCGGCTGTTGCGGCGGTCTACTGGCAGAAGCCGGCCGTGCCGCCGTCGAGGATCCGGACACAGGTTCCCGCGAGGGACTCCAGGGTCTCGAACGTGATGGCGACCTCCTCGCCGACCGCAGCCGGGAACGGGTCCGTCGGCCCGACGCTACCGTCGGCTCGAGCGGTGGTGATGATCCCCTGCCCGCGATCGCGATTGAACACGTAGACGATCGCGTCGGCGTAGTTGCGCTCGGCGTCGTACGAGAAACGCACCGTGCCCCCGGCGACATCGACCGCGAACGTCATCCGCTCGGGCTCGGGCGGCGGGATCGGAATCGACGGCGTGACGCACGCGGCCAGCCCCAGGCCGAAACACACCGCGATCAATGACCGGTGAACCACGGGCCCATTGTACGCAAGAATCGCGCCGATGGCATCCCGGCCCAACTCTCCAGGATCATCGAGATCCTGAGCGACCTTGGAGCCAACCGCGGATGCAATCCGCCAACCCGGTTGGCGATCAGCGGGTGCGCTTGACCTGGAACGGCACCATCACCGACACGCCGAACCCGACGAACAGGTGGTGGAGGAAGCGGCTATCGACGTCGCTGACGAACAGGTCGGCGTTGAAGTCGGCGCCCGACGGATTGTCCTTGAACGCGTAGTCGCGGACCGCGAGGTCGAGGGCGATGAAATCGTTGACGAACACGTGGATGCCGCCGCCGAGGTACAGGCCGGGGCGGAATCCGCCGTTGAGCGGCGGGTCATTGTTGGGGTTGTCGTCCGGGTTGCCGAGCATGGGGTCGCCCGGATTGGTGTCGACGCCGGGGCTGGGGTCGTTGCACACCGCGTCCTCGCAGGCCGATTTCAGGGACGCGAAGGCGACGCCGCCCTGGAAGTAGAAGTCGAAGTTGACGAACGCCTTCCCGAACGCCGCCAGCTTGCCGTACCACGGCGTCAGGCTGACGTAGACCGAGCCGTGCATCGGGATCTTGTTGAGGTGCTGGGTCAACTCGGTCTGCGACGGCTCGCGCGACATGTCGCAGTCCGCCTGCGTGTTGCCCGGCGACCCATCGCAGGTCTCCAGCGTCTCCATCACGCGCTTGGTCAGCTTGGTGTCGAGCGCGGTCGAGCCCACGATGATGCCGCCGAACGACAGCATGTCGCTGAGGTGGTACTCGAGCTTGAGCCCGCCGCCGATGAAGTGGCGGAAGTCGGCGTTGATCGTCGACTCGAACATCGGCGTCGCCTCGAGGCGCTTGGCGACCAGGAGGAGGCGGTGGCGCACCGCCGGCTCCTCGTCGAGCTTGCGTTCGGCGGCAGCGGTCGACGGAGCGCTCAACACGAGGGCGGCTGCCAGCGGAGCGGCCACACCGGACCATTGTCCGGTGACCAGTCTGGTGAAGGTCTTCATGGTCATGGGCTCCGGTCAGCGGAAGGTGGTGTATTCGAAGGTGGGCGGGATCCAGAAGCTCACGCCGACCTGGAACATCACGTTGTTGATCAACGCCGAATCGGCGTTGGCCTTGGCCTGTTCCGGCGTCTCGAACATCCCGGTCGTGCGACCGACCGGCTCGAACTGGTCCACGAAGATGTAGTCGCGGATGCCGACGTTGACGGTCAGCCACTGGAACAGGAAGAAGCGCATCGAGGCGCCGATGTTGGGCGTGATGAGGAGGTTCGTGAACGAGCCGAAGCGCGGATCGCGGGGCACCACCTCGCTCTGGGTGACGCCGACGCCGGCGGTGAAGTAGGTCTCCCAGGCCACCAGCTTCTTGTCGAGGACGGCGAACTTTCCGTACACCGGCACGTAGTGGAAGTTGAGGGCGGCCGAGAAGTTGTACTTGTTGATCGTCGGCAGCCGGCGGGCCTGGCGTCCGACCAGATCGAACGGCTCGCGGAACTGCTTGCTGTAGTACTGGCCCTCGACGCCGACCGCGAGCACGTCGGTGAGGAAGTAGTTGAACTGCCCGCCGGCGCCGTAGTGGCGGACCATGTTGTCGTTCATGGTCGTCGACAGGAACGGCATCAGGTCGGTGCGCCGGATCTTGAGAAACGGCTTGCGCATCACGACCACGATGTCCTGCCACGACACCGGCTTGAGCTCGCGCGTCGTGGTGTCGATCTTCACCGCGCCGTCGGTCTCGGCGGCCAGATCGGCGTCGAGATCTTTCTCCGGTTCGTCCGGCTCCATCTCGATCTCGCCGCCATCGACAGGGCCGGCGGGGTCGCCTTCGCCGCCCATCTCGATCTCGTCGTCGCCGCCGGTGGGCGGTTTGGCTGGCTGGGCCGTCGCGCCTGGGAGGCCGAAGCCTGCGCCAAGCAACGAGATGGCCCCGAAGGCCAGGGTGGCCGCGAGGGTGGTCGCGAGGGTGGATGACCTGAGGTTTCGTCCGCGCATTTGTCTTCGCGTCTCCCTGCTCGGCGTCGGATCAGACCCGGGAGTGCCTAAATCCCTTATGATTCCAGGAAGTTAGGTCCGTTCCTCGGATGCCTGGCGCACTATATCACGCACATTTTTCAGATCTCAAGACAGATGCCGAGAAACCGTGTTGCATGTCGAGGAGTTCGGCTAGTGCCGTCCGACCCATCAGCTGACCGCCTCGTCGGCGTCCTCGTAGAGGGCCTCGACGAAGGCGCCGGCGTGGAAGGGGCGTAGATCCTCGAGCTTCTCGCCGACGCCGACGTACCTCACCGGCACCTTGAGCTCATCGCAGATCCCGAGCAGCACGCCGCCCTTCGACGACCCGTCCAGCTTGGTGATCACGATCCCGGTGATCTCCATGGCGTCCTTGAAGGTCTTGGCCTGGGTGATCGCGTTCTGACCGGTGGTCGCGTCGAGCACCATCCAGGTCTCGTGGGGCGCCCCGGGCATGGCCTTGTCGATGACCCGTCGGACCTTCTTGAGCTCATCCATCAGGTCGGTCTTGGTGTGCAGGCGGCCGGCGGTGTCACAGATGACCACGTCGGCGCCGTCATCGACGCCGCGCTTGACGGCATCGAAGATCACCGACGACGGATCGCCGCCGGCCTTGCCCTTGACCACCGGGACCCCGGCGCGCTTGCCCCAGACCTCGAGTTGCTCGGTGGCGGCGGCGCGGAAGGTGTCGCCGGCGGCCAGCACGACCTGCTTGCCGTCCGCGGCCAGGAGGGCCGCCAGCTTGCCGATGGTCGTGGTCTTGCCGACCCCGTTGACCCCGAGCACCAGCACCACGAAGGGCTTGTGGCGCTCGAAGTCGAGCGGCGGCGCGCCGACGTCGAGGATCTTGTTGGAGGTCTCGCGGATCTTCGACCAGATCTTGGTCGGGTCAGCGAGGTCGTCCTTCGACAGGCCCTTCTTGACGGCGTCGAAGATGCGGTCGGCCGCGCGCGGTCCGATGTCCGCGGTGAACAGGACCTCCTCCAGCTGCGGCAGGACGTCCTGGTCGATCTTCTTCTTGCCGAACAGCTTGCCCAGCTTGGCGACGAAGCCACCGCGGGTCTTGGCCAGGCCGGCACGGAAGGCGGCGCGCGAGGCCTCGTCGACCGCGGCCGGAGGCGCACCATCGACGCGGTCGTCGTCGCGTTCACGGTTGTCGTCGTCCTCGTCCTCGTCCTCGTCGTCCTCGTCGGGCACTGGCGCCGGCGGCTTGCGCTTGCGCTGCGGCAGGGCCTTGCGGGTACGAACCCGGGCCGGCTGGGCGCGCTCGGGCGTGCCGAGCACGCGATCCTGGACCGCCCTGGCGCTGCGGTCGCGGCTCTTCTCGCCAGCCCGGCGCAGCAGCAGGATGAAGATGCCCAGAGCTGCCGCGATGGCGAGCAGCGTGACGATCTCGGTGACCATACGGGAGCGGGGTTATAGCGCCGCGCCGGCCCGTTCGGCCAGCGCTGCGGCCACCTTGGCCTCGGCGCTCGGGAGCACCGCCTCGTCGGGCACCCGGGCCGAGAAGTAGGTCTCCTCCACGAACGCGGTCAGCTCGGTCATCTTGACCGGCGGGGTCGCGGCGCGGACGTGATCGACGATCTGGCGCGGCGACCAGATGCCCCACAGATCGGGCGACGGCAGCACCGGCAGCGCGGCGCGCCGGTACAGCGTGAAGATCTTCTCGCGCACCGGGACCAGATCGACGCGCGCGCCGCGCATCTCGCCGCGGTGGGGAACGGTCAGCGTGAAGTGCTCGGTGACGTGGCCGGGGGCCGCGACCCGGACCGTCCACTCGCCGGCGGCCAGCGCCTCCACGGCGAAGCGGCCGTCGGCAGCGCTGGTGGTGCGGCGCACCTCGGCCGCCAGGGTCAGCAGGAGCTCGGCGTCGGCCAGCGACCGGCTCCGCACCGCGTCGCGCACGGTGCCGGCGAAGCCGTGGTCCTGGGCCCGACGCAGGGTCGACACCAGGCTGGCGCGCACCGGCTCGAGGCCACCGCGGACCTCGACCTGGGCCGCGCTGGGCGTCACCGGCTCCGGCTTGCGCCACGGCCGGCGGCGGGCGAGCACGAAGCCGATCGCGACCAGGGCGGTGGCCGCGAAGGCGGCGAGGGTGGCGGCCACCGGCGCCGGGCGGCGGGCGCCGATGGTGACCGGCACCGGCCGCTCCGACCGGCTCGGGCGCCGCCAGCGCTCGGAGGTCTCGGCGATGGCCTGCAGCGTGTGGGTGCCGGTGCCCAGCAGGTCGGCCGCGGCGTCGATGCGCCAGTGGCCGTCGGCGCCGGTGGTGGTGGCCCCCAGGCGCCGCGCGCCGGCGAGCAACGCCACCGCCGCCCGGGCCACCGGTGCGCCGTCGTCGTCGACGACCGTGCCGCGAGCGCGGATGGTGCCCTCGAACGCGATGGTGTCGTCGCCGAGCGCCAGGTCGATGTGGGTCCCGGTGGTGAGCTCGAACGTGGTCTCGGTCGCGGCCGTGCCGTGGCCCGCGTCGCCGGCGAAGCGAGCCCGCACGCGCTTGGGGCCGGGCCCGAAGATCTGGGCCCGCTTGACCATGACCGGCGTGCCGGTCGCGGCCTGGACGTCGAGGTGCGGCTCGGCGGCGTCGGCGGCGCTGAAGCGCAGCGTCACCGGCAGCGCGACCTTGACGGCGTCGGCGCGGGCCTCGGCGGTGACCAGGACCCCGAGCGGCGTGGTCGACACCTCGAGGGTGAGGTCGACCGGCGCCTTGGTGGGGTCGACGTCCTGCTGGGCCAGCGTCACCGGATCGAAGCGGTCGTCACCCGCGAACTGGACCTCGACGTCGATCGGGCCCTCGGCGGGCGCGGCGATCAGGTCGAAGGTGCCGTCCTGGGCGGTGATGAGTCGCTGCGCGGCGCCGTCGACGATGACCGTGATCTCGAGG
The DNA here is from genome assembly GCA_947483555.1 of Myxococcales bacterium. Lineage (GTDB taxonomy): Bacteria > Myxococcota_A > Polyangia > Haliangiales > Haliangiaceae > UBA2376. The sequence continues at coordinate 19,707 of CANKMW010000066.1, forward strand.
CCACCGATGCCCTGCGCGGTGGCGCGGTCGAGCACGGCGCCGGCGACGGCGACGTTGCCATCGGGGCGGCGGCGGACGGCTCGCAGCTCGGCGTCGGTGCGAGCCCGGATGGAGACCGTCGGCGCCGCGGCGGCGGGCGCGGGCAGCGACAGCGCGCTCGCGGCAGCGATCGCGACCACGATCTGGGCGAGCGGCGGCCCGCGGAGCATCGCGACGTGAATAGCACGGCGCTCGGGCCGGCGCCGACGGGTCGTGGCGCGCGCGACGCCACGTGATGTCGTCCGCCGCCGCCGTCGTTGCCAAGGCACGGGAATCGCTCACGCGTGGCGCCCGCAGGCTGGCCCAGCGAGGATCCGCGGCGACCGTCACGTCGCGCCCAGCGTACCCCATGCCCATCCGGCGTGTGGTGCGCCGATCCTCGCCAAACCAGTGGCACTCCGGATCGGCGGAGTGTCAGAGGGGCAGTGGAACCTCGGCCGCCTACATGCGGATCAAGCGGGTCGAGATCATCGGTTTCAAGTCGTTCTGTGACCGGGCGGTGTTCGCCATCGATCAGCCCATCACGGCGGTCGTGGGTCCCAACGGCTGCGGCAAGTCCAACATCGTGGATGCGATCCGCTGGTGCATGGGCGAGCAGTCGGCCAAGCACCTGCGCGGCAAGGCGATGGAGGACGTCATCTTCGCCGGCTCCGAGACCCGGGGGCCGGCGCCGATGGCCGAGGTGTCGCTGACCTTCGACGACGTCGGATTCTCGCACGAGACCCTGGCGATGGCCCGCGACAGCGACGAGGCGGCGGCCGAAGCCGCCATGGCGCAGGTCGACGCGGTGCACGTGCTGGGCGGAGAGCCAGGAGAAGACGGGGCGGGAGCGATCGGAAGTCCGGGCTCGGGCGCCGACGGGGAGGACGAGGGCGGCATCGATGATGATGTCGCGGCGGCCTTCGAGCAGGCCGGGCAGCCATCGGTCGCGGTCTACGACGAGGCCGGGCAGCCGATCTCCAGCGTCGCCGACGAGGTGCGCGACCTGCTCGCCGATCAGGAGCCGCTCGACTTCACCCGCTACACCGAGGTCACGATCAGTCGCCGGCTGTACCGCGACGGCACGTCGCAGTACTTCATCAACAAGGTCCCGAGCCGGCTGCGCGACGTCACCGACTTCTTCCTGGGCACCGGCGTCGGGACCAAGGCCTACGCCATCATCGAGCAAGGGCGCATCGGCCAGATCGTCTCGTCGCGTCCGCAGGATCGGCGCCTGATCATCGAAGAGGCGGCCGGCATCACCAAGTTCAAGAGCAAGAAGAAGGCGGCCGAGCGCAAGCTCGACCAGACCAAGCAGAACCTGCTCCGCGTCAGCGACATCGTCGTCGAGCTCGAGAAGCGGATGGGCACGCTGCGGCGGCAGGCCCAGAAGGCCGAGCGGTACCGCGCCTACCGTTCGGAGCTGCGCGACCTCGATCTCTGGAAGGCGTCGCACCGCCACGTCGAGCTGTGCGCCGACGATCAGCGGGTGCGCGGTCGCCTGGGCGAGGCCGGCGACGAGCTGGTCGGCGTGCGCGCCGCGTTCGACAGCCGCGATGCCGGGGTGATCGCCGAGCGCGCCGACCTCGCGGTCGAGGAGCGTCGGCTGTCGAGCGTGCAGGAGGTCATCTACGAGCTCGACAACCGGGTCCGCCTCGCCGAGAGCAAGATCGGCTGGCAGACCCGCGAGGCCGACGACCTCGACCTCAGGTCGACCGCGGCCGGCGCCGAGATCGAGAGCCTCGAGGCCGAGCGCGCCGGCGCGGCGGCCCAGCTCGCGGCCCAGGAGGCCGAGTTGGCCGAGCTGGTGGCGCTGGTCGGGCAGGGCGATGACGAGGTCCAGCGCTGCGAGGCGCTGGCCGGCGAGGCGCGCCAGGCGCTGGCCAACGCGCAAGGGCGCCTGGACGAAGCGCGCGCCGAGCTGGCGCGGGCCCGCACCGAGGTCGCCACCGCCGAGGCGCAGGCCGAGTCGTTGAGCCGCCGGCGCGAGGATGGCGAGCGGCGGCTGGCCAAGGTGTCCGACGAGCTGACCCAGGCCATCGATCGCCAGAAGGAGCTCGAGCGCGAGTCGCGGCGCACCGGTGAGTCGCTGGTCGAGCTCAAGCAGACCCGCCTCGATCTCGGCGCCCAGACCGAGGGCTTCCAGGCCCGCCGCGAGTCGCTCGCCGACCAGGTCCACGAGAGCGAGGCGCAGGTCGAGACGTTGCGCACCGAGGCGCACCGCCGCCGCTCGCGCCTGGTGTCGCTGGTCGAGATCCAGGAGCGCTACGAAGGCTTCGCCCGCGGCACCCGGGCGGTGATGCAGCAGTCCGGGTCGATCGCCGACGGCGTCGGCCACATCCGCGGCCTGGTCGCCGACGTCGTGCGCGCGCCCGAGATGCTCGAGCTCGCGGTCGAGGCGGCGCTCGGCGATCGACTGGGCGGCGTGCTGGTCGACGACCACCAGGTCGGGGTGGCGGCGATCGGGTACCTCAAGTCGCACGGCGCCGGGCGCTCGGCGTTCGTGCCGGTGGCGCGGACCGGCCCGCGCTCGAGCTTGGCTTCGGTTTCGGCTTCGGCTTCGGTTTCGGACTCGGTTTCGGACTCGGTTTCGGACTCGGTTTCGGACTCGGTTTCAGACTCGGTTTCGGACTCGGTTTCGGACTCGGACTCGGTTTCGGACTCGGACTCGGTTTCGGACTCGGACTCGCGACCGTGGTCCGACGATGCCGGCCACGACCTGGCCGGCGCCCCGTCGTGGGCGATGACCGCGGCCGACCCGACCGCCGCCATCGTCGTCGAGGATCACACCGAGCTGCACGCTGCGGCCGCGGCCATCGGCGGCGAGGGCGTGCTCGGCCGCCTGGTCGATCTGGTCGACTTCTCCGACGGCTACGCCCAGGTCGGCAACAGCCTGTTCGGCGGCTGCGTCGTGGTCGACACCCTCGCCCGCGCCGTCGAGCTGCATCGCGCCGGCGCGCCCGGCACCCTGATCACCCTCGACGGCGACGTGGTCGACGAGCGCGGTGTGGTGGCGGGCGGCTCGCGCGAGGCGCCGGGCGCCGGCGTGCTGGCCCAGAAGCGCGAGATCCGCGAGCTCGACGAGATCGTCGACAGCCTGGATCGCGAGCTCACCGAGGCGACCGCGCGCCTGGTGACCGCCAAGGCCGATCACAAGCAGGTCGATCGCGCGATCGAGGGCCTGCGCGGGCAAGCTCACCAGGGTGACCTGGCGATCATGGGCCACGAGAAGGACGCCACCCGGGTGCGGGTCGAGCTCGAGCGACTGCGCGAGCGCGCCGGGCACCTCGCCACCGAGCGCCACGAGCTGGAGGAGCGGCTGGCGCTGTCGACGCGTGAGTCGGAGGCGGTCGCCGCGCGGCGCCTCGCCGGCGACGAGCGGATCCATCACTTCGAGAAGGAGCAGCTCGGGCTCATCGAAGGCGTCACCGGAGGTCGCGACCGCGTCGACGCCGCCGCGGGCGCGCTGGCCGACGCCCGGGTCCGGGTGGCGCAGACCGCCGAGAAGCGGGCCGCGGTCGAGGCCGCGACCCTGCGGCTGGCCAACACCGAGCGCGAGCTCGGTGGCCGCGTGGTGCGCCTGGGCGAGAGCATCGCGACCGGATCGGCGCGCGCCGCCGAGCTGCGCGGCGACGCGGCGGCGCTGGCGGAGGAGCTGGAGCAGTACCGCGCGCGGCGCGGCGAGCAAGCCGCCGAGCTCGCGACCGGACGGGGCGTGTACGATCAGCGCTACACCGCGCTGGCCCAGCTCGAGATCGAGGCCCGCGAGCTGCGCGGGCACTCGGATCGCCTGGCCACCGAGGTCAATCAGCTCGAGGTGCGCGGTGCCGGCATCGACGCCGCGCTGCAGGTGCTGTGCGACAGCGTGCTCGAGAAGTATCAGCTCGCCATCGCCGACGTGGTCGCGGAGTACGAGCAGCGCGATCCCGCCGGCGCCACCGAGGACGCGCGCGCCACCGAGCTGCGCGAGCTGCTCGATCGGATGAGCGGCGACATCAACCTCACCGCGATCGACGAGTATCAGGAGGTCGCGAACCGCTTCGAGTTCCTCACCGGCCAGAAGGCGGATCTGGAGAGCGCGGTCGGCCAGCTCGAGCGGGCCATCGACAAGATCAACAAGACCTCACGCCGCCTGTTCAAGGAGACCTTCGCGGCCGTCAACGCCACCTTCAAGGAGGTCTTCCCGCGCCTGTTCCGCGGCGGCCACGCCCACCTGTCGCTGGCCACCGGCAAGGACGGCACGCTCGACGACGTCGACGTGCTCGAGGCCGGGGTCGAGATCTTCGCCCAGCCACCGGGCAAGAAGAACGTGACGGTCGATCAGCTCTCGGGCGGCGAGAAGGCGCTGACCGCGGTCGCCCTGGTGTTCTCGATCTTCCTGATCAAGCCGTCGCCGTTCTGCATCCTCGACGAGGTCGACGCCCCCCTCGACGAGTCCAACGTCGATCGCTACAACGAGATCGTCCGCGAGATGACCGACCGTTCGCAGTTCATCGTGATCACGCACAACAAGCGCACCATGGAGCAGGCCGACAACCTCTACGGCGTGACCATGCAGGAGGCCGGGGTGTCGAAGCTGGTGGCGGTCAACCTGAGCAAGCTGGGCAGCGAACGGAAGACCGCGGCGGCCTGACCGGCCGGGCCTGACCCGACCCGCCGGCGCCGCACCGCTGGTGTCTCGACCCCAGGCGACGGCGGGGTGCTACGGTGGCCGTCGTGCGATTCGTGCTCCACCCCTCGGGCTCACTGCGCGGCATCAAGATCGACTGGGAGGCGCCGGTCGAGGTGAGCCCGGCCATGCGGCAGGCGATGGCGCCGGCCGAGCTGGACGACATGAAGGCCGGCGTCCTGCTGCGTGGCTACGCGGTCGGCAAGGTGACCTACGCCCGGGGCGCGGTGGCGTTCCGCGTCGCCGTGGGCCACGAGGTCTTCCTGCAGCTTCCGACCGAGGACGCGCCGGCGGTCACCGCCGCGCCGGTCGAACCACAGGTCACGTGGACCGTCGAGAGCGAGGCGGCCGGCGACCGCCATCGGATCGTCGTCGACAAGAAGCATGACGGCGAGCGCGCCGACGTGATCGTCGCCGGCCTGATCCCGAACCTGTCGCGCGCCGTGGCGCAGCGCCTGATCGACGGCGGTCACGTCACCCTCGCCGGCCAGCCGGTCAAGAAGTCCAACCAGCGCCTGCGCGCCGGCGACGTGCTCGAGGCCCTGGTCGCTCGCCCCTACGACGCCTGATCCTCTGGGACGGCGATCGCCGCAGCGCGGATCGCATACCCTCATCGCGATGGCGACCTGGACCATGCGTGCCGCCGGCTTGCGCCACTCGTGGCCCGAAGGGCCCGGCACGTATACCGAGGACGATTTCCGGTGCGAGCCCGACGCGGTGGTGATCGGCCACGGCTGCGGCGCCATCGGCGGGCAGGGTCGCCCGGCTGGCAAGCTCGCGGTGTGGAGCGTGATCGCCGAGCTCGAGCGCGAAGGCGCTCGCGAGGCGAGGTTGCGCGCCGGCCTGGTTCGCGCTGACGAGGCAGTGGCGCGGCTGTCCTGGGGCTGGGAAGGCCTGATCACGCCGTTCGCGACCGCAGCCGCCCTGTGCCGGGACGGCGACGGGTTGCTCACCGCCCACGTGGGCGATTGCCGGATCTCGCGCTGTCGCGTCGACCGCCTGGAACCAGTCACGATCGATCACACGCTCGCCGTGGAGCATCCCGAGCTGACGGCATACCCGCACATGGTGACTCGTGTCCTCGGTCGATCCGGCGCGGCCGAGGTAGCACGGCTCGCTGTTCGAGGCGACGATCGCTTCGCGCTCGCGACGCCATCGGTGCACCGCGCCCTCGCCGACGACGAGCTCGCTGTCCTGATCGGTGGCGCCGACGATCTCGACGCCGCGTGTGCCCGCGTGATCGGCGCCGTCGAGGCGCGGGTCGCGTACGGGAGCGCGATGATCTGTGTGGTCCAGCTCGGGTCGGCAACTGCGACGAGCAGTGGCAGCTCGCGCCGGCCGGCGTCGTCGTGGCTGTTCGCGCCGGGCAGGGCGCTGCCACCTGCGGCCCCGCGGTGGGCGCCAGGCGGCGAAGGCCGCGGTCCCGACTCGCGGTGGTTCGCCGAGGTCTACGGCATCGTCATGGGCGAGGACGACTGACCGGCATGAGGTGCCCGACCCGATCGGTGGACTTGTACCGCTGCCGCCGCCGAGCCCTCACGCCGCGCGGCGGCGGCGGCCGAGCAACATCGCCGGCGTGTCGGCGGGGCCGGCGGCCAGCACCCGCACACCGCAGCGGGCCAGCAGCGCGCGGGCGTCGGTGAACTCGCGGCGGTGCTCGCGGGTCAGGATCGACGCCACCAGCTTGCCGACCTCGGACGACGCCGAGGTCGAGAACGCCGGCATCTGCGGCACCAGCGCCACCACCGAACCGGCGTGGCGGCGGGCTCGGGCCAGCGCGCGCCGCACCTTGACCTCGTCCTCGACCACGCCGGTCAGGTCCGACAGGATCACGACCTGATCGGGGCGACCGTCGGCGACCGCCCGCTCGACCGCGGCGGCGAACCCGGTGGCGCGGCGGCCGTGCTCGCAGTCGCCGCGGTAGGGCAGCTCGATGCCACGCAGGCGGCAGAACAGCCGCAGCGGCGCCAGCTGCGGATCGGCGCCGGCGGCCAGGTGCACGCGCGACCACCACCACGGCGGGGCCAGGGTCTTGCCGCCGCCCATGGCCTCGAGCAGCTTGGCCACCATCCGCGTCATGGCGCCGAGGTCGTAGAGCACGCCGTCGGGTCCGGCCTGGATCTGGTTCCAGCGTGGATCGTCGATCGACGGCGGGACCCGGATGCGGACGTCGATCGCCTCCTGGTGGGCGAGGTACGAGGCCACGGTCGCGACCAGCTCGCCGGGGGTCAGATCGGTGAGATCCTCGTCGACGACGGTGTGGGCGTCGAGCAGGCGGTCGACCAGCTGCAGCCAGTGATGGTGGCCGTTGCCGGGCCGGAGCTCGAGCACCGGCCGGGTGTCGAAGGTCACCAGCCCGACCCGATCGCCGGCGGCGATCGCCGCCCGGGCCGCCGCCGCCGCGGTGTCGGTGGCCCAGTCGAGCGGCGTGCGCCCGGTCGCGCCGGCGCGCATGGTGGCCCCGATGTCGCAGACCAGGACGTGGGTGGCGACCAGCTCGTTCTCGAGGTCGCGGGTCATGAGCTTGCCCTTGCGGGCGGTGGCCTTCCACGCGATGTACTTGAACGGATCGCCGTGGGCGTGCTCGCGCAGCTCGCGCAGCTCGCCCGACAGCCCGCGCCGTCGCACCTGGTGCTGGCCGACGCGCTCGCTCTGCACGCCGGCGGCCAGCTTGATCACCGGGCTGACCGCGGCGCGCGGGCGCGGGAACACCTTCACCGCGATCGGATTCGGGAAGTAGGCGTGGACCTCGAACAGGTTGAGCAGGTCACCGAGCACGAGGACGGCTCCGTGCAGGACCTGATAGCCAGCGACGGCGGGCCGGACGTCGGTGGTGTGCTCGACCTGGCGGCCGGCGCCGACGGTGGCCGGCACGCACGGCGCGACGTCGAGCCCGCGGCCGGACAGCACCTTGGTCGACAGCACTCGCAGCGTCCGGCTGCCGTGGTTGCGATACGCGATGTGGAGCTGGAACGGCCGCTCGGGCGCCAGCGCGCCACCGGGCTGATCGCCAGGCGGCACCCACCAGGACAGCTCGATCTTCTTGCGGCGCAGCAGCACCGCGGTCGGGAAGAAGCCCAGGTACGCCGCCAGCAACGCGACCAGCACCCCGCCGCCCATGCCGACCAGCGGCGGCGCACCGCGAAACGCGCCGACGATCACCATCAGCGCCGCGGTGGCGAGGACCAGCTTGCCGCGAGTGGCGAGGCTCGGGATCATGGGCTGGCTAGCGGCGCGGGGTCTTGAAGCCGACCTTGGCCAGCGCCTCGGTGACGACGGCGGCGCCCGAGGCGCCCTCGAGCTCGGCGTCGGGGGTCATCAGGATGCGGTGCGACAGCACCAGCGCCGCCATCTGGCGGACGTCGTCGGGCAACACGAAGTCGCGGCCGCGGATGAGCGCCAGCGCCTTGGTGGCGTGGACCAACGCCAGCGCGGCGCGCGGCGACGCGCCGATGTAGACCCGGGCGTGGCTGCGGGTGAAGTGCGTCAAGCCGAGGATGTAGTCGAACAGCTCCTCGGCGACGAACACCTCCTGCGCCAGCGCCTGCATGCGCAGCACGTCCTGCGGTTGCACCACCGGTCGCACCGGCGGCGGCGGGCGGTCGTAGGTCATCAGCATGCGCTTCTCGTCGGCGCTGTCGGGGTACGTCATGCGCAGCTTGATCAGGAAGCGGTCGACCTGGGCCTCGGGCAACGGGTAGGTGCCCTCCTGCTCGATCGGGTTCTGGGTCGCGAGCACGATGAACGGCGCGCCCAGCGGCCGGGTCTCGCCCTCGATCGTGACCTGCTGTTCCTGCATCGCCTCGAGCAAGGCCGACTGGGTCTTGGCGGGCGCGCGGTTGATCTCGTCGCCGAGCAGCACGTTGGTGAACACCGGGCCCTCGCGCAGCACGAACGTGTTGGTGCGCATGTCGAGGATGTAGGTGCCGGTGATGTCCGACGGCAGCAGGTCGGGCGTGAACTGGATGCGGCGGTAGCCGATGCCGAGCGTGGTCGCGAACGCCTTGACCAGCGTGGTCTTGGCGACCCCGGGGATGCCCTCGATGAGGACGTGGCCGCGCGCCACCAGCGCGGTGAGCAGCGCCTCGGTGATCGACGGTGCACCGATGAACGCCTTGCCGACCTCGTCGACGATGGTACGGGCGAGCTCGCCGACCGAGTTCAGGTGCTCGCGGGCGATTCCGGGTTGGGCCATGCAGTCCTCTGGGTTCTCGTGCTGGAAGCGGCGGGTCGGCTTGCTACGCGGGGTCGGGCTCGTCGCCGAGCGTACGATACAGATCGGTGACGTCGGCATGGAGCTGGTGGAGCTCGCGGCGGCTGATCTTGCCCCGCGACCACGGCGCCGCGGCCTGCGAGCGGCTGGGCAGGCCGCGCAGCCGGCGGTGGAGTCGTGCCACCGCCGCACCGGCCGCGGCGCCGCGGGCCGCGGTCACCCGCTTGACGAGCTCGGGCTCGGGAAGCTGGTGCAGGGGATCGACGGTCCCGGTGACTCGGGCCAGGGCCGCGGCGGCGCTATCGCGCAGCACCGCCGCCGGCAGCAGGAAGTTGCGGGCGCCCGGATCATCGTGCGCGGCGACGATCTGCGGCAGGTCGGCGGGGCGCTCGGGCCGCATGAGCCGCAGCCAGCGACCGTCGAGCGGCAGCCGGCGCCACGGTGGCATCGCCGCGATCCCGAGCAGGGCCAGGGCCAGCGCCAGCAGGCCGCCGATCACCCGCATCGCCACCGGGGTCAAGAGCCAGTCGTTGCGTTGCTCGAGCCAGCGGTTGACGCCGGCCACCGAACGCCCGAACGCGCCCATGCCGGCGTCGTCGATGAAGGTGCGCGGCTCCCCGAACATCGGCACATCGCCACGCAAGAGCACCACGCGGTCGGCCCGACCGTCGCGATCGAGCCAGCGCAGGATGTTCACCGCCAGGGTCAGGTTGCCGGGAAACTGCAGCATGCGGTTGATGAAGATGCTGGGGTCGGACACCACCACGAAGCGGCCGGTTCCGTGCTCGCCCGCGACGACGATCGCGCCCTGGCCGGCGCCGAACCCGACCACCGACACCGCGCCCTTGACCTCGGTGAGCACCGCCGGGTGGTTGGCGATCACCTCGGTCACGCCCCGGACCAGCGGATGACCCGCGACCAGCGGGCCGGCGACCGGCGCGTACAGGCGCGACCGATAGTAGCTGCTCGCCTGCGGGGTGCCGACGTCGGCGCGCAACAGCCCCATGCGTGCCAGCGCGTCGCCGGCCTCGCCGAAATCGTCGGCGACCACGACGTGGCCACCGGCCTGGACGAAGCCGGCCAGCCGCGACGGCTCGACCCGCTGCAGCGGATAGACCAGGACCAGGATGTCGCCGTCGTCGAGGTCACCCCATTCGAGCGAGCTGACCTCCAGGACGTCGAGCCCGAGACCGGCGGCGGTGCGGGCGAACGTGTAGAGCCCGTTCCAGTCCTTGCTCGACGGATCGTAGTCGGGCAGGGCGTCTTGCCCGTGGGCCACGGCCGGCGCCGCCACCAGCGTCGCCACCGCGACCAGCATCGCCAGCGGGCGCATCACCGCATCTCCAGGCGCAGCGCCGCGGCCGCCTCGCCGATCGCGACCATCGCGGTGGCCAGGCAGGTCGGACGTTCGACGGCGATGATGGCGAAGTAGCCGTCGAGCACGGTGTGGACGACGACGTCGAGGTCGCTGTTCTCGACCACGAAGTACTCGGCGCCGCCGAAGTGCTTGGTGTTGAGCGCCGCTTCGAGGCTGGCCAGGACGACGCCGAAGTGAGCGGTCAGGATCGCCCAGTCGGTGGGGTCATGGAGCGCGATGAAGTCGACCATCTCGCCGTCGGCGGCCGCGAACGCGCCGCCGACCGCGCCCGGCGTGCGATCGACCGCGGTGCGCAGGATGCGCGCGAACGGCGTCATGGCCGCGCCTGGTCGCCCGGGCCGGGGACCGGTTTGCCGTCGTCGTCGTCGTCGTCGTCGCCGCCCAGCGCGGCGCGCAGGGTCGGTTCGTCGGCGAGCGGCCGGGCGCCGTGACCGTGGCCCAGTTGCGTCGTCCATTGCTGGAACCAGCGCACCCGCAAAGCTGGAAACAGCTCGGCGAGGACCTGGTCGCGGCTGCGGTCGAGCGCATCGAGCCGGCTGGTGTACAGGATCAGGTCCCAGCCATAGGGGCCGCGCACCGGTGGCGACACCCGTCCGATCGACGCCAGCGCGAACAGCGGCTCGTGATAGTAGGCCTGCAGGCGCGAGCCGGCTCCAGCGGTCGCCGGATCGGGGTCGCCGGTCGTGACCTTCTGGTCGGGGCCGGCGGCGGCGCGCAGGGCGGCTTCGACATCGGTCGGAAACAGGTCGCCACGATCGCCGAGGGTGGCGTACGCGGCTTGCGCCACCGCGGCCGCGGCGAGGTCGGCCGCCGTGCCCTCGGCGCCCTCGATCTCGACCCGCGCGAAGAAGCTGCCGCGGTACTCGGGGCGGTGCATTCGCCACTCGTTCTTGCGGAAGAAGCTCTCGACCAGCGCGGGCGGCAGGTCGGCGGCGGTCTTCACCTTGCGGGTCACCTCGCGCTCGACGAGGACCGCGGCCAGGGCGCGCTTCACCTCGTCGCCGACATCCGGATCGCGGTGCAAGCCGCGCCGCTCGGCCTCCTGCGCCGCCAGCTCGAGCGCGATGCACTCGTCGAGCGCGGCGTGGGGCGTGACGGCGCCGGCGCGGACCTGCGCGGCGCGGACCTGCGCGGCGCGGACCTGCGCGGCGACGCAGCTCCCCCACACCGGGCGGCCATCGACCTCGGCCACGACCACGTCGTCGGGGCCGGCCGCGGTGGCCTCGAGCGCCGGCAGCACGCGGGTGCTGGTCGCCGGCCGTGGTGGCGCCTGGTCGCCGCAGGCGGCGATCACGATCGATCCAGCGATCAGCACCCGGCGCATGTCAGTCGCGCTGCACCAGGGCCAGCCGCGCCATCTCCTTGCCGACCGTGATCACCGAGACGCCGATGATCATCACCACCAGCGCGGCGATGTAGTCGCGCCGGGCGAGGTAGTCGATCGACTCCTTGAAGAAGAACATGCTGCCGCCGATCAGCAGCAGCGCGAGGATCTCGAAGAAGTAGCGACGCATGCGGATGTTCTCTACAGGTGGCGGAGGTAGACCAGGAGGGCCATGAAGCCGAGCGCGCCCGCCACCGCGACGTGGAACCGCAGGCGGGGTCGGCCCTTGGTGGCGTCGGCGCGGGCGATCGCGATGTGGGTGACCAGATCGCGGTCGCCGGTGCGATGGGGGCGCAGGGCGCCGAGAAAGACATGGAGATAGAGCACCAGCCACAGCGCCAGCACGGCGACGTTGAGCAGCGTCGACATGCCGCTGACCCGGTCGGGGTACATCTGGGCCAGGAACTTGCCGATCGCGGGATCGAAGTTGACCCAGTAGAGGCCCATCACCGGGCACACGATGGCGAGCGCGGTCAGCTGCCAGTAGACCCGCTCGCGACGCCGCCACCGTGACGGTCGCACGCTGGCGGCCGACGCCAGCGGCCGCGTGCTCAGCGGCGCTGCCGGCTCGTGGAACGCCATGAAGAACGATCCGGACAGCAGATAGGCGACGATCCCGACCCCGACCACGCCGAATCGCACCGGGCCGTACAGGTGGGCCGACGCGATCTCGGGCGTCACCGAGATCGGGATCAGCAGCGTCGACGGGAACGCGCCCAGCAGCATCAGCTCGCTGCGCCTCCAGATGCCGAGCAGCAACGGCGCCAGCGGGGCGACCGCCAGCGCCACCGCCAGCGGGGAGCGCAGGGCGCTGACGTGGATCGCCGGCACCAGGACCAGCGACAGCCACACGTTCAGTCCGAGCGCGAGCGCGACCGCATCGGCGAACGTGCGCCAGCGGCGCGCGCCGCCGACGGGCTCCTGGGCAGTGGCCACACCCGGCACGGCCGACATCCTAGCAGCACGTCCGGGCTGGTGCCGGCGCGGGCGAGCGAGGGATGGGGTCGACAGCGGCGAATCCCTGGGGGTAGTGTGCCGGCCGTGTCCGCCGCCCTTGTCGTGACGATCGATGGTCCCGCCGGCGCCGGCAAGTCCACCGTGGCCCGCCGGCTGGCCCGCCGGCTCGGCTATCGCCTGCTCGATACCGGGGCCATCTACCGCGCCGTGGCGCTGGGTGCGCTCCGCGGCGGCGTGGCCATGGATGACGAACCGGCGCTGGCGGCGCTGGCGCGCGCGCTCGACATCGACTTCGCGTTCGAGGGCGACGTCAACCGGGTGCTGCTGGGCGGCGAGGACGTGACCGCCGCGATCCGGACTCCGGATGCGTCGCAGGCGGCGTCGAAGGTGTCGGCGTGGCCGGCGGTGCGCGCCGCGCTGCTCGAGTTGCAGCGCCGGCTGGGCGGGCGCGGCGGTGTGGTGGTGGAGGGTCGAGACACCGGGACCGTCGTCTTTCCGGATGCGGGAGCGAAGTTCTTCCTCACCGCCTCCGGCGAGGTGCGGGCCCAGCGGCGGCTGGAAGAGCTGGCCGCGGCCGGCAAGTCGGTCGGCTTCGACGACACCCTGGCCGAGATCCACGAGCGAGATTCAAGGGATGCGAGCCGGGACGTGGCCCCGATGCGGGCCGCGGACGACGCCGTCCTGGTCGACTCGTCGCAGATGACGCTGGATCAGGTGATCGACGCGATCGAGAATGAGGTGAGGGCGCGGGCAGGGTGAGGACACCGCGACCAAGCCCCGAAAGCGTACGCGGGTTTGCGATTGACAAAGCCTGGGCCGTCCAGTACCTCTCTCCGCCTGCGTCAGCCGGCCCCTCAAGAAGGGCGGGACGCAAATCCAAGTTGAGGAGCCTGTTTTGCAAATGGTAGACGCTGGAGGCCAAACCGACGACGATTTCGCCGCGCTGTTTGCCGAGAGTCTGCTGCAGGATAACGCCAAAGAAGGCGAGATCATCCGCGGCACGGTCATCTCGGTGGGCAAGGACTACGCGATCGTCGACATCGGCTACAAGTCCGAGGGTCAGGTAGCTCTCGAGGAGTTCCGCGCCGCTGACGGGCAGATTCACGTGCAGGCCGGAGACATCGTCGATGTGCTCCTGGAGTCGCGCGAGAACGATGCCGGCATGTGCGTGCTCTCGAAGGAGAAGGCCGATCGCTTCAAGGTCTGGGACGAGATCTCGGCGGCCTGCGAGCGCGACGAGCTGATCGAGGGCACCATCAGCGCCCGCGTGAAGGGCGGCCTCTCGGTCACCATCCGCGGTGGCGTCAAGGCGTTCCTCCCCGGGTCGCAGGTCGACCTGCGGCCGGTCCGCAACCTCGACTCGTTCCTCGGCCAGAACTTCAAGTTCAAGGTCATCAAGTTCAACAAGAAGCGCGGCAACATCGTGTTGTCGCGCCGCGTGTTGCTCGAGAAGGAGCGCGCTGCGCTCAAGGAATCGACGCTGGAGCGCCTCAAGGAGGGCCAGGTCGTCGAGGGCATCGTCAAGAACCTCACCGAGTACGGTGCGTTCATCGACCTCGGCGGCATCGACGGCCTGCTGCACATCACCGACATGAGCTGGGGCCGGGTCAACCACCCGTCCGAGCTGTTCCAGGTCGGTGACCACGTGCGCGTGAAGGTGTTGAAGTTCAACGCCGACACCGAGCGGGTCAGCCTCGGCCTCAAGCAGATCAGCGAGGATCCCTGGAGCCGCGCTGCCGAGAAGTACATCCCCGGCACCGTGGTGCGCGGCAAGGTGGTCTCGCTCAAGGACTACGGCGCCTTCATCGAGCTCGAAGAGGGCATCGAGGGCCTGGTCCACATCAGCGAGATGTCGTGGACGCGTCGGGTCAAGCACCCGTCGAAGATGGTGGCCGTGGGCGACATGGTCGAGGCGGTCGTGCTCGACGTCGACGTCAAGCAGAACCGCATCTCGCTCGGCATGAAGCAGCTCGAGCCCAACCCCTACGAGCAGCTCACCGAGAAGTACCCGCCGGGCACCGTGGTCAAGGGCAAGGTTCGCAACATCGCGGACTTCGGAATCTTCGTCGAGATCGAGGAAGGCATCGACGGCCTGGTCCACATCAGCGACATGTCCTGGACCCAGCGGGTCAAGCACCCGTCGGAGCTGTACCAGAAGGGTGACGACGTCGAGGCGGTGTTGCTCAACATCGACACCTCGGACGGCGAGAAGCCCAAGATCTCGCTCGGCATCAAGCAGCTGGTCGCCGATCCGTGGGACCGCATCCCGTTCGAGTACCCCACCGGCAAGATCGTCGATGGCAAGGTCCTCAAGGTGCTCGACTTCGGCGCCTTCGTGGAGCTGGAGCGTGGCGTCGAGGGTCTGGTCCACGTCTCCGAGATCTCCGAGGAGCACGTCGAGGATCCCCGCGCGGTCCTCAACCCCGGCCAGGAGGTCAAGGTCCAGATCCTGTCGACCGACGCCGCCGAGCGCAAGATCGCGCTGTCGATCAAGGGCGCGGTCCGGGCCAAGGAAACTGCGGACGCGCAGGGCTACAGCTCGCCGAACGCCGGTGGCGCCACGCTTGGCGACCTCATGCGCGGCAAGCTGGGCAAGATCGCCGCCAAGAAGG
This sequence comes from Myxococcales bacterium, assembly GCA_947483555.1. Lineage (GTDB taxonomy): Bacteria > Myxococcota_A > Polyangia > Haliangiales > Haliangiaceae > UBA2376. The sequence continues at coordinate 34,938 of CANKMW010000066.1, forward strand.
GCAAGGCCAAGGATCAGGACAAGGATCAGGACAAGGACCACGACGAGGCCAACGACTGATCGTGGTTTGACGTTCGGTTCGTGACGATGGTTCGTGACGATGTTCACGACCATGTTCGCCCCGACGGGCGCCCGGGAGACCGCGGCGCCCGTTTCGTTTTTCGGGCCGCGAGAGTATCGTCCCCGGCGGATGACCTACGAGACCCTCACCGTCGAGCACGACGGACCGCTCGCCATCGTCACCATCCGCCGCGACGCCGCGCTCAACGCGCTGTCGTCGCGCGTGATCGCGGAGCTCACCGAGGTCGCGGGCGAGCTGGAGCTGGCCGAGGACGTGCGCGTCGTCGTGGTCACCGGCGCCGGCGCCAAGGCGTTCGTGGCCGGGGCCGACATCGCCGAGATGCAGGCGCTGGGGCCGGCCCAGGCCCAGACCTTCTCCGAGATGGGCGGCAACCTCGGCCACACCATCGAGTCGTCCCACAAGCCGTGGGTGGCGGCGGTCAACGGCTTCGCCCTGGGCGGCGGCTGCGAGCTGGCCCTGGCGTGTGACTTCATCTACGCCGCCGAGCACGCCAGGTTCGGCCAACCCGAGGTGAAGCTTGGCGTGATCCCTGGGTTTGGCGGCACCCAGCGGCTGGCGCGGCGGGTCGGGGTGGCCAAGGCCAAGGAGCTGTGCTTCACCGGAGACATGATCTCCGCGGCTGAAGCCCGGGCCATCGGCCTCGCCGACGCCGTGTTCCCGGCCGCCGAGCTGATGACCAAGGTCAAGGAGCTGGCGGCCCGGATCGCCGCCAATGGCCCGCTGGCGGTGGCGGCGTGCAAGCGCCTCATCCACCAGGGTCAGTCGATGCCGCTCGATGCCGCGCTCACCATGGAGCAGCAGGCGTTCGGCCTCCTGTTCGCGTCGCAGGACCAGCAGGAGGGGATGGCCGCCTTCCTGGGCAAACGCCCCGCGCAGTTCACGGGCCGCTGAGACCACCATGCAGTTCACGCTGACCGAAGAGCAGACCCTGGCCCAGAAGACCGCGCGCGACTTCGCCCAGGCGGAGGTGCTGCCCAAGGCGGCCGCGATCGATCGCGAGCACCGCCATCCCGCCGAGCTGGTGGCGCGCATGGCCGAGCTCGGCTTCCTGGGCATGGCGATCCCCGAGCAGTGGGGCGGCGCCGGCATGGACCACGTCAGCTACGCGCTGGCGATGGAGGAGATCTCGCGGGCCTGCGCGTCGACCGGCGTGATCATGAGCGTCAACAACTCGCTCGCCTGCGACCCCATCTACCGCTTCGGCACCGACGAGCAACGGCGGACCTGGCTGGTGCCCCTGGCCGCCGGCAAGAAGCTGGGCTGCTTCGCGCTGTCGGAGCCCGAGGCCGGGTCCGACTCGGCGGCGCAGCGCACCACGGCGGTGCGGGACGGCAACCAGTGGGTGCTGTCGGGAGTGAAGAACTGGATCACCAACGGGCCGGTGGCCGACGTCGCGGTGCTGTTCGCGATGACCGACCGCGCGCTGGCCTACAAGGGCATCAGCGCCTTCATCCTGCCCATGGACCACAAGGGCGTCCGCTGCGGGCCGCCCGACGACAAGCTGGGCATCCGGGGCTCGAAGTCGTGCCAGATCTACCTCGATGATGTCCGCCTGCCGGACAACCAGCTCCTGGGCGAGGTCGGCGCCGGGTTCAAGATCGCGATGTCGACGCTCGACGGTGGGCGGATCGGGATCGCGGCCCAGGCGGTCGGGATCGCCCGCGCCGCCCTCGAGGATTCCCTGTCCTACGCGCTGACCCGCAAGACCTTCGGCAAGCCGATCGCCCAGCACCAGGCGATCCAGTTCAAGCTCGCCGACATGGCGACCGAGATCGAGGCGGCGCGGCTGCTGACCCTGCGCGCGGCGTGGCTCAAGGACCAGAAGGCGTCGTTCAACAAGGAGGCGGCGATGGCCAAGCTGTTCGCCTCCGACATCGCCAACAAGGCCGCCCGCGAGGCCATCCAGATCTTCGGCGGCAACGGCTACGTCACCGAGTATCCGGTCGAGCGGCACTTCCGCGACGCCAAGATCACCGAGATCTACGAGGGCACCAGCGAGATCCAGCGCCTGGTGATCGCCAACGCTCTGGCCAAGGGGCAGTGACGGCCACCGTCACGAGGAGGAGACCATGCGCACGACGTCGATCGTTCTCTCTGGCGTTCTCACCGGTTGTCTGGGGCTCGGGCTGGTCGCGACCGGCTGCGGGGGCGGGCAGAAGAAGACCGATCCGGGCGCCGGGGCGACCGGCGACGTCTCGAGCGGGGGCGGGCGCGACTACCAGGGTGACCCGTGCGAGGACCCGTGCTCGGGCGGCATGTGCCCCCCCGAGACGCTCGACGCCATCCAGCGCTCGCTCGACAGCAAGCGGCGCGCCGCGGCCCGCTGCCTCGCCGACGCCGTCAACTCGGGGAAGATCAGCAAGAACGCCCACGGCCACGTCGCGCTGTCGTTCGTGATCGGCAAGAACGGCAAGGCGCGCGGCATCGCGGTAGCGCAATCGAGCATCAAGAACGAGGTCGTGGAGCAGTGCGTGATCTCCAAGGTCGCGGAGATCGACTTCGGCGCCGTGCCGATCGACCTCGACTGGTCCTACACCTACGCGTTCGAGTCGATGTGACATGAGGCCGGCGTCGTTGTTCGGGGTTCCGGTCGCCGCCGTGGTCGCGGTCGGACTGGGCGCATGTGGCGGCAAGAGCGCGCCGGCGGCGATCGAGCCGACCGGCTCGGCGGTCGATGACGCCGGCGAGCGCGACCAGCCGCCGGCCGATGGCGAGGAAGACGGCGTCGAGATCGTCTCGACCCGCGGCAAGATCGATCCCGACGCGGTGACGCGAGCCATCGAGCCCCATGCCACCGCCCTCGAGGCTTGCTACGCCGACCACGTTGGCCGGCGGCGCTGGCTCGGTGGCGGCATCGAGCTGCGCTGGGACGTCGGTGCCGATGGCGCGCTCACCTCGGTCCGCCTGACCCACAGCGACCTGGGGGCGTGGAAGGTCGAGAAGTGTGTGCTGGCCATCGCGCGCCAGCTCGCCTTCGGCAAGCCCAAGGGTGGCAAGGCCCACGTCTCGGCGCCGGTGGCCTTCTCGTCCGGATCGGGCGCGCTGACCTGGAGCGAGGATCAGGCCGTGCGGGCGGTCGGCGGCCGGTTCAAGGAGCTGGGCGAGTGCGCCAAGGCCGCCGCCGCCGCCGATCCGAGCAACGTGACCGTGACCATCTACGTCGGCACCCGGGGCAAGGTCCAGTCGGTGGGCTTCGCGTCGCCGAGCGGCTTCCCGGACGCGTGGGCCGACTGCGCCCACGACCGGGCCATGGCGTGGGCGCTGACCGATCCGCGCGGCAAGGTCGCCAAGCTGTCGTTCGTCTACAACCCGGCCGCGGACTCCGGTGACGACGACGACGGCGACGAGGAGTTCTAGGTGGACCTCGCGTTGACCGAGGAGCAGCGCGCCGTGCAGCGGACCGCGCGCGAGTTCGCCGAACGTCGGCTGGCGCCGCACGCCCGCGCCCGCGACCAGGCCTCCACGTTCCCGCTCGACGAGCTGCTCGAGCTGGCCAACCTGGGACTGCTCGGGGTCGCGGTGCCCGAGGAGCTCGGCGGCGCCGGCGCCGGCGTGGTCGCGTACTCGCTGGCGATGATGGAGCTGGCCCGCGGCGATGCCTCGGTGGCGGTGGCGGTCTCGGTCACCAACATGGTCGGCGAGTTGATCGCGCGGCTCGGCGACGAGGGCCAGCGCCAGCGCCACGTGCCGCGCCTGACCTCCGGCGCGGCCGTGTGTGGCGCCTTTGCCCTCTCCGAGCCGCAGGCCGGCTCGGACCCGGCGGGGCTGACCACGAAGGCCGAGCGCAGCGGCGCCGGCTGGCGCCTGACGGGCACCAAGCAGTGGATCACCAGCGGCGACCGGGCCGGTGTGATCGTGGTGTGGGCGATGACCGACCCGGGCGCCGGCCACAAGGGCATCACCGCGTTCCTGGTCGAGGGCGGGGCTCGCGGCCTGACCGTGGGTCGGCTCGAGGACAAGATGGGCCTGCGCGGGTCCTCGACCGCCCAGTTGACGTTCGACGGCGTCGAGGTCGGCGAGGACGCGGTGCTGGGTGGCGTAGGTGGCGGCTTCCGCCTGGCCATGATGGCGCTGGACGGTGGCCGGATCGGGATCGCCAGCCAGGCCATCGGGGTCGCCCGCGGCGCGCTCGAGGCCGCGATCCGGTACGCCGGCGAGCGGGTCCAGTTCGGGGTCCCGATCATCAAGCACCAGGCCATCGGCAACATGCTCGCCGACGCCGCGACCTGGCTCGACGCCTCGACGTTGATGACCTTGCGCGCCGCCGCGCTCAAGGAGAGCGGGCAGCCGTTCGGAGACGCCGCCGCGATGGCCAAGTTGTTCGCGACCGAGAAGGCCGGGCTGATCTGCGACATCGCGCTCCAGGTCCACGGCGGCTACGGCTACACCACCGACTTTCCCGTCGAGCGCGCCTGCCGCGATGTCCGCGTCACGCGCATCTACGAGGGCACGAGCGAGATCCAGCGCATCGTGATCGCGCGCAGCCTGCTGGCGCGCTCAGCGGCTGGCCGCGACGGCCGGTAGAGGTTGCCATGTCCGAGCCATCGTCCGAATCGCCCACCACCACGGCGGCCACCCGCCGCAAGCTCCGCATCCTGGTCGCCAAGCCGGGCCTCGATGGCCACGACCGCGGCGCCAAGGTCGTCGCCCGCGCGCTCGCCGACGCCGGCTACGAGGTGGTCTACACCGGGCTGCACCAGACCCCCGACATGATCGCCAGCGCCGCGGTGCAGGAGTCGGTGGACGCGGTCGGACTCTCGATCATGTCGGGCGCTCACATGACGCTGTTCCCGGCCGTGATGGCGGCGCTCAAGACCCGCGGCGTGGTCGATGTGGTGGTGTTCGGTGGCGGCATCGTGCCCAAGGACGACCTGGTCAAGCTGGCCGCGCTCGGCGTGGCGCGCATCTTCACGCCGGGCACCAGCACGCAGGAGATCGTGGCCTGGGTCGAGGCGTACGTCCGGCCCCGCGCCGAGGCGACGTGACGCTGCGACTCGCCACGCTCGCGCACGGGGTCCGCTACCTGCTCCCGGCCGTCGGGCTGGCCGTGGCGTGTGGCGAGCGGCCCCGGCCCGCGGCGTCACCCTCAGCGGCCGCGGCCGTCGATGCCGGCGGCGACCACGGCGACCTCGAACCGGATCGCCCGTCGTTGCCCGAGGTCCCGGAGGACGAGCGCATCGCGGCGATCGAGCGGGCGATGAACCAGCTCGCCCCGGTCGCCCATCAATGCTGGGCGGCGGCCGCCGCCGACGATTTCCGCCTGGTCGGCGACCTGCGGGCGCTGATCACGGTCGGCGCCCAGGCCGGGCCCGGGGCCACGGTCGCCATCACCGCGGACACCGCCGACGACCCGACGCTCGCCCGTTGCCTGGTCGCGGTGCTGGGCGCGTATGCGTGGCCGCCGCCGCTGGCCGGCCAGGTGGTCGAGTTGCCCTTCCACTTCGCCGCCCCGGCGATGCAGAACGTCATCGACCGCAGCTTCGTGCCGCACCGCCAGCAGGCGGGCGTCGACGTCGCCGTGCTGCTCGACGAGGCCAACACCGGCAATCCCGCGCTGTCCCTGATCGAGGTCAGCGCGCCGGCGACGACCAAGCTCGGCCCCCGCGAGGTCGAGCGCCTCGAGGTGTGGGCGTTCTCGGCGGCGGCGCGGGTGGTCAGCGCCGGCGGCGGCGAGCGCGCCCTGGTCGCCGGCGACGTCATGATCGCGCCGGTGGGCGCGCGGCTGGAGGTCAGCGGCGCCGCGGGCGGCGAGTTGCACGCCATCGTGGCGCTGGTGCCGGGTGGCCGCGAGGGCGCGGCGCGGGCCGGCGCGTTGCCGGGTCGCGCCACGACCATGGCGGTGCGGGCCCGCCCGGTGCAGCCGCTGTTCGTCACCGCCGCCGCGGCCCGGACCTATCCGCGGCCGGGCGGCGCCACCACGATCCTCGTCGAGCCGCCGGCCGCCAAGGGCGCGATCTCGATCGGCCTGCTCGAGATCGACGCCGGCGTGAAGGTGCCGTTGCACGTCCATGCCCGGGAGACCGAGGCGCTGTACCTCATCGCCGGCGGCGGCACGATGACCGTCGCCGGCACCGCGGTGCCAGTCACCCGCACCTCGGTGGTCCAGGTCCCGGCCGGCGTCGAGCACGGCTTCGAGGCCGCCGCCGCGACGCGCGCCATCCAGCTCTACACCCCGGCCGGCCCCGAGCAGCGCTTCAAGAAGCCATGACCGAACCCGATCTCGTGTCTCGCAACGTCGACCGCATCCTGGCCCGCGATATCCGGGTCTCGGCCCGGTTGATGCGCGATCTCGACGATCGCCGGCCGGCGGCCATGGCCACGCTCAAGGCGCTGTTCCCGTTTACCGGCAAGGCGTTCATCGTCGGCATCACCGGCAATCCGGGTGGCGGCAAGAGCACCGTCGTCGACGCGCTCATCGCCCACTATCGCGGCGCCGGCGAGCGCGTCGGTGTGGTCGCGGTCGATCCGACCTCGCCGTTCTCGGGCGGCGCCATCCTCGGCGACCGCATCCGCATGCAGCGCCACGCCACCGACGACGGCGTCTTCATCCGCTCGCTGGCGACCCGCGGCCATCTCGGCGGGCTGTCGCGATCGACCTTCGAGGTCGTCGCGGTCCTCGACGCCATGGGCTACGACCGGGTGCTGATCGAGACCGTCGGTGTCGGTCAGGACGAGGTCGACGTCATGAAGGCGGCCCACACCTCGGTGGTGGTCACGGTGCCCGGTCTCGGCGACGACATCCAGGCCATCAAGGCCGGCATCCTCGAGATCGCCGACGTGCTGGCGGTCAACAAGGCCGACCGCGAAGGCGCCGATCGCACCGAACGCGACCTGCTGCACATGCTCGATCTGCGCGCCGAGGGCGAGCGCAAGGACGTCGAGATCGTGCGCACGATCGCCAACCGTGGTCTCGGCGGTGGCTCGGGCATCCCCGAGCTCGCGGCGGCGATCGAGCGCCACCGCGCGAAGGCGTGGAGCGGCGAGGGCGGGGTGGTGCGGGCCCGGGCCCGCGCCCTGGCCCAGATCGCGGAGCTGGTGCGCACGTTGCTGGCCGAGCGCGCCGATCGCGCCCTGGCGGCGCGCGGTGGCATGGCCGCGGTCGCCGCCGCCGTGGTCGAGCGGCGCCAGGATCCGTGGAGCATCGCCGAGGCGGTGGTCGGCTCGTTGTAGGCGCGCGTGGCGGGCCAGCACTGTAGGGAAACAGGGGCGCGGCGGTGTCCGAGATCACGCTCGTGCCGGCCAGCGAACGACCCGCAGCCGCGAGTGGTACGATGGTGCATATTCGTCCTCGGCCAGGCTGCATGAACAGCCGCGTCGAGGGAGGAGCCCTGGCTTGATCATGTCGCGCCCATCCCTGACCGTGCTTCTGGCGTTGGTCCCCGTCGCCGGCTGCGGTCTCGTGGATCCCAACATCACCGAGTTCGACCTCACCCTGCCGCCCAAGCAGTTCACGATCGACTCGACGCGCTGGGGGCTCACCAACGCCGACCTGCTCATCAACCAGACCTGCTCGACCACGCCGGATCCGTGTGCCGCCGCCGCTCAGCAGGCGTGCACCGAGGGCACCTGCATCGCGCAGTGTGACGCCACGACGCTGACCTGCGACCTCACGCTGTTCGTGTCGCTGTACAGCGCGATCGATCTCGAGATGGAGAAGCCCGAGCTGTCGACCATCGAGGATCAGCCGGTCCTCGACGTGACCATCGATGCCATCAACTTCGAGGTCAGCGCGAACACGATGAACGTCGAGACGCCCGAGATGGTGGTCTACGCCGCGCCCTCGACCGTGATGTCGCCCGACGCCCGCGCCAAGCGGGTCGGCACGGTGCCCGCGGTGCCGCCGATGATGACCCGGTCGCTGACCCCGATCGCGTTCGACCCCATGGGGCGTGCCAACCTGGCCAGCTTCATGTCGGACTACAAGACGCCGTTCAACATCATCGTCGGCTCGCAGCTGCTGGTCGAGATGGGCGACGCGGTCCCCACCGGCGCCATGACGGTGCGGGTGGTCGTCGAAGCCCACGCCGGCTTGTGAGCGGCGCCGGGCCCTGCTAAACGGCGAGGGTGACTCGCCTCCACGACGTCATCGTCGTCGGCGCTGGCCCGGCCGGTGCGTCGACGGCTGCGCGCCTGCACCAGCATGGCGTGCGCGATGTCCTGGTGCTCGAGCGCTACGACTTCCCGCGCGACAAGCCGTGTGGTGGCGGCCTCACCGGTCACTGCGACGAGGCGCTGGCCGCCCTCGACCTGCGGCTCACGGTGCCGTTCGTGCCGTCGGCCGCGGCCCGGGTGCGCTTCGGCAGCTTCGAGCGCACCGTCACGATGGGACGCCCGGTCAACGTCATCCGGCGCATCGAGTTCGACGCCAGCCTGGTCGAGCAGGTGCGGGCCCGCGGCGTCGAGGTCCGGGTCGGCGCGGCGGTCGACACCCTGGTCGTCGACCGCGACGCGGTGACGTTGCGGCTCGATGGCGGCCTTGAGCTGCGGGCAAGGGTCGTGATCGGCGCCGACGGCGCCGCCTCGGTGGTGCGCAAGCACCTCACCGCCAATGCCAAGGCGCTGCCGCACCGCCTGTTCATGCACGAGCTACCGGCGACGCTGGCCGACACCGCGATGGTCTACGACTTCACGCCCATGCAGGCGGGACTGCGCGGCTACCTGTGGGTGTTCCCGGTCACCGGCGGTCGCGCCAACGTCGGGCTCATGCACTACCCGTCGTCGCGCAAGGGCGGTCCGGAGCTGTTGCGCGTGCTGCGCGACGGGCTGGCCGGATACGGGATCGCGCTGCCGGCAAAGGGCTCGCGCGGCTGGCCGGTGTGGGGCTATGCCCCGGGGGCGCGGGTGTCGGCGCCGCGCCTGCTCACCGTCGGCGACGCTGCTGGCATCGATGGGCTGACCGGCGAGGGCATCGCGGTGGCGATGGAACAGGCCCAGGTCGCCGGCGACGCCGCGGCACGCGCGCTGTCCACCGGCGGCTTCGAGTTCGGCGGTTACCGCCGCGCGCTCCGCCGCGCCACGGTCGGCCGCGAGCTCGCGCTCGACCGCTGGCTGGCGCGCCTGCTCTACCAGTCCGGACCGGGCTGGCAGCGCTGGATGAGCCTGGTGCTCTTCGATCCCGACGTGCTCGAGATGTACGCGGCGCGGGTCTCGGGCTCCGAGGTCCTCGCCGATCAGAAGCTCCGGCTGTGGCGGGCCCTGGTGCGCCACGTCGGGGCGTCGGGTGGCCGGAGCCGGAAGCTACGCGCCGCGATGGATCAGCCGGCCGCGTCGTCAGCGTCGTCGTCGCCAGCGTCGTCGCCAGCGTCGCCGGATGCAGCCGGCTCGTCGTCGTGATCGTCGTGATCGTCCTGCTCGATCGCGCCGGTGGAGGCGTTGACCCGCTCGCGTAGCTCCTTGCCGACCTTGAAGAACGGCAGCCGCTTGGCCTTGACCTGCACCGGCTCGCCGGTGCGAGGGTTGCGACCCTCGTACGGTTTGTAGCTTCGCACCTCGAAGCTGCCGAAGCCGCGGATCTCGATCCGCTCGCCGCGCTCGAGCGCGCCGACCATGGCGTCGAACATCACGTTGACGACCATCTCGGCCTTGCCCTTGGGCAACTTCAACGATTCGGACAGCTGCTCGATGAGCTCGCTCTTGGTGACCGGCATGTCGTCCCTCCACGCGGAACCGCGGCCCAAACGGCTGCCGAGCCCCTGACGCTATCGGAACCCAAAACAGTCCTGGAATCAACCATCTAGCCTCAGAAGTCGGACCCGCTCGCGATCCCGGCCGGTCCGGCCATGCTCCGGCGATGGACCCAGGGGGGTCCTGGCGCGGTCCCGCTCACTGCGCTCCGGAGGCGCCGCGAGGCCTGCGCGCCTCACCGCGACGCGTTCGAGCCTAGAGCGTCCGGGTCGGGTGGTGCTCGCCGAACACCTCGCGCAGGGCGTCGGCGATCTCGCCCACCGTCGCCATCGCCTTCACCGCCGCGACGATCGGCGGCAGCAGATTGTCGGTGACCCGGGCGGCGTCGCCCAGCGCCCGGATCGCGCGGCCGTGCTCGGCGGCGTCGCGACGAGCCCGCATCGCGCGCAGGCGTCCGACCTGGTCGCGCTCGAGCGCCGGGTCGATGGTCGCGACCTCGATCGGCGCCTCCTCGGCCGAGACGAAGTCGTTGACCCCGACCACGACGCGATCGCCCTTCTCGACCGCGCGCTGGTGCTCGTAGGCGCGGCGCTCGATCTCGCGCTGCTGGTAACCCTGTTCGATCGCCGCCACCACGCCGCCCAGGCGGTCGATCTCGTCGAGGTAGATCTGGGCGCGGCGCTCGATCTCGCTGGTGACGTGCTCGATCGCGTAGCTGCCGCCCAGAGCGTCGATGAAGTCGGCGACCCCCGATTCGTGCGCGATCACCTGCTGGGTCCGCAGGGCGATCAGCGCCGCCTGCTCGGTGGGCAGGCCGAGGGCTTCATCGTAGCTGTTGGTGTGGAGCGACTGGGTCCCGCCGAGCACGGCGGCCAGGGCCTGGATCGTCACCCGCACCACGTTGACCAGCGGCTGCTGGGCTTGCAGCGTGACGCCGGCGGTCTGGGTGTGGAACCGCAGCATCAGGCTCTTGGGGTTCCGGGCCGCGAAGCGGTCGCGCATGATGCGCGCCCACATGCGGCGAGCGGCGCGGAACTTGGCGATCTCCTCCAGGAAGTTGTTGTGGCCGTTGAAGAAGAACGACAGCCGCGGCGCGAACTCGTCGACGGTGAGGCCGGCGTCGATGGCGGCCTGCACGTAGGCGATGCCGTCGGCGAGCGTGAACGCGACCTCCTGCACCGCGTCGGCGCCGGCCTCGCGGATGTGATAGCCGCTGATCGACACCGTGTTCCACTGCGGCACCTCGCGAGCGCAGTACGTGAACGTGTCGGTGATGAGCCGCATCGACGGTCGCGGCGGATAGATGTACGTGCCGCGGGCGATGTACTCCTTGAGGACGTCGTTCTGGATCGTGCCGCGCAGCTCGGTGCGGGCCACGCCCTGTTCATCGCCGACCGCGATGTAGAGCCCGAGCAGGGTCGCCGCGGTGGCGTTGATCGTCATCGACGTCGACACCGCGCCGAGCGGGATGCCCTCGAACAGGACCCGCATGTCGTCGAGCGAATCGATGGCGACCCCGACCCGACCGACCTCGCCCTGGGCGGTCGGGTGATCCGAGTCCTTGCCCATCTGGGTCGGCAGGTCGAACGCCACCGACAACCCCTTGCCGCCCTTGGCGAGCAGGTACTTGTAGCGGCGGTTCGACTCCGCGGCGGTGCCGAAGCCGGCGTACTGGCGCATGGTCCAGAACTGACCGCGGTACATCGAGTCCTGGACGCCGCGCGTGTACGGGAAGGTCCCCGGCTCACCGAGATCGCGGGCCGGATCGAGCCCGGCCACGTCGGCGGGCCCGTAGGCGCCCTTGATCTCGAGGTCGGCGTCGGTGGCGAAGCGCGCCTTGCGCAGGCGCGCCCCGCGCTTCACGGCTTCCGGTTTCGCTGACTTGCCACTCTCGGGGTCGGACACGGCGCGCCGAAGCTACCGCGGCCACCGCCCCGCCGGCGAGCACGAAGGCGCTTCAGACCGTCATCTCGGGCACGTCGCCGTCCGCGATGAGCGGGGCGCCGGTGGCGGCCTGGATCGCCGCCACGGTGACGCCGGGGGCCCGTTCGCGCAGCACCAGGCCGGCCGGCGTCACGTCGATCACCGCCAGATCGGTCACGATGGTGTGGACCACCGCCACGCCGGTCAGTGGCAGCGTGCAGCGCTCGAGGATCTTGGGCGAGCCGTCCTTGGCGGTGTGCTCCATCATCACGATCACGCGCCGCGAACCGGCGACCAGATCCATGGCGCCGCCCATGCCCTTGACCATCTTGCCGGGGATCATCCAGTTGGCGAGGTCACCCTGCGCCGAGACCTCCATGGCGCCGAGGATCGACACGTCGACGTGGCCACCGCGGATCATCGCGAAGCTCTCGGCCGAATCGAAGAACGCCGAACCGGGGACCGCGGTGATGGTCTGCTTGCCGGCGTTGATGAGATCGGGATCCTCGTCGCCGTCGTCGGGAAACGGGCCGATGCCGAGCATGCCGTTCTCGGATTGCAGCACCACGTCCATCCCGGCCGGGATGAAGTTGGCGACCAGCGTCGGCATGCCGATGCCGAGGTTGACGTAGTAGCCATCGCGCAGCTCGGCGGCCACCCGGCGGGCGACCTGGTCGCGATCGAGGGCCTGATGATCGGCCATGGTCACGCTCCTCCTGCCGCAGCCCGCTTGCGGACCGTGCGCTGTTCGATCGGCTTCTCGTAGGCGGTGCCCTGGAAGATGCGCTGCACGTAGATCGAGGGGGTGTGGATCGCGTTGGGATCGAGCTCGCCGACCGCAACCAGCTCCTCGACCTCGGCGATCGTGATCCGAGCGGCGGTCGCCATCAGCGGATTGAAGTTGCGCGCCGTCTTGCGGAACACCAGGTTGCCCCACGGGTCGCCGCGCCACGCCTTGACGATGGCGACGTCGCCGCGGATGGCGTGCTCGAGCACGCAGCGCTTGCCGGCGATCTCGCGGGTCTCCTTGCCCTCCGCGATCCGGGTGCCGTAGCCGGTGGGCGTGAAGAAGGCCTCGATGCCGGCGCCGCCGGCGCGGATGCGTTCGGCCAGCGTGCCCTGCGGGCACAGCTCGACCTCGAGCTCGCCGGACAGGAACAGCTTCTCGAAGATCTTGTTCTCGCCGACGTACGACGAGATCATCTTCTTGACCTGACCCTGGGCCAAGAGGACGCCGAGGCCCTTGTCGGTGGTGCCGCAGTTGTTGCTGACGATGGTGAGCCCGCGGATGCCGCGGCGGGCCAGCTCGCGGATGCAGTTCTCGGGGTTACCCGACAGGCCGAAGCCACCCGACAGGATGACCGCACCATCGGAGACGTCGTGCAACGCCGCGGTCGCGTCGGCGAAGACCTTGTTCATCGAGCGCAGTTTCCGCGCCGCGCGCCGCCGGGTCAACCGCGCTACCATGGTTCCGTGGCAATCCTGGTCACGCTCACCACCGACTTCGGGACCGCCGATGGCTACGTCGGGGCGATGAAGGGCGTGATCGCCCGCCTGGCGCCCGACGCCGTCATCGTCGATATCGCCCACGACGTGCCGCGCCACGACATCGCCCACGCGGCGTGGGTGCTGGCGACCAGCGCGCTCGAGTTCCCGGCCGGCACCATCCACGTCGCGGTGGTCGATCCCGGCGTCGGCGGCGCGCGCACGCCGGTGGTGATCGCCGCCGCCGGCCACTTCTACGTCGGCCCCGACAACGGCCTGTTCGCCTACGTCGCCGATCGGCCCGACAGCGTCCACGCCCTGACCTCGACCGCGTTCCGCATGCCGGCGCTGTCGGACACCTTCCATGGCCGCGACCTGTTCGCCCCCGCCGCGGCGGCGCTGGCGCGCGGCCTGTCGCCGACCGCGGCCGGCCCGGCCACCACGCTGGCCGGCACGCTCCCGTGGGCGACGCGGGCGACCGCGCGCGGCGTGGTGGTGCACGTCGATGTCTACGGCAACCTGATCTCCAACCTGCCGGGGCCGGCGCGCCGGGTGCGGGCCGGGGGCCGCGAGATCGCGCCGATGCGGACCTACGAGAACCTCGAGCGTGGTGGCGTCGGCTGCTACACCGGCTCGGCGGGCACCGTCGAGATCGCGGTGCGCGAGGGTTCGGCGGCCCAGGTGCTGGCCATCGGCCGCGGCGCCGAGGTCGCCTTCGCGTGACGGCGGCGATCACGGTCCGGATCGACGCCTTCGCGGCCGGTGGCTACGGCGTCGGCCGGGACGACGACGGGCGGGCGGTGTTCGTCGCCGGCACCGCGCCCGGCGACGTGGTGACGGCGAGCGTCTTCGAGGCCCACGCCCGCTGGGCGCGCGCCGAGCTGGTCGAGCTCACCCGCGCCGGGCCGGGTCGCGTCGAGCCCCGTTGCCCGCTGTTCGCCGACCGCCGCTGCGGCGGCTGCCAGTGGCAGCACGTCGACGACGACACCCAGCGGGCGGCCAAGCAACACCTGCTGGCCGGCGCCCTGCGCAAGCTGGTCGCCGGTGGCCTCGAGCTGCGGCCGCTCCTGACGCCGGTGCCGCCGTGGGGCTGGCGTCGGCGGGCGCGGTTCACCGCGCTCGGCGCGGCGCTCGGCTTCCACGCGCCGCGCGGCCATGCGGTGTGCGACGTCACGGCGTGCCCGCAGCTCGAGCCGGAGCTGGAGCTGGTGATCGGTGCCCTCCGCGCCGCCGGCGTCGTCCGCGGCGACGGCGAGATCCACGCCGTGGTCGGCGACGGCGGCGCGCACGTGGTGATCGACGCGCCGTGCGACGAGGCGGCGGCGGCGGGCCTGGTCGGGCAGGGCGGCATCTCCGGCGTCACCTGGCGCGGCGGCGCGGCCGGCGCCGACGCGGTGGCGCTCGAGCCGGGCCTGATCGCCAGCGGCGATGACTTCGCGCAGGCCAGTCGAGCCGGCAACGAGGCCCTGCGGGCGGTGGTCGCGCAGGCGCTGGCGGCCGGCCGTGGCGAGCGCGTGCTCGAGCTGTACGCCGGGGGCGGCAACTTCACCCGCGACCTGGTCGCGGCCGGCGCCCAGGTCGTGACCAGCGACGAGCGCACCCCGGCGGTCCCGCCACCGGGCTTCGTGCCCGGCGGCGCCATCGAGGTGGTCCGCGCGCTGGCGCGCACCGGGACCCGCTTCGATGCCGTCCTGCTCGATCCGCCGCGGGCCGGCGCCCGCGGCGTGGTCGAACAGCTGGCCGCGCTGCAGCCGTCGCGGGTGGTCTACGTGTCCTGCGAGCCGGCGACCTTCGCGCGCGACGCCGAGCAGCTCGGCGCCGCCGGTCTGCGCCCGCGCTGGGCCCAGGGGCTCGATCTCATGCCGCAGACCGCCCACGTCGAGCTGGTCGCTCGCTTCGAGCGCGAGTAGGATCTCGTCTTGGGCAATCGCTGGTCGCTCGCTCGTGGTCGGCTGGTGATCGCCGCGGCCGGCGCCGCCGGCGCCGCTGCCGGCTGTGGCGGGCCCGACGAGATCGTGCCCCGCCCGCTCGACGCCGCCGAGATCGACGCCGTGCTCCCGATCGACGCCCGCACCGACGCCGCGAGCGACGGCCGCCCGGCGCTGCCCGACATGGTCCTGGTCGAGAGCCTGATGGTCGGCTCGATCCAGGTCCACGATCTGAGCTTCGACGTCAACTCCTGCGAGCTGGTCGAGGGCTGCATCGGCGGCGCCGGCGCCCGCCGCCTGCTGCGGTTCTCGACCGTCACCGCCAACGCCGGCAACGGCGACCTGTACTTCGGGCCGCCGGAGTCGAACCCGCTGTTCGAGTATTCGGTGTGCCACGGCCATCACCACTTCAGCGGTTACGCCGCCTACGAACTGGTCGACGGCACCGGCGTGGTCGTGACCGGACACAAGCAGGCCTTCTGCCTGCTCGACACCTTCCAGGTCGATCCCGACCGCCCGGGGCCCTACTACACGTGCGTCAACCAGGGCATCAGCGCCGGCTGGGCCGACTCGTACCCGGCGTTTCTGCCCTGCCAGTGGATCGACATCACGACCGTGACCCCGGGCGCCTACACCCTGCGCGTGCGCATCAACCCCGACCAGCTCTTCGAGGAGAGCGACTACACCAACAACCAGCTCGACATCCCGGTGGTGTTCTGACGCTGCGAGCGAGAACGCTCGGCCGGCTACCTACCTACTGACCTACTGGCCTGGCGCCGGCTCGCGTTCGCGTTCGCGCTCGCGCTTCGCGTCGGCGTTGAGCTGCTTCACCCATGGCGACGCGTGCGTCATTCCCTTGTCGAGGAATCCACCGCACATCACCAGCGTCGATTCAAGCGTCGCCGACATCACGTGCTCGAGTGGGAACAGCACCTCGACACGTGCGTCACGGACACGCATCGTTCTCCCACCCGAAGAAACCTCCTCTCCGCACATCAGGGCGAAGAGGCCGCGGATCTTCGGGTCGAAGATGTCGCCCCGCCGCTTCGTTTCGGCCCCGTCCTGTGGAACTTGTCGATACTTCAGGAGCTCCAGAATCGCGTCGCCAATCAGGCGGTCTGCCCGCTCGTTCGGACTGGGGCTGCCATCTCCGTGCGCATGTGCGTTGATGTCAGCCGGTGGGGCGGACAGCGAGTCACAGGCACTGGCAATCAATGCTAACGAAACAAGCCTCATCTGTATATTCCTCGCAATCATGGGTTCTCGCAGTTCAACCCTAGTACGCTCCGTCGAACATCGCCCACACTCCTGTCCGCGCCTTTCGCGCCCACCACCTCTAGCACGGACTTTTTCGACCTCACCCGCTGCCCACCACGCGACGAACGGGTCGTCCGGACCCGATTTCTCGTCGGGCACGCTCATCGTCGCGCCTGCGCCAATCTGTACGCGCTCGACGCAGA
>CANKMW010000067.1 GCA_947483555.1 Myxococcales bacterium
CCGCGGAGCGGCCGAGTCGAAGGGCTCATCTCGACGAAGTCCGTCCTTCGACACGGACCTCGCTTGCGCTCGGTCCGGCTCAGGACGACCGGTAGGGGCAGCGCAAGCGATCGGACTTGCAGTGGTTTCTAACTGATCGGTGTTCTAGCGGCACGGATCGCCGGCGACCTGGCCACCACCGTCGGCCGGCATGCCGCCGATCGCGCGGCCCCGCAGCGCGGCGGGGACGAACTCCATGCGGCGGTTCTGGGCCTTGCCCTCGGGCGTCGAGTTGTCGGCGACCGGCTTGGTCTCGCCGAACCCGACCGGGATCAACCGCTGGCAGGCGACGCCGTGTCCGACCAGCCACGCCGCGACCGCGAGGGCCCGCTGCTCCGACATGCGCTGGTTGGCCTGTGCCGCACCCTGCGCGTCGCTGTGACCCTCGATGCGCACCAGCGTGAGGTCGTCGCGGCCGGTCAGGAACTCGGCGACCGCGCCCAGGATCCCGTCGCTCTCGGCGGCCAGGGTGGCGCGGCCGGCCTCGAACACGACCGGTGTCGACAGCGTGACCTGACCGCCGCGGAACTCGACGGTCGGTGGTGGTGCTTCCTCGGCTGGCGGCGGCGGCGGCTCCGGCGGTGCCTCGACCTCGAGCGGCTGGTCGGGCGCGGCGGCGATCGGCGCTTCCGGCGGCTTCTGGTTGCTGCCGCACGCGGCGGCGGCGACGAGCGCGAACGCGAGCCTCTGGTTCGGCGACATGATCGTGGTCGAGGATACCCTAGGGCTGGACGCGGATCGCGAAGCCGGGCAGGGTGGCGAACCCGTAGACGCCGGGCCGCGCTGCCAGGGTGGCGGCGATCTCGTGGGCGAGCGCGGGCGTGGTGTCGACCACCAGCGCCGCGCCGTCCTGGTTCCACGCCGCGACCGGCGCCGGCTCGAACAGCACCTCGAGCTGGCGGGCGCGGAGCGTGAACGGCCGGTCGTGGAGGAGCCGGCCGCGCATCGAACGCGCCAGGTAGCCAGCGGCGTGGGCGGTCACGGTCAGCACCAGGCTCCGTCGATCGCCGGCCGCGCCCAGGAGGTCGGTGGCGAACGAGACCATCGACGAGCCATCGCGATCGACGGCGGCGGCGACGGCGGCGGCGGTCGCCGGATCGGCGAGCACCGAGCGGCGCGTGAGATCGGTGACCAGGAGCGGGTCGCGGGCGGCCAGGAGCTCGGCGAAGCGGACGCCGTCCCAGCTCTCGATCACCGCCAGTTCGTCGCTGGTGACCCCGACCACCTGCACGAACTCGAGGCGTCCGTTCGGGGTCTCGACCGCACCCAGGTCGGGGTCGACCGCGAACAGCACGGCGCGCAGCGCAGGCGCGGAACCGGGACCGAGCGGCGCGCTGGCGAGGACCTGGCCGGGCTCGAGGAGCTGCTGGGTCTGGAACACGTGGCGGGCCAGGTGCCGCAGCAGGTCGAGGGCCCACGCCGGAGGCTGCTCGTCGTCGGCGGCGCGGTTCAGGCGCAGCGTCAGCTCGAATCCGAAGCCCGACGTCGAGGGGTCGTTCGACTCCTTGGAGTACAGCTCCGAGAGCCCGTACGACACCAGGTGCCAGTGCGGGCGCTCGCGATCGCTGGCGTACGCCGAGATGCCATCGAGC
Source organism: Myxococcales bacterium (assembly GCA_947483555.1). Classification (GTDB taxonomy): domain Bacteria; phylum Myxococcota_A; class Polyangia; order Haliangiales; family Haliangiaceae; genus UBA2376. The sequence goes on from CANKMW010000067.1 coordinate 1,632, forward strand.
GGGTCCTTGCCGCCCAGCGACCACTTGAGGATGGTGGGCCAGTGCAGCGGCTCGTGGCCGGGCGGCCGGGGGTGGAGCTCGCGCAGCGCGCGGTCGATGGCCTCCCATCCCGCGGTGGTGTCGACGACCCCGGCGGCGAGATCGGTGTCCTCATCGTCGTGCGCGTCGCCCCCCATGCCTCCACGTTACTCCGATCGTCGCCACGTGACGGCGGCGAAGACGCAGTAGCATCGGAGCGGATGGAGCTCGTGTTCGCCGTGCTCGCGCTGGCCGTGACGGTCGGCGTGGCGCTGGGCTGGTCGCATCGCGCGGCGCCGGCGGTCGGTGGCCTGGCCGGGGTCGCGGTCGCGATCGCGAGCGGCGCGGTCGGCAGCGCCGAGCTCGAGGCGACCGGGCGCGTCCTGTGGCGGCCGCTGGTCACGATCACGTCGGTGATGGCGATGACCGCCGCGGCGCGCGAGCTGGGCCTGTTCGAGCGGCTGGCGGCGCTGATCGAGCCCCGCACCCGCGGCCCGGTGCGCCACGCATTTCGGGTCGTGTTCGTGCTGTCGGCGCTGTCGTCGGCGGTGCTGTCCAACGACGCTGCGGTCCTGGTGCTGACCCCGGCGGTGATCGCGCTGTTGCGCACGGTCTATCCGAAGCGGCACCCCAAGTTCGTGGTCGCGTTCGCGTTCGCGGTGTTCTACGCCGCCGGGGTTGCGCCGCTGGTGGTCGGCAACCCGATGAACCTGGTGGTCGCCGAGCGGGCCGGCATCGGCTTCAACGTCTACGCGGTCCGCATGATCCCGGTGGCGGTGGCCGGCTGGCTGACCGCGTACCTGGTGCTGGCGCGGGTGTTCCGCGAGCCGCTGGCCGATCAGTCGCCGGCCCTCGGCGCGTGGCCCGAGCTGGTGCCGGTGCCACGCGCGGCCTGGCTGGTGGTGCTGGCGCTGGTCGCGGTGCTGGTGGCGTATCCGGTGGTCTCGTTCGTCGACGGTCCGCTGTGGTTGGTCGCCTGCGCCGGCGCGGCTGCGTGTCTGGTGGCGGCGTGGTCGGCGGGCGTGCGACCGTCCGCGGTCGCGGCCGGCGTGAGCTGGGAGATCCTGCCGTTCCTCGCCAGCGTGCTGGTCGTGGCCACGGCGCTCGAGCACGCCGGGGTGGTCGATGCGCTGGCGCGCGCCTATCGCGAGACCGCGGCGCCGCTGCCGACGATCGCCGGCCTGGCGGCCCTGGGCTCGGCGCTGCTCAACAACCACCCGATGGCGCTGCTCAGCGCGATGGCGATCGAGCGCGCCGGCGGCGGCACCGCCGAGGTGCTGGCGTCGCTGGTCGGCGGCGATCTCGGCCCCCGCCTGCTCCCGATCGGCTCGCTCGCCGGCCTGCTCTGGCTGTCGACCTTGCGGCGGGCCGGGGTCTCGATCTCGTTCGGTCAGTTCGCGCGCACCGGCGTGCTGGTCACGGTGCCGTCACTCGCGGTGTCGGTGGCCGTTCTGTGGCTGGTGACGCTGGTGACGCGGCTGTAGCGCGCGCCCGCCGGTCAGAACGGGAACTCGCCGTCGGCCTTGCGCTTCTTGAGCAGCTCGGCCTTCTTCTTCTCGGCGCGAGTCTCGGCCGCCATCACCGGGATGACATCGTCGGGCGCGTTCACCACCCGATCGATCATCTCGTCGAACAGCTTCTCGTCCTGGCGCTTGGGGGCGTAGAACTCGGCGATCAGGATCCAGGTGGCGGCGTAGTTGGCCTCGACCTTCTGGCTGGCCTGGAAGTGCTGCCAGCTCTTGTCGAGATCACCGCCGGCGAAGCTGGGCGCGATCGAGTAGTAGGCGCCGAAGTAGCGATCGGCGGCGCCGTAGAAGAAGTTGGGATCGAACCGGAGCACCAGCTCCATGACGGTGTAGATGCGATCCTTGTAGGTCAGCACCACCGTGATGTCCTGGGCGTTGGCCCACCGGCCCAGGTTGGTGGCGTACCAGTACAGCAGCGAGATGGCGTCCTTGTTGAGGAGCGCGACGGCGTCCTTGAGATCGACGCCGGCGTCGAGGCGCTTCTCGACCTCGGGGGAGTTGGCCGCCATGCCGCGCTGGGCGTAGTTCAGGCCCTTCTCGTAGGTGGCCAGGAACAGCTCGAACTTGGTGTCCTTCTCGAAGTACAGCCAGCCGTCGGCGAGCGCGTAGCAGGCGCGAGCGAGCTTGGCGTAGGTCTGCCAGTCGTCGTCCTTGAGCTTGACGGCCTCCTCGTATTTGGCGACCGCCAGCTCGAGCTGGGCACGGTCGACGCGGAGGGCGAAGGCGGCGTCACCGGCCGCCACCGCGGCCTGGTGCGCGGACGGATCGGTCGCGCCACCACGGCGGATGCCGCCGGCCAGACTGGAGGCCGCGCCACCACAGCCAGCGGCGACCAACGAGAGCCCGGCGACCGGTGCGACCGCGAGGGCGGCGGCGAAGATGGCGCGAGCGAGGCGAGACGGCTTCGAGGACCCCATATGGTCGCCGACTATCGACCCCGGCTGGCGACCGTGTCAACCCGACCGCCCGGCTACGGCCGACGGGACGCTACTCGTCGGCGGCCTCGAGGGCCCGCGCGACGTCGAGCCCGGCGCGTCCGGGCAGGGCGCGGGCGGCGGCGATGATCTCGGCGCCGCCGGGCCCGTGGCCGCGGCGCGCCAGCTCGAGCACGGCGGCGGCGGCTTCTTCGAGCGTCGGATCACCGCTCCGGCCGACCAGCTCGGCGAGCGCTGCGGCCAGGCGCGGCGCGGCCTCGAACCCGAGCTGCTGCACGGCGCTATCGGCGAGGTGCATGGCCGCCGACGTCCCGGCCGTGATCGCGACCCGCGCCAGCGTCGGCCGTGCGGTCGCGGGCTCGAGCAGGCGGCCGGTCCGGGCCAGCTCCTGCGCCACGTCGAGCAGCGCGCCGGGGTCACCGGCGCGCCAGTAGACGTCGATCAACCGCCGCAGCGTGGGCAGGTGGGTCGGATCGAGATCCGACGCCTTCAAGAACGCGTCATCGGCGCCGGCCAGATCGCCGAGCTGCGACAGCAACAGCTCGCCGAGACGGATCAGGAGCGCGGCTCGGGCCTCAGGGGCCGCGGCGAGCCCGGCCAGGGTGCGCACCGCGCGCGCGGCGCCGCCCCAGTTGCCGCGCTCTCCGTAGAGGTCCGCCAGCGCCTCGAGCGAGCGTGCGTGGTGCGGCTCCTCCGAAACCACCAGCTCGAAGTAGTAGACCGCGCCGATGGTATCGCCGGCCTTGCGGCACAGCTCGGCCAGCTCGGAGCGGGCGATCGTGGTGGTCGCGACGTCGCCGGGCACCACCAGCTCGAGCGCGCTCCGCGAGGCCCGGATCGCGGCCTCGAGATCGCCGAGCTTGCTGGCCAGCCGGGCACAGGTCGCGTACAGGTCGCGGCGCGACGGGTTCAGTCGCGCCGCCCCTTGGGCCAGGGTCAGCGCGCGGCGGTCGTCGCCCAGCGCCTCGGCCAGCTCGGCGCGGCGCAGCATGAGGACCTCGCCCGGCAGGCGCGAGGCGTTGAGCGGCAAGCGCCCGTAGAGCTCGGCGGCGGCGGCGAGATCGCCGGCGGCGTAGGTCAGCTCGGCGAGGTTGTCGAGCGCCGGCGCGTAGGTCGGATCGGCGGCCAGCGCCCGCTCCCACGCGGTCCGCGCCGCCCGCAGATCGGCGCGCCGCTCGGCGTGCAAGCGGCCGAGCTCGAACCACAGGCTCGCCTGCTCGGTCGGATCGGGCTCGGCGGCGGCGCGGGTGGCGTACAGGTCGACGGCGGTGATCCAGTCGCTGTGGGCGGCGGCGCGGTCGAGCAGCAGGCGGAACGCCGGGGTGTGGGTCGGCGACACCACCAGCAGGTTCTTGGCCGCGGTCTCCATCGCTGCGCCGTCGGAGGCGGCGACCGCGCGGCCGAAGTCCGCCTCGCGGGCGGCGGCCTCACGCGCCAGGGCCTCGTCGCGCTCGGGCTCGGCGGCCAGGCGAACCGCCTCGGCGCGGGCGCGCGCCGCCGCTTCGCGATTGCCGGTGGCATCGGCGGCGGTGGCGGCGTCGCCGGCCAGCGCGACCGCGCGCTGGCGATCACCGGCGCGCGCGGCGTCGGTGGCGGCGCGGGCGAAGAGCGAGGCCCGGTCACCGGCACCGGCGAGCTTGGCGGCCTGCTCGAGCAGGAGCGCGGCGTCGCGATAGCGTCCGGCCAGCTCGTAGATGCGGGCCAGGGGGCGCGGCGCGGCGGGGATCGCCGGATCGAGCGCCAGCGCCTGTTCGTAATGCTGCCGGGCGTGGTCCGGATCGAGCAGCTTCTCGTCGTAGACCATGGCCAGCTCGAGGTTCAGCGCGCCCTGGTCGCGCGGCGTCGGCGCGCCGGCGATCTCGCGCACCAGCAGGTCGGCGGTCAGGCCCCACTCGCCGCGCGCCATGGCCACCGCGCGCAGCTCGTACGCGATGTTGGTGTCGTCGGGGTCGCAGCCGTAGGCCTCCTTGAGGCAGCGGTAGGTCTCGGCCTCGCGGTGCAGCACATCGCGGTAGAGCTGGGCCCGCCGTCGCCACAGCCGGGCGCGCAGCCGCGGTTCGGAGGTCGCCGTGATCTGGCGGCCGATGGCGTCGGAGACCGCCTCGCCATCGCCCTCGTGGGCGTAGAGCAACTCGAGGGCGGTGAGGGCGCGCAGGTCGCCGGCCGGCGCCAGGCTGGTCGCCGCCTCGTAGCGGCCGATCGCGGCCTCGATCTGTCCGGCCTGCGCGAGCTCGGCGCCCAGCCGGAGCTCGCGATCGTGCTCGGTCGGCTCGACGTACGAGGTGCGGGCGACGATGGTGCGCCGGGTGACCGAGTCGGGGTCGGCGATCGGTCGGGACACCGGCTCGGCGGCGCCCGGCCCGCTCGCGGTGCTCGGCTCGCTCGCGGTGCTCGGCTCGCTCGCGGCATCGTCGACGATCGCGGTCATGCCGCGCAACGTGTTCTTCTTCGCGGCGGTGGTGAGCGGCGCGCTGAGCGGTGCCGTACCCGGGTCGCGCACCTCGCCGGCGACCACGTCGGGATCGCGGCCCAAGGCCTCGAACCGATCGGACGCCCAGGCGCGGGCGCCAGCGTCGAGGGTGACGCTGTCGGCGGCGCGTTCGTACAGGTCGCGGGCGCCAGCGACGTCGTCGTCGGCGATACGGGCGTCGGCCAGCGGTAGCCACACCGCCGCCAGGTCGGGGGCCGCGGTGTGGGCGGCGTCGAGGTGGTGGCGGGCTCGGCGCAGGTCGCCGAGGCGGTCACGGCACAGGAGCGCGAGCGCCAGCAGCCAGCGGGCGCGGTCGATGCCGGTGGTGGCGCGAGCGGCGCGTTCGTAGACATCGGCGAGGCGGGTGAAGTCGCCGACCACCTCGAGCGCGTCGGCGAGCGCCATCACCAGCTCACCGTCCCCGGGCGCCAGTTGCTGGGCGCGGCCCAGCGCGTCGGTCACCACCGCGTCGTCGTCGAGATCGCTGCGCGCCGTGACCGCGGCCTCGCGGTACAGCTCGACCGAAAGCGGCGCTGGCGAGCGGGCCGCGACCGCGAACAGGGCTCGGACCAGCGCGTCGGCGTGGCCCGCGGTGCGGGCGGCGGTGCGGACCTTCTCGATGGCGGCCGGCAAGGAGTCGGGGTCGCTACCGGCACGCACGCGGGCCGCGATGGCGTCGGCATACAGCTCGGCGGCGCCCTTGAGATCACCGCCGGCGGCGGCGGCCTCGGCCAGCTTCTCGATCTCGGTCGGGCGCGCCAGCCGGCGCCGGTCGGCGCTGGGCGCCGGTGCGACCTGGGTCACCGGCTCGCCAGGTGGCAGGCTGGCCAGCACCGCTTCGATCCGCGCCGACGCCACCCCATCGGCGAGCGCGTCCCGGTACAGGCCGAGGGCGTCGGTGAGCCGGGCCCGGGCCTCGTTGGGCGGCACGCCGAGCGCGTTGCGCTCGAGGGCCTGGGCGAGGTCGACCTTGCGGCGCCGCTCCTGGTACAGGGCGAACAAAAGCATGGCGGCTTCGTCGGACAGCCGACCGGCGGCCTGGACCTCCTCGAGCGAGGTGATGGCGTGCTGGTCGAAGCCGGCGCGTTGCCAGGCCACCGCCAGCGACATCATGTCGGCCGCCGTGCGGCGCTCGCGGGCGATGTCGGCGAGGGCGGCCGCCGCCTCGGTGTGATCGTCGTTGCTGCCGGCCTCGGCGGCGAGCAGGCGCAGGGTCGAATCGCGGCGCGCCGACGGTCCGTGCGCGATCGCGGCGGCCCGCATCGCGTCGCGGGCCCGCATCAAGTCGCCGACCCGATCGTAATAGACGTCAGCGAGCTCGAGCAGGATCTCGGCGCGTCGATGTCCGAACAGCGGACGTTCGGAGTCGGCCAGCGCCGCGGCCAGCGCCTCGAGCCAGCGCGCGCACCCGTCCCAGTCGCCCTGGTCGGCGCACACGTCGGCCAGCTCGCGCAGCACGCGGGCATCGTTGCCGGAGGCGGCGGCCTCGAGCAGCGCGCGGGCCCGATCGAGATCGCCGGCGGCGCGCGCGACCTCGGCCTCGGCGCGGGCGGCGCCCGAGGCCGCCGGTCCCGCCGGCACGCCGGCACGCAGGCGGGCGGCGGCGTCGGCCAGCGCGGCGTGACCGGCGCCGGCGCCGTCGGCCAGGGTGTCGCACAGGGTCAACGCGCGCTCGCGCCAGGCCGCCAGCTGTTCGTCGCCGAGCACCAGGCTGGCCAGCTCGATGGCCGCCGTGACGCGATCGCGGCCGCTGTCGCCGTCATCGGCGCCCGGTGCGGCGAGCCGGGCCAGCATGTCGGCGAGCTCGGCGCGATCGTCGCGCACCCGGGCCAGCTCGGCGAGCGAGCGCAGCGCGGGCCGGTACTCGCGGTCGATCTCGAGCGCCCGCAGCAGCGTCATGCGGGCGACGTCGGCACGGACCAGCTGTTGTTGCAGCGCCGCCAGCCGGCACAGCAGCGCTTTCTGTCGGCTGGGTTGGCGGCCGCTGGCGGCGACCTTGCGGCCGAGGATGGTCGCGACCCGATCGAGATCACCGAGGTCACGCTCGAGCAGCTCGAGGGCGTCGAGCGCGGGCAGGTGATCGGGGGCGCGCTCGAGCGCGGCCTCGAGGCAGCGCACCGCCGCCTCGGCGTGGCCGACGCGGCGGCGGAACAGCTCTCCGGCGCGGTAGAAGAGGTCGGCGCGCGCCGCCGCTGACGCCCCGATCTCGTCGTCGATGGCGCAGGCCTCGAGGGCGTTGGCGGCGGCGAGCGGATCGCCGACCTTTTCGTGCACATCGGCGAGCAGGCGGTAGGCCTGGCCCTTGGCGTCGCCGGCCAGGCCGGGGGCGGCGGCGGTGAGCAGCTCGGTGGCGCGCGCCAGGTCGCCGTTTCGCTCCAGCGCGACCGCCAGCCGGAGCTGCGCGATCGGCGTCGCCACGACCGCGCCGAACCCGGGCCCCAGCAACGCCTGGTAGGCGTGGTGCACGTCACCGAACGCGCGTTGCCGCCACGCCGCCTCGCCGAGCGCGCTCAGCACGCGGACCGCCAGCGCCGCTGGGGCGTCGGCGGGCAGCGCCGCCACGGCGGCCTTGGCGTGGCGGAGCGCCTCGGCGCCGGCGCCGGCGGCGCCGCTGTGATCGGCGGCGAGCCAGACCTGGGCGGCGTCGGCGTGATCACTGGCGGCGTCGGCGGGCGCGGCCTGTTCGGCCAGCCGCGCAAGTGCGTGCGCGTGAGCGACGGTGTCGCCACCCCGCTCGGCGACCCGCGCCCGCAGCCGCCGGGCCTCGCGCGCCAGCTCGGCCGATGGCGCCAGCTCGGCGGCCAGCTCGGCGTCGGCGGCGGCGGCGGTCAGCTCGCCGGGCTCGGCGTCACCGGCGTCGAGGCGCAGCTCGCCGCGACGCAGCAGGAGACCGGCCCGCTCCTCGGTCGCCGGCTCGGTGGCGAGGATGGCGTCGAGCCACTGCCGGGTCTCGGTCGAGCCGTGGGCCACGGCGAGCAGGGCGACCGCGGCCCGCCGCGCCACCGCCGGCGCGACCGAGGCGGCCAGGGCGTGAGCGCGTCGCAACTCGGCCGTGCGCGCGTCGCCGTCGAGCAGCTCGGCACGCGCCAGCGAGAGCTCGGCGGCGCGCGCCGGCCGCTGGCCGAAGCCCGCCGGTCCGGTGCCGCCGAGCAGCATCGTGATGGCGCGATCGAAGGCGGCGGCCGCCGCCGGCCGATCGTGCTCGGTTCGCAGCTCGGCGATCGCGGCCAGGGCATCGGCGCCGACCGCGCCACCGGCCGCGGCGGCGTGGTCGTAGGCGGTCAACGCCGGCTCGCGATCACCGCGCGCGACCAGGGCCCGGCCGAGCGCGAGGTGGACCGCGCCGTCGGCATCGCCGGCGACGGACAGGAAGTGGGTGTAGTGCGCGATCGCCGTGCCCTGCTCGCCGGCCGACGCGGCGGCGGCGGCCGCGCCACGCAAGAGCGGCGCGGCGTCGGTGTCGAGCGCGAGCGCGTCCTGCCACGCGGTCAGCGCCGCCGCGGCGTCGGAGGTCCGATCGAGCACCGCGGCACGGGCGGCGCGGGCGCCGATCCGCCCCGCCGGATCGCCGGCCTCGGTGGCGGCATGCTCGGCCGCCGTCCACGCCGCGGCCGCGGCGTCGAGCTCGCCGGCGGCGGCCGCCACCCGCGCCTGCGCGGCCAGGCTGGTCGCGTCGGGCCGCAGGGCGACCGCGTTGGCCGCCGCGGTCGCCGCCGGGCCGGGTTCGCCCAGCACCTCGGCGCGGACGATCGCAGCCCGTGCCCAGTCGCGGGCGGCGCGCAACGGTTCGCTGGTCGCGCGGGCGCGGGTCTCGAGCACCCGCACCAGCTCGGGGAATCGCTGCTCGGCCGCGAGGTGCTCGGCCAGCGACTCGCCGGCCTCGTCGTGATCGGGCCAGTGCGCCAGCACCCGTTCGTAGAGCGCGGTAGCGGCCGACGGATCGAGGACCCGCATCAACCGGGCGGCGGCCAGCGCGGCCAGCGCGGCGGCACCGCCGTCCCGGGTCCGCGCGGCGACGTCGGAGACCGCGAGCAGGCGCGTCGCCGCCTCGGCGGTGTCGCCCTTGGCCAGGGCGATGCTCGCCAGCGCGGCGTGGGCAGCCGAGAACTCGGGCCAGCGCGCCAGCGCCTGCCGGGCGAGCTCGACACCATCGGCGAACCAGATCGGTCGCGCCGCGGCGATGGACAGGATGCGCTCGAGCAACGCCGGCTGATCCGGTCCGGCGGAGGCGAGCAAGGCGCGGTAGCCGCGCATGGCGTCGTCGAGCAACCCCTTGCGCATCAGGTCGTCGGCCGAGCGCATCGCCTCGTGGGCGCTGGCGAGCTGGCGCGCCGCGGCGGTGGTGGCGAGCTCGCCGCTGGCGCCGGGGGCGTAGCTGACCAGCACCGAGCCCTTCGCGACCCGTAGTCCGACGATGCCGACGCCCTGGACGGCCGGCAGTCGCCAGCCCGCCGCCGGCAGCAGTCGCCACAAGATCGCGGTGATGGCGTCGAGCTCGACCTCGCACATGCCGATGGTGCGCATGCCCTCGGTGGTGGCGCCGGCGGTGAGCGCGAGCTCGACCATGCGGTGGGCGAGCAACGGGCCGGGGGTTGGCAGGTGACCGTGCACGCGCACGCTGGTGACGAGCAGGCGCAGCGCGGCACCGCGCGCCACGGCCACGACCTGGAACGAGACGTCGGCCGAGGCCAGACCATCGGCGACCCGGGCGTGGACGGAGACGTCGCCATCGCCGATGCGGGCGCCGACCCCGGTGAAGCCTTCGGCGGCCAGCGCGGCGGCCCGCGATCCCAGGTGGCGATCGAGGGCGTGCTGGTCGAGCCGCACCGCCAGCGCGCCCAGTCGGGTCCGCCGCCGCTGGTAGCGCTCGGCCTCGGCCGCGCCGCCGGGGTCGCCGGCGCTGCCGGGGACCTCGAGCTCGAGATCAACGCGCACGCTCCCCATCGCCTCGAGATCCCCGAGAGCGAGCCGAACCCCGTCCCCCTCGGAACGGAGCGTGAACGGCAGCGCAGTGGTCACCGCCCGGCCACGTTACCACGGACGGGCACGGGCACGGGCTCGGGCTCGGGCTCGGGCTCGGGCTCGGCGACGGGCACGGGCACGGGCACGGGCTCGGGCTAGCGGACGTTGAAGGACATGCAGGGCGTGTACTGGATCGGCAGCTTGTTGCCCTGCTCGTCGTAGCCCTGGACCGCGGCCCACAGCGGTGTGATTTGCTTCTTCTGTGCCATCGTGATGCAGCGCTCGTGCAACCAGTCGACGAGGTAGCGGCCGCCGCGCTCGCGGGCGAGGGTGGCGACGTGCTGCTCGAGCTCTTTCTCGAACGTGGTGACATCGGCGAGCGACTTGGCGGTCACCTGCACGACCACGTACAGCGGCGGCGAGACCACGCTCGGCTTCACCTCGTAGACCCGGGGCCCGAGGGCGCCGGTCGTGAGCTCGTCGAACAGGGCCCGCGCCAGCTCGGGCGACTCGCCGAGCGGCGTGCGGTTGGCGGTCCGGGACACCGGACCGAAGGTCTCGATCGCCGGTGCGTCGAGGGGGCCAAGCAGGGGCAGGACCTCGGCGGACGGCACCAGCGCCGGGGCCGGAACCGGGGCCGGAACCGGGGCCGGAACCGGAACCGCGGCTGGAACCGCGGCCGGAACCGCCGCCGAGCCCGAGCCCGTCGCCGGAGCCGAGCCCGTCCCCGGAATCGTGGCCGAGCCCGTCGCCGGTTGCTCCTGCATCCATTCGACCGGGACGTCGACGAAGTTGCGATCGATCGCGCCCGTCTTCTCGGCCGGGAACAGCGCCTTCAGATCCTTGTCGCCAGCCTTGGCCGCCGCCAGCGCCGTCAGGGCCGCGCGCTTGGCGCCTTCCTTGCCCCACGCCTCGCGGGCCAGGGGCTCGGCCAGCTCGCGCTTGACCTGGTCGAAGGTGAGATCACCCTCCCGGCGATCGTCGACGGTGACGATGTAGAACGCGTCCTCGGTCTCGATCACGTCCGAGACCTTGCCCCGCTCGAGCTTCTTGACCGCCTCGTTGAGCGCGGGCTCGTTCAAGCTGGGGCCGGCGTCGTCGTGCCAGCCCATGTCGCCGGCCAGCGCGGCGCGCTGCGGGTCGCGGTCGTTGGCCTTCGCCGCCGCCGCGAAGGTGGTGCGGCCGGCGGCGATCGCGGCGCGGATGGCCTCGAGCTTGGTGTGGTTGGGATCCGCCTTCGGGGCCGCGGGCGCGGGCGCGCCGGGGGCGGGCGCCGGAGCCTCCGGCGGCTCGGCGGCCTTGGCCAGCGAGACCCGCCGCACGTGGACCTGCTTCTTGGCCTTCCACGCGTCGGCGGCGTAGGTCGCCTTGACCTCGGCTTCGTGCGCCGCCGACCACCGATCCAGATCGGCCTCGGCGACCAGCAGATTGTCGCCGAAGCGACGGGGATCGAAGCGGACGGCGTCGAAGCTCACGGTCGTGTTCTTGGCGATGTAGGTGCCCAGCGCCTCCTCACGGCTGGCCGGCACCGACCCCATCAGGATGGTGGCCATGGTCGAGGCCAGGATCTCGCGGTTCTGCTGCTTCTTGTAGGCGCCCACCGACAGGCCGCGGTTCTGCACCCAGCGCTTGAACTGGGCGTAGTCGAAGACCTGATCCTCGTTGTAGAAGGCGCGCCGAAAGTCGAGGACGGTGTCGCCCTCCTGCAGCAGCGCGCCCTGGAAATGAAGCTTGCCGTCGGCGATGACGTGATCGACGTAGCCGTCGGGCACCCGCAAGCCGCGCCGTTCGGCCTCCTGGGCCAGCAATTCGCGCATGATCAACGACTCGAACGCGATCGCGGCGCGCTCGGCGTCCTGTTCGCCGGGCACCAGGTTCATCGTGAAGCGGAAGCCGACATCGTCGACGGTGCTGCTGCCGACGGTCAGGAACGTCCGCTTCTCGGCACCGCTACAACCCCCGCTGCTGCCGGGCGATTGCGGTCCGAAGTTGACCACGAAGACGGCGATCAGGATGCCGAAGATGAGCCAGATGAAGAGCGACGCGCCTTGCTTGCGCATGTTCTCGAGCATTGGGATGCACTCTCGATCGGCCGCGGTCAGTCCGCGGCGGGAAGGGGCGCACTCTATAACGTCCGCTTCCGCCGACCGCAAGGCGCTTGCATCCGCCGTTCCACGCGTGCTACTTCCAGCCCAGTCCGCGGCGCCCTCGCCGGCTCATCTGCTTGGAATTCCGGCGGGAATCCATTCGTTGTCCTGACGAACGCCCGTCCGCACTCCCGAACGCCTCCATGCCCGCGAACCCCACGTCCCCAGCTCCACGCCGCCGTCGAAACGGCGCCTGCCACGAGGGCATGTAGCCGTGCTGTTCGACTGGGTCTACGGCATGTTCTCGAACGACCTGGCCATCGATCTGGGCACGGCCACCACCCTGACCTTCGTCCGCGGCCGCGGCATCGTCGCCAACGAGCCGTCGGTGGTCGCGGTCCAGGCCAACTCGAGCGGGCCCAAGCGCGTGCTCGCGGTCGGCAAGGAGGCCAAGGAGATGCTCGGTCGTACCCCGGGCAACATCATCGCCATCCGGCCGATGAAGGACGGCGTCATCGCCGACTTCGAGGTCACCGAGGCGATGCTGCGCTACTTCATCCAGAAGGCGCACCAGCGCCGCACCCTGGTCCGTCCGCGGGTGATCGTGTGCGTGCCGTCGGGGATCACCGAGGTCGAGAAGCGCGCGGTTCGCGACTCGGCGCTCGCCGCCAGCGCCCGCGAGGTCTACCTGATCGAGGAGCCGATGGCGGCAGCGATCGGCGCCGGCCTGCCGATCACCGAGCCGTCGGGCAACATGATCGTCGACATCGGCGGTGGCACGACCGAGGTCGCCGTGATCGCCCTGGCCGGGATCGTCTTGTGGAAGTCGATCCGGGTCGCCGGCGACAAGATGGACGAGGCGATCGTCCAGTACATCAAGCGCAAGTACAACCTGCTCATCGGCGAGCGCACGGCCGAGATCATCAAGAAGGAGATCGGCTCGGCGTACCCGCTCGACGAGTTGCTCACCGTCGAGGTCAAGGGACGCGACCTGGTCGCCGGCGTGCCCAAGACCCTGGTCGTCAACTCCGACGAGATCCGCGAGGCGTTGCAGGAGCCGGTGAACAGCATCGTCGATGCCGTCCGCTCGGTGCTCGAGCGCACGCCGCCCGAGCTGTCGGCCGATATCGTCGACAAGGGCATCGTGCTCTCGGGCGGATCGGCGCAGCTCAAGAACCTCGACGTGCTGCTGCGCGAGGAGACCGGCCTGCCGGTGATGGTGTGCGAGAATCCGCAGCTGGCGGTCGTGCTGGGCACGGGCCGGGTGCTCGACGAGCTGAGCCTCTTGCGCGAGATCGCGCTCAAGTAGAGCCGGCGCCGTGGCGATGACGCTGCGCCGGCGGCTGGTCGACTGGGGCCTGGCCGGGCTGTTCCTGGTCCTGCCGGCGCTGGTGCTGCGCGCCAGCCTGCGCAGCCCGGGCGACGTCACCGCCGTCGATCAGGCGGTGCTGCGCATCAGCGCGCCGCTGCAGGCCGGCGTGTCGTGGCTGGTCGAGCGCCTGGGCAGCGTGTGGGGTGGCTACGTGGCGCTGGTCGACGTCGAGGACGAGAATCGCGAGCTGCGCGCCGAGAACGAGCGCCTGCGCCGCGACCTGGCGACGATGGCGCGCAAGGCCTTCGACGTCGAGGCGCTCGAGGACGTCGCGATGCTCAAGCGGGCGACGCCGGCCGACACCATCGGTGCCCGGGTGATCGCGACCTCGCTGTCGCCGGCGTTCCGCGTGGTGCGGCTGCGCATCGATCGCGGCGCCGGCGAGGTCGACCCCGGCATGCCGGTGATCACGGCCCAGGGGCTCGCCGGCCGCGTCCAGCAGGTGTACGGCGGCCACGCCGACGTGTTGCTGACGACCGACCCGCGGTCGTCGGTCGAGGTGGTGGTCAAGCGCACCGGCGGGGTCGGCATCCTCACCGGCACCGGCGCGGCCGATCGCTACGCCTGCCGCATCGAGTGGCTGGAGCGGTCCTCGGATCCGAGCGCCGACGTGACCGTGAAGCAGGGCGACGAGCTCTACACCTCCGGGCTGGGCGGCGCGTTTCCGGCCGGGCTCAAGGTCGGCACGGTGCGCTCGGTGTCGACCAAGGACTACGGCATGTTTCAAGAGGTCGAGGTCGCGCCAGCGGTTTCGTTCTCGCGCATGCGCGCGGTGCTGGTGCTGCTGGCGCCGCCGCCGCCACCGGATCCCGGCGCCAAGCGCAAGGACCGCTCGAAACCGGCGTTCGACGTCCGCCCCTACTGACGCCCATCGGCCATCGGCCATCGGCCATCGGCCATCGGCCATCGGCCATCGGCCATCGGCCATCGGCCATCGGCCATCGGAGTCGGGGTCGGGGTCGGGGTCGGGGTCGGGGTCGGAGTCGGAGTCGGAGTCGGAGTCGAAGTCGAAGTCGAAGTCGGCGTCGGAATCGGCGTCGGAGTCGAAGTCGGAGTCGGCGTCGGAATCGGCGTCGGAATCGGAATCGGAATCGGAATCGGAATCGGAATCGGAATCGGATCCCGGCTACCGGTACGGGTTCGGGCACCGGTACGGCTCCGGCTCCGGCTCCGGCTCCCGGGCCCGGCTCAGATCCTCGTCGCACCGCCGGTGGTGCCGTGGTAGGACCGGCGCGACATGCGCACCGCCGCGCTCGTGCTCATCGGCTACGCCGTCATGCTCGTGCTGGGCGTGGTGTGGTCGTTGCTGCCGCTCGGGCCGCTGCGCGAGGCGCCCCCCGATGTCGCCGCGCTGACCGCCGGGTATCTCGGCCTGACCGCCCGGCGCGGGGTCGCCGGTGCGGTCGCCGGTGCGGTGGTCGCCGGCTACCTCGCCGATCTGCTCGCCGGCACGCCGCCCGGGCTGCTGGCGCTGGTCGCCGGCCTGACCTGCGTGCTGGGCCATCTGGTGCAGCGCCGGATCCTGGTGCGCGGCTGGGCGGTGGTCGGGTTCGCGGCCGCGCTTGGCGCCACCGCGGCGCTGCTCGCGCTCATGGTGCGCGTGGTCGGTGGCCAGCCGATCGGCGGCCTGCGCGAACCGGCGATGCTGGTGATGCTGGCGGCGACCACCGGGCTGTTCGGACCGCTGCTGTTGCGGTTGTATCGTCGCGTCGACGCCGGGTTCGCGCGCACCCAGCGCGAGCGCGACCACGCGCTCGAAGGCCTGGTGTCGTGACCCCGGCATCGCCCGAGATCGCCCGTCGCATGCGCTGGGTCATGCTGGTCCTCCTGCTGGTGTTCGGTGGCCTGGTCGTGCGGCTGTGGCAGCTGCAGGTGCTGCGCGGCGATCGCTACTACCACCAGACCGTCGAGAACGTGGTCCACGAGCGCTACCTGCCGTCGATCCGCGGCCGCATCCTCGATCGCAGCGGCGTCCCGCTCGCCGACAACCGGCCGGCGTTCAACATCTACGCCACGCCGCGCACGTTCACGCCCGCGGTCGCCGCCGAGCTGCGTCGCTTGCTCGGCCTGTCCGACGAGGAGATGGACAAGGTCGCGGCCCGGGTCGAGACCGGGCGCAAGCGCGCGACCCGCCATCCCGTGCTGGTGCTCGAGGATCAGCCCCGCGAGCGCGCCGCGCGCATCGAGCAGGAGCGCTTTCGGCTGCCGGATCTCGAGGTCCGCCACGAGCCCTATCGCTACTACCCGCAAGGCGCCCTGGCCGCGCACGTGCTGGGCTACATGAGCCAGATGACTGCCGACGAGGTCGAGCGGCTGGAGGGTGGCGCCTACGAGCCCGACGAGCTGGTCGGACGCTACGGACTCGAGTCGATGTGGGAGAACTACCTGCGCGGCAAGATGGGCACCGAACGCTTCGCGGTCGACGCCCGCGGCCAGCGCCTCGACGAGGCGACCGCCGCCGGCCTGATCCAGGGCGATCGGATCATCGAGCCGGTCGCCGGCTACAGCCTGGTGCTCACCATCGACGCCGGGCTGCAGAAGCTGGCCGAGAAGGCGGTGGCGCCGTTCCCGGCCGCCGCGGTCGCGGTGATCGAGGTCAAGAGCGGGCGGGTCCTGGCGCTGGTGTCGAAGCCGTCGTTCGATCCCAACGTGATGACCGGTCACCTGACCCGCGCCGAAGCCAAGTTCCTCAACGACGATCCGCGCAAGCCGTTCATCGACAAGACGCTGCGCGCCCAGTACCCGCCGGGCTCGACGTTCAAGTTCATCACCACCATCGCCGCGCTCGAGGACGGCCTGGCCCAGGAAGAAGAGCTGGTGACCTGTCCCGGCAGTTACGAGCGCTCGGGCACCACGTTCGACTGCACGGCATCGCACGGCAAGCTCGATCTGCTCGCCGCCATCCAGCACTCGTGCAACATCTACTTCTGGACCCTGGCCGAGCGGATCGGCATCGACCGCATGGCCGAGGTCGCCAACGAGTACGGGTTCGGGTCGCGCACCGGCGTCGGTCTCAACGGCGACAATCCCGGTCGCATCCCGACCCGGGCCTGGTACGAGCAGCACACCCGCTTCAAGATCGGCTACACCATCAACAGCGCGACCGGGCAGGGCGACGTCGAGGTCACGGTCATGCAGCTCGCGATGGCCTACGCCGCGCTCGCCAACGGCGGCACGCTGTTCGTGCCGCAGGTGGTCGATCGCGTGGTGCGCGCCGATGGCGGCACCGTCATCCCGTACGATCCGCAGGTCAAGCAGCGGGTGACCACGCCGCCCGAGGTCGTCGACCTGTGGCGGCGCGGCATGTGGAAGGCGGTCAACGAGGTCGGCGGCACCGGCTACGGCCACGCCACCAGCGCGGTGGTCACGATCGCCGGCAAGACCGGCACCGCGCAGGTGAAGGCCAAGCGCAGCAAGAAGGACGAAGCCCAGATCCGGGGCTGGCATCCAAGCGCCGACCACGCCTGGTTTGCCGGCTGGGCGCCGGCCGAGGATCCGACCATCGCGATCGTGGTGCTGATCGAGCACGGCGGCTCGGGCGGCAAGGTCGCCGGTCCGGTGGCCAAGGCCATCCTCGAGGGCTGGTGGACCAAGGTGAGGGCACCGGCGCCATGACCATGTTCGGCAGTGGTGGCGGGTTCGATCTGCCGCGGGCGCAGGTTGGCGTCTCGCGCTGGCGGCGGTTCCGTGCCGGCGTCGATTGGCCGCTGGTGCTGGCGATGGTCGCCATCGCGGCCATCGGCCTGCTCAACCTGTACAGCGCCACCCACGGCACCCGCCACGCCGGCAAGTTCGATCAGCAGGTGCGCTGGATGTTCGTGGGCGCGATCGCGTTCGTGGTCGCCACGGTGATCGACTATCGCGCCATCGTGCGGCTGGCGTGGTTCGCGCTCGCCGCCGCCATCGTGGCCCTGATCGTCGTCGACGTGGTCGGCCAGGGCGCCAAGGGCAGCGAGCGCTGGCTGTACATCGGCACCCTGGGCGGCCAGCCGTCGGAGCTGGCCAAGCTGGCGGTGATCCTGGTCCTGGCGCGCCTGCTGCACGACACCGCCGGGGCCAAGCCGAGCTGGCAGTCGCTGGTGCCGCGGATCGCAGCGCTGGTGGTGCCGGTCGTCTTGATCGCGGTGCAGCCCGACCTCGGCACCGCGAGCCTGCTGACCCTGATCATGCTCACCGTCGGGTTCCTGGCCATGCGCGACCTGTGGCCGATGGTCTACACCCTGTTCGTCATGGTGCTGGCGGTGCCGATCCTGTACGAGACCATGCACGACTACCAGAAGCAGCGGGTGCTGGCGTTCCTCGAACCGAGCGCCGATCCCAACGGCTCCGGCTGGCACACCCGGCAGTCGATCTTTGCGGTCGGCTCGGGAAAGGTCACCGGCAAGGGCTACATGGAGGGGACCCAGAACCAGTTCGACTTTCTCCCCGAGCACTGGACCGACTTCCCGTTCTCGGTGTGGGCCGAGGAGTGGGGATTCCTCGGCTCGCTGGTCTTGATCGTGCTGTTCGGATTCCTGATCGTGTGGATCCTGAACGTGGCCGTGAACGCGCGCGACCACGCCGGCGCCGTGCTGTGCACCGGCATCGCGGCGATGACGTTCTGGCACGTGGTCGTGAACGTGGCGATGGTGCTGGGCATGGCGCCGGTGGTCGGCGTGACCCTGCCGTTCATCAGCTACGGCGGCAGCTCGCTGCTGACGTTCTTCCTCGCCATGGGCATGGTGGCGAGCGTCAGCCTGCGCAAGCACGGATACTGACCGCGGGCCGATGGCCCGGCTGCTGCGCGGTCGCGGGACGACCCCGGACGTCGCCGGGCGTCACTCCCAGGGGTCGACCGCGGGGGGCGTGCAGCCCATCGCGGTCATGGCGTCGCGCATCGCCTGAGCACCCTGGCGGCAGGAATCGTCGACGCTGCGCCGTTGATCACCGTCGACCTGCGACCAGGTGGTCTCCATCGCGGCCATGCCCTGCTTGATCGCGGCGCGGGCCTCCGCCGGCAGCTTCTCGCAGGCGGCGTAGCTCGCGAGCACGCCGAGGTAGGCCTTGCACTCCGACGGCATGCCGGCGGTCGAGCGCGACGACCCGGTGCGGGCGCCGTCGATCAGCGCCTCCATCTGCTGGTCGAGGGCGCGCCGATCGTCGTCGTCGAGCTGATCGATGCAGCCGGAAGCGGCGTCGACGGCGGTCGCCTCGATCATGCAGGTCTTGGCCGCCATCGACCACCGGCCGGCGACGCACAGCGCGGTGATCGTGGTGGGCACGCGGTCGATCACGGGCAGCAGCGCGGCCATCTCGTCGTCCCCGGCCGCTCCGGCGCGCACCAGCTCGGCGGCGCGCGCGCCGACCTTCGCGCAGCCCTCGGGATCGGCGCTCAGCTCGGGCAGCAGTGGGAACGGGCACGCCGCCAGCTCGTTCTCGGTGCCGGCCTCGAGCAGGCAGCGACCCTCGGGGCGACTCAGCTGCGCGCGCTCGCATTGCACCGCCAGGCCGGCGACCACCGGCTCGCGCTCCTCGCGGCTGGCGTAGTTGCCCAGCTTCGCCGCCGCCAGCCGCTCGCCGACCGCGCGGCAGTCGGCGGGCGGCGGTCGCACGCAGCGATCGGACCAGCACTCCAGGCGGGGATCGCAGCGGTCGTCCTTCTTGCAGATCGCGCGTTCCTCACCGGGGCGTGGCACGACGTCCGACACGCAGGCGAGCGCACCGAGCCACGGGAGGATCACGATCGTCAGGCGCCGCACGGGGTCGATGGTAACAAGAAGACCCCGGCGGCGCGCGCCGCCTTGGTAACCCGATCCGGGTCAGGGCATGCCGCCGCCATTGCCGCCGTTGCCGGTGCCGGGATCCGTGCCGGCATCCGGATCGCAGACCTGGTTGGCGTACGACTCGCAGGTCATGGGGTCGACGCCCTGGGCCAGGCAGTCGTCGCGCACCTGGGCAACACACATCGGATCGGGGCCGGGCGGCGGGTCGTTGCCGGGATCGCAGACCTGCCAGGCGTAGGCTTCGCACGTCATGGGGTCGACGCCTTGCGCGAGGCAGTCGGCGCGGACCTGTTCGACGCACATGGGGTCGGGGCCCGGCGGATCGCACGGCGGCGGATCGCCACCACCGGGATCCTGGCACTGATCGCTGGCGATGGCCCAGCAGGTCATCTCGTCGATGCCGCTGGCGACGCAGTCGTCGAACACCCGCGTCCGGCAGTCGGGATCGTTGGGATCGCCCGGCGGCTCGGGCATCCCGTCGAGACAGCGCTGCTCGATGAGCGAGGCGCAGGCTTCGGGGGTGAGGTTCTGCGCGTAGCACGCCTCGATCGTGTCGCGCAGGCAGGATTGGGTGGCGGGGTCGCTGAACGCGCTGTCGGTGCCGCCGTCGTCACCGACGACGTCACAGGCACCGAGTGCAGCCGCGGCGACGAGCGCGAGGCCGAGGGAGAGTGGGCGGGACATGGACAAGCCTCCAGGTGGGTCGTGTCCCGGTGAGAGCCCGGCCGGCGACCAAACGGCTCACGCCGCCGTCCCGCCGCCATCGTGCCGCCGTCAGTCGGCGGGTGGCGGATCGCCGGGGTCGCGGAGCAGGCGATCGCGGACCCGTTCGTGCTGGCGCGCCTTGTAGGCCTCGTGGCTCTGGGCGCCCGACTCGTTGCTGACCGCGGTGCCCTTGTCGGCGATCTGGAACTCGGTCAGCACGAAGACGACGTGGCTGTCGTCGGGACCGAGCTCGAGGTTGGGGACCAGACGCTCGAGGCGCAGCGGCAGGTCGGCGACGAAGTTGATGATCCGGTAGCCGGGGCCGGAGAACTCGTTGGGCGACGGCGCGCCGGCGCGCTCGTCGGCGTGGATGGGGCCGGTCTGGCGCGCCAGGCGTGGACGGCGCGCCAGCACGTCGCGGACGTCGATGAGCTGGTTGACCGACTCGCCGGGGACGACGTAGTTGAACGGGATGAGCTGGCGGGTCAGGGTGGCCAGGGTCGGGATGAGGTCGTCGTAGGTCGGGACGATCAGCCGGAAGCGCAGCTTGTCGTAGATGCTGGCGGCGATCGTCGAGACCTTGGCGAGCAGCTTGGTGATCTGCGAGTCGCGCGGCTTGCGGCTCCACTCGAACTCGGCGACCGCCGAGCCGGCGGCGCGCAGATCCTCGACCACCCGGACGACCTTGAGCTCGATCTCGCGGAAGATGGCGTCATCGGAGACCGACAGCCGGAGCAGGGCCTGGCGGCCGGCCAGGTGATAGATGATGTGCATCACCTTGAGCACCACGCAGGCGGCGCGCTGGTGCGGGCCGGTGCGCGACGCCATCAGGAACAGGTCGCGGGCGGCGACCTCCTCGGCGACCTCGTCGGGCAGCGCGAGGTGGTAGACCCGGGTCAGGTAGTCGACGGCGTCGGCGCGCACGGCCTCGAGCCGCAGCATCTCGGCGTCGGAGGCCGGATCGAGCTCGCACAGGCGCAGGAAGCGATCGACGGCCGCCTCGTCGTGGAACGCGAGCTGGTGCCAGTCGACGACCGAATCGCCGCGCAGCAGTAGGCGCACGGCCTCGAGATCATCGAGGTCGAGGTCGTCGAGCGTCGGAAGCCGTCCGACGCGGGGAAGCACGGTCGCGCCCGGCACCCGCCGATTGTACGACAGCGGGCGGCGCCACGGTGCGCGGGCGGTGCCGCGATCAAGGCAAGAAGCATGGACCGACCACGTCGGAGCACGCCGGCGTGCACGACCACACTCCCGCGTTGCACGTGCACGCGGAGGCCATACACGAGGTGCAGCCCAGCGCCTGCGGGCAGTCCATGCGGCAGCCGAGCGGCGCCGGCTCGGCGCAGCCGGGCGCCGCGCACACGTTGGCGCAGCAGTCGAGCTCGCCGGGCGCGCAGCCGGTGGCGCAGACCTGGCCCCGATAACAGGACTCCATCGCGTCACAGGCCAACGGATCGCTGGCGTCGCACTGCGACGGCGGCGCGCAGGTGCAGGTGGCGCAGCCGTTGCGGAGCACCGGCTCGGTGCCCGGTGGGCAGGCCGCGCACATCGCCGGATCGGTGCACGCGGCGCACGTGGTTGCGTCGCACCAGGCCTGGCCGCGTGGGCACTCGGCATCGGTCATGCAACGCTGGCACTCGCTCGGGCACATCGACTCGATCAGCAGGCGACCGTCGGCGCACACCGCGAAGTAGGTGCAGCACGCGATCCCGTTCGGCTCCTGGGCATCGGACCAGGTACAGACACTGTCGAAGCTGCAGGCCTGCTCATCGTGCTGGCGCGCCAGCACCTCGGCACAGGTCGCGAGGGTCGGGCCGCCGTTGAGCACCGGCTGGTCGGCAGCGACGCACGCCGGCACGGCGACCGCCACGGCGAGGGCGACGAGGGCGACGCGCGGGTTCACCGCCGGACCTCGATGGCGCCGCCCAGCGTCCAGCCCGCGACCACCGCCACGGCCTCGGTATCGACGCGGGCGATCACGCCGCGGCTGACGCCGAGCGCGGCGATGGCGGCGACCTCGAGGCCGGCGAGCCGGGTCCCGAACGAGAGCTCGGCCGCGCCGTGCACGTAGGTGGCCGCCAGCGGGCGCGTCGACACCATCGGATCGGTGGCGACCGCCGCCACCGCGATGCGGCCGACCTCGACGTGGAGCCCGGCGCAGGCGGCGCCAGCGCAGGCGACGCTGACCCCGAGCTCGGCGGCGACCAGCCACGGTGTGAGCTGGCCGAGCGCGTGATCGATGCGGGCACCGGCGGCGGCGATACCCAGCGAGCCGGAGCCGGCGGTGAGCGCAGCGCTCGCACCCCACAGCGCGGTGGTGCCGTCGTGGAGACGGGCGAGCGCGCGGGCGGAGACGCCGCGTGGGTGCGACGACAGCCCGGTGGAGCCGAGGTTGGCGCGGGTGGTCATGGTCGGGGCGATGTCGACCCCGGCCGCGGCGGGCGGAGCCAGCGGTGGCGCTGGCGTGGCGGCGGCGTCCGGAGTCGACAGATCGGAGGCTGGCAGCGCGGGTGCTGGCGGAGGTGGTCGGTGGACGGCCGCGACCGCCACCAGCGCGACCACGCGGGGCGCGAGCGGCGCCGGGACGTCGACGAGGTCGAGCGAGCGCGACGTCGGCGGGAGGTCGCCGTGCTGGACCGTGACCGTCGCCGTGCCGTCGGTGGCGCAGGTGACGGTGATCGAGATGTTGGCGGTGGCAGCCGCGATCGCGGCACCGGTGCTCTGCAGCTCGACGGCGAGGGCGAGGTCGAGCGCCGCAGCGTCGAAGTCGCAGGCGGTGACGGTGGTCGCCGGTCGGATCGTCTGGGCGCGCGCCGGTGTGGCGAGCAGGGCGAGCAGCGACAGGATGACCGGACCGCCGACGCCGGCCGCCGCGGTCGCGGCGGTTCGGGCACGCGAGGTCACGGCGACGGCGGCGGGGGCGGCGGGGGCGGGCGGCCGGCATCGGCGAGCGCGCGGTCGCGGCGGGTGCGAGCCTCGTCGACGACCGCGCGCGGGCTGCCGATCGCCAGGGTGTGCAGGAACGCGGCGGCGGCGCGGTCCGGATCGCGGAGCTGATCCTGCGCGATGCGGCCGAGCAGGAACGCGGCCAGGCCGGCGCTCGCATCGGCGGGGGCGTCGTCGAGGAAGGCGTCCAGGTGGTCGGCGGCGGCGGCGGGATGGCCGGCGGCAAGGAGCGCGTCGGCGCGCGCGATGGCGGTCTCGGCGGAGACCGTGGCCGTGGCCGTGGCCGTGCCCGTGCCCGTATCCGTACCCGATGCCGTACCCGATGCCGATGCCGATGCCGATCCCGATCCCGATCCCGATCCCGATCCCGATCCCGATCCCGATCCCGATGCCGATCCCGATGCCGATGCCGATGCCGATGCCGATCCCGATCCCGATCCCGAAGCCGGGACCGAAGCCGGGACCGTAGGCGGGACCGTAGGCGGGACCGAAGCCGGGACCGTAGCCGGGACCGTAGCCGGGACCGTAGCCGTGGCCGGGACCGACGCGATCTCGAGCCGCTGGCCGGCGGCGAGGCGAACGACCCGACCCGGAACCCGCTCGCCGCGGACGAGGACGACGCCGCGTTCGACCGTGACCAGGAGGCGCTGGTCGCCGCGTTCGACCGCGAACACGGTGCCCACCACCTCGACGGTGGCCAGATCGGTCTCCACGATCCAGCGCCGTGGCCCGCCCGGGCGCACGTCGAAGCGGGCGCGGCCGCGGCGCACCGCGGTCACGAACTTGTCGGCGTCGTTGGCCAGCACCTCGAGCTCGCTCGCGGCGGCCAGCAAGACGTTCGACCCATCGTCGAGGTGCAGCGCGCGCTCGGCGGTCGCGGCGATGCGGGCGCCGGGATCCAGGGCGGTGACCGCGCTGGCCAGTGGGCCGCCGGCGTGGCGCTCGCGACGGCGCGGCGACGCCAGCGTGAACGCGAGCGCGGCCAGCCCCGCCACGGCGAGCGTCGCCGCCGCCACGACCCGCCAGCGTCGTGGTGCGATGCGCGCCTCGGCCTGCGCCGCGCGCACGCGCCGCCACACCTGCGCGGTCTCGGCCTCGTCCATCGCCGGCGCCAGCCGTTCGTCGAGACGCCGGCTATCCACGACCGACCTCCAGCGCCGTGGCGATCTCGGCCTCGGCGCGGGTCAGGTGACGCTTCACCGACGCCAGCGAGCAGTCACATGCGGTGGCGACCTCGTCGAGCGAGTAGCCGACCACGTGGCGCAGCACCCACGGCGTGCGCAGCTTGGACGGTAGCGCGCGCAGGCGGTCGTCGATCATCGCCAGCTCGGCGCGGTCGGCCGGCGACAGCCCGGGCGCCGCCACGTCGAGCAGCGCTTCGTCCTCGCCGGTGGTGCCCCACAGCTTGACGCGCCGCCATCGCCATCGGCGGTGGACGCGCGACAGGGCGATCCGCGCCAGCCAGCCGCGCAGCGCCGCGGGCTCGGCCAGGGTCGACAGCTTCTCGAACCCGATCAAGAAGGTCTCCTGGACCACGTCGGCAACCTCGGACGGGTCGCGCAGCAACCGGCGCGCCGTGCTCGCGACCATGCCGACGTGACGACGGTAGATCATCTCCTCCGCCCACCGGTCGCCGTTGCCGGCGCGAGCGACCAGCTCGGCGTCGGTCACCGTCACGTTGACGGTGGCGTCGAGGAGCCGGAGGCGGGGCGCGACCACAGAGCAATAGAGCCACGGAATCGCCCCGACGGCTCACCAAATCGGGGCTGGCGGGGTCCTGAGCCTGTCGATGGGCCGGTCCCGAGCCTGTCGAAGGCCGGTCGTAGGGCTAAACGTGCTTCTGGAGCTCGGCTTCGAGCTTGCTGCGCTGCACCGCGCCGACCGTGGTCCACACCACCTTGCCGCCCTTGAACAGGAACAGGGCCGGGATCGACGTCACGCGGAGCTGCTGGGCGTAGA
Source organism: Myxococcales bacterium (assembly GCA_947483555.1). GTDB lineage: Bacteria > Myxococcota_A > Polyangia > Haliangiales > Haliangiaceae > UBA2376. Next base: position 26,374 of record CANKMW010000067.1, read on the forward strand.
TCTGGTGGTGATCGACGTCGAGCTTGCCGACCTTGAGCTTGCCGGCGTACTGCACGGCGAGCGCGTCGATCATCGGTGCGATCTGCTTGCAGGGCCCGCACCACACGGCCCAGAAATCGATCAGCGTGGGCAGTTCGGACTTCAGGACCTCGGTCTCGAAGTTGCTGTCGGTGATTTCCATGACGTTCGCGCTGGCCATGGTCCCTTTGTAACCTCGCCGGGCGGGTGGAGCAACCCACCCGTTCGGCCGACCCCAGGCCGCCGCCGACCCTTGGCCGCGCTCCGGGAACAGCCTACAATCGCCGCGGTGGCGCGCCTGTTCATCTCCAACACCCGGCTCGAGACGTGGTCGTCGGAGGGCAAGATCACGCTCGAGGGCCCGCTGATGGTGCTGTCCGAGCTCGGCCGCGCCTTCGCGATCAAGCCGGCGGTGTTCTTCGCGCGCGTCGCGGGTGGCGAGGCCGATCCCCACGACCTGGTCGGCAAGGTGAAGGACGACGACGAGCTCGCCAAGATGGGCGCCGACCACATGGCCAGCTCGGTCATCTACGTCGACACCGCCTACGAGGTCGTCGCCGGCTTCGTCGGGGCGCCGGCGATCTGACGGCCTCGTGATCGCCCCCCCCGATCCGGCCCGCCTGCTGTCGGTGACTCCGTCGCCGGCGTTCTGGGTCGCGCTCATGCTCTATGGCGTCGCGGCGCTCGGCTTCCTGGTCGCGTTCCTGCAGAGCAAGCCAGGCGCGCTGCGGGCAGCGCGGGCGGTGCTGGTGGCAGCCTTCGTGGCCCACGGTGTCGACCTCGGCTGGCGCGGTGTCGAGCACGTGCATCCGGCGGCGTCGGTGCGCGAGGCGGTGGGACTGCTGGCCTGGATCATCGCCGGCGGCTACCTGGCGGCGTCGGTGCGCTACCGTCTCGATCTCGCGGGCGCGGTGCTGGCGCCGATCGTCCTCGGCCTGCTGGCCGCGGCGCGCTTGTCGCCGACCGGCACGCCGCAGGAGGACCTGTCGTTGCTGGGCCGGGTCCACATCTCGCTGGCCACCGTCGGCGTGGCGGTGTTCGCACTGGCCAGCGCGCTCGCGGCGATCTACCTGCTCGAGGAGCGCAACCTGAAGCGCAAGAAGTTCGACGCCGTCTCGTTCAAGAACCCCGACGCCTCGCTGGATACGCTCGACGCGCTGTCGCAGCGCCTGGTGCAGGCCGGCTTCCCGGTCTTCACGGTCGCGGTCGTGCTCGGCATCGTGTGGGTCACGCAGCGTGGCGATTCGATGACCCGGCCCGAGTACCCGGTCGCGATCGTCACCTGGATGACCTACGCGGCGCTGGTCGCGGTCCGGCTCGGGCTGGGCTGGCGCGGTCGCCGCACCGCGTGGATGTCGCTGGGCGGCTTCGCCGCGGCGCTGTGCGTGCTGGCGATCTATTTCCTGCGCCGGGCTCTCGCTGAGTGACCCGATGACCGCCGAGCTGTTCGTGGTCGGCATCTCGTGGCGCACCGCCCCGGTCGCGGTGCGCGAGAAGCTGGCCGTGCCGGAGGATGAGGCGGCGGCGCTACTGGCCACGTTGATGCAAGCGCCCGGCGTGCGTGAGGTCATGCTGATCTCGACCTGCAACCGCGTCGAGGTCTACGGCGCCAGCCCGGCCGGCGAGGGCGAGCAGGCGGTGACGGCGGTGCGGCGGGTGTTGCCGGAGAGCCGTGGGGTGACGCCGGGCTCGGTGGACAGCGTGCTCTACGGTCACGTCCGCGCCGACGCCGTGCGCCACGTATTTCGGGTCGCGTCGGCGCTCGACTCGCTGGTGGTCGGTGAGTCCCAGATCCTCGGCCAGCTCAAGCATTCGTTCGCGACCGCCGCGCAAGCCGGCGCCAGCGGCCCGGTACTCGGCCGCTGCCTCGAGCGTGCGTTCGGGGTCGCCAAGCGGGTCCGCGCGGAGACCGCGATCGCGCGTGGCTCGTCGAACGTCGCGTCGGTGGCGGTCGAGCTGGCCGGGCGCGTGTTCGGCGATCTGAGCGGCAAGCACGTGCTGGTGGTCGGCGCCGGCAAGATGAGCGCGCTGGCCGCGCGCCACCTGCGCCAGGCCGGCGTCGCCGAGCTGGTGGTCACCAACCGTTCGCCCGAACGCGCGGCCCGCCTGGCCGAGGAGCTCGACGCGTCGGCGCGGCCATGGGCCCAGCTCGAGGAGCTGCTGGCGGAGGCCGACGTGGTGATCAGCTCGACCGGCGCCCGCCAGCCGATCCTGACCGTGCCGCTCTTCAAGCAGGTCGCCAAGCGCCGCCGCTGGCGCCCGATCGTGATCGTGGACATCGCGGTGCCGCGGGACGCCGATCCGGCGATCGGCAAGCTCGACGGGGTCTACGTCTTCGACATCGACGATCTCGAACGGGTGGTGGCGTCCAACCTGGCCGAGCGGCAGAAGTCGGCCGCCGATGCCGAGCGCATCGTGGCGGTCGAGGTCGGCCAGTTCGACGCCTGGTTGCGGGCCCAGAAGGTGGTGCCGACCATCCGCGCCCTGCGCGACCACTTCGCCCGCGTCGCCGACGCCGAGGTCGACAAGCTGGTGACCCAGCTGGCCCGCAAGGAGCTCACCAGCGCCGAGCGCGACGAGGCGGTGCGGCGCAGCGTGCAGCTGGTGGTCGCGCGGTTGCTGCACCAGCCGCAGATGGCGCTCAAGGCCGGAGACGCCGATGGCCTGGCGGCGGCGGTGCAGCGGCTGTTCGCGCTCGAGCTGGTGGCCGAGTCGGCGACGGGAGCGGCGGGGGCGACCGGCGACGACGCGGCCGGCGACGACACGGCTGGCGACGACGACCCTGGCGACGCCGCGGTCGCGGTGCGACGAAGCCAGGTCTGATCTGAGTCGGAACGAGGAGTACGATCGGCGCGATGAGGGTTGCGTGCTCGTTGATCGTGGTGATGCTCGTCGCGTGCAACCGCGACGGCGGCGGTGCGCCCGACAGCAGCTCCACCGACGCGGCGATGCTCACGTGCCTGCAGATCGCCGACGGGCTGCGCGCCCGCACGCAGGCGGTCTCGAGGCAGTGCACCACGATCGACGACTGCGAGCTCGTCGGCTACGCGTCGAGCGACGGCGTCGTCGCGACCTGCAACTGCGCGCCCCACTTCGCCGTGAGCTGCGAGGGCGATCCCGTCAACTGGCAGGCGTGGTCCGCTGACGTCCGTGCACAGGAGCTCCTCGTCCAGTGGCGGACGCGGTGCCTCGCCGAAGGCTGCGGCGTGAGTGGAACCTGTGGTTGCGACTGCGGCCGGGAGAACGTCGTCTGCGGCATCAGCGGCGTTTGCGGTGCCACCAGCAACAACGAGTGTTTCTCGGCGCTGTAGGTCTGAGTCGACCGTGGCTCAGCCGTTCGCTCAGGTTCGGCGTGCCAGGCACGCCGCCACGATCGCCGCCGCTCCCTGCGCCAGCAGCGCGTCGGCCGCCGCGACACCGAGCGCCTCGGCATCGGCGGCCAGGCCGCGGGTCTGGGTGCGCAGGATGCGCGACCCGTCCGGCATGCCACACAGCGCATCGACGACCAGGCCGCCGGCAAGGTCAGCGTCGTAGCGGGCGTGGGCTGCCAGCGGCGTCTGGCAGCTGCCGCCCATGCGGGCCAGGAAGGCTCGTTCGGCGGCGATGCGGCGCTCCTCGCGCGGATCGTGGAGCGCGCCGCGCACCATCGCCATGGCCTGGTCGTCGTCGGCGCGGGTCTCGATGCCGAGCACGCCCTGGGCCACGGCCGGCAGGCAGATCTCGAACGGCAACAGCTGGGTGATGCGATCGCCATGGCCGAGCCGGATCAGGCCCGCCGCCGCCAGGATCACCGCGTCGTACTCGCCGTCGTCGAGCTTGCGGAGGCGGGTCGGCACGTTGCCGCGCAACATCCGCACCGACAGATCCGGCCGCCGCGCCAGCAGCTGACACTGGCGGCGCAGGCTCGACGTGCCCACCCGCGCGCCGTGGGCGAGCTCGTCGACGGTCCGCGCCGCGGCGCCTGCCGGCAGGCACAGGGCGTCGTTGGGCGTCTCGCGCGTGCTCACGCCCGCCAGCACCAGGCCGGGCGCCAGCTCCGCGGGCACGTCCTTCATGCTGTGCACGGCGACGTCGGCGCGGCCGTCGACCAGCGCCTGCTCGATCTCCTTGACGAACAGCGCCTTGCCGCCGACCTCGGACAGCGGCACGTCGAGGATGAGGTCGCCCTGGGTCTTGAGCGTGAGCAGCTCGACCTCGAGTCCGGGCGCGGCGGCGGTCAGGCGGGCCTTGACGTGCTCGGCTTGCCACAGCGCGAGCGCGCTGCCGCGGGTGGCGATGACGATGCGCTGGCGTGGCACGGACGCCATCATGCCGCGGCTTGCGTATGCGCTTCGCTAAGCGCAGCGAATATTTTTGCCCGGCTCGGGCGCGCCACCTACGATGTAGGCGTGCCGCCAGCTCGCCTCGCTACGCTCGGTTGGGGGCGCCGTCTCGTTTGCGCCGTCGGGCTCGCCGGCGCATCCGCGTGCGGCGGCCCCATGACCCAGGTGCGCGCCTCCAACGTCAAGCTCACGACCACGGTCGACGAGCTGCGCGCCGAGCTGCGCGCCGCGCGCCGCCAGCAGCGCGATCTGGAGAACCAGGTCTTCCTCCTCGAGGATCGGCTCGAGACCGCCCAGCTGCGGCGGCCCGACGGCGCGCCGGCGCCGGTGCTGCCGATCGAGGTGCTGTCGCCCGACGACGTCCCCGAGGACGGCCAGCTGGTCGGCACCACCGACGATGGCACCGCCATCATCTACATGGACCAGGCCACCGGCGAGCCGGTCACGATCGACGACGACAGCTTCGACAACGACGAGCCACCGCGACCGCGGCCCCGGCCTCGTCCCGCGCAGGCATCGCGCGCCCCGCTGCCGCCGCGGGCGCCGCTGCGTGACCTGCCGACCTCGGTCGAGCTCGACGGTGGATCGACGGCCGCCGCCGCCGCCACCGAGAACGCCGACGGCGACGACGCCGCGCTGGCGCTCTATCGCCGCGGCACCGCTGCCCTCAAGGGCCGCGAGCACGCCGCCGCCATCGCCGCGTTCCGCGAGCTGGTGGCGCGCTTTCCGACCCACGACTACGCCGACAACGCCCAGTACTGGCTCGGCGAGGCCTTCTACGATCAGAAGGACCACGCCCGCGCCATCACCGAGTTCCGCGCCACCGTCGCGCTCTACCCGCGCGGCAACAAGGTGCCCGACGCGTTGCTCAAGATCGGGTTCGCCTATCAGGCGCTGGGTCAGACCGACCAGGCCCGCGCCGCGCTACGGCAAGTCGTATCGCTCTACCCCGGATCGTCGCCGGCCGCGATCGCGGCAGCCCGCCTGGAGAAGCCGTGATGAAGCACTTCGTCAGCCCCGCCCTCGCTGCCGCCGCGCTCGTCGCGGCTGCGGCTGCGCCCGCGCTCGCCCAGCCCGATGTCACCGACTACAACCCGGCGGCGCCGTTCGGTCCCGGCACCGCGACGCCGGCTCCGACGCCGCGGGCGCCGACCGTCATCACGATCGGCGCCGACGGCAAGCCGATCCTCGACGGGCCGCCCACGCCCACCGGCGTGATCCACTACGACGACATGCGCCTGCCGACCGAGGACGACACCGTCGTCCTGCACGGTGGCGCCACGCCCGAGCTGCACGTCGTCCGCCGCGGCGACACGCTGTGGGACATCTGCTGGTACTACTTCAACGATCCGTGGCAGTGGCCGAAGGTGTGGTCGTACAACGCGCAGATCACCAACCCGCACTGGATCTATCCCGGCGACCTGGTGCGGCTGCTGCCCAAGGGCTTCCTGGCCGCGGTCGGGGTCGGCGATCCGGGACTCGAACCCGAGACCGATCCGGGCGCCCCGGCGGTCGACGCCCCCACGCCGGCCCGGCGCCTCGACGTGTCGATCCGCCAGGTCGCGTTCATCGACAAGCAGCACCTCGACTCCAGCCTCTACATCGTCGGCTCGGTCGAGGACAAGGAGCTGCTGTCCGGCGGCGACGAGGTCTACGTCAGCTATCCGGACGACCAGGTCCCCAAGATCGGCGAGCGCCATTCGATCTACGCCGAGGACCAGCGCGTCGATCACCCGGGCAGCGGCAAGGTCGTGGGCAGCTACGTCCGCGTGCTGGGCGAGCTGGAGATGGTGAGCGTCAAGCAGGGCAAGCGGGCCCGCGGCCGGATCGTGACCGCCAACTCCGAGATCGAGCGCGGCGCGCGGGTTGGCCCGCTGTTGCGCCAGTTCAAGAGCGTGCCGCCGGCGCGCAACGAGGTCGACCTGCAGGCGACCATCATCGCCATGCTGACCAGCGATCAGCTGATCGGCCAGGGCGAGGTGGTGTTCATGGATCTCGGCAAGGCCAGTGGCGCCAAGCCCGGCAACCGACTCTTCGTGGTTCGCCGCGGTGACGCCTTCGACGCCCAGACCCGGCCCGACGATCAGGTCGGTCAGGACGACCGCTCGTTCCCGGCCCGCGCGCTCGGCGAGGTGGTGGTGATCCAGGTCGGTGACACGATCTCGGTCGGTTTGGTGACGCTGGCGGTGGAGGAGATGGGGATCGGCGACCTGGTGATGATGCGCAAGCAGTAGCGCGCCTCCCTAACCGGCTGAAATCACGACTTCGGGAGCGACGCCACTTGACTCGGGGCCGCGCGGTCGCTAAAGGCTTCCCCCTTGTGAGTAGCGGCCGGATACAGCGGATCGAGCCGGGGGACGATGGCTATCCACGCCGTCTCCAGGCGGTGCGTGCGACCTTTCCCGCCCTGCACGTGCTCGGAACAATTCGCGATTCGGCGCCGGCCGTCGCCATCGTGGGCTCGCGGGCCGCGTCATCGGCGGCCATGGACCTCGCCCGTCGCCTGGGTCGGGTGGTCGGCGCGCGTGGCGGCGTCGTGGTCTCCGGCGGCGCGATCGGCATCGATACCGCCGCCCACCAGGGCGCCCTGGACGCCGGCGCGGCCACCACGGTCGTGGTCGGCACCGGGGTCGATATCATCTATCCCGAGCGCAACGCGCGCCTGTTCGCCGCGGTCGTCGAGCGCGGCGGCGGGCTGGTGTCGATGTTCCCCATCGGCTCGCGTCCGCTCGCCGCTCACTTCGTGCGCCGCAACCAGCTGGTCGCGGCGCTCGCCGATCTGGTGGTGGTCGTGGCCGCCGCCGGCACCTCGGGCTCGCTGCACACGGCACGCTACGCGGTCGGCTTCGGCCGCCCGCTGGCCGCTGCGCCTGGCACCCCGGGCACCCAGGCCCTGCTCGCTGCCGGCGCGGCGCTGGTCGAGGATGCGGCCGATCTCGAGCGCGCGCTCGACGGCGACCCCCGGCGCCCGGCGCGACCGACCCTCGACGGTGAGGCCGCGCGCGCCTGGCAAGCCCTCGACGCGCGGGCGCCGCGCGACGCTGGCGACGTGGCCACCGCGCTGGGCGTGAGCATCGCTCGCGCCATGGCGCTGCTTTCCGAACTGGAGGCGAACGGCTGGACCCTCGCGGTCCCCGGTTCCGCCTACGTCCGCGCTCCCTGACCCGAGGTCCCCGTGGCCGAGAAACCGACGCACACCGACGCCAAGACTGCTCGACGCCCGAAGGCCAAAGCCAAGCCTGCGGCTCGGGCGAAGCCCCGGCCGGCGGCCAAGGCCGCCAGGGTGGAGCCGAAAGCGACCGCCGCCATCGAGTCCAAGGCCGCGGCGACCAAGGCCGTGCCGACCAAGGCCGCGGCGACCAAGGCTACGGCGACCAAGGCGGTGGCGACCAAGGCCGCAGCCACCAAGGCGGTGGCGACCACGGCCACGCCGACCACCAGGTCGGCCAAGGCCAAGGCCAAGGCACCGCCGGCGCGCGGCAAGGGCAAGGGCAAGGGCGGCAAGGGCAAGGCGGTCGACGACGACCTCGACCTCGACGAAGAGGCCGATCGTCCGGCCAAGCCACGCAAGGTGAAGCCCGGCTCGGCGCTGGTGGTGGTGGAGTCGCCGGCCAAGGCGCGCACGATCGGCAAGTACCTCGGTGCCGGGTACACCGTGAAGGCGTCGGTCGGACACGTGAAGGATCTGCCCAAGAGCAAGATCGGCGTCGACGTCGACAACCAGTTCGAGCCGATCTACGAGGTCATCGACGGCAAGAAGAAGGTGGTCGCCGAGATCCGCAAGGCCGCCCGCGAGGTCGAGAAGGTCTACCTGGCGTCGGATCCCGATCGCGAGGGCGAGGCCATCGCCTGGCACATCGCCGAGGAGCTCAAGGCGGTCAACCCCAACATCCAGCGGGTGCTGATCCACGAGATCACCAAGAAGGGTGTCACCGCCGCGCTGCTGGCGCCGCGCGCCATCGACATGAACAAGGCGTACGCGCAGCAGACCCGGCGCATCCTCGATCGCCTGGTCGGCTACGAGATCAGCCCGATCCTGTGGAACAAGGTCCAGCGCGGGCTGTCGGCCGGGCGGGTGCAATCGGTGGCGGTGCGGCTGGTGGTCGAGCGTGAAGAGGCGATCCGCGCCTTCGTGCCCGACGAATACTGGTCGGTGGAGACCACCTGCGTGGGTCCCAACCCGCCGCCGTTCGACGCCCGGATCTGGAAGTGGCTCGGCGAGAAAGCCGCCCCCACGACCAAGGTGGAGGCCGACGCGATCGCCGACGAGCTGCGGGCCGGCGGCGCGGTGGTCAGCACGGTCGAGCGCAAGGAGCAGCGCAAGCGGCCGCAGGCGCCGTTCATCACCTCGCGCTTGCAACAGGACGCGGCTCGCAAGCTGCGCTACTCGGCCAAGCGCACGATGGCGCTCGCCCAGCGGCTGTACGAGGGCGTCGAGCTCGGCGCCGAGGGCCCGACCGGCCTCATCACGTACATGCGTACCGATTCGACCCGCATCTCCGACGACGCGATGACGGCGCTCCGCGGCTACATCAAGGACACCTACGGCGACGCCTACCTGCCCGAGACCCCGACCAGCTACAGCAATCGCGAGCGGGCCCAGGACGCCCACGAGGCCATCCGGCCCACGCTGATGGAGTGGTCGCCGGACCGGGTGCGCGAGGCGCTGGTCGGCAACCCCGAGGTCAACGATCTGGTTCGCCTGTACACGTTGATCTGGCAGCGCTTCGTGGCCTCGCAGATGGTGCCGGCGGTCTACGACCGCACCACGGTCGACCTGGATCGCGGGCGCGCCGTGCTGCGTGCCACCGGCCAGGTCATGAAGTTCGCCGGCTACACCAAGGTCTACGAGGTCTCGGAGAGCGACGACGAGAAGGCCGAGGCCGCCGAGGCCGCCGACCACTTGCTGCCGTTGCTCGAGGTCGGCGATCTGGTCACGCTCACCTCGGTCCGCCCCGAGCAGCACTTCACGCAGCCGCCGCCGCGCTTCAGCGAGGCGTCGCTGGTCAAGGAGCTCGAGGAGGACGGCATCGGCCGACCGTCGACGTTCGCGTCGATCATGTCGGTCATCGTCGATCGGGGTTACGTCGAGAAGCGCGAGGGCCGCTTCTTCCCGACCGAGCTCGGCATCCTGGTCAACGGCCTCCTGGTGGTGTCGTTCCCGCGCATCGTGTCGGTCGACTTCACGGCCAAGATGGAGGCCGACCTCGACCACGTCGAGGAGGGCACCCAGGACTGGCGCACGTTGCTCGGTGGCTGGTACGCCCCGTTCAAGGACGATCTCGAGAAGGCGCGGATCGAGATGCGCGACGTCAAGCGCGAGGAGATCGCGACCGACTTCGTGTGCGAGAAGTGCGGCAAGCCCATGGTGATCAAGTGGGGCCGTAACGGGTCGTTCCTGGCCTGCCAGGGCTACCCCGAGTGCCGCAACACCAAGGAAGTGGTCAAGAACCTCGACGGTACCTACGAGATCGTCCCGCCCCAGACCACCGACGAGGTGTGCGAGGTGTGCGCGGCGCCGATGACCGTCAAGCGGGGCCGCTTCGGGTCCTTCCTGGCCTGCACGCGCTATCCCGACTGCAAGACCACCAAGCCGATCTCGCTGGGCGTGAAGTGTCCGCGCGAGGGCTGCGGCGGCCAGCTCGCCGAGAAGCGCTCGCGGCGCGGCAAGCCGTTCTTCGGCTGCGCGTACTGGAAGTCGAAGGGCTGCGAGTTCGTCACCTGGGACCGCCCGATGCCGCAGCCGTGCCCGCTGTGTCAGGCCAAGTTCGTGGTCAAGAAGGAGAACAAGCGCGGGGCGATCCTGCGCTGCCTGACCTGCGACTGGAAGTCGGGCGTCGACGACAACGAAGAGACCGCGGTGCCGGCGCCGGCGGCGTGATCGGCTGGGCGGTGACGGCTGGGCGGTGATCGGCTGGGCGGTGACGGCTTTCGGTCACGGCCGCGGTCTCGACTGAACGGTGTACTGTCCATTGGTGACCTGGCGCGATCCCGACGTGACCGTGGTCGGCGGTGGCATGGCCGGCTGCGAGGCGGCGTGGCAGCTCGCCGAGCGTGGCTTCAACGTCGCGCTGGTCGAGCAGAAGTCGGCGGCGATGTCGCCGGCCCACCAGACCCCGTTGCTCGGCGAGCTGGTGTGCTCGAACTCGCTGCGGTCCAACGACCTCGACACCCCGGCCGGGCTGCTCAAGCACGAGCTGCGCGGCGAAGGCTCGCTGGTGATCGCGTGCGCCGATCAGCACCGGGTGCCGGCCGGGCAGGCGCTCGCCGTCGAGCGGTTCGGCTTCGGTCGTGCCATCACCGTGGCGCTCGCGCTGCACCCGCGGGTCCGGCTGGAGCGCCGTCCCGTCGACGAGCTGCCGGCGGGGCCGGTGATCGTCGCCACCGGGCCGCTGACCGGCGGGCCGCTGGGCGCCATGATCAGGAAGCAGCTCGGCGGCGACCGCATGTACTTCTACGACGCCATCGCGCCGATCGTCGCCGCCGAATCGATCGACATGGAGCACGCGTACCGGGCCTCGCGCTGGAACCGGGAAGGCAAGGACGGCAGCGCGGCGACCGCGGACGGGGACGGCGAGGCGATCACCGGCGACTACGTCAACTGTCCGATCGACAAGGAGACCTACGTCGCGTTCGTGGCCGCGGTGCTCGCCGGGCGCAAGGTGACGCCGCACGAGTTCGAGGAGCCGCGCTACTTCGAGAGCTGCCTGCCGATCGAGGTCATGGCCGACCGTGGTCCGGAGACCTTGCGGTTCGGGCCGATGCGGCCGGTCGGGCTCACCGATCCGCGCACCGGGCGCTGGCCCCATGCCGTGATCCAGCTGCGGGCGGAGAATCGCTACCTGACGGCGTACAATCTGGTCGGCTTCCAGACCCGGTTGGCGTACCCGGAACAGCAGCGCATCTTCGCCATGGTCCCGGCGCTGGCCCGCGCCGAGTGGTTGCGCTTCGGCTCGATCCACCGCAACACCTACGTCGACGCGCCGCGCGTGCTCGGCCCGTCGCTCGAGGTCCGAGCCCAGCCCCGGCTGCGGCTCGCCGGCCTGCTCACCGGCGTCGAGGGCTACATCGAGAGCTGCGCCATGGGCCTGGTCTGCGCCCGTCTGCTGGCCGACGAGCTCGCCGGGCGAGCGCCGGCGCCACCGCCGCCGACCACGATGATCGGTGCGCTCTATCACCACGTCACCGCCCCACGCGAGGGCGATTACCGCTACGCTCCCACCAACGTGAACTACGGGCTGCTACCACCGGCGACCAACAAGACCCACCCCAAGGACAAGCAGGGGCGGCGCCGCTTCCAGATCGAGCGCGCCATCACCGACGCCGCGACCTGGGCCGGCCGCGAGCGGGGCGCCGCATGACCCGGCTGGTGGGCAAGGTCGCCGCCGTCACCGGCGCGTCGAGCGGCATCGGGGCCGCGATCTCCAGGGCCCTGGCGCGCGAAGGCGCGGCGGTGGTGGCGCTGGCCCGCCGCTTCGCCTTCCCGGCCATGACCGAGCGTCCGGTCGCCGGACAGATCGTCCAGATCCAGCTCGACGTCACCGACGAGGCGGCGGTGCGGGCGCGGTTCGGCGATCTGGCCGCCGTCGGTGCGCTCGACGTGCTGGTGTGCTCGGCCGGGGTCGGGCATTTCGCGCCGGTCCACACCGCCGCCACCGCCGACGTGCGCGAGATGCTCGACGTCCACGTCCTGGGCACCTTCCTGTGCGCGCGCGAGGCGCTGCGCCTGATGCAGCCGCGGCGCAGCGGCCACATCGTCGCCATCGGCTCGCACGTCGCCGGGCGGGCGTTCCCCGACTGCGCCGGCTACACCGCCGCCAAGGCCGGCCAGCTCGGGCTGATGCGGGTGATCGCCGAGGAGGCCCGCCCCTACGACATCCGCGTCACCACGGTCATGCCGGGCGCCACCGATACCCCGATCTGGGACGATCGGCCCGGCTTCGATCGCCGCAAGATGATGCAGCCCGACGACGTCGCCGGCTTCGTGGTCGCGATCGTCGCCCGCCCCTCGATCGCGGTCGAGGAGGTCGTGATCACGCCGCCGGCCGGCGCCCTGTAGCCGGCCGCCCGCTCGAGCCCACGGCCACCTGGCGTCGGTGTCGCCGGTCAGACGTCATCCGGATCGTCGCCGAACAGCACCCCGAGCTGCAGCTCGATCGCCTCGAACGGCTCGGCGCGCACGTGCTGGCCGCGCTGCGCGTTCAACACCACGAGGTACCCGCCCGGCGTCCAGCGATGCACGCGGAGCGTCTCGAGCACGGGATCCACGATCCAGTAGTGCCCGACACCGCAGCGCTGGTAGGCGTCGAACTTCGTGACCTGATCGTCGCGCGCGTTCGACGGCGAGAGGATCTCACAGACCCAGTCGGGTCTCACCCGCACCGGGCTCCCGGCCGGGCGCTCCGGCACCCGTTCGCGTCGCCAGCCCAGCACATCGGGGCGGTACACCTCGTGGGTCTCGAACTCGACCTCGACCTCGGTCTCGAACCACCAGCCGCCGGGAAACCGGCCTCCGGACCGGCGATTGAACGGGCCGAAGATGCTGCCGGTCAACGCGGCTTGCGCGCCGCCGTGCTCGCCGCTCGGCGTGGCCTTGTGGACGAGCACGCCGCCGATGACCTCGTGGAATCGGCGACCCTCGTCGAGCGCCATCAGGTCATCGACCGTCGCCAGCTGGCTGGTACGGGCAACGCTTGGCATACGCCGAGCATACCGCCGCGCTCGGATCCTGGCCACCACGGCTGGGCCGGGAACGGCCACGGTCGCCGACCCATCGGCGCCGGAAACTCGCGCCATCGCCGCCGCCGGGTACGATCGCGGCGTGGACTGGCCCCTCGCCACCGATGGCTTCCGCGCCTACCTGGCGGTCGAGCGCGGCTACTCGCCGCGGACCGTGGACAGCTACCTGCGCGAGGTCGACGCGTTCCGCGCCGGCCTGGACGCGCGCGGCGGCGAGCCGCTGCCGATCGCGGCGCTCGACGCGATCGCGGTCCGCCATCACCTGGCCGGGTTGTTCGGCCACAACCAGGCCGCCACCATCGGTCGCAAGCTGTCGGCGCTGCGCACCTTCTTCCGCTGGCTGTACCGGAAGCGGGCGATCGCGGCCAACCCGGCGGCGGCGATCCGTGGCCCCAAGAAGAAGCGCCCCTTGCCGCGCGCGCTCGACATCGACGACACCTTTCGCCTCGTCGAGGCGCCGACCACCGCGGCGCGGCCGCCGGCGCGCCGCCGGTCCGACGCCGAAGCGGTCCGCGCTGCGGCCCTGCGCCTGCGCGACCAGGCGATCCTCGAGGTCCTCTACGGCGCCGGCCTGCGGGTTTCGGAGGCGTGCAACCTCGACAGCGGCGACCTCGATCGCGATCGCTACGGCACGCTGACCGTGACCGTGCGGCGCGGCAAGGGCGGCAAGTCGCGCGTCGTCCCCCTTGGCGACGCCGCCGGGCGCGCGCTGGCGGCGTGGCAGGCGGCGCGCGGCGCGTTCACGCGCGGCCCGGTGCTGTTCGTCGGCGCCAGCGGCGGTCGGCTGACGCCGCGCAGCGTGCAGCGGCTGACCCGCGCCTGGGGCACCGCCGCCGGGGTGGCGGCGCGGCCGACGCCGCACGCGTTGCGGCACTCGTTCGCCACCCACCTCCTCGACGGCAAGGTCGACCTGCGCTCGATCCAGGAGCTGCTCGGGCACGCCAGCCTGTCGTCGACGCAGATCTACACCAAGGTCTCGCTCGATCACCTGATGACCGTCTACGACCAGGCGCATCCCCGGGCCCGCGCCGAAGCCGCCGCCGCGGCGTTGCCCGCGGCAGGATCGGCGCCGGGCGGCGGACCGGACGATCGCTAGCGGGTCACGATTTCCGAAGCGTGGCCCCGTGCTAAGCAGTCGGGCGAGCCCTCGCCCCATGCCGACGCCGAACCCGAACCCTGTCCGCCTGCGCTCCACCACCATCCTCACCGTCCGCCGCGGTCCGTCGGTGGTGGTGGCCGGCGATGGCCAGGTGTCGCTCGGCAACACGGTCGTCAAGTCGGGTGCCAAGAAGGTGCGTCGGCTGGGCGAGGGTAACGCGGTCGCCGGCTTCGCCGGCTCGGCCGCCGACGGCCTGGCGTTGTTCGAGCGCCTCGACGGCAAGCTGCGCGAGCACCGCGGCAACCTGCGCCGCGCGGCGGTCGAGCTGGCCAAGGACTGGCGCAACGACAAGGCGCTGCGCCGTCTCGAGGCCATGTTGCTGGTCGCCGACCGCGACGTGACCTTCCTGCTGTCGGGCTCGGGTGACGTGATCGAGCCCGACGACGGGATCGCCGCCATCGGCTCGGGCGGGCCCTACGCGCTGGCCGCGGCGCGGGCGCTGTACGGCCACACCGAGCTCGGCGCGCGGGCGATCGCCGAGACCGCGCTCGGCATCGCCGCCGACATCTGCATCTACACCAACCGTTCGATCACGATCGAGGAGCTGTCGTGACCAGCGCGCGGCTGCCCGGTGACGACGCGCTCACGCCGGCCGCCATCGTCACCGAGCTCGATCGCTACATCGTCGGTCAGAAGGATGCCAAGCGCGCGGTCGCGGTGGCGCTGCGTAACCGCTGGCGGCGGCAGCAGGTCGGCGGCGAGCTCAAGGACGAGATCTCGCCCAAGAACATCATCCTCATCGGACCGACCGGGGTCGGCAAGACCGAGATCGCCCGCCGCCTGGCGCGGCTGGCGCGGGCGCCGTTTCTCAAGGTCGAGGCCTCCAAGTTCACCGAGGTCGGTTACGTCGGCCGCGACGTCGACTCGATCATCCGCGATCTGGTCGAGGTCGCCGTCAAGCTGGTGCGCGACGAGGAGGCCATCAAGGTCCGGCCCCGCGCGCGCGACAACGCCGAGGAGCGGGTGCTCGATCTGTTGCTGCCGCGGCCGCCGCAGGCGCGCTCGTTCGCCGATCGCCCCGGCGAGCCGTCGACCGCCGACGACGCCACCCGCGACAAGCTGCGCGCCATGCTGCGCGACGGGCGCCTCGACGACCGCGAGGTCGAGGTCGACATCGCCGAGGACGGCGCGCCGTTCATGAACGTGCTGTCGGGGGGCGCCGGGCAGGGCGGCCTCGACGAGATGATGGGCAACCTCAAGGACATGTTCGGCGGCCTGGGCCGGCGCACGCGCCGTCATCGCCTGAAGGTGCCGGCGGCGTGGAACGCGCTCACCGAGGAGGAGGTCGACAAGCTGGTCGACAAGGATCGGCTGACCCGCGAAGCGGTGCAGCGCGCCGAACACCACGGCATCGTGTTCCTCGACGAGATCGACAAGATCGCCGGCAGCCACGAGCGGGTCGGCGCCGACGTTTCACGCCAGGGCGTGCAGCGCGACCTGTTGCCGATCGTCGAGGGCACGACGGTCACCACCAAGTATGGTCCGGTCAAGTCCGACCACATCCTGTTCATCGCCGCCGGGGCGTTCCACACCGCCAAGCCGTCGGACCTCATCCCCGAGCTCCAGGGCCGGTTCCCGATCCGGGTCGAGCTCGAGCCGCTCACCGCCGCCGACTTCGTCCGCATCCTGACCGAGCCCAGGAACGCGCTCACGGTCCAGTACGCGGCGCTCCTGGCCACCGAAGGCGTCACCATCCAGTGGACCCCCGAGGCGGTCGAGGAGCTTGCCCGCATCGCCGCCGACGTCAACGCCCGGACCGCGAACATCGGCGCCCGGCGGCTCCACACCGTGCTCGAGCGGCTGCTCGACGACCTGCTCTACAACGCTCCCGACATCGGCATCCAGACCATCCCGATCACCAAGAGCTACGTCGTCGAGCGGCTGGGCGCCATCGCTGCCGACGACGACCTGGCCCGCTACGTGCTGTAGACGTCGCGCCGTGAAGGATCCTCGCCGGGCTGGCCGTGGTACGAGATCGCGGTGGAAGCCCAGGTCGTGAGCCCGGTCGAAGGCCTGATCGCCAAGGCTCGCGTCCTGGTCGAGGCGTTGCCGTACATCTCGGCGTTCCGCGGCAAGACCGTGGTGGTCAAGATCGGCGGCGCCGCGCTCGAGGATCCGGTCCTGCGCCAGCGCTTCGCCGAGGATCTGATCCTGCTCGACTGGGTCGGCATCGATCTGGTCGTGGTCCACGGCGGCGGCCGGCAGATCACGCAGATGCTCGAACGCGTCGGCCACACCGCGACCTTCGTCGACGGTCAGCGCGTCACCGACGCCGCCACGCTCGAGATCGTCGAGATGGTGCTGGGCGGGACGCTCAACCAGGAGCTGGTGCGCCTGGTCAACCACATGGGCGGCGCCGCGGTCGGCATCACCGGCTGCGATGGCGGCCTGGCGATGGCCCGGATCACCCGGCCCGAGCTGGGCCTGGTCGGCGACGTGGTCGCGGTCGACCGCACCGTGATCGACCGCCTGCTGCCCGAGTACATCCCGGTGGTGGCGCCGCTCGCCACCGGCCCCGACGGCGGCGCGCTCAACGTCAACGCCGATGTCTTCGCGGCCCGCCTGGCCCAGGCGCTCGGCGCCGAGAAGCTGGTCTTGCTCACCGACATCGCCGGGGTCCTCGATGGCGAGCGCCGGCTCATCTCCAGCCTCACCGACGCCGAGGCGCGCACCCTGATCGCGGACGGCGTGATCGCGGGCGGCATGATCCCCAAGGTCGAGCAGGCGCTGGTCGCGCTCGCCGCCGGCGTGCACAAGATCCACATCATCGACGGTCGCCTCGAGCACGCGTTGCTGCTCGAGATCTTCACCCGCGATGGCGTCGGCACCCAGCTGGTGGCGACGCCTGCAGCCACGAAGGACGCGCCATGACCCGCACTGCCGATCTGCTCGCCATCGCCGAGCGCACGTTCGTCAAGAACTACCGCCAGCAACCGATCGTGCTGGCGCGCGGCGCCGGCGCCGAGCTCTGGGACGTCGACGGCCGCCGCTACCTCGACATGACCGCCGGCATCGCGGTGTGCTGTCTCGGCCACGCCCACCCCGAGCTGACCCGCCGCCTGGCCGAGCAGCTCGGGCGCCTCACCCACGTCTCGAACCTGTACTGGAACGACCAGCAGATCCTGGCGGCCGAGGCGCTGACGTCGCGGTCGTTCGCCGATCGGGTCTTCTTCTGCAACTCGGGCGCCGAGGCCAACGAGGCGGCGGTCAAGCTGGTGCGGCGCTGGCAGCAGGTGGTCGCCAACCAGCCGGCGCGCACCACGATGGTCGCCACCCACGGCAGCTTCCACGGTCGCTCGGTCGCCACCGTCTCGCTCACCGGTCAGCCCAAGTACCGCGAAGGTTTCGGGCCGCTGTTCGGTCCGGTCGAGTTCGTCCCGTTCGCCGATCTCGCCGCGACCCGGGCCGCGCTCTCGCAGCCGACCGCGTGCGCCTTCATCGTCGAGCCGATCCAGGCCGAAGGCGGCATCATCGTGCCGCCGCCGGGCTACCTCGCTGGCCTGCGCGAGATCTGCGACGCCACCGGCACGCTGCTGGTCTTCGACGAGGTCCAGACCGGCGTCGGCCGCACCGGTCGCTGGTGGGGCCACGAGCACGACGGCGTCACCCCCGATGTCATGACCCTCGCCAAGGGGCTGGGCGGCGGCGTCCCGGTCGGCGCCGTGTGCGCCACCGAGCGGGCGGCGGCCGGACTGGCGGCGCAGGTCGGCGGCGCGGTGCCGCACGCCTCGACCTTCGGCGGCAACCCGCTGGCGACCGCAGCCGCCAACGCCGTGCTCGAGATCATCGAGCGCGACGGCCTCTTGTCCCACGTCACCGAGACCGGTGCGTACCTGGGCGCCCAGCTCGCGGGGCTGGTGCGGTCCGCGCCGGGGGCTGCGCTCGAGGCTCGCGGCCGCGGTCTCCTGCGCGGACTGCGGGTCGCCGCCGGCGCGGCGGCCGTGGTCGCCCGCGCTCGCGAGCTCGGGGTCCTGCTCTCGCTGGCCGGCGCCGATGTGGTGCGCTTCGCACCCTCGTACGTCGCCACCCGGGCCCACGTCGACGAAGCCGTGGCAACCCTCGCCAAGGTCCTGGCCGAGGGCGTCGCCAACCCGACGTAGTCCCGTACTCTTCGTTGGAGACCCGTCATGCCGCACTTCCTCACCCTGGCCGGACTGTCGGCGACCTCGCTCACCGAGCTGCTCGACGCCAGCGCTGCCTACAAGCGGGCCCGGCCGCATGCAGCTGCGCCGTGGCTGGCCGGCAAGCATGTCGCGCTGGTGATGGAGAAGGCGTCGACCCGCACCCGGGTCGGCTTCGAGGTCGCGGTCCGCGAGCTCGGCGGCCACGCCACGGTGATCACCACCGAGGGTTCGCAGCTCGGCCGCGGCGAGCCGGTCGAGGACACCGCCCGCGTGCTGGGGCGCTTCTGCCACGCCGTCGTGTACCGCACCTTCGGCGACGAGCGGCTGCAGCGCATGGCGACCTCGGCGGCGGTGCCGGTGATCAACGCGCTCACCGACCGCGAGCACCCTTGTCAGATCGTCGCCGATCTCCTGACCGTGCGCGAGCACCTCGGGACGCTCGATGTCCGCTATGCCTGGATCGGCGACGGCAACAACGTGGCGGTGAGCTGGCTGCACGCCGCCGCGGTGTTCAAGCTGACGCTGACGCTGGCCTGTCCGGCTGGCTACCACCCCGATCCGGATGTGGTCGCCGACGCTCGCGCAGCTGGTGCGACCATCGAGGTGGTGGCCGATCCGGTCCTCGCCGCCCGCGGCGCCGACGTGATCATGACCGATGTCTGGGCCTCGATGGGGCAGGAGGACGAGGCCCGCGCGCGGGCCGAGGCGTTCGCCGGCTACCTGGTCGACGACGGCCTGTTCCTGGAGGCGTCGGGGCGCGCCATCGCCCTGCACTGTCTGCCCGCCCACCGCGGCGAGGAGATCTCGGCGTCGGTCCTCGATGGACCGCGCGGCGCCGCGGTCTGGGACCAGGCCGAGAACCGCATGCACTCGCACAAGGCGATCCTCGAGCTGGCCCTCACCGGGCGCGCCCATGGACCGTGATCGCGGTCCGAGGCCGCGTGATACCTTCGGACCGTTCCGGATGAGCGCCGTTCCCCCCGCAATCCCTGACGTCGGCGCGACCACCCAGCGCCTGGCGCAGAACCCTCGGTTCGACCCGCTGAAGGCGGGGTTCGGGACCGAGGAGTACTTCGTGTGGTCGCGCTTCGACGGCATCACGACGCTCAAGGACCTCATCCTGATGACCGGCCTGCCCACCGACCGGGCGATCGACATCGTCCGCACGCTGTGGCAGCGCGGTGCCATCGTGGCGGGCCCGGAGCCGAGCGCCGGGGCCGCCCGCGGCACCGGCACGCTGCCCGCGGTGTCGCGGGTCTCCTCCCCACCTCCAACGACGCGCCCACCCCCGGTGGCCCGAGTCACAACGCAACCCGCCGTGGCGCGAGTCACCGCGCCACCCCCCGTGGCGCGAGTCCCCACGCCGCCCCCCGTGGCGCGAGTCCCCACGCCGCCCTCGGTTGCGCGAACCACCACCCCGCCCCGTAGCACCATGGCGCCGCCGGTCGGGCTGCGGCCCCCGGCCTCGAGCGTCGCGCCGTCAACGGCACGCCCGGCCATCAGCCCGACCCGGTCGACGAACGATGAGACCCACCGGGAGCCAGGGCTCACCGTGGTCGCGCCGATCCCTGAGCTCACCGCGCCCACCGGGAGCGAACAGCGGGCGCTGGCCGAGCCGTCCGCGATGTCCGAGTCCGACCGCCGGCGGGTGCTGGCCGGCCTGCGCCTGGTCTCGGCCGGCGATCCGTGGCAGTTGCTCGGCGTGCCACGGGGGTCCGACAAGCGGGCGCTCAAACGAGCCTTCTTCGAGCGCTCCAAGCTGTTCCACCCCGACCGCTACTATGGCAAGGAAATCGGTGCCTACGCGGGCCGCCTGTTCACCGTGTTCGAGGCGATCACCAGCGCCCACGCCGATCTGACCGACGGCGGCCAGTCGCGGCGTAACACCGGCTCGGCAGCCGCCACGGCGCCGCAGACGCCGGCCGAGTACGCGGCCGAGCTGTTCGACCGTGCCTGCGTCGCCGAGGTCTCCGGTGACCCGCCCCAGGCGCTGAAGCTGTTCGCCGCCGCCGTCAAGCTCGACGGCCAGGCCCGCTACCTGCGGCGGGCGGCGGAGTGTGCGCTCGCCGGCGGCGAGCTGCGCACCGCCGAGGACTACGCCAAGAAGGCGGTCGCCCTCGAGGGCAGCGACCCGTCGATGGCGCGCATCCTGGGCAAGGTCCTGCGCCAGCTCGGCAAGTTCGAGTCGGCCGAGGAGGTGCTGGTGATGGCGCTGGCCATGAAGAGCGAAAACGACACGCTCATGCGCGAGCTGGCGGCCGAGCTACGCGCGGTGCGGGCCGACCTGGTGCGCTGAGGGTCCACGCTGGCCCACCCCACCGCCTGACACCTTCGTGTCAGCGCGGCGCCGGGCCCCGAAGCCATCGGTGGGCGGATCGGGTAGTCGTGGGGTGGTCGTAAACCTACGGATGCCCGGCAACTGGCCAAGACCCCCGAAATCCTGCGAGACTATGGGCACATGCCCACTGAGAAGGTCGTCGGCATCGATCTCGGCACAACGAACTCGTGCGTCGCGATCGTCGAGGACGGAACCCCGGTCGTGATCCCCAACCGCGGCGGGTACAAGACCACGCCGTCGATGGTCGCGATCGCCGAGAACGGCAAGCGACTGGTCGGTCACATCGCGAAGCGCCAGGCGATCACCAACGCCGAGAACACGGTCTATGCCTCGAAGCGGCTCATCGGCCGCAAGTGGGGCTCGGCGGCGGTGCGGCAATCGCTCGAGACCGTGCCGTACCGGATCGTCGAAGGTCCGCACGACGACGTGCGCATCATGCTCCGCGATCAGGTGTTCTCGGTCTCGGAGATCGCGGCCTACATCCTCCAGGAGATGAAGCTCATCACCGAGGAGTACCTGGGCGAGGAAGTGCAGAAGGCGGTGGTCACGGTGCCGGCGTACTTCAACGACGCCCAGCGCCAGGCCACCAAGGACGCCGGCCGGGTCGCCGGGCTCGAGGTCATCCGCATCATCAACGAACCGACCGCGGCGGCGCTGGCCTACGGGTTCGGAAAGACCATGGAGCGGCGGGTCTCGGTCTACGATCTCGGCGGCGGCACCTTCGACATCTCGATCCTCGAGATCGGCAACGGCGTCTTCGAGGTCATGTCGACGGCCGGCGATACCTTCCTCGGTGGTGAGGACTTCGACCGTCGCATCATCGACTGGCTGGTCGCCGGCTTCCAGCGCGAGCACAAGATCGATCTGCGCAAGGACAAGATGGTGTTGCAGCGCCTCAAGGACGTGGCCGAGAAGGCCAAGTGCGAGCTGTCGAGCGTCCGCGAGACCGAGATCAACTTGCCGTTCATCATCTCGACCGGCCGCAACGAGGCGCTGCACCTGCAGACCACGTTGAGCCGCGAGAAGCTCGAGGAGCTGACCGCCGATCTGGTCGAGCGCACCATCGATATCTGCGCCCGCACGCTCGAAGAGGCGGAGATCTCGAAGGGCGACCTCGAGGAGGTCATCCTGGTCGGCGGCATGACGCGCATGCCGCTGGTGCAGCAGCGGGTCGCCGAGTTCTTCGGTCTCGAACCGTGCAAGGGCGTGCACCCCGACGAGGTCGTCGCGCTCGGCGCCGCCATCCAGGCCTCGGCGTTGACCGACGAGAAGCACGAGATCCTGCTGCTCGACGTCACCCCGCACTCGCTGGGCATCATGATCGTCGGCGGGTATTTCCATAAGCTGATCGAGCAGAACACCACCGTGCCGACCTCGAAGTCGCACGTCTTCACCACCGTCAAGGACAACCAGACCTCGGTGAAGATCCTGGTGCTGCAGGGCGAGAGCGATCGCGCCGAGGAGAACGAGCTGCTCGGCGAGTTCGTGCTCAACGGTCTGCGCCGGGCGCCGCGCGGCGAGGTCGAGATCGAGGTCACCTTCCACATCTCGGCCGACGGCATCGTGTCGGTGACCGCCCGCGACCTCGAGACCGGCCTCGAGCAGTCGATCACGGTCACCGCCACCAGCGGCCTGACCGAGGACGAGCTCAAGAAGATGGTCGAGGCCAACAAGGACTACATGGTCGAGGTGCGCAGCGGTCAGGAGTTCGACCGCGCCCGCCACAGCGCCGAGAAGGTGCTGGACGAGGTCGAGTCGTTGTTCCCCCGCGTCTCCGACATCATCAGCGGCTCCGACTTTGGCCAGGACGCGGTCAAGAAGGCGCGCAGCGTGATCGAACGGGTCCGCGCCGCCATCGCGCACAAGGATCTGGCGGCGCTGACCGAGGGTACCGAGGCCCTGAGTCGGACCCTCAACATGTTCCGTGGGGTGGTGTCGAAGACCGGGGCCTAGTGAGAGGACCTGCCGACCCAGTGAGAGGATCTGCGGACATCGATGGGCTGGTCGCCCATGGGCTCGATCGCTACCGCGCCGGCGACATCGACGGCGCGCTGACGGCGTGGGAGGCCGCGCTCGCCGCTGACCCCGACGATCCGCGCGCGCTCGGTTACGTCGACTACGTCCGTCAGAACTACGACGAGCTGTCCGGCGATGGCCAGTTGCCGATGAGCGAGATGCTGATCCCGTTCGGGCTCGCCCACGGCGACGACGACGACGACTACGAGGTCTCGATCACCCCCGGCGAGCCCGAGGGCGCCGATCGGGCTGAGAGTGCGACCCAGCCCAATCGCGGCAGCCCGGCATCGGCGCCCGAGCCGTCGGTCGACGACGGCTGGGGGCTCGATGCCGACAGCGAGCCGACCTGGTTCACCGGGCCAACCCGGCAGGCCCTCGACCTCGCCGCGGCGGCCTATGCCGGGCTCGAGCGACCCGACCCCGGCAGCGGCTGGATCGAGCTGGAGGCCGACGAACCAGCCCCCGGCAGCCGCTCGGTCTCCGAAGGCGGGTTCGGCGACGACGAGCGGACTCGGGATTTTCAGCAGGTGCGCGCCGCGTTGCCGTTCGATCTCGCGCCCGACTTCGCCGCCGAGCCGTCGGCCGACCAGTCGGGCGAGGCCACGCTCGAGCTGGGTCGCGCCGAGTTTGGCGCCGAGTTCACCGGCGAACGCACCACCGAACGGCGGGCGGCGCAGCTGGCGCCCGAGGTCATGCGCGGACTCGGCCTTGGCGGGTCGGTGGCTTCGGGTGAGCGCCGCGCTGGATCGGAAGAGCTGACCACCGAGGCGTGGCCGCACGGCCAGCTCGATCTGGCGCCGCCGAGCGTCGAGGTCGATCTGCCGGCCTTGGGCCTGGGCGAGCCGTCGCTGGCGGATCTGGGAGCGCCGATCGTCGAGCCGCTGCCGCCACCGGAGCGGTTCGAGGATGAGGGAACCGCCGATCTCAAGGGCAAGGTCCAGCAAGCCTGGGCCGCTGCCCGCGAC
This sequence comes from Myxococcales bacterium, assembly GCA_947483555.1. Taxonomy (GTDB): domain Bacteria; phylum Myxococcota_A; class Polyangia; order Haliangiales; family Haliangiaceae; genus UBA2376. The sequence continues at coordinate 50,055 of CANKMW010000067.1, forward strand.
GACGACCGCCGACCGATCGAGGTCGAGGAGCTGTTGTTGCCACCGCCGCCGTCGGCGCTGGGCGTCGTCGACGATGACTCGCGCGACGAGCCGCGAGGTGGTCGCGGGCTCACCGCCGACCAGGAGGTGACCGCCAGGTTGTCGGAGGAGATCGATCGCGGCGCGCCGCCGCGCGAGTCGCACGACGAGCGGGCCCGCCGTCGCATCGCCGCTTTGCTCGAGCGAGCCCAGGCGGCGGCGAGCGCCGAGGATCACTCGACCGCGGTCGCCGCCATCGACCTGGCGCTGTCGGAGGCGCCCGAGGTCGCCGCGGCCCAGAAGCTGGTGCACCGGAGCCGCGATCTCATCCTCGACTGCTACTACCGCTTCTTCGGCAGCCTGGACAAGATGCCGGTCCTGGCCGCGCCGCTGGCCGAGTTGACCCGTCGTCCGCTCGATCCCCGCGCCGCGTTCCTGCTGTCGCGGATCGACGGTTCGCTGACCTTCGACGAGGTCCTCGACGTGGCCGGCATGGGTCGGCTCGAGGCCTGTCGCCACCTGGCCCACCTGCTGTGGCGCGGGGTGTGGATCTCATCCTGAGCAGGGCGGGGAGATCCGGACCGCGGCTTGATCCGCCGGCGGCTTGAAGTTGGGGCAGAGCCCATGCCATCGAGGGTTTGCAAAGACTCTCTCGACGGAAGGATGCCCCGTGCGGATGGTGATCGAAG
>CANKMW010000068.1 GCA_947483555.1 Myxococcales bacterium
CCTCCACCCGCCCACGAACCCACACGATCCCGCCGTCCTCGTCGGTGTTATGCTCGCGCCACCGACCCAACCCACTCATGACAACCAGCGTCCGCCTCCTTCGCCGCACTTGCGCATTTGAGCGGCAGGACGTTGGGAATTACGACAATTACGTGCTCAAAGGGCAACGGTTCGTCGTTCGCAAGATGCTCGATCAGGCTGCGCTCGGCGTCGGCTAGCTCGACCCCCGCTCCAACGACCTGCCGCGCGAGGCCATGAAACGTCAGGAACGACACGTTCCGTTGCGCGTGGCGGGTCTCGAGATGTTCGCGGAGCGCGGCGTTGAAGCAAAGAAACAGAACGGGGCTGGAGGGCGTCGCCAACCGACGCGCCTTCTCAACGCCGAGGAGCGTCTTGCCGGTACCAGCCGCGCCGAACACCGCAGCATGCGACTGCTCGTCGAGGAAGTCGATCACGCGAGCTTGCTCGCGCGTCAGCTGAACGAGCTGCTCGTCGCGTTCGTCGATAGTCTGGCGCGCCGACCGCACGATCGAGAACGTGGGTGCGAGCGCCGTGAACACCTTCTCCGCCACTGCCGAAGTCACCCCGCCCCGGCCGGGCAGCACCGAGCTCCAGTACGCGTATGCGCGAGCGATCGCGTCTGCCGCGTTCGGGATGTCCTCGGCGTCGAACGTCATCGCCGCGTGGCAGTTCATCGGCAGCGTACGACGATCGACCGCGCCGTCGGGGAACCAGACTGCATGGCAGAACAGCAGGCTGTCCGCTTCCGGAACGACATCCAGGACGCCAGACCGAAGCCGATAGAGCGTGTTGCTCGCTTGCTGCTCGGGGTAGGTAGCCTCGACGTGCCCCGTAAGTCGGTTGCGCTGTTTCCACTCGCCGCGTTCGCACCAAATCTCGCCACCCTTGACTTCGACAACCATCACGCCGCGGTTCGGGTCGAAGATGACGAAGTCGCCCTCGCCTTGCGCGTTGAGGTAGCGCGCGAGCTTGTGCGCGTTGCCCGGATGCAGCCAGCGGAATGAATGGATCACGACGATGTCATCGGGCAGCGCCCGAAGAGCACGGAACACTCGTTCCTCGCCGCGACTCCCGTGAAAGTCGCGCGGCGTGGCTGGAATCATCCTGGCCATAGCGACTCCTGCGCGACTCGATGCGCCATCCCCCAGCGTCGATCGTTGCGCCCTCATGAAGCTATCACAACGCCTCCGACCTCCGTTGGTCCCAGTGCCCAGACACCGCGAGGAAAGTCGCAGCACTGCTGCGACAATCACCGGACCGACGGCGCCCAGATTGTCGCCACGCTGCGGCGACAATCTGCTGCGCGTCGGGAGACGGGATATTTGTCGCGACACCGTCGCGACAATCGGGATCGCGCCTGTTAGCCGTCGCCGAGCTTGCTTTCGCGACCGCGCTGACCGAGATCGGGTCATGGAGCACGAAGTCCTGACCGCCGAGGAGGCCGCGGAGTTCCTCCGGGTCGATCGCAAGACCGTCTACGAGTACGTCGCGAGGCGGAAGATCCCGCACCAGCGCCTCGGTAGGCGGATCATCCTCTCAAGGTCGGCGTTGCTCGCGTGGATCGCCGCGGGCCCTGGAAGCCCCTCGGCGCGGACGGCCAGCGCGCCGGCACTGTCCGAGGTCTCGCAGCCGGTGCGGGAGCACCGGAGACCGGCACCGGTCGTGAACATGGAGCCACCCTTCCCGCCGCAGGGCCCGTATCCACCGCGATCGTGGAAGGATCCCGTTAGCCACCGTCGCGGAGCCCGGCCTCGCACGTCCGCCGAGAAAGCGGAGCTCAAGGCGCAGGTCCTCAAGGCGGTCGTCCGCTACCCAGGCCACGGCGCCCGCGCCTACGGCGAGCACCTCGGGGAGTACGCGAGCGAGATCGGACCGGTGCTTTACGCGCTGGTCGCCGAGGGGCGGCTCATCAAGACGGGGCAGACGCGGATGACCCGGTACCACCTCCCCGCGGCGAGGAGCGGCGCTTGAGAAGCGTCCCCCACCTCCGTCCCCCACCGCGGACGTTCCACTCGATCGGCACCCGGGAGGTTTTCGAGCACCGATCGCCACCAGACCTGAATCAAGACGCGGAAATCGATCGCGCAAAACGTCGACCCAAAATCGGTGTCGACAGCAGGGTCACGCGCTCGTGTAGTTTCGCGAAGATCCGCGTCCGATTCGTCCCCCATTTGTCCCCCACTGACCCCCTCGATCATGCACCGTCGTGCACTTTCAACGCGTCGAAGTCATTCATCTTCCTCGTCGCTCAGCACGTTGCCAAGGTTGACGTCGAGAGTTCGAATCTCTTCTCCCGCTCAGCGTAGTAGATGACGATGAGGCCGCCCACGTGGGCGGCCTTCTCGTTTTCGGGCCGAGCCTCGGGCCCCACGCGGATCTACCGCAGCGACAGCATCAGCTTGTAGAGCCCGCGTACCCCGCGAGCCGGCTCGTAACCGTCGAGCCGGCTCGCGATCGGACCGGATCGCCAGCTTGCGGGTGGACCGGTTCAGGGCAAGCTCATCGAACGCGAGTATGTGTCGACGCATCTTCTTTGCCGTCCTGATCGCGGCGTGCGGGAGCACCAGGGAGCCGACCGCCACCAGGGCTCCCCGCAGGAGCCCGCCCGTGACCGCGCATCCCGCTCCACTGACGCCCGTCGCGATGTCGGTGGGCAGTGGTGACATCGGTTCGGCCGCCCCGACCGTCGTCTTGCGTACCGCGAATACGGGAAGCTGGGCGGTTGCATGCCAGGCGCGCCGAAACACGGATGGCCGCGACGGCTTGAGTGTCGACGTCGGGTATCACGGAGATCTGCATGGCGACACCATGACGCCATACCTGGTCCGAGGCGGCGGACCGGGAATCGAGATCGATCGCTTCGTCGGGGCGTCGCCAGACAACCGTTGGCTCCTGGTCATCCGCGGCCAGGAACTGTTGCTCGTCGATGATCAACGCGGAGAGCAGTTCGCGCTTCCGAACGCAGACATTCGCGCCGCACGGAGGCACGGTGGCCCCGAGACCGCCGTCTTCGATGCGAGCTCCCAGCGGGTGGTCTACTTCCGTCCCAACGGCGACGGCTCGCATGTCGTCATCCGGGACATTCGATCCTCGACCGAGCGAGAGATCGAGATCCCGCGCGGAAGGCCATGGGTGGTGCTGCCCGATTCCAGCGGGCCGTGGGCTCGACTCCTGGTCGTCATGGATGACGGAGACAAGAACGGGAGGCTCGAGTTCCCCACGGTTCGAACAAACGCGCCAAGGGACGATGCGTGCACCGGCCCGGCCGTGTCGTCCTCGACATGGGGCACGGACGGAGATCCGGCGACCACGATGTGGATGCGGCTCGACAGCGGCGAAGTGTTGTTTGATGAGGCAGTGATACGCCCGGTTGGCGACAAACTCGTGACGCGCGGTCCGGACGGCGCGATCCGGTACGACAACGAAGCGATCGTCGACGCCGCCTGCCACGCAGACGTTGTAGCGGTTGTCGTCGAACCGCTTCGACTGTTCGCTGCATGCGTAGGCTCTGCGAGCGAGCGGCCGATCGAAGTGTTTGGCAAGGGCCTGCGTTTCAGCACGCCGCACACGAGCAACGTCCATGAGCTCGGCGCACCACCGCGGCTGCTGGCCGATACGATCATGTGCACGCCGCGCGACGGTTGCTCGAACGCGAAGGATGGGTCGATCATCGATCTTCACGGCGCCAGCTATCAGTTGCGACGGGGGGCCCGTCTCCTCGTTCAATCCGGTGAGGATTACGGCTCGCTCGATCTCCTGACCGGTGCGCACAAGGCGTTGCGGAACCTCAGCGGGTTTGTGCGAGCGACGGCCGGGACCTTCGTCGCGATCGATGCAAACGTCATCGACCTTGAGAGAGGCGAGGTCGTTGGCTTCGCGCCATATCCTCCGCTCAGTGTCGACACGGCCGGCCGCGTCCTGATCGCGCCATCGGAGACCGAGGAGGTCGCCGTCCCGATGGGTCCTCTGCGATGGATCGTCCCCGTGCCCTCCCGCCCCGCCAGGAGTGCTCCGACGACACCCAGTGCTCCGCGCCCCGCGCTGCAAGCGGGCACGCCCGTCCGCCGCTGACGTCCTCGCGATGGGCTACGGTCCGCGGACATGGTGCCTGACCTCAACATCGATCTCGGCCGGGAGCCCGGTGAGCGCTGGCAGGACGTCGCGAGATACCGCGACGGAGCACGCGCGCTGGTGGCGTCGTACCTGCGGGATCTCGAGGGCACTGGCGCACGGGAAGCGGTTGCGCTGGCGCGCGAGGCAGCGGTGCCACCGGAGTACCTGGCCGAGATGCGCGGCATCGCGAGCGCCCTCGATCTCGACGAGCTCGACCTGCTGGTGGCGAACCTGTACTACGACGCGCTCAAACCGGTGCTGGGCTGGGGTTGCACGGCGTTCGCCGTCGACACGGACGATGGACCGCTGCATGCGCGCAACCTCGACTGGTGGAGCGAGGACGGACTGCTCCGGCGCGAGAGCATCGTCATCCAGCTCGACGGCGGACCGGCGGGCCGCTATCAGATGGTGGGGTGGCCGGGGTTCGTGGGCTGCTTCTCGGGGGTCGCGGAGCGGCGGTTCGCGGTCACGCTCAACGCGGTGCTGAGCGATGACGCGCCGGCAGTCGCGCCCGCGATCGTGTTCGTCCTCCGCCGCGTGCTGGAGGTGGCCCGCGGCTTTTCCGAAGCGGTCGACATGCTCACGAGCGCGCGGGTGGCGTCGGATAGCCTGCTCCTCGTGACGGGCGTCGCGCGTGGCGAGATGGTGGTGATCGAGCGGACGCCGACGCGCAGCGCCCTGCGCCGGCCCGAAGACGGGCGGATCGTGGTCACCAACGACTATCGCAGCCTTGCGACCTCGACGACCGCCGCACCCGGCAGCCTCGCCGCGACGTCCTGCGCCCGCTTCGATCGGACCACCGCCATGATCCGGGAACGTCCGCCTGATGAGTTCGCGTGTCGTGCCGTGCTCGACGACCCGGGGGTCAAGATGGCCATGACCGCCCAGCAGATGGTGCTGTCGGCGCGGCGCGGGACGATCGATCTCGGCTAACTCGGATGAGCATGCGTCTCCAGCTTGACATCTGCTTCGCCGCCACGGGCCTGCGCTGCGGCTGACGTCGTCGATGCACTTGCAAGCGTGGACGACGACCGCGTCGCGGGCGTCGCGGATCACCACACCGCGCGCGTGTCGCGCCCCACCGAAGCGACGTAGACTCGGCGCGCCCGCAGGCGGAGCGCACGCGCACATGGCGATCACGACGGTCCGGATCCATCCAGCAATCGGCATCGCGCCGAGGTCAAGAAGATCACCTGGACCGTCCACCTCGCGAACCGCAAGGCGGCCGGACGCCGGGCCACGGCGCCGGTCGACGGGCTGGGCAACCCGAAGTCCGACGCGCCGCGCCCGGGCGAGGTCCCGGCCACCGATCTCGGCGTTGAAATAGCGCAACCCTGGCGAGCCCGATCGCAAGCGCCTGATCATCGATCCCGGCCCCAGGACGCTCGACGACCCGATCAGGCGGCGGCGTTCAACACCGGCAAGTTCGGCGACACCTTCGTGCCGGCCAGATGCGGACCCAGCTCGACGGCACGCTGCTGGTGCTGGCCGCCGACGGCAACTCGGATGCGCCCGGTCCCACCGACCTGATCGAGGAGTTCGCCGACAACGCCGGCTGGTACGACGACGTCGCCGACGGGCCGGTCACCGCCACCGTCGAGCTCACCGCGGGCGTGGTCCCGGTCGCGCCGGCGTGGGTGCTGTGCGTGCCGCCCACGTACGCGGCGTGGCCAAGATGCTGTTCGGGATCCTGCGCGTACCCGGCAAGTGGCCGGTGCCCGACGACGCTGCCCAGGATGTGGTCGACGACCTACGCTCGATCCGTGCGCCGGGCCGGGGTGGATCGCGGCCGGCGACGCCGCGCTGACGCTCGATCCGCTGTCCGGACAGGGCATCTGCCGCGCGCTGCTCTCGGGTGAGCGCGCCGCCCGCGCCGTGGTCGCCGCCCACGCCGGCGACGCGACCGCGCTCGACGATGCCGCCGCGCGCGGCGCCACCGAGTACACCGCCTCGCTCGCGGTGCGCGCCGCCTACTACGCGCTCGAGCAGCACTTCCCGGCCTCCGCGTTCTGGTCGCGCCGCGCCGCCGCGGTCGGCGACGGCCGGCGCAGCGACCACGGCGAATGACCCACCGTCGCGATCATTTCGGAGCGGAGGGCTCTTCACCACGTGCAGATCCGATGTCGGTTACGCTACGGTGTGAGCTTCGAGGATCGCTACGAGCCATTGCTGACGCGGCGGATCCCTCGTGGCGACATCGCGATCGGTCGTGCCTACGTCATTCATGCGCGGAATGGAGGTATTGGTGTTGCGGTCGAGCAGGACGGCGTTCTCGGCTACCGGCTTCATCGCGAGAAATTCGGCGAGCACTACCTGTTCGTCGAATTCGACTGGGCTCAGGGGCCACCCCATGGAACTGCGATCCCCTTGGCGCTGATCACCTCCGACCCGCCATTCGAGGAATCGGCACTTCTTGGGTGGCTGGCCGACCAGGAACGCGAACATCGCGCGGCGATCGACGGTGCATGGGAAGTCGTTCTCGGGGTTCCACTGTCACGGCGGCGCGGTTCGAAGCAAGAATCTTGACAAATCAGCTGGCGCGAGGAGGCTGGGATCATGAGCATCACCGAAGCACGCGCAATCGATCGCGACCAGCGACTCTCGTGGGCCGAGATCTGCAAACGCTTCCCGGACGAATGGGTCGTCATCACCGGTGCGGATTGGGTGAACGATACCGACTTCGCCTTCGGAACCGCGCTGGTGCTCGGGCACTACACGAGCCGCAAGATCGCATCGCCCCATATCAAGGCCGCCTTCCAGCACCACCGCGAGGTCGGCTCCTTCTGGACGGGCAAGCTCCGCGGCCCGATCCCGCGGTTCATCCTTCCGTGAAGGTCACGCACTTCGATCCGGAACGTGACCTGATCTTTGTCGAGGGGTGGATCTGGAGCCCGCGAGCAGAGAGCCGTCGGCAGCTCCGGCTCGTCCTCGATACCGGCGCGGCCGAGACGATCGTGGTTCCCGAGGTGCTCGACGAGCTGGGATACAATCCGCGACACGGCGAGCAGATCACGGTGATGCGATCTGCCGTCGGACGCGAAGAGGGTTACCTGATTCGCGTCATGCGTTTCTCGTGCCTCGGTCATCGCGAAGACGACTTCCGCGTCCACGTACAGGATCTTCCCGAAGGGTGGGGCATCGAGGGACTCATCGGCCTGAGCTTTCTCCGGCTGCTCAACTACGAGATCCGATCGCGAGAAGGGCGGATTCTCGTCGAACGAGCGGAGGGTTAGCTCTGCACCGCGCTGCGCGCCACCAGGTCCTTCATCACTCCGCAGCCGGTACCAGGACCCGCCAGTCGAGCAGCCGCCGCACCAGCTCGGCGTCGAGGCCCAGGTCGGCGAGCTCGGACGTCTCGAGGCGCGCGAGACGATCGGCGAGCTCGGTCGACACGGCGAGCTCGTCGAACGGCAGCGCGGGGTGGTGGAGGACCTTGTGGCCGGGGAGGCCGATGCGGTGCAGGACCTCGGTCCCGCGTTGCACGCGCGTCGGCGGCACCATGGCTGCGAAGCGGGTGGCGGCGCCGCCCAGGGCTGCGCCGAGGTCGGCCAGCTCGCGGCCGCCGATCGCCGCCACGTCGACCCACGACATGGGCTCGATCCGCCGCGCCGCCACCAGGAAGTACTCCGCTTCGCGCCCATGCCAGGCGCCCCACGCACGGACGTCGAGGTCGCGGTCGTCGGGCGCCCGCAGCAGGGCGTCGGACAGCGTGGCGTCGAGCCCGCTGGTCTCGACGAGCCAGCGCGCCAGCGCCCGCTCGATCGAATTGAAGGCGACGACGATGAGGTTCCACAGCCCGGCGCCGTAGGCCCCGCGATCGAACTTGCAGTGGAAGGCCGCGCACGGGGCGCCGCGATGGCTCCAGATGGTGCAGCGCGCGTCGGCGTGGAACGGACACCGGAGGTCGCGGCTACGGCCGAACACCCCGGGCGTGCGAGTGACCTCCAGGTAGGTGGCCGCGTAGGCCGGCGTCGCCCCCAGCCCGAGCGGTGTCACGCCCACCCGGGCGGCGAGCCGCGCGCGCACGATGGCGATTCCGGCCGCGGTGCCGTCCTTCAGGATGCCGCCCACGAAGTGGGCGGCCAGGTGCGGGTGGTACGTGCAACAGCGGACCGCCGGGTCGAAGGCGCCCTCGAGCGGCAAGCCGCGAGCGCCGGGTTCCATCACGCACGCATCACAGGTCGACCGCGACTCGACCGGACTCGGGCCGTCCGCGATCTCGGCGTACCAGCGCTCGTACGGACCGGGCAGCATCGGCCCGAGCGTACCAGCCGCCACGACGCCTGCCGGATCACGCGCTCCAGCGGCGGTCGAGCCGGGCGTAGCTCACCTCCATGCCGTCCGCCATGCCGGTGGCCAGCATGGCCTCGCGGGTCGCCGGGTCGGGGAGCGTCATGCGCATGACCATCAAGGTCCCGGCGCCGTCGGCGGTGAACGTGGTCTCGACGCGGTTGTCGGGCGTCGGATCGGGCAGGTGCATCCGTTCGACGTGGACGATGCGATGCGGCGGCTCGACCACGACGAACTCACCGGTCAGGTAGAACCCGGCGCCCTGGCCGTCGCTCCACTCGTAGCGGATCGTGCCGCCGGCCCGGGCCTCGCAAAGGCACTGCGGCATGGTCCAGCCGTCGGGGCCCAGACACCACTGCTGGATCAGCGCCGGCTCGGTGTGGGCGCGGAACACGTCGTCGGGCGAGGCGGCGAAGCGGCGGGTGACGACGACGACGGTGTCGCCTTCGGTACGGATGGAGAGCTTGGTCACGGCCGGTCCTTTCGATGGTTGGATGGTGCGGCGCCCGGGGCGCGGAACGTGAACACCTGGTAGCGCATCCAGCCGCGCTCGGACATGCGCGCGATGAGCTCGGTGGCGAACCGCGCCGACCGCTGACCGCGCTCGCCGATGGGGAACTTGTCGACCAGGTCGAGCACGACGGGGAACGTCGGCAGCACGTTGCGCGAGATATCGAGGACCGTGGGCAGGCCGAGCCTGGCGAGGCGGGCCAGCACCTGGTACGAGGACGGCGGGATGGGGATGTCGTCGCCGTAGAAGCCTTGAATGGTGCGCAGGTTGGGCAGTCCGGCGAGCACCAGCCGCGCGAAGGTCCGGGCCGGCGCGACGAACTCGGAGACCATCAGGGCCCCGCCCGGTCGGAGCACGCGGCGCGCCTCGCGGAGGAAGCGCAGGCGGCTCGGAAAATGGAAGATGCACTCGACCGCCATCACGACGTCGAAGCTGCGGTCCGCGAACGGCAGCTGGCACGCGTCCTCGACCACGAAGTCGATGGTGTTGCCCGGCCGGGCCGCGACGTTGTGGCGCGCGCGCGCGATCTGCCGCGGATCGATGTTGAGGCCGGTGAGCGTCATGCGCTCGAACCGCGCGTTGATGCTGGCGACGGTGCCGCCGAAACCGCAGCCGGCGTCGAGCACGGTCAGGCCGTCGCGGATGCCGGCCGCGGCGCAGACCTTGCGGGTCATGGCGTCGCTGGCGAGCACGAAGTCGTCCACCGATCCGTCGGCCGCCGTCGGGTCGTCCCAGTAGCCCCAGTGCACGTTGTCGCCGAACGAGCGGATGACATCGGTCTCGTCGTGCCGACAGGCGGCCAGGATGGCGTCGAAATAGGGCAGCTGGATCAAGCGCGAAGCCTAGCCTCAGTCGAGCACTTCGACGACGACCGAGCCGTCCTCGAGTCCCCTCGCGGTCCGGGTCAGCAGCTCGCGGAAGCTCGCGGCCACGAACATCAGGTCGATGTCGCTGCGCGCGATGACCTGGCCCGCGGTGCCGTCGGGACCCGGGACGAAGTCGAACAGCAGGCGGCCGTAGTCCCAGTGCGGGGTGCCCGCGAACGGGATCTGCCGGGGGTGGAAGTGGACCTGGCGAACCCGCCGGCCCTTGTCGAGGCGGGCGAGGTCGTCGGCGTCGTCGACGTAGGAGCCCCGGTCGCCCTTCCAGCAGCGCACGAACGACGCCAGCGAACCGAGCTGCAACGCGACCGGGAGCCAGACGATCTGGCAGTGGTCGTCCTGACCGTCGTGGACCCGCAGCGAGGCGCGGAAGTCGTCGGGAAAGCGTTGCCCGAGCGCCTTCTCGGCGGCCGCGATCTGCTTGTCGGTCGCGCCCGGCCGCAGCCCCAGCGACAGCTCCGGACGGTGCTTCGCGAACCAGCGCTCGATCCGCATCCACAGTTTCTGGATCGCCTCGTCGGCGGCGCTGCCGGGCTTCCTGGTGGCCGCCGCCCTCGGTTTCGCGGCCGCCGCCGCGGCCTGCTTGGCCGGCGCTGGCGCCGCCGCCCTGGCCGCCGCCTTCGCGGTGCGGAGCTCGACGTAGCCCTTGCCGAGCTTTTCGCGGACCAGCTGCTTCGCGGCCTGCGCCGCGAGCCGGGCGCTCGCCGCGCGCTTGCGCCGGGTCTGCCCGGCGGCCCCGATCCGACCGAAGCGCACCACGACCTCGGTGCCGCGGACCTCGAGCTCCCAGAACTTCGACGACCGGCCTGCCTTCACCTCGAAGCGTCGCATCGCCGTGATGCTAACCCGGCCTCGACTCCGGTCAGCCGCTGGCCAGGACCGCGGCCAGGAAGGCGCGCTCGGGATCGCCGAGCGGGCCCCAGGCCACGCCGACCCAGTCGGGGCCGACGCGGTAGACGCTCGCCTTCAAGGACAGCGGCGGGCCGTCGTCGCGCATGACGACGACGTCGAGCGACGTCCCCGGTGGCGGCGGCCGGGAGGTCCGGATCAGCGCCCCGCCGAAGGAGACGTCCTCCATGGTCCCGGCGAACACGGCGACCGAGTGGCCCTTGATCCCCACCGCCATCGTTACCCGGAGCCGCTTGTGCTGGCGTCGCTCGTCCACCTGGCGATCGTACGCTCATGTCACCGGCTCGACCTGCGGAACCGGGTTGTCGCCGGTCGGAATCCGCTGGCCACCCGCCTCGGTTCGTGGCCTGATCATGGATCTGATGAGCCCGCCCCGCGTCGGTCTGCTGCTCGTCGTCACCATGGGCGCGGCGTCCGCGGATCCGGCACCGCCGCCGCCGGCACCGAGCGCGCCCGCGCCGGGCGCACCGACGGCGACACCGACACCGACGGCGACGGCGCTGATGTCGCCGCTCCTCCTGCTCGCGCCACCGACGCCGCGGGTGGTGCCGTCGCTGCGCGTCGAGGCCGCTCGCATCGCCGCCGAGAGGTTCGAGGACAGCTGGCGCCTCCCCGAGCCCGGGCCGCTGTTCGGCATCGATGGCGGCCTGTGGTTCGTCGGGGCCGGGCACTACCGGCCGCGTTCGACGCGCGCGGCCGCGCTGCACGGCGGCTCGATCGCCGCGACCCTGGTCGGCGAGATCTTGCTGGCCGCGGACTCTCCACTCGCGGGCTTCGGCGCGCTCCTCGCCGGAGCCACGCTCGATGCGGCCGGCGCGGACGCCGACCGCGCCGCCGAAGCGCGTCGCTAACCCCAGAGCTCATCTGGGTTGATTCCGGATCGCGACGGGATCGTGGTCGAGGACGAGGCGCGTGCGAGGAGCGGAGGGGAGCGTGCTGAGGCACGTGACCCGAGCACCGGAGTGCGCAACGAAGTCATTCGGCCACGAGACCAAGCGAGGCGGGTCTAGACAGGTGAGCTCTGGGGTTAGCTGCGGCGGGCCAGCTCGGCCGTGGGCTGCGTGGCGAGGGCGTCGCGGGCCCGGGCCCCGAGCCGCGACCACAGGAGGTAGCCGGCGAGCACCGCCACGGCAGCTGCGCCCGGATACACGATCAGGCTGGCCACGCCGACCACCACCAGCGCCCGGGCCAGACCGAGGCCGATGATCGCGGCGTCGAAGCTCATGCAGATCTGGCGGAACACGCCAGCGTCGATGGTGTGCATGACGCGGTGGCCGATCGACGCGCCCAGGAGCACCGCCGGCGCCATCCAGCCCGCCATCTCCAGCGAGGTGCCGCCGATCTGGCCCAGCACCAGCAGCACCGAGAGCGTGAACGTGGCCTCGGCCGAGCGGACCACCGCGAGCGCGACCCGGAAGTCGGCCTTGGCCAGGCCCTGGTTGTTGAAGAACAGCGCCAGCGGCGGACCCGAGACCGTCGTGGTCGCGTAGAGCACGCCGACCCCGGCGCCGAGGGGCAGCGCGGCGGCGCGCTCGTTGCGCAGCGGCCGGCGCAGACCGGCAGCCTGGGTCAGCGCGAGCGGCAGCAGCGCGGCGTAGGTGATCACCTTCAGCCAGTCGGGCGCGATCGAGGTCAGCAACAGGGCACCGACGATCACGCCAGGTACCAGCCCGACCAGGATCGGCGTGACCCGCGGCAGGACGCGGTGGATCGAGTGCCGGTTGAGCCACAGCTGGTACAGGTTGATGGCGACCTCGATCATCACCAGCGCCGCGACCAGCGGCCGGGCCTCGACGAAGAACAGCGCGATCGGGACCGTGATCGACGAGAAGCCGTAGCCGAGCGCGCCGTTGACGATGGCGGCACCGAACACGGTCACCATCAGGCCGATCACCACCGCGTCGATCACGACCGAGCTCCGGTCGGGTAGCGCCCATCCGTCATAGTGGACACATGTCTACCACAACGGACGGAGGATGTGTCAATATGAAGGACGTTCGTCCGTCACAGCGGATGGCGACCGCCGGCGCGCGCGGTCAGCCCTTGTTCTCGAAGTGCACGACGTCGATCAGCACCGTCGCCGAGAACAGCAGCGCCCGCAGCGTCGGATCGGTGACCTTCTCGAGCTCGATCCAGAAGTTGTCGGCCTGCGTGAACATCTCCTTGGCCAGGCCGCTCCACTTCTTCTGGATCAGGCCGACCTCGTGCTTGTCGTCGCCCGCCAGCAGGATCTTGAAGGTCCACGGCCGCCAGAAGGGACCGAACAGGGTCGCGACCTCCTGCCCGTCGGCGCCCTCGATCGTGTACTTGCGGCGGATCCAGGTCCAGCGCCGCTGGATGGCGCCGAGCAGGTTGCCGTCAGGGTCGCGGACCTCGAGGCGGTGGAAGTAGAACCGAAATGGCCGCCGCAGCGTCACGACCTGACGCTGATGGGTCAGGTCCTCGACGTGAGCGGTGAACGGCCGGTAGCTGGCCAGGAAGACCCGCTTGAGGAAGTTGCCGAAGCCCTTGCCCTGCTCCTCGACGTTGAGCACCGGGTTGCCGCCCTCGTCGTAGACCGCGTAGGTGTTGCGGGCGTCGAACGAGGTCAGGATCTCCAGCCATCGCTTGCGCTGGCGAACCGACAGGCGATGCGACCGCGCGAACGCGGCGACCACCGCAGGCGAGGCTTTGACCAGCGCGGTGTCCATGGCGGCCGGCACGGTACACTGCGCCCGTGGTCGCCGTACAGCGGACGCACCGGCTGAGCCGCGATCGCGACTGGCTCCCGCCCGGCGTTCGCCGGCGGGGCTGGATCGCCGCCGGCGCGGTGTGGGTCGGTGGCGGCGCGGCGCTGATCGGATCGGTGGTGGCAGCGCCGCCGCTGCTGTTCTTCTGGCACGGCCTGCTGGCCGCCGGCGCCGGCACCGCGGTGGCCGGCGACCGCGTCGGCCGCCTGGTGTTCCGTCGCCAGCTGGCGCGCCTGGCCCGCGGCGAGGTCGAGCTCGCCGAGGTCGGCCGCCGTGAGGAGGGCGAGCTGGTCGTGGTGCGAGGCACGATCGAGGCCACCGACTCGCTGTCCGGGCTGCTGGTCGACGCCACCGGCGTCTACCGGCGGATGATCTTCGCGGCCGGCCGGCGCTGGGTCCACGAGGCGGCGACCGACTTCGCGCTCGTCGACGACCGCGGCCACCGCGTGCTGGTGCAAGGCGCCGGCGCGCGCTGGCTGGTGTCGGCGCGCGAGGCGGTGACGTATCCGGTCGCGCGCCTCGACCGCGACGGCGTCCCGGGCCCGGTCCGCGACCGGGTGCGTGCGCTGCGTGCAGCGGGCGAAGCGTTGATCGAGGCCAGCGAGCGCGTGCTCGCGGCCGGCACCGCCGTGCGCGTGGTCGGCTACAAGACCACCAGCGCCGACGTCACCGGCGAGGCCCAGGGCTACCGCCGGCCGCCGCAGCGCGCGACGCTGCGCTCGGGCCCCGAGCTGCCGCTGGTCATCACCGGCGTCGACGACCTGGCCTGAGCGATCGTGACCGTCTCGGAGCGGCGGATCGAGGCACCGGACGACGCGCGCGCCCGCCGTCGTGCGCTACCCTGATCGGCGGAGGCACGATGACCGAGACGCTGGAAGAACGGCTGGCGCTGGCGCGCGCGGCCAGACGCGAGCAGCAGTGGGTCACGCAACGGCTCACCGACGCCGGTGCGGATCGCGAGCGGGTCACCGCCCAGCTCGAGGCCACCGCCGTGCTGGTCGCCTCGGAAGCGGCCGACGTCGACCGGCTGGCGAACGGCGTGGGCGGCTTCTTTCGGCGCCTGTTCGCCGGTCGAGCAGATCTGTCGAACGAGCAGCGCGAGCTGGCGGCGGCGACGCTGCAGCACGAGGCGCTCACCGACGAGCAACGCGCCATCGATGTCGATCTCGCGCAGCTCGCCGCGCGCGCGACCGTGGTTCGCGACGCCGACGCCCGCTACGCCGCGGTGCTCGCCGAGGTCGAGGCCAAGGTCGCGCACGGTGGTCCGCACACCCGGCAGCTCGCCGCGCTCGCCGAGACCGACGGCCAGCTGCGCGCCGCCCACCGCGAGGTCCAGGAAGCGATCGCGGCCGGTCGCGCCGCGCACGCGGCGCTGGTCGAGGTGCAACAGGCGGTCCGTTCGTCGCAGACCGCCTCGTTCGCCAGCGATCAAGGCTCGCTGCTGGCCCGCGACCTCGGCTTCGGCGCCCTGACCGCGACCGCGGTCGACCTGTCCGAGCACGTCGTCCACGACGGCCTGCGCACGATGATCGCGGCCGCCCAGCGCGCGATGTCGACCTTTCAGCGCGAGTGCAAGGACGTCGCGCCGGTGATCGACGGCATCGACGTCACGCCGCTTCCCGGCCTGATCTCGATGGTGGCGCGCGACCTGGTGTGGACGACCTCGTACGCGATCGACGACGTCGGCGCCGAGATCGAGCTGCTGTCGTCGTACGTGGCGACCAGCACCATGGAGCTGCGCGGTCGCGAGCAACAGCTGCAGCGCGCCCTCGCCGGCCTGGTATCGCAGCGCGCCGCCGTGCTCGATCCAGACCGCGAGCGTCTCTGAAGGTCGGATCCGCGGCCACCCGCGACCATCCTCGGCATGAGCGTCTACGTGCTGGCGCGGGCGATCTGACGCTCACGGGAAGGTCTCGACGTTGGGCGGCTCGGCGGAGGTGTAGCGACTGTCCAGCCAGCGCCGCAGGCCGAACCGCGCCCGCAGCTCCTCGCTGGTCGCCGTCGCGATGAGGCCGTAACGGCGCCCGTCTTGCTCGTCGAAGGACGGGTTGGGATCGAAGGCCGGGTTGTCGCTCAGCCGCACGTAGCGGAGCCCGGCCAGCGACGTGGACGCACACAGCGCCTCGACCCCGGCGTCGGTGATCTTGCAGTAGCCGAGATCGAGGTAGGCCAGGCGCGCCAGGTGCGGCGAGGCCGCGAGCCGGCGGACGTCGGCGTCGGTGGCGCCGGTGCCGTACAGGCACAGCGAGCGGACCTGCGCCAGGTGTGGCGAGGCGAACAGGGCCGCGCTGGCGTCGCCGAGCGTCGTGATCCCGACGTCGATGATCGGCGCGATGCGGAGGATGGCGGCCGCGCGCTCGACGAACTGCTGGGCGGTGAGGCACACGCCTTCGACGAAGCCGCGCCCGAACTGGAGCTGGGCGATCGTCATGCAGGACCGCCGTGATTCGACCAGGGCATCCACGCCGGCGTACCAGCGTCGCAGCCGGACGCCATCGGCGAGCAGGTCGTGGCGCTGCAGGGCCTGGGCCTCGTCGCGCTGGCCGCACCGTCGCTGGCGGGCGACCCCGAGCTGAGCCCGGATCAGCTCGGCACGCACGGGATCGACGCTGGCCACCACCGCGGCGAAGCGCAGGCGCGGAACATCCGAGCGCGGATCGCGCAGCACCTCGGCCAGGCACACGTCGAGCCCGACCGCCGACTGCACGGCGTCTTGCTCGATCCAGGCCTCGACCACGGACTGCAGCGCCGGGCGGAACACGGTGAAGTCCTCGCGGCACGACGGGCAGTGGTGCACCGTGTAGATGTCGCCGTCGCGGGTGGCGACTCGTCCTGCGAACGGGCTGTCCGTCGAGCACAGCGCGCACTCGTCGGCGGGGATCGTCGGGTGGTCGGCCGCCCGAGCGCGACGCGGCGGCTTCGCGATCACCGGCGGGATCACCGGCGGGATCACCGGCGGGATCACCGCCGCGATCACCGGCACGATCACCGGCACGATCACCGGCACGATCACCGGCGGGATCACCGGCACGACCACGCGCTCGATCACCGGCTCGATCAACGCCGGCACCGCCCGCTTGGTCACCGGCATGCTCCGCTCGCGCGCCCGCTCCGGGTTCGGATTTGGGACCCACCCCGACGGCGAGGACGCCTGAAGCTCCTGGCAGATCGTCGACAGCATCGACGCCACCTCGGACAGCGGTGGAGAGTCCAGCCGGGCCCCGTGGCTCAGCACGGCGCCGAGGGTTCCCAGGCTGCCCTCCGGGTGCTCCACCTTCACCGAGGCCGGATACTCTCCCGGGAGGAGGGACTGCAGGCCGGTGCGTCGCGGAATGCACGCGTCGAGCACCAGGCTGGCGACGCGACGCGCCCGCTCGCGGGTGACGCGTCCGGTCCAGACCTGGAGCTGGGCCAGCCACGGCGACGGCTGGCCGCGGAAGTACATGATCTCGCCGCGCTCGCGAAGCTCGGCGGCGCCGGTGGTGTCCATCGTCAGGTCGCCGGCGTCGCAGTGGTACGTGGTGCGCAGGTGCGGGTCGTCGAGCCGGCGCCGCCACGCCCGAGCCCGGGCCTCCGAGACCAGACCACACGCCCGACAGCTGGTCTCCCGATCGACCAGGAAGGCCTGGCAGTCGACGCACGAGCTCGACATCACGAGCTCGATCGCGCCATCGGTCGCCGCCGACCCGCGCGCGACGAACGTCGCCGGCTCGGCGACGGTACCGGTCGGGGCGGTGCCGGCGACCTGGCACGACGGACAGCGTCCCTTCCGGTGCGGCTCGCCCGGAAAGTCGCTGAAGCACAGCTGGACGACGAAGCGCCCGCTGCACGCCGGGCACGTCAGCTCCTGCCGGACCGGCGCGCTGGTCACGACACGACCAGGCGCTCGAGCGCGGCGCGGAGCGGCGGCGGGATGGCGACCGGGGTCCGGGTCGCGCGATCGACGAACACGTGAACGAAGTGACCATGGGCGACCGCGGCGGCGGCACCATCCGCGCCATCGACGAAGATCGCGATGCCGTAGGTCACCGCGCGCTGGCCGAGGCGATCGACGCGCAGCCCGGCGCGCAGCGCTGCCGGGTAAGCGACCGGCGCGTGGTACTGGCACGCCGACTCCACGACCAGGCCGATCACCGGCGACGAGCGGAGGTCGAGCCCGCCGTGCTCGATGAGGTAGCCGTTGGCCGCGGTGTCGAAGTAGCTGTAGTAGGTGACGTTGTTGACGTGGCCGTAGACGTCGTTGTCCATCCACCGGGTCGTGATGGCGACGTGGTGGCGGTAGTCGGCGGCGCGGGGGCGGACGGGTGGCATCGGTCACCAGCAGGTCAAGGCGTCGTGGAAGAGCGCGTCGAGGACCGGCGGCGTCACCGCCAGCGGTGCGTTGTCGAGCAGGCGCCGCTGCGGCGCCGCGCCGGCGACCAGCGCCGGGATGTCGGCAGCGGTGTAGCCGACGCCGACCAGGCCGTTGGGGGTCGCGACGGCGCGCATCAGCCCGGCTACCGCGGCGGCGATCCGCTCGCCGGCGTCGGCGGCGCCGGCGCCGGCCACGTCGGCGCCGAGCAGCGCCGCGGCCTCGAGGTGCCGGGCCGGCGAGGTGGCGGCGAAGCGACGGAACACCGCCGGTGCGTTGACCGCGACCGCGAAGCCGTGCGGCACCAGCGCGGTCTCGGCCGGGTAGCCGGCAGCGCGGTAGTCGCGGACCCGACCGGCGACCGCGTACGCCATGGCGTGCGGCGCGTGCACGCCGGCATTGCCGAACGCGATGCCGGCCAGGGTCGCCGCCCACATCAGCTGGTCACGCGCCTCGGCGTCGGCGGCGTCGGTGACGGCGCGGACCAGGTAGACGCCGAGCAGGCGCAGCGCCTCGCGGCAGCCGAGGTCGCTCCACGGGTTGGCGCCCTGACTCATCGGCCGCGCGATCGCCGGTGACGGCGACGGCGACGGTCGGCGCGTGAACGGCCGGGCGGTGTACGACTCGAGGGCGTGGCACAACACGTCGAGGCCGCTGGCCGCCACCACCGCCGCGGGCAGCGTCGCGGTGCAGCGCGGATCGACCACCGCCTCGGTCGGCCGCAGGCGCGGCGAGACGATGCCGGTCTTGGCGTGCAGCGCCAGCAGATCGAAGATCGCGATGCCGGTCACCTCGCTGCCGGTGCCCGAGGTGGTCGGGCACGCGACGTGGGGCGCCAGCGGACCGGGCACCCCCAGGCCGCGTCCGATCGGTGCGTTGACGTGATCGAGCAGCGCCCCGGGATGGGTGGCGAGCAGGTTGGCGACCTTGCACGTGTCGATCACCGAGCCGCCGCCGAGCGAGACGTAGCCATCGACGCCGGCGTCGCGCGCGAAGCGCACCGCGAGCTCGAGCGAAGCGTCGGTGGGCTCGATCGCGACCTCGTCGAACAACGCGACGTCGAGGCCGGCGGCCCGCAGCGCGGCGTCGACCTCGGCGAACCACGGTAACGCGCGCAGCCGACGGTCGGTGATCAGCGCGACCCGCCGGACGCCGAGGGCGCGCGCCCGATCGCCGACCTCACCGAGCGCGCCGGGGCCGAACGTCACCCGCGAGGCGTCGACGGTGAACGCGGATTCGAACCCGGCCTCGAGCGCGTACAGGTGCGGGCACGACACCCGGCGAGGATACTCCGTTCATGAACCGGTCGCCTCGCGCGCACCGCGACCCGTCACGGACCTCGTGGGATGATGGGCGCGGTGACCGCCCGGCCCGTCTCGCTCTCGATCGACCACGGCGCCTCGGTGCTGACCGAACAGCGCCGGGTCGGTCCGCCGGCGTTCGACTTCCAGGATCGCTACCCCGCCGCCGCGATCGATCCCGCCACCCAGGTCGCGGTCGCGGTGGTCGCCGAGTTCCGGATCGGCGCGACGCCGTTGCTGTGGTTCACCGCCGACCGGACCGCCGCCGTGGTCGACGCCGCCGTGCTGTCCGATCTCGTGGTCGCCGATGTGACCGCCATGGGGCCGGGCGCGGTCGCCACGATCGGACAGCTCACCGAGCGCGGGCGCGGCCAGCTGCCGGGGCGCGACCTGGTGACGTTCCTGCTCCGCGCCCGCGCCATCGCCACCTACGTGCACATCGGCGCCGAGCTGTGCCTGTTCGACGAGCGCACCGACGCCAGCGGCTACCAGGTTCGCATCACCGGCGAGCACACCTACTTCACGAATCAGCGCCACGTCGTCGCGCTCGAGTTCGAGGTCACGATCGATCCAACCGGCGTGATCAGCGTGCGGATCGCGGCTCGCTGATCACGGCGCCCCACCGCGGTCAGCCGGCGGCCGCACGAAGCGGTCGAAGAACACCAGCAGGCGGCTCCAGCTGTCCGCGGCGGCTGACGGATCGTAGCCGACGCGCAGCGGGCCGATGGCGGCGAGCTGGCCGGCCAGGCCGGGCAACGCGCCGGTCATGAACGAGTGCCCGGCGTCCTCGTAGATCCGGTAGTCGTGCTCGATGCCGGCGCGCTCCAGCGCACCGCGGAGCTGCTCGCCGAGGGCGCGAAAGACGACGTCCCGACCGCCGAAGCTGGCCACCACCGGACAGCTGTCGGCGACGTGGTCGAGGTAGGCCGGGCTGGTGCCGTAGAACGGCGCCACCGCGCCGACGTCGGGCTCGAGCGCCATGAGGAGCGCGAAGCCTCCGCCCATGCAGAAGCCGGCGACGCCGAGCCGCGGACCGGCGACCCGCGGGCGCGCGCGCAGAAACCGCAGCGCCGCCCGCAGATCCTCGATCACCTCGCCCTCACCGCGACGCAGATCGTTGAGCGCGCGCGCGATGCACAGCGCCCGGGCGCCCGGGCGATCGAAGAGGTCGGGCGCGAACGCGACGTAGCCCTCGGCCGCGAACCGTTCCAGCACCGCCCGCTGGTTGTCGACCAGGCCGAGGATCTCGTGGATGAGGAGCACACCGGCCACCGGTCGGTCGCCGGCTGGCTCGGCCAGCCAGCCGCGCATCCGGCGTCCGCCGGCGGCGCGAAACGAAAGGGTCTCGATGCTCATCCGCGCGGCGGCCCTCAGCTCAGGATGAAGCCACGGCCTTCGCTCTTGCCGGTGCCGGTCCCGCTGCCGTGACCGAGCGTGCCGTACTTGCCGACCGTGCCGCGCGGTCGCGCCGGCGGCTTGACCAGCACGACCTGCAACACCAGGTCGGCCGCCGGCAGCACCTCGACCTCCTTGTCGCTGTACCCCTTGCGGGCGATGCGAAAGGCGACCGGCTGGTCGGACTGCGGGAGCTGGTATCGGAGCGGGGTCTTGCCGATCAGCTGGTCATTGGCCGCGTACACCTGGGCGCCGCGCGGGGTCGACGTGATCGTCACCGTGACCAGCGCCGGCGCTGCGACCACCGCCGGTGGCTCGGGGTCCGGCGCCGGGGGCGCCGGCGCCGCGGCGACCACCGCCGGCGGCGCGACCGGCTCGGGCGCGACCGGCTCCGGCGCCGGCGGCGCGACCGGCGCGACCGGCTCGGCGGTGACCGGGGCCGGGGTGGTCGACGCCGCGCCGCCCTTGCACGCGGACGAGCCGAGCATCGCCCCGGCGTACACGACCGTGCTCCAGATGATCGCTGCTGCTCGTCGCGCTCGGGCCATGCCGGATTGTACACGCGTGCGGACGCGGTGGCCGGCACGGCCTCGACGGCTGATCAGATCGTGTAGCCCAGGTACCAGTCCTGATGGGCGGCGTTGACGTTGCAGGTCGCCTGCTCGACGGGCTGCGACGTGCTGCTGGGGCCGCCGCGGACGCTCAGGCACAACGTCGGACGCCGCCCGTTCGCGGTCCACACGGTGGGCGAACTGAGCGGCGACAGCGTGTCACCCGGCAAGGTGGGGGCGTTGCCATTGGCGACCCAGCCCTGGTTGGCGCCGCTGTGGCACGGGAACATCTGCATGGCCTGCCCGGCGGTGACCGAGACGCCGGGCACGTCGATGCATGCGCCGGTGTGGATGTTGATGAAGGCCGGGCCGGTCGGATGGGTGTAGTCGAGCAGCCAGCGCTGGTTGAGGCCGCCGTGGCACGGGTACTGGTTGAGGCCGGCATGGTCGTACGGGTTGGCCGACGGCACATCGAGGCACATGCGCGCGCCGGTGGGCGCGATGGTCTGCACCATGAAGGGCGTCGGCCAGCCGAGGCTGCGCCGCAGCGACGCGACGCGACGCATGCCGTCGAGGAAGAAGTTGATCTGCGACGCGGCGAACAGGCGGGTCTCGTTGTTGCCCGGCGACGACAGCGCGAAGCCGACCCAGGTGTTGTTGACGGAATCGAAGCACGGCGCGCCCGCGTCCCAGTCATCGAGTCGGTTGCTGAGGCCGAGGACCGGGCCGACGATGAACTCGCGCGCACCGTCGGTGCGGCGGACCTCCTGACCGGCGCGGCGGAAGTCGGCGCTGGTCCGGTAAGCGTAGCAACTCACCGCGGCCGCGGGGCTGGCCAGCTGCGCCGCGGTACGAGCATCGACGGCCACGGGGGCGGTGGCGAACGTCTGGGTGGTCTGGATGATGGCGACCGGCAGGTACGGGTTGACCGTGACGAAGGCGGCGGTCCGGGTCTGGACGTTGGTCCCGCCGGTGGTGCCGTTGGCGACCGTGATGGTGGCCGGGTTGGTGCTGGCGCTGACCCAGCGCGACGACGTCATGACCAGGTCGGGTCCGATCTGGACCCCGGTCCGCACCCGCGTGTCGCCGACGACCTCGATGCGGACCACGCCGCTCCACACCGCCGAACCGTTGCTGCCGTTGAGCGGGTTGCCGCTGACCGCCTCGACGTCCTCGCCCAGGTCGGGCTCGTCGGGCTCGACGCACGCCGTGGCGACGGTGAGCAGGGACAGGACGAGACCGGGCGCGACGTGCATGAGCTTCATGACCGGCGTGAAGAGCAACCCGCGCACCAACACCGTGCGGCGTCCATCCATGCGAAACCTGCCGGACCCTGGCGCCGTCGCCGCCGTCCGCGCCCCATGGGACACTCCTGACGCCATGCGCCTCCGCTCCGAACTGCTGCGCTTCCCGCTCGACGATGGCGGCCTCGAGATCGTCGACCTCGTGCTCGAACAGAAACACGCCTTCAGCTCGACCGAAGCCGACGCGCTGCGGGCCCTCGATGCCGGCGCCGCGCCGCCACCCGAGCTGGTGACGCGGCTCGACAGCGGCCTGCTGCTCGAGGGACCGACCGCGGCCGCGCTGCGGGAAGGCTGCCGCCACGGTCGCGTGCGATCGCGCATGCCACCGCCGGCGGTCGCGGAGGCCGCCGGCGCCTGGGGCCTGGCGCCCAGCCTGCCCGCGTTCGTGGCCGCCGCCTGGCGCGACCCCGAGCGCTGGCGACGCCTGGCCGAGGATCGCCGTGCCGGTCGGCGGCTGCTCCGGCTCGACGGCTTCCTCGCCGCCGACGTCGCCGCCGCCTTGCGCGGTCGCGTCGACGAGCTGCCCTTCACCCAGCGCGCCGCGGCCTACGCCCACGGCGACGGTCACGACCTCGCCGGTGAGCTCGACGACGTCTTCGACGCCTTCCGCCGCGGCCCGCTCCACACCCTGCTCGGCCACGTCATGGACCAGGCCCTGCCCGAGCGCATCTTCTTGCGCGCGTGGCGGCTCGGCCCCGGCGACGACATCGCCAACCACAATGACGGCATCCACTACGTCACCACCTTCTCGCTCGGCCTGACGCCGGGTTGGTCGTGTCGCGACGGTGGGGCCATCGCCTTTGGTTACCCGATCGCGCGCGGACTCGACATCACCGAACGCTGGCTGCCGCACCTGGGCGACCTGCTGCTGTTCGAACCCACCGCCACCGCCTGGCACCTCGTCGAGGCGGTGCGCGCCGGCACGCGGTGGACCGTCACCGGCCACTACGTGTCGCCGAACTATCCGGGCTGAGGAAGCGCCGGCCGGCGCCGGCCGAGCGAGACCAGCGGGTTGTCGCCGGGCACCTCGTCCCACCACGAGACCGCGGCCGGATCCAGCGCCGCCCGCACCCGCACCATCATCGAGGCCTGGTTGTGATCGTCGATGCGCGCCTTCACGCGCTCGTAGATCGCGAGGTACGCGTCGTCGGTGAGCTTGGTCAGGTTGACCTGCGGGGTGCGGAAGTCGATCGAGTCGGGCAGGTGGCTGCCGCCGGCCAGGGTCCACAGCTCGGTGCCCGGCAACGGCGTCGCCGAGAACAAGGAGATGGCGTCGAGGCCGAGCGAGGTGGCGAAGTCGATGGTGCGCTCGATCAGGGCCTCGTCTTCCCACGGGAAGCCGACGATGAAGAAGCCCGAGCAGCGAATCCCGCGCGACCGCACCAGGTCGACGGCGGCGCGGATCGACTCCAGCGACATCTTCTTGCGGATCCGGCGCAGCGA
Organism: Myxococcales bacterium; assembly: GCA_947483555.1. Lineage (GTDB taxonomy): Bacteria > Myxococcota_A > Polyangia > Haliangiales > Haliangiaceae > UBA2376. The sequence continues at coordinate 23,800 of CANKMW010000068.1, forward strand.
CTCGAGATCGCCGGACTCGATGCCGAAGAAGATCTGCGAACAACCGCCGGCGACCATGGTGTCGAGCAGCTCGGCGTCGAGCCGGTCGGTGCGGGTCTGACACGTGAACGGCAGCGCCAGGCCGCGCTCGGCCATGCCGGCGCAGATCTCGATCGTGCGCTCGCGGTGCATCGAGAACACGCTGTCGTGGAAGAACAGCCCGGGCACGTCGTAGTCGCGCCGCAGGTGTTCGATCTCGGCCAGCACGTTGGCGGGCGAGCGATAGCGGGTCTTGCGGTCGACGCTCTGCGGGACCGCGCAGTAGATGCACCGGTACGGGCAGCCGCGCATCGTGACCAGGGCCTGGAAGAACGCCGGGTGAAGGTCCTCGCTCCACAGGATATGGCGTGGATCGCGGAGCGGAAACGGCACCGCGTCGAGATCATCGAGCGTCCGGCTGGCGTTGACGGTGACGCCGCCATCGGCGGTGCGCCAGACCAGGCCCGGGATCGCTGCCGCATCGACGCGGTGAGCGGCGAGCATGGCGGCGAGGGCGACGATCGCCGCTTCGCCCTCGCCCTGCACCGCGTAGTCGACGTCGGGCGCGGCGCGCAGCACGCCGTGCGGATCGGCGGACGCGTGGGTGCCGCCCAGCACGACGACGACCCCCGGCCGCACCGCCTTCGCGAGCGCGGCCAGGCGCGTGGCGGCGGGGAAGGTCGCCGTGACCGCCGTGATCGCGAGCAGATCGGGCGCTTCGGCCTCGATCGCGCGCGCCAGCTCGCCCCACGGATCGGTGCCGTGGTAGGCGCGGATGTCGGGCAACAGGAACCGCACGTCGTGGTGCGGGGCGAGCACGGCGCCGAGGTAGCCGAGGCCGAGCGGCTGCACGTGCCGGGTCAGGCCGTCGCCGACCAGGAACATCTGCGGCGGATCGGCGAGCAGCACGCGCATGACCGCCTCAGTCTACCGCTGCGGGCGAGTGGCTGGGCGCCGATCAACCGTGCGCCGGCTGGCCTCGGCTGGCCCCGGCCGGCCTCGGTTGGCCGCAGTCCGATCAGGCCATCTGCGGCGGGCACGGCGGCCCCCACGGCGTGCACGCCATCGCCTGGGCAGTGGCCGGCAGCGCGCTGCAACACTCCCAGCGTTGCGCCGCCGATGATCCGTCACGCTCGAGGGCCTCGGCGCAGCACTCCTGGGTCCGTGCGCTCTGGCGCGCGGCCACGTCGGCGAAGGCGCCGTAGACCTCGCCGCGACTGCGCAGCGGGTCATCGGCGGCGAGCGCTTCTGGCTTGGCGGTGGCCAGCCCGCCCAGGTGGTCGGCGCACGATGCCCCGGCGGCCACGGGGACCGGATCGGGCGTGGTGCTCGACGGTGGCGGCGAGCCCTTGCCGCCCGAGCACCCGATGGTCATCACGAGCGCGGCCTTGGCGGCTGCACGGAGAGCGGCGCGACGGATCTCGGGTTTCATGTGGTCCTCCTGTCCTGCCAGGCCTGCGACGCCGGCAGTCCATGTGCCTCGAGCTGGGGAACGATGACTTCGGACACGGTCTCGTAGAACAGCAGCCGGGCGTCGGCCCCGTCGCACAGCCCGTACGCCACCGCCTCGTCGGGCCAGGAGGTGGTGACCGGGATGTGGGCGAGCTCGTGCGCCTCGAGGTGACCGAACGCCAGCGGCAGGTAGCGAGCGACCGCGTCGAGCTCGCTGGCGTCGAGCTCGCCGAGCTGGTTGGCCAGGTAGCGCCAGCCGAAGCGGGCGTGGCCGACCTCGTCTGCCCAGATCCGTTCGAGCAGCGTGCGCAGCGGACCGTCCGGCATCTCGAGCCGCTCGGCGCCGATCAGGGCCACGGCGACGGTCTCGCTGAGGCAGCAGATGGAGATCACGTTGCGCACCACCGCCGCCCGCGGCGTGGTGTCGGGATGGGTCGGCAGGATCGAGGGCGGTGGCACCTCGGCGAGCGCGGCCCCGCCGACCGCCTCGACCACCGCGCCGCACAGCATGCCGTGCTCGCGCTCCTCGGCGGCGAAGCCGCGGCACTGCTCGGCGTCCGGCGTGCGCCCGAGCGCCGCCAGCTGGGTGGCCAGGCCGTCGAACACGTGCGACGAGCCGTGCTCGTTGATCATGCGGCCGCGCCAGGTCGCGATCACCGCCGGCGTCATCGCGCCGGGCGACGCGATGGCCGGCCGCCGCAGGCGTGCCGCGTCGCGAAGGTCGAGCGTCCCCAGCTGCACGTCCGCGACACTACCATGGCGGTCGGCGGTGCGCGTCGGGCCCGCGCGCACATCCGGACGTCCCGGGCCGCGCCCGCCGTGCGACCATCGGCGCGTGACCGCGCGTGACCACTTCGCCGAACACGGCTGGCTGGTCGTGCGCGCAGCGGTCACGGCGACCCGGGTCGCCGAGCTCGAGCACGCCCTCGACGCGGTGATCCCCGAGCTCAGCTACCCGTCGTGGGGCGACCGGGTGGTCGAGGTCGCGTCGATCGCCCGCGCCTCCGACCAGCTCACCCGCCACGCCCACGACGGCGCGATCGCGGCCATCGCCGGTGACGCGCTGGGCGCCAGCCGGATCCAGCTGCTGCAGGACACCGCGATGGTGAAGCCGGCAGCCCACGCTGGCTGCGTGGCATGGCACCAGGACTACACCTACCTCGGGTACCTCGATCGCCCGGCGGTGATCACCGCCCGCCTCGCGCTCACGCCGTGCACGATCGCCAGCGGTTGCCTGCGCCTGCTCGACGGCAGCCATCGCTGGGACCACGTCGGCGACAACCTGGCCTTCCGCCGCGGCTCGGTCGAGGACGCGCTCGACGCGCTGCCCGCCGAGCTGCGGGCCCGGGTTCCGGCCGCCGAGGTCACGCTCGAGCTGGCGCCCGGCGACGTCAGCTTCCACCACTGCCTCACCTTCCACGCCAGCGACGCCAACACCAGCGCCCGCCCCCGCAAGACCCTGGTGGTGCGGCTGTTCGACGCCGCCTGCCGGCTGGCGCCATCGCGACTGCCGTCGCCGGAGGCCGCGGCCTACTTCCCGACCGACGCCGACGGCCACCTCGACGGCGCCGCGTTCCCGGTGCTGTGGAGTGCGGGCTGATGGTCGTGGCCCGGCGGCCGGCGATCGCGCTAGGGTTCGCGCATGTGTCGGAACATCCGCGTCCTCCACAACTTCGCGCCGCCGACGACGCCCGCCGAGATCGAAGCGGCGGCCACCCAGTTCGTCCGCAAGGTCAGCGGTACGACGCGACCGTCGCCGGCGAACCAGGGCGCCTTCGACGCCGCGATCGAGGCGATCACCGCGGCCACCACCCGCCTCCTCGATGAGCTCGAGGCCCGCGGCGCCCCGCGCACGCGCGAGGGCGAGGCCGCCAGGGCCCGGGCGCGGTGGGATCAGCGGGTGGCCCGGATGGGCAAGGCTTGATGATCACGTCCGCGACGCTGTCGATCTTCGGCCGCAGCTCGGATCGCATCGAGCTGTGCCGGCCGGCGATCTGAGCGGGCGCGGGTGATGACCGCGCGCCAGGGTACGGTCGCGCTGGTCGCTGCGACCCTGATGGTGCTCGCGCTCCTCGGCTGGCTCGATCTCCAGCTGACGTCGGCGGTGGTGCCGCACGGCATCCTGTCATTCGAGTTCGCGACCACGCACGGCCGCGCGGTCGAGATCGTCGCCGAGTGGCGGCGCCTCGGTGACGCCGGGTTCGCCGCCGCGTCGCTGGGCGTCGACGTCGCGTTCCTGGTCCTGTACGCCACCGTGCTGCGCCGCGGCTGCCGATGGGTCGGCGCGCGACGCTGGGCCGGCGCCAGCCGCGGCTTCGCGGTCGCCGCGGTCGTCGCGGCCGGCCTCGACCTGGTCGAGAACCTCGCGCTCGGCGCCCTGCTCGCCGGCGCCGGGCCGACCTGGCTCGCGCCGGCGGCGACCGCGTGCGCCACGATCAAGTTCGTCGCCGCCGCCGCGACCATCGGCTTCCTCGGCTGCGGTGCGGTGGCGCGGTGATACGCTGCGCGCCATGAGCGAAGATGGCAGCGACGGCGACGCCTACGGCACCGCCGCGCTCGACGCGCCGGTCACCCGCGCCGACTTCGAGCGCGCGCTGCGCTACCTCAACCTGAACGACCTCGAGCTGCGCGACGGCGTGTTGCAGCTCGGGGCCCGCGTGGTGACGCTGATCGACGAGCTGACCCGACGCCTCGATCGGGTCGAACCCGAGCCGGCACCGCCCGGCACGCCGGCACCCGCGGCCGAGCACACCGTCGAGCGCTCGGTGGCCGAGAAGCTGCCGGAGACCATGGCCGGGGTCCGCGCCGCCGACGCTCGGGGTCGATGGCCGGTCTCGCTCGACGTCGGCGGCGGCAAGTACGAGGCCGAGTCGTCGTCGCCGCCGTGCGCCGAGGTGATGCACCTGTGCCAGGCCCGCTGCTGCGGATTCAATTTCGCGCTGTCGACCGAGGACCTCGACGAGGGGGTCATCCGCTGGGACTACGGCCAGCCGTACCTCATCCGCCAGCGGGCCAGCGATCGCTACTGCGTGCACAACGACCCCGAAAGCCGCCGCTGCACCGTGCACGAACATCGACCGCGAACCTGCCGGGTCTACGACTGCACCCACGATCCGCGGGTGTGGATCGATTTCGCGAACCGGATCCCGGCGCCCCTGGCGGCGGCGCGGGTGGTGCCGGAGCAAGCCGCCGAGGACGGGTTCGACCTCCTCGAGCGGGCGCGGGCGCGAGCCGCGGCGGTGCGCGCCGAGCGGACGTCGGTGGCCAACAGCTGTGCGGAACCCGGCCCGCGCCGCGGCCCGCGCTCACCGCCGCGGCCCTGACCTGACCTGATCCGGCAGTGGTCCATCCTCCGAACGGGTTTTTTTTCCCGCCCCACGCAACCGCGCTCGCCGGGCGCCGACAACCGTGGTCATGAGAGCACCCATGGCGAACCTCGCGATCAAGCGCTACCCGTCGGTCCGGACGTCCACCGCAGCTCGGACCATCCCGTTCTTGATCGTCGGATGGACCGGCGTGGCCGCCGCGGGGCCGCTCGACAAGCCGGCCTTCAGCGCCAGCCCGGCCGAGTTGCTCGCCGAGGCCAAGGCGGTCGCCGGCACCGACGCCGCGGTGGTGGTCCTGCGCGATGACATGACGATCACGTACGACGACGCCGGCCGCGCCGAGCACCACTACCGCGTGGTCGCGGCGATCCTGAAGCCGGCCGCCGTCGACGACTGGGGCACCATCGAGCTCGACTGGAAGCCGTTCTATCAGGAGCGGCCGACCATCCGGGCTCGCGTGATCGCCGCCGACGGCACGGTCGCCGAGATCGATCCGTCGCTGTTCAATGACACCCCCGCGGTCAGCGAATCGCCGAGCGTGTTCTCCGATCGACGCGTGCTCGAGGCCGCGCTGCCGCGGCTGGCGGTCGGCTCGGTGCTGGAGGAGACCTTCGCGATCAAGGATCGCGAGCCGCTGCTGGCCGCCGGCGTGGTCGATCAGCGCTACGTCGGCCGCTGGGTCCCGGTGCGGCGCACGACCGTGACCATCGACGGCCCGGCAACCCGGCCCCTCAAGGTGGTCGCGCGCGGCTTCGCGAAACCACCGGTGCCGACGCGGGTGACCCGCGCCGGCCGCACGCGCTGGACCTACGACCTCGGGCCGCTCGACGCCCGCCGCCGCTCCGACGCCGGCGTCCCCGGCGACGTCGCCGACCACCCCCACATCGGGGTCGGCACCGCGGCGAGCTGGGCGGCGGTCGCCGCCGACTATCGGCGCCTGGTGGACGCCCGCATGAAGGATCCGGTCGTGGCTCCCGCCGGCCTCACGGCGGCGAGCCAGCGGGCGACGGTCGACCGCACGCTGGCGTGGCTGCACGCCCATGTCCGCTACACCGGGATCGAGCTGCGCGACTCGGCCATCATCCCGTGGACGCCAGCCGAGACGCTGGCGCGCGGCTTCGGTGACTGCAAGGACAAGGCGACCCTGCTGGTCGCCTTGCTCCGCGCCAGCGGCGTGTCCGCCGACCTGGCGTTGCTCTCGACCGGGCCCGGCACCGACGTCGATCGCGAGCTACCCGGCATGGGCGGGTTCGATCACGCGATCGTGCGCGCCCGGGTCGACGGCCAGGAGTTGTGGATCGACGCCACCGAGGATGGCCTGCCAGCCGGTCAGTTGCCGGCCCGCGATCAAGCGCGGCTGGCGCTGGTCATCGCGCCCGCGACCCGCGACCTGGTGTTGACCCCCACCCCGGCGCCGGCCGAGAACCTGATCCGCGAGGTGCGAACCTACACGCTCGCGGAGGCCGGCGCGGCCGCGGTCAAGGAGGTCACCAGCGAGCGCGGCGTGTACTGGGACCACCACCGGCGCTGGATCCGCGACGCCACGCGCGCCGCGGTCGAAAAGGATCTGACCGCCTACGTCGCGCGACAGTACGTGGGCGAGCTGACCGACTTCTCCGCCACCATCCCCGGCGACATCACCCAGCCGTTCCACCTGACCGTCGAGGCCGATCACGTGGCGCGCGCGTTCACCGGCCGCGAGCAGGTCGACGTCTACCTGTTCACGACCGACCACGCTGGTGCGGGTTCCCGACACCTTCCGGGCCGACGATGCCGACGTCGCCGACGCCGTGACCGAGCGCCGCATCGACTACGTCTGGCATCAGCCGCACGTCTACGAGCTCGAGAGCCGCCTGGTGCTGCCGGCCGGCTACAGCGCGCCGACCCTGGTCGCCAGCGAGACTCGTGCGCTCGGCACGATGACGCTGACCACGTCGCGGCGGCGCGACGGCGACGCGCTGGTGATCACGTACCGCCTCGATACCGGCAAGCGCCGCATCACGGCCAGCGAGCTGCGCGCCACCCGCGCCGCCGTGCTCGCGCTCCAGGGCGCGGCGAACGAGCACGTCATCCTGAGCCAGGTCGGCGCCACGTTGCTCCACGACGGCAAGATCAAGGAGGCCCTCCGCGAGTTCCATCGCCTGGTCGCGCTGCACCCGACCGAGGCCATCCATCACGCTCAGCTCGCCGAGACCTACCGCCAGGCCGGCATGGGCGCCGCGGCGCGGCGGGCGGCGCGCGAGGGCGTGAGGGTCGAGCCGACCTCCGGCGATGCCTACTCGGTGCTCGGATTCCAGCTCCGCCGCGACACCACCGGGCGCGACCACGGCTTCGACGCCGATCGTGCCGGCGCGATCGCGGCCTACCGCAAGGCGCTGGTCCTGACCCCGGCCCATGTCGGCGCGATGACCGAGCTGGCCGGCCTGCTCGCGGTCGACGAACGCGGCTGGCCGACCACCGTGCGCCGCGATCTGCTGGAGGCGATCGCGCTCTGGCGTCGCGCCAACGAGCGCTCCGACAGCCACGACTACGACCAGGTGATCGTGGAGACACTGCTGGCGGCGAGCAGCCACGCCGAGGCCGAAGCCGCCGCCCGCGCCCTGCCGGCGTCCGACACCAGCGCCGCGCTCCAGGTCACCGCGGCCGCCGCCGGGCGCGGTGCTCGCGCCGCGCTGCTGCTGGCGCGGTCCCTGGCGACCGGGCCGGCGCGCACCCAGCTCATCACCGACGTGCGGGGCCGGCTCATGGGGCTCCGGCTCTACGAGCCGATGCGCCAGCTCCACGCCGAGATCGCCGGCTCGACCGAGCCACGGCAGGCGCTGATGATCGCCAACCTGGTTCGCGTCGACCCGACCACGCTCGATCCCCGCGACCCGACGACCCCGGTGCGGCTCGCGGTGCTCCCGATCCTGAGCGTCCCGGCCGCCAGCCGGCCGTGGTCGGATGACCTGGCGACGGATCTCGCCGTCGCCGCCAACGTCGCGACCGGCATGACGGGCACGATGCGAGCGCTACCGCGCGCGGTGGTCGTCGACCTCAGCATGGCGACCGCCACGTTGACCACGGTCGGCAGCGCGACCGACGGCTGGCGCGTGGAGTTCGACGGCGGCAACGGCCGCATGGGGTTCTATGTCGTGCTCGACAAGGCCGGCGCGCGGCTGATCGGCGGCACCGGCATGACGACCGACGTCGGCCGCCTGATGCTGGCCCTGGTGGCCAGGAAGGACGTCGCCGGCGCGGCCCGATGGTTGAAGCGGGTGATCGACGACGTCGGAACCGCACCCAGCGACGACACCCTCGAAGACCTGCTCGCGATCTATCACGACGAGATCGCCGGCGCTGCCGGCACGCCGCCGAGCGCGAGCCTCGAGGTCGCAGCGGCGCTCCTGGTCGCCCCCCACGCGCCGGCGACCGCGGTCCCGATCCTGCGTCGCTGCGCGGTCGCCGGGACGACGTCGAGTGCGCGCTGCCGCGCCGGCCTGCTGCGGGTGTTGCGGGCCCTGGAACGATGGGACGAAGCCGCTACCATGGCGGGCGCGGTCGTGGCCGATCCGGACCGCGTCCTCGTGGGTGCCTACGCGCTGGCCGCCGGCGGGCGGTTCGACGAGGCGATCGCCGCGCTGGAGCAAGCGCTGGCGACCGCGCCCACCGACCTCCAGCTGCTCAACGCTCGCGCCCTGGTGGCGATCGAAGCCGAGGGCTGGACCAAGGCGCAACCGTTGGTGGCCAAGGTGGTCGCGCATCCCGCGATCGACGCCGGCCTGCTCAACCTGGCCGGGTGGCTCAGCGCCTACCACGATCCGGTGCTGGCCAACGCGCGGCAACTCGGCAACCGCGCCCAGCGGATGACCACCGCGATGGCGGCGCAACTCGCCAACACGCTCGCCGTGATCGAGGCCGAAGCCGACGAGCCGTACCAGGCCTGGCAGTACCTCCAGAAGGCGCCGACCCGCCGGCTGGAAGACCCGCCGATGTCGGCCGACTGGTATGCGATCGGACGCATCGCCGAGAGCTACGGCCTGCGCGCCGACGCGATCGCCGCCTACCGCAAGATCGCGCGGCAGCCCCGGCAGGTCGGCGTCGTCTCCGAGTACGACTTCGCGCAGCGCGCCCTCGTGCGCCTGGGCGCGACCGCCCCGGTGGCGCGCCCCACCGGCAGACGACCGGCAGCGTCGGCGCCGCGGTGATACCGTGGGCCGCGATGCGAGCGCTGCGCTGCTGGCTGGTCGTGGCCGTCTGCCTCGTCGGGTGCGGGCGCATCAACTACGACCCGCTCGACGACGCCGGCGACGACGACCTCGATGGCGGTGACGACGACGGGACCGATGGTCCGGACGGCGGTCCATGCCCCGTCGGCTACACGCCGCTCGACGGTAGCTGTTACCGCGTCGTGGCCACGCTCCGCGACTGGCTGGCCGCCGAGACCGACTGCGAGGCCGACGGCGCCGGTTCCCACCTGGCGACCATCGTCGACGTCGACGAGCACTTCGACCTCCACGACCTGGCCACCGCCCAGAGCGGCGGCGTCGAGGTGTGGATCGGCTACACCGATCGGATCGGCGAAGGGACCTTCCGCTGGGTGTCACCAGGTGGGCTCGATCCGTCCGGAGACTCGTGCTTCTTCGGCGCCGGCGGACCGGTCAACAGCCCGAGCGAGAACTGTGTCGCGCAGCGCTCGGCCACCAACTGCGGCGACTGGTTCGTGCGCGACTGCGCCCTGCCCCGGCCCTACATCTGCGAGCACGACGGCCGCGACGCGGAGCCGTCGGCGTTCTGATGGGGACAGCTGACCCTGGAGCGGACTTGCCGGCGCCTCGAGCAGTCACCCGGCGCTGGACACAACTGCCCGTGATCACGAGGGATCGCTCGGCACCCGGCTTGCTGCTGGTGGGGCCATGTCGACGCGCTTGCTCGCCCTGCTCGCCTTCGCCTCCATGACCTGGGCCTGCGCCGACGTCGAGCCCGATCCCGGGCCGCCCGGCCCGCCCGACAACCCGCTGCCGCCGCTGCCGGCCGGCACGATCGCGGTGGTCGAGGTCTACCCGCTCGATCAATGGGCGCAGCTCCTGCCGGCGTCGGCGCGGCTCGAGGTGGCCCGCGATGGCGTCGCGTTCGCCACCGAGGGGGCGCCGATCCGCTACCTCGCGCTGACCGAGGTCGGTAGCTACGCCGTCACGCTGTCGGCGCCCGATCACGATCCGATGACCGTCACGCTGTCGTTCGACGGCAGCCCCGAGCTCGACGGCGTTCGCTTCGGCGCCGCTCCGGCCGGCGGCGCGGTCTCGGCGAGCCACGAGGTCCGCACCCTCGAGGGTGGCGACGCGCTGGCGGTCCATTCGCTGTACCTCGGCCTGCGCCACCAGTGGTTCTCCGCCGAAGGACGCCCGGCGCGGCACGGCAACCAGGTTCGCTTCCTGATGGACGGTGAAGAGGCCTGGCGCGCGGTCGCCGACGAGCTGGCCACCGCCGACCAGTCGATCCTGCTGGCATCGTGGTGGTTCCAGTCCGACTTCGAGCTGACGCGCAGCGAGGGCGACCTGTCGGCGACCGAGCGCCGGGCTCGCACCATGATGGCCAAGCTCGAGGCCAGCGCGGCCCACAAGCGGGTGCTGATCGGCCAGTTCTGGGGCCAGGACGGCGTGCTGTCGGGGCTCAACGTCGACAGCGCGCTCACCGCGCACGGCGCCGCCACCGGCGACCGCTTCGAGTACATGGGCCAGGCCAACGAGACCGAGGGCCGGTTCCGCTTCGAGCTCCCGGGCTTCGAGCTCGGCGAGCGCGTGCGCGCCCAGCAGCCCGAGACCGCGGACCGCCGCTTCGACGCCGAGTCGCCGATCGCGTCGCGGGTCGCGCCGCGCGAGGTCGATCTCACCGACTGGCCGCTGACGCTCGACCTCCAGCACGCGTCGTGGCACCAGAAGTTCGCCGTCGTCGACGACGTCGCCTTCGTCGGCGGCATGAACGTCAAGTCGACCGACTGGGACAGCTCGCAGCACCGGGTCTTCGACTCGCGCCGCATGGGGTTCGGCGCCTCGGCCGCCGCGCGCCAGGACGTGCGCACCAAGGCGGCGCTGCCCGAGCTCGGTCCACGCAAGGACTACATGGTGCGCCTCGACGGCCCGGTGGTGCAGGACGTCGCCGACGTGTTCCAGCAGCGCTGGGAGCTGGCCCGCCTCGAGGGCGTCGACTACGCGCAGACCGCGACCTCGTTCGCGGTCGACCGCGACCAGGTCGCCCACGCCGACGGCGTGCAGGTGCAGCTGACCACGACCATGCCCGACCCACTGTGGGAGCACTCGATCGTCGAGTCGTGGCTCAACGCCGTCGGCCGCGCCCAGCGCTACATCCTGATCGAGGATCAGTACTGGCGGGCGCCGATCCTGACCGAGGCGATCTTGCAGCGCATGGCCCAGGTGCCGTCGTTGGAGCTGGTCGTGATCACCAAGCCGATCAACGAGTGGACGGATCCCGGATGCGCCTGGAGCTACCGCACCGACAGCCAGCTCGAGGCCGCCGTGCCCGGCCGCTACCTGCTCCTGCAGGCGCGCGCGTTCGACACCGTCGTGACCTGGGGCTGGGACGAGACCGAGTCGCGGTTCGCCAACATCGACGTCCACTCCAAGCTGTTGATCGTCGACGACACGTTCATGAGCGTCGGCTCGGCCAACAAGAACAACCGCGGCCTCATCTACGAGGGTGAGATGAGCGTGGCCGTGCACGATGCGACCTGGGTCCGCGACGCCCGCCGCCGCGTCATCGCAAATCTGCTCCAGCCGGGCGCGACCGTCGGCGATGACGTCGCCACCTGGCGCAACCAGCTCATCCAGGCCGCGGCCTGGAACGATGGCGTGTCGGCGCGCTGGGACGCCGAGGGCGGCGACATCAGCCTCGACGGCGCGGCCCTGCCGGCCGCCTACGCGCCGCGCGGCTTCGTGTACTCGCTCGACTTCCGCGACGTCAACCAGTGCCTGCTCGAGGACGTCGGTCCCGACATGACCTAGGTCGCCCCGAGCCCGAGCCCGAGCCCGAGCCCGAGCCCGAGCCCGAGCCCGAGCCCGAGCCCGAGCCCGAGCCGAGCCCGAGCCCGCGCCGAGCCCGAGCCCGGCGGGCTCATGGCAAGATGCGCCGCGATGACCTACGACCCGTTCCGGCGCGGCGAACATCCGGTCGGTGTGCGCAGCGTCGAGCTTGCCGGCATCGCGGACGGCCGCCTGGCGACCGAGGTCTGGTATCCGGCCACCGCCGAGCACGCCGGCGACGATCTCGATCCGTCCCGCCGCGACCGCTACCTCATCGGGGACGGGATCCCGGAGGGCTGGCAGGCCGCGCGCCGCGACGCCGAGCCGGCACCCGGCACGTTCCCGCTCGCGGTCTTCTCGCACGGCTTCGCTGGCCACCGCCGCCAGTCGACGTTCCTGTGCACGCACCTGGCCAGCCACGGCTGGGTGGTCGCCGCCGCCGATCACCCGGACACCTTCATGGCGGTCGCCGCGCGGGGATGGCGGACCGACACCGACACCTGGCGCCACAGCATGGATCGGCGACCGGCCGAGGTCAGGCTCCTGATCGCCGCTGCCGGCGACGGCCGGCTGGGCGTCACCACCGACCCCACCCGGGTCGGCGTGACCGGGCACAGCTTCGGCGGTTGGACCGCGCTGCGGGTCGTGAGCCAGGAGCCGCGCGTCGCCGGCGTGGTCGCGCTGGCGCCGGCCATCGTCGCGCCCGAGCTGCGCGCGGCGCTGGATCTGCGCTGGCCACATCCGGTGCCGGTGCTGATCGTCGCCGCCGAGCGCGACTCGGTGGTCCCCCGGGTCGGCATCGAGGCCGCATCCCGGGACCTGCCAGCCCCGGCGACGCTGGTGGTGCTGGCCGCCACCGACCACATGCACTTCTGCGACACCGCTCGCCAGATCCACGAGCTGTACCGCACCCTGCCGGTCACCCCGGTGCCGTTGACCTCGCCCCTGCCGCCGTTCGCCGAGCTGATCCCGGCCCGGCTCGGTCACGACGCCACCGCCGGCCTCACCCTCGCTCACCTCGAAGCGGCGGTGCTGGATCGCGAGCCGGCGCGCGCCTTCTGCGCCGCCGACGTCACCATCGCCCTCGGAGCGCGGGGCATCGTCGCCCGCCGCGCGTGAGCGGCAGCACAGCCAGCCCACCCGGTGTACACTCTGGGACCAATCCAACCATGCAGGCGCGTTACACGATTCTCGAGCGACTCGGCGGCGGTGGCCAGGCGGAAGTGTTCCGTGGCGTCGCCGAGTCGATGCAGGGCTTCAAGAAGCCGGTCGCGATCAAGCGGGTGCTGCCCAACCTGACCAGCAACTCCAAGTTCGTCGCCATGTTTCTCGACGAGGCGCGCCTGTCGCTCAACCTGCAGCACACCAACATCGTGCAGGTCTTCGACATCTCGAAGGCGCCCGACGGCACGTACTTCCTGGTCATGGAGTTCGTCAACGGCTGCGACCTCAAGCACCTGATCGAACGCTCGAACGCCCGCGGCCGCCGCCTCGAGGTCGCGCACACGATCCATCTCATCATCGAGTGCTGCAAGGGCCTGAGCTACGCCCACACCCTCGAGCATCCCGAGACCGGCGCGCCGTTGCACATCGTCCACCGCGACATCTCGCCGCCGAACATCATGGTGTCGCACAACGGCGAGGTGAAGGTCGTCGACTTCGGCCTCGCCAAGGCCAACAGCCAGATCGAGATCACCGACCCCGGCGTGGTCAAGGGCAAGTTCGCGTACCTGTCGCCGGAGGCGGCGTCGGGACTCACGGTCGATCACCGCACCGACGTGTTCGCGCTCGGCATCCTGCTGTGGGAGATGTTCACCGGCCGCCGCCTGTTCTACGCCGACACCCCGCTGCAGACCGTCGAGATGGTGCGCCGGGCGCGGGTGCCGTCGATCACGGCGCAGAACACCAGCGTCACCCCCGAGCTCGAGGACATCGTCCGCATGGCGCTGGCCCGCGACCCCGAGCAGCGATACCAGAGCGCCGCCGACCTCGGCGACGCGCTGGCGCAGTACCTGTTCTCGAACAGCCTCAAGGTGACGTCGCGCGACATCGCGACCCTGGTCCGCGAGACCAAGCAGGAGCTCGAGCGGGCCCGCAAGTCGGCCCCGCAGGCCTCGCTGGTCGACGCCCTCATCACCGACGAGCTGGCCCGACTGACGTCGCTGGTCGATGCCCCCGAAGCGTTCGCGGCGGCGCAGGAGATCACCGGCTCCACCGAGCTGATCGATACCGCGGCGTGGGCCAACGACCTCGTCGACGACAAGTAGCCGCACGTCGATGACGAACGCTCGCCGCGGCTCGCAGGGGTCATGACCACAGGTCAGCGCGTCGTCGTCCGCGAGCTCGCCGAGGATCCGCGCGCGGCGATCGAACACAGCTTCGCGCTCGAACCGATGGCGCCGCCCGATCCGGCGACGCTGGGCGCCGCCGACGTCATCGTCGAGGTGCGCAGCGCGTCGGTGGGCTGGGTCGATCTGATCATGTCGAGCGGGCAGTACCAGCACCTGATGCAACCGCCGTACACGCCCGGCCTCGAGTACGCCGGCGTGGTGCGCTGGGTCGGCCCCGACGCCGGTGACCACGTCGCCGTCGGCGACCCGGTGCTGGTCGACGGCTTGCTCGCCGGTCCGCGCTCGCTCGGCGCCTATCAGCGCTGGGGCGGCTGGGCTTCGTACGCCGTCGCTCCGGCGGCGGCGGTGTTTCGCATCCCCGGCGGCCTGTCGTTCGACCAGGCCTGCAACCTGCTGGGCAACTACGAGACCGCGTACCACGCGCTGGTGGCCCGCGGCCGCGTCCAACCCGGCGAGACGGTGCTCATCCACGGCGCGTCGGGATCGACCGGGCTGGCCGCGGTCCAGGTCGCCAAGATCCTCGGCGCCACGGTGATCGCCACCGGCCGCTCGGCGGCCAAGCTGGCCGTGGTCGCGGCGGCGGGCGCCGACCACGTCATCGCCACCGGCGACCGCCCGCTGCGCGACCAGGTCAAGGCCCTGACCGGCGGCCGGGGCGTCGACGTCGTCCATGACGGGGTCGGCGGCGACATCTCGCTCGAGAGCCTGCGCTGCGTACGCTTCGGGGCCCGCTACCTGATCGTCGGCTGGGCGGCGACCCCGCTGGTCGCCGACGGCAAGGGCCGGCGGGGCGCGCCCAACGCCAACCTGCTGCCCACCAACCTCATCATGATGAAGGGCCTCGACGTGCTGGGCTGCCCGGCGGCGATCTCGATCGCCCACGATCCGTCGTTGCGCCCGCCGCGCTTCGCGCAGGTGTGGCGCTGGGCCACCGATGGCCTCATCAAGCCATACGTGTCCCACGGCTTCGCGATCGAAGACTACGCCGCCGCCCTGCGCGCGCGCTGGAGCGGCGACGTCATCGGCGGTTGCGTGCTCCGGCCCGGACCCGCTACGGCTGCAACCACAGCGAGATCATGAACGTCCGTCCGGGCTGCGGCAGCTCGGACGAGAAGAACCCGCTCGAGCCCAGCCACTGTCCATCGACGAAGCGGCCGGGCGTGTCGCCGGCCGACGCGTCGTTGATGCCGGGGTGAACGTAGGCCGCGTCGGTGAGGTTGAGCACCGTCATCGAGACGCCGACCCCGCTGGCGCGGACGTCGCGATACGAGACCGTGGTATCGAGCGTGCCGTAGGCGGCGACCGCGCCGACCGGGTTGGACGGCGTGGTGGTGCGGCGCCCGAACCAGCGGCCGCGCAGGTTGACGGACAGGTGGCGATCGCGCTGCACCGCGATCCCGAGGTGGAGCTTGTCGCGCGACAGGTCGCCGATGCGAGCGACGGTGCGAACCACACCGCCGGCGCCGTCGTCGGTCTCGAGCTCCTCCTCGGCGTGGAAGAGGCGGGTATAGCTGCCCCACAGCTCGACCCGCTCCAGCCGGCGCACCGGCACCAGGGCGCGGAACGACCAGTCGAGGCCGAGCACCAGCTGCTCGCCGACGTTCTTGGGCGTGGCGCCGACCACGATCGTGTCGGTCGAGTGGACCGCGTAGAACGCCAGCCCCTGCCACAGATGCTCGAGCGTCAGCGTGGCGTCGAGCTCGAGGGTCTCCGAGCGCTGCGGTTTCAGGTCGGGATCCGAACCCGATCCGGTCCAGCCCCCGTAGAGCACCCGCGGCGGCGGCTCCTGGAAGGCCTGGCCGTAGAGCGCCTTGATGCCGATGCCGTCACCGAGCGTGCCGGTGTAGCCGGCGCGGAGCGTCGGCGCGACGTCGTAGCCCGAGTTGCGATCGACGCGGCCGCCGAGGTGGAGGTGGTGATGCTTGCGGAGGTCCTTGCGCAGCTGCAGATAGGCGCCGACGTCCTCGGTGAGGATGCGATTCTGCGGCTCGCGCACCTTGGCGGGCGACTCCGGGTACGCGTAGCCGCTGGCGGTGATGGTGTCGACGCGCTCGTAGCCGCCCGGGGTGCCGGCCGCGCTCTCGCCGTTGATGTCGTAGGCCTTCTGGAGGTCTTTCTGCTCGAGCTTGAGGCCGGCGATCAGCGAGAAGCCGCGGTAGGCCGCCATGGCCACGTCCTGGTAGGCGGCCAGGCTGTAGTTGTGGGTCTGCCAGTACGAGAAGGCCGCCAGCCGACCGTCGGTGGCATCGCTATAGCCGTCGACGAAGAACGAGTCGTTGCCGATGCCGCCGTGGCGGTAGCGCAGCACGGTGCGCGACTCCAGCCGCTCGGTGATCGCCGCCTTGTGGCGCAGAAAACTGTCGAGCTCGTAGCGCCGCCACACCGAGTTGTTGAGCGCGCGGTCGGCGGCGTACTCGACGCCATAGCCACTGGCGAAGCTCATCCAGCGCGCCGCCAGCTCGGTGTCGCCGTGATAGAGGTGGGCGTCGAGCGCCTGGGCGGCGTGCCGCGAGTGGAAGCCGGCCAGGTTGGGATTGTCGACGAACCCGCCCCACAGATCGCGGTCGCGGTAGTACGAGGGGCGGGTGTACTCGTAGAGGTCGGCGTTGGCGTCGTCGAGGACGCCGGTCTCGAAGCGGGCGCTGAGGCGAAACCGCAGCGGCCCCTGCTTGTACAGCACGGTGGCGTCGGTGATGCGAGCGCCTTCGGTGCCGACCCCGAGCTGGACGCGGTGGATGAGGCCGTCGCCGTCGAGGTCGTTCTGGGTGATCACGTTGATCACGCCCATGAAGGCGTTGGGGCCGTACACCGACGACGCCGGGCCTTGCACGACCTCGACGCGTTCGATCGCCGACAGCGGAAACGACGTGATCGGCACGTCGACGTCGAGGAAGTAGAGCGAGTTGACCGGCAGGCCGTCGATCATCAGGAGGTACGGCGCCGAGACGTCGCCGCGGAAGCCGCGCCAGTACACCAGCACCCAGTTGTCGCCGTACGGCCGCACCACGTCCATGCCGGGCAGGTCGTCGAAGATGTCGCCGAGCTGACGATAGCCGCGCTGCTCGAGCTCCTCGCGGGTCAGCACGATGACCGACGCCGGTGCGTCGCCGAGTTTTTCTTCGACGTTGGAGGCGGTCGACACCGAGACCGTCATCAGCTCGTCGAGCGACAGGTTGCTGAGATCGCCGTCGTTGTCGCCGTCGTCGCTGTCGCGGTCGTCGTCGGGCTCGGGCTCCGCCGCGGGCGCGGGCCTGGGCTCGACGTCGGGATCTGCGCCGGCGGCCTCCTCGCCAGCCGCGGGCAGACTCGCGAACACGAGCCACACGCCGGCGAGGGTCGCGCCCCCCCGTCGCGGCGACCCGATCATGTCCCCATCATCCCCCGGCCGGCGGGCCTCCACAAGCGCCGGTGCCGGGGGCTGCCAAAGCTGACATGCCGCCGTCAGGTCGCGCCTTTACAGTCCCCGGGTCCTGAGCCATGGTCCGCGTCGCCGTGACACAGCTGTCCTCCGATCTCGCCTCCTTGAAGATCGATCGCGAGCCCAAGGCGGGTCCCCGCCGCAGCGTGCCGGGCTGGCTGGTGTGGACCGTGATCGCGGTCGCGGTCGGCGCGCTGGGATGGCTGGTCGCGTACCCCAAGCTGCAAGGGCTGCTCGACACCACCGAGGTGCGCACCGGCACGGTCCAGCTGGTGTCGCCGGCCCAGGCCCAGGTCCAGCTCACCTCGACCGGATACGTGGTCGCGATGGTGACCGCCAAGGTCGCGGCCAAGGTCCCCGGCCGGATCGCCGAGATCTTCGTCGTCGAAGGCCAGATCATCGCCCACGGCGACAAGATCGCGCGCCTGGAGGACGTCGATCAGAAGAGCGCCTTGGCCGCCGCCCGCGCTCGCACCGCCTCCGCCCGCGCCCGGGTGATGACGGCGCGGGCCACGCTGGCCGAGACCAAGCAGCAGCTGCAGCGCGAGCTGCAGCTGGTCGCCAGCGGCGTCTCGGCCCGGGCCACCGCCGACGATCTCCAGGCCCGGGTCGATTCACTCGCCGCCGCCGTGCGCGCCGCCGAGGCCGAGGTCGCCGCCGCCGCCGCCGATGGCCAGAGCATCCAGATCCAGCTCGACAGCTTCCTGATCGTGTCGCCGATCGCCGGCACCGTGGTCGACAAGCTGGTCGAGGTCGGTGAGGGCGTGTCGCCGGGCTTCGGGACGCCCGGCGTGGTCGAGGTGGTCGACATGGCGTCCCTGGTGGTCGAGATCGACGTGCCCGAAGGTCGGCTGTCGCAGATCGTGCTCGACGGGCCGTGCGAGATCGTGCTCGACGCCTACCCGGCGCAGCGCTATCGCGGCGCGGTCAAGGAGATCGGTCGCCGCGTCAATCGCGCCAAGGCCACCGTGCCCGTCAAGGTCAGCTTCGTCGACCGTCCCACCGAGGTGCTCCCCGACATGGCGGCGCGGGTCAGCTTCCTGAGCAAGGCGCTCGACGCGGCAACCCTGAAGTTGCCGCCCCGCCTCATGGTGCCGGCGAGCGCGGTGGTGACCCGCGGTGGCGGCGAGGTGGTCTTCGTGATCGACGATGGCGAGGTGCGCATGACCTCGGTGAAGGCCGGCCCGGCCGACGGCGACCAGCGGCCACTCGATACCCCACTCGCGGCGGGCACCAAGGTCGTGCTCTCACCCCCGTCGGGCCTCGCCGACGGACAGCAGGTCAAGGAGAAGAACTGATGGCCAGCGCAGGGAACGGCAGCATCGTCACGCTCACCGGCATCACCAAGACCTTCTTCCGTGGCAAGGAGCCCATCCCGGTGCTCGAGAACCTGGATCTCGACGTCCCGTCGGGCTCGTTCGAGGCCCTGATGGGGCCGTCGGGGTCGGGCAAGTCGACCTTGCTCAACATCATCGCCGGCCTCGATCGCCCCAGCAGCGGCAAGGTCGTGGTCGCCGGTGCCGAGCTGACCGCGATGTCCGATGGCGAGCTCGCCAGGTGGCGGTCGCAGACCATCGGGTTCGTGTTCCAGTCGTTCAACCTGATCCCGGTCCTGACCGCGGCCCAGAACGTCGAGCTGCCGCTCTTGCTGACCAAGCTCGGCGGCGCCGAACGCAAGAAGCGCGTCGCCACCGCGCTGCGCGTGGTCGGGCTCGAGGATCGGATGGAGCACTTCCCGCGCCAGATGTCGGGCGGTCAGGAGCAGCGGGTCGCCATCGCGCGCGCCATCGTCAACGACCCCAAGATCATCGTCGCCGACGAGCCGACCGGCGACCTCGACCGCAAGAGCGCCGACGACGTGCTCAACCTGATGGAGCAGCTCAACAAGGAGTTCGGCAAGACCATCTTCATGGTCACCCACGATCCGGCGTGCGCCGAGCGCGCCACGGTGCGCCGCAAGCTCGACAAGGGAGCGTTGCAGTGAACCTCGCCACCTACGCTCGCCGCAACATCTTCCGGAGGCGCGGGCGCACCATCCTGACCATCCTCGGGGTGGCGGTGGCGGTGTTGATCTTCAGCATGATCCGGACCGTGGTCGGCGCGTTCAATGCCGGCGCCGACGAGGCCGCCAAGGACCGCATCGCGACCCGCCACAAGATCTCGATCACGATGCAGTTGCCCAAGCGCTACATCGAGGATGTCCGCACCACCGCGGGCGTCGAGGCCGCGACCTGGGCGGTGTGGTTCGGCTCCAAGGACCCCAAGGAACGGACCCCGTTCTTTGCCGGCTTCGCCGCCGATCACGAGACCTGGTTCGAGGTCATGGACGAGATGGCGGTCGATCCGGCGGTGCTCGCCGAGTGGAAGGCAACGCCCAACGGCGCCATCCTCGGCGAGGTCCTCGCCCGCACGCTCGACGTCAAGGTTGGTGGCCGCCTGGTCATCAACAGCGACATCTATCCCGGCGACTGGGAGTTCAAGGTGGTCGGGCTCTACAAGCCGCTGCGCAAGACCATGGACCGCAACAGCATGGTGTTCCGCTGGGACTACCTCAACAACGACCCCCGCGGCGCCAGCATGAAGGACCAGATCGGCT
Source organism: Myxococcales bacterium (assembly GCA_947483555.1). Lineage (GTDB taxonomy): Bacteria > Myxococcota_A > Polyangia > Haliangiales > Haliangiaceae > UBA2376. The sequence continues at coordinate 43,980 of CANKMW010000068.1, forward strand.
GGGTCATGTCGCGCATCGCCGACCCGGGGCAGAGCGCGGCGGTGTCGCGGAAGATCGACGCCATGTTCGAAGAACGCGACGACCAGACCGTGACGATGAGCGAGCGCGCCTTCCAGCTCTCGTTCCTGGGCGGCTTCGCCGGCGTGCTCAAGGCCTTCGACTACGTGTCGGCGATCATCCTCCTCATCATGGCCCTCATCCTGGCCAACACGATCGCCATGGCGGTGCGCGAACGCACCCACGAGTATGGGGTCCTGCGCGCGGTCGGCTTCCAGCCTGGTCACGTGGTCGGCTTCATCGTCGGCGAGTCGGTGCTGATCGCCGTGCTCGGCGGCCTGGCCGGCGTGGCGCTGACGCTGTTGCTCATCAACGGCGCGATCGGCCCGTTCGTCGAGGAGAACATGGCGGCGATCTTCCCGTACTTCCGGGTCCCGATCGACGTGGTGTTGATCGGGCTGGGACTGGCCACCATGCTGGGCGCCATCGCCGCCGGGCTGCCGGCGTGGCGCGCGTCGCAGCTCAAGGTGACCGACGCCCTGCGGAGGATCGACTGATGGTGCCCATCCAGTACAACCTGCGCAGCCTGTGGGTGCGCAAGGTCACCACCATCGCCACCGCGTTCGGCGTGGCGCTGGTCATCTTCGTCTTCAGCGCCGGGCTGATGCTCAGCGAGGGCGTGCGCCGCGCGATGGCGATCAGCGGTCGCGACGACACCGCGATCGTGCTCCGCGACGGCTCCGGCAACGAGCTGTCGAGTTCGATCCCGGCCGACCTGCTCAACCTCCTCCGCGAGCGTCCCGAGATCAAGCGCGGCGACGGCGCCGGCGTGATCGGCGAGATCGTCATCGTCATCACCGCCGAGCTGAACGGGAGCACGGCGATCTCCAACGTGATGGTCCGCGGCATGCCCGCCGACGGCATCAAGTTCCGCTCCGAGGTCAAGATCGTCGGCGGTCGGGCGCCGACGCCGGGCACCAACGAGGTGATCGTGGGCAAGGGCATCAGCGGCCGCTTCAAGGGCATCGCCCCGGGGCAGCAGTTCGACCTGCGCCGCAACCGTCCGCTGGTGGTGGTCGGCACCTTCGCCGCCGGCGGCTCGTCGTACGAGTCGGAGGTGTGGGGCGATGTCGACGTCATCCGGACCTCGCTGGGCCGGCCGGCGGTGGTGTCGTCGGCGCGGGTGCGGCTCACCGATCCGGGGCAACTGGCCGCGTTTCGCACCTCGATCGATGCCGACAAGCGCCTCGGCATGGACGTGATGCGCGAGTCCGACTACTACGAGAAGCAGTCGCAGCAGACCTCGAGCTTCTTCTCATGGATGGCCAAGATCGTCGCCGTGCTGCTGTCGCTGGCGGCGATGATCTTCGCGGCGATCACGATGAACGGCGCGGTCGCCAACCGGACCCGGGAGATCGGCACGCTGCGCGCGCTCGGCTTCTCGCGCGCCGCCGTCCTGGTGTCCTTCGTGTTCGAGGCGGTCTTCCTGTCGTTGCTCGGCGGCGTGGCGGGGACGTTGCTGACGTTGCTGCTCGGCCTGACCTCGTTCTCGACCATGAACTTCCAGACCTTCTCCGAGATCGTCGTCAGCTTCCACGCCACGCCCGAGATCATCATCTGGGCGATCGTCTTCTCGTTGATCATGGGCCTCATCGGCGGCCTGTTCCCGGCCATCCGCGCCGCCCGCACGTCGCCGATCGAGGCGATGCGGGCCTAGCCAGGCCCGGACAGGCCGGGCCGGCACCCGCCGTCACAAGCCGAGCGCGTCGAGCACCGCCGCGAGCCGCGCCTGCCGCTCGGGCGGCTGCTCGTGGATGTGGGCGTACTGGGCCCACTGCTGCGCGATGAGCGTCCGGCGTTCGGACAGCGTGGGCATCCAGTCGAGCGGGAAGCTGGGCGGGGGCCGGCGGGCGGTCTGGTACTCGAACGAGATGCTGGCGCGGCCGGCGACCCCGGCCCGCGCGATCCCGCCCCAGTGCAGGAGCGCCGAGGTCCAGCCCAGCACCGCGCCCGCGCGCGCCGGCAACGCCCGCACGCACTGGACGTGCAACACCTCGGCGCTGGCGTTGGGGTTCTGGTACTGGACGTCGAGCGGCGCCGGCACGACGTACATGCAGCCGTTGTCGGGGCTGGCGTCGGTGAGCGCCACCCACAGCGAGATCGACTGCGGCGCGCCGCGATGGTCCAGCGCCTGGTCGGGTCGATCGCGGTGCGGCGCCCAGCCGCGCGGCTCGTCGGCGGTGAGCTGCCAGGCCCAGAACGCGGGCAGCAGTACCGCGCTGCCATCGAGCGCGGCGTCGGCGTGATCGGCGAGCAGCGCCTGCAGCTCCCACGGCGCGTCGAACGCGAACGCCGCCACGGTGGGGGCGCCGTCCTCGAGCACCAGCGCGATGGCGTCGCGACAGCGGGTCACCAGCTCGGTCGGGATCGACGGTTCGCCGCGGCCGGCGAAGTATCCCTCGTGCCACAGCTCGGCTTGCACCGCGCTGACGTCGACCGGCGCGAGCAACGACCACGCCCGCGGAGCGCCGACGGTCAGACCGCGGGCCGCCGCGCGTTCGCCGATGTCGGGCCCCACCCCGGCAACGTATCGCAGATCAGCGTGCGCCAGCCCACATCCGGTTCGCCGCCGCGAGCACGACGGCGCCAACGGGTGTACTCGTGGAGGTCAAGGGGGATCATTGATGGCTTATCTATCGTCGCGCACCGTGCGTGCGCTGCTGGTGTCGTTGATCGTATCGCTGGCCGCATCGCTGACCGCCTGTGGCGGTGGCGTGAAGCTCGAAGACCTCGAGTCGTCGTTCGAGGACGCGCTGTGCGAGCGGCAGGTCCGCTGCGGCGCCTACGCCACCGTCGACGCCTGCAAGGAAGACTTCCGCATCCTGATCGACGAGATCGAGCGCGCGGTCGCCGCCGGCCGCGCCAACTACGACGCCGACAAGGCCGAGGCCTGCCTCGAGGCCCTGAGCAGCTCCTCGTGCGACGGGTCGGCGGAGGACGTTCGCCGCCAGCCACAGGCCTGCCGGGACACGTTCACCGGCACGGTCGCCGACGGCGGCGCCTGCTTCGGTGGCGAGGAGTGCCTGAGCGAGCGGTGCACGATCCCCGACTGCGGCATGGCGTGCTGTCAGGGCACCTGCGCGGTGACGGTCGCCGAGGTCGCCATCGGCGGCGCGTGCAGCGGGACCACCGGGCCGTGCGCACAAGGCTCGTTCTGCGACAGCCAGACCACCACCTGCGCGGCGCTGCGCGCCGTCGGCGCGGCGTGCACCAGCAACAGCCAGTGCGGCTACGGCCTGTACTGCCCCGAGGTCGGCACCTGCGCCGACGCGCCCAATCGCGGCGCCGCCTGCCCCGACGGCACCTGCGCCGACATCGGCGATCGCTGCAGCACGACCTCCATGACGTGCGTCGCGCTCGGCCGTTCGGGCGAGGCATGCGCGACCGGCTTCGCCGGCCTGTTCGACTGCCAGGCGCCGCTGACCTGCAACCAGACGACGCTGGTGTGCGGCAACCCGCCGACCGTGGGCCAGACCTGCTTGTTCTTCTGCGCCAGCGGTAACTTCTGCAACCAAGCCGACGTCTGCGAGGCGACCAAGGCCAACGGGGCCGCCTGCGCGGGCGACGACGAGTGCAACAGCCAGTTCTGCGACGCCAACGACGTGTGCGCCGACGACGTGATCTGCGGCTGACCCCTGGCTAGATCAGTCGCCATGTCGGCGGCCCACACGGGCCGCCGTTTCTTGTTTCGGCTGATTCCACATGGATACGCTGGCCTCTGTCGTGCACTTGCGCACATGACATGCGCCCCACCCTGCCCTCACTTACCTCGTTCACGGCCACCGCCCTGGTCACCAGTCTCGCCCTCACCGGCTGCGTCGGCGAGGACGACGACCCGATCGACGGCGAGGATGACGACTTCATCACCGATGGCAAGACCGACGTCGCCGGCATCGCCGAGCGCACGGCGGAGGCGTGCGCGGTGCTGCGGCTGGCCCGTGAGGGATCGTTCCGTGAGCTCGACAAGGTCGCCAAGCTCAACCGGCTGGCCGTGCAGTCGATCGTCGGCGCCCGCGCCGGCCGCTTCTTCATCAACCTGGCCGACCTCGACCGGGTGAAGAACGTGGGCCCGGTCGCCTTCCGGCGCCTGCTCGCGCACACCCGCGCCACCTCGGCGTACGAGTGCAGCACCCAGGCGGTGCAGCTGCTGGCCACCAACGACTTCCACGGCAACCTCAAGCCGCCGGCCGGATCGAGCGGCCGCATCAAGGTCAGCCTGGACGCGGCGGTGCTCCCGGTCGACGCCGGCGGTGCCGAGTACCTGGCCACGCACGTCGCGGCCCTGCGGGCCACGAACCCACAGACGGTCGTGGTCGCGGCCGGTGACGTCATCGGCGCCACGCCGCTGATGTCGGCGCTGTTCCACGACGAACCGACCATCGAGTCGATGAACGCGCTCGGCCTCCAGATCGCGTCGGTCGGCAACCACGAGTTCGACGAAGGCCCGGCCGAGCTGCTGCGCATGGCCTACGGCGGCTGCCACCCGGTCGACGGCTGCCAGGACGGCAACGGCTTCGACGGGGCCGCGTTCGGCTACCTGGCCGCCAACGTCACCGACGAGGACACCGGCGAGACCCTGTTCCCGGCCTACGAGATCCGCACCTTCCGCGCCGCCCGCGTCGCCTTCATCGGCATGACGCTCGAGGGCACGCCGAACATCGTCACCCCGGCCGGCGTCGCCGGGTTGACGTTCCACGACGAGATCGAGACCGTCAACGCGCTCATCCCCGAGCTGAAGGCCAAGGGCATCGAGGCCATCGTGGTGCTGATCCACGAGGGCGGCTTCGCCACCGGTCTCTACAACGAGTGCGTCGGGATCTCCGGCCCGCTGTTCGACATCGTGCGCGGCTTCGACCCCGCGGTCGACGTCGTGGTCGCCGGCCACACCAACGCCGCCCACGTCTGCGACGTCGACGGCAAGCTGGTCACCAGCGCGGCCTCGTTCGGGCGCCTGGTCACCGACATCGACCTCACCATCGACGAGGTCACCGGTGCGGTCACGGCGCGCCAGGCCCGCAACGTGATCGTCACCCGCGACGTCGCCAAGGACGCCGCCCAGACCGCGCTGATCGCCAAGTACGACGGGCTGTCGGCGCCGCTCGCCAACCGCGTCATCGGCCGCATCAGCGGCGATCTGTTGCGGGCCGCCAACCCGGCCGGCGAATCGGTCATGGGCGACGTCATCGCCGACTCCCAGCTCGCCGCCACCGCCGCCGCCGACCGCGGCGCCTCGGTGATGGCGTTCATGAACCCGGGCGGCGTCCGCGCCGACATCCTGGCGGCCCAGATCTCGGGCGGCGAGCAGGCCGGTGAGATCACCTACGGCGAGGCCTTCACGGTGCAGCCGTTCTCGAACGCCGTGGTCAGCCTCAGCCTGACCGGCGCCCAGATCGACGCCGTGCTCGAGCAGCAGTGGACCCGGCAGACCGACGGCACCGAGAAGACGATGATCCTCGCCCCCTCGCGTGGCCTGACCTACACCTGGGAGCCGGCGCGCCCGATCGGCGACCGTGTCAGCGAGCTCCGTCTCGGCGGCGTCGCCATCAACCCGACCGCGACCTACCGGGTCACGGTGAACAGCTTCCTCGCCGACGGCGGCGACGGCTTCTCGGCGCTCAAGCTGGGCACGCAGCGGATCGGCGGCGACGTCGACATCGACGCGCTCGAGGCCCACCTGCGGGCGAGCTCGCCGCTGGCCCCGCCGGCGCTCGACCGCATCACGCGCCGCTGAGACGGCGGATCACGCGGCGGCGTGGGCGCCGCAGGCGTGTTCAGCGGCGTGGCGACGAACCCGGCGGACGCGGGCAAACCCGCAGCGCGGCCGGCACCAGCACGTCGAGCGCCACGTCGCCCACGTGGGCGACCGCGCGGGCGACGGCGGCCTGGGCTTCGCCGGGCCGGAAGCCGAGCGTGATCAGGGCGGTGCGCGCGTCCGCGATGACCTGCGACCCAGGTGAGCACATCGGCACCGGTGCTTCCGGAGGCGGCGCCGCACCGTACGGTCGCCCGTCGGCGTGGGTCACCCGAAGCGCGCCGGGTACGCCGTCGATGCGGATCTGGCCCGCATGCAGCAAAAGGTGGTGCAGCTCGCATTATGCCGCGTACCTGGTTATGCCGCGTAGGGGTGGGCGCCTCGTCGAGGACAGCAAGTTGAACGCGGCATAATCCGGGCGGCGGATCCTGGTCTCCTTCCGGCTCTTCGCCGGGCAGGAGGCACCATGAAGGTTTCCGCTCG
>CANKMW010000069.1 GCA_947483555.1 Myxococcales bacterium
ATCACGAGCGCCTCCTGACCGGCATCGCCGGCCCTTGGTGCCCGCCCCTACGCCGCCCCGGAGAGGGCAGAGACTTGCGGAATTGTCGGCCCAGAAAGCGGCAAGACGTGGGGAGCTACGACACGTAGGATGCGCCCATGCAACGACTGACCTGCACCGAGGGTGGAGCGAGCAAGTTCTGGGAGGGCTGGGTCGAGGGCAGTACGTTCTTCGTGCGTTTCGGAAAGATCGGGACCGACGGCCAGACCAAGCTCAAGAAGCTGGCCTCGCCGTCTGCGGCCGCGGCCGAGTTGGGCAAGTTGGTCGCCGAGAAGCGCAAGAAGGGCTACGTCGACGATGGCGGCAAGGCCTCGGCATCTGCGAAGAAGGGCGCCGCGTCTGCGAAGAAGGGCGCGGCAAAGAAGGCCGCTGCGCCTGCGAAGAAGAGGGCCGCGCCTGCGAAGAAGGTGACCGCCCCCACCGAGCCGGATTTCCCGTTCTTGTTCTATGGAGCCGACGCGGGCGACTGGTTCGAGGGAGCCCACTCCTACGAGGTGCGCTTCCAAGACGCCCCCACACCGAAGACCCGCATCGCCATCGCCCGCGCCTTCGAACGCGCCAAAGGCAAGCAGGTGAAGACGTCCCTCGGTGCATGGCGCTGGAGCGGCGCCTGGGCCCAGTTCAGCCTGGACCAGGGAGAGGACGAGGATGACAACGGCCCCCGCGAATTCTTCTATCAGGTGCGCAAGCAGCTCGAGGCCATCCACGACGTGGCGCCACTCGCCGAGGTGGTCCTTCACGGTGTGCGCGAGATCTACCGGGGCGATCGATGGACCGAGTGGACCGTCGCATGCCAACCGGTGCCCACCGCCGCGCCCGACTGGGATCCCGGCTACGACTACGCGATGGGACCGCTAGACCGGCATCAAGAACGCCTCGACGGCGCGCCCGTGGTGACCGATCCGAGCTTCGAGCGAGCGCGCAAGGAGGCCGCCAAGGGGCGCAAGTGACCTGACCGAGATTGCACCGTGAGTTGCTGCTGCCACCGCGCTGCCAGACCGCGCTCAAAGCGGCAGCGCCGGGGTCGCACGAGCGGGAGGACGAGTGTTCGATCATGCAGCGAAGCACTCGTCATTGATGGTCCTTCCGCGGCGTTCGACAGCGCCTCCACATTATTTGTCCCCCTCAGAGTCGGGCTGTATGTTGGCGGAATGCGCTGGTCCGAGGTCCGTGCGGCCCATCCCGATCAATGGCTCGTGATCGAGGCGCTTGAGGCCCGAACGGTGGACGACCGTCGGGTCTTCGACCAGGTCGCCGTCGTCGACGTCTGCCCCGATGGGCCCGCAACGATGAAGCGCTACCGCGAGCTTCATCGCGAGCACCCCGACCAGGAATTCTGCTTCGTCCACACGGGCATGGTCGAGCTCGACATCGTGGAACGTCGCTGGGCCGGGATCCGTAGGAACGATGAGGCTGACGCTTCGCGATGACCTGCCGTTCGTCACGGTCGAGATAACCCATCGGGCTGCGACCATTGGCGTGGCCAACGGCCTCGTCGACACCGGCGCCGCCAGCACGGTGCTCAACGCCGACATCGTGAGCGAGGTTGGCGTCGTTCTCGAGCGCACGGATCGTCTCCGCACGTTGCGAGGCGTCGGCGGACGAGAATTCGTCTTCGTCCGCCAGATCGATCGGCTCGCCGTCGGCGCCAGCGGCCTCGATCACTTCGAGGTCGAGATCGGCGAGATGGACTACGGCTTCGAGATCGGCGGCATCCTCGGAATGGATTTCCTGCGCGTGGCTGGCGCAGTTATCGACCTGCGACGACTCACGCTCGAACTCGGCGGGTGACGTCGAATCGATGACCGTTCAGCGTTGCTTGCCCGCCGGCTTGCCCGCCGGCTTGCCCGCCGGCTTGCGCGCTGGCCGGGGCGGGCGGTTCGGTGGCGGCGTGGCCCCGGCCAGCTCGTCGAACCTGGTGATCAGCGTCGAATCGTCGAGCAGCGCACCAAGCTCGGCGACGCGGCGACGCGCGACCTCGAGCGAGAGCTCCGCAGGCGCAGCGCGGATCAGCGCCCGCACGTCCTCGACATCCTTGTCGCGGCCGGCCAGCAGCTTCAGCGCGATCAGATCGGCGGTGTCGACGAACGGCACCCCGACCCCGCCGACCACCCGCATCTGCACCCGGGCCAGCATGTCCTCCTCGAGCCCGGGCCCGGCGAGCACCACATCGACCGGCAGCGCGGAGGCGACGTGGAGCGCCGGGATCACCCTGGTCTCGGCGACGAACGTGGCGACGTCGCCGACCGCGCGGAGCGTGAAGCCGTGGCGCTCGAGGGCCGAGACCAGCGCGGTCGCGCCGCCCCGCGGCACCTCGACCGTGACGTCGATGTCGGCCGTCAGGCGCGGCACACCCGCGGCGATCACGGCCTGGGCGCCGAACACGTACCAGCGCACCCGGACCCGGGCGAACGCCCGCGACAGATCAGCGAGCGCGTGGGCGACGTCGGCTGGCACGGTCGAGTAGCCTCCTCATCCGGACCGCGGCGGCGAGATCCTGGCGGCGATCCGCCGGGCTGGGCACCGCGCCCATCGCCTGCGCATGGGCGCGCAAGAGCCCGGCGATCCGGAACGCCGTGTCCGGCCCCTGGGCGGCGATCACCGCCGCGGTGTGGCGATCCTTCAGCACCCGCAACCTGGCCCACGGCCGATCGAGGAAGGCGCGCAGCTGCTGGGCCGTGGGCGACACGTCGGCAGGATAGCGCAAGCCGTCGAGCGCAAGGCGGCGTAAGCACCGCGCCGGTTGCCAGCCGGCCGGTTCTGGACCATGTTCCGCGGCGGAGGAACCAGCCATGGCCGACGTCTTCATCTACGACGCACTTCGTACCCCGCGCGGACGCGGCAAGGCCGGCAAGGGCGGCCTGTCGCATCTGCATCCGCAGGAGCTCCTGGCCCAGACCCTCAACGCCCTCGCGGCGCGGCTCGGCCTCGACAAGAACCTGGTCGAGGACGTGGCCATGGGCTGCGTGTCGCAGGTCAAGGAGCAGGGCTCGTGCATCGCGCGCAACGCGCTGATCGCCGCCGACTGGCCCGAGGACGTCACCGGGTTCACCGTCAACCGCTTCTGCGGCTCGGGCCTCGAGGCGCTCAACGGCATCGCCGCCAAGATCGGCGCCGGCTTCATCGACGCCGGCATCGGCGGCGGCGTCGAGTCGATGTCGCGGGTGCCGCTGGGCTCCGACGGCGGCATGATCGACGGCCTCAACGAGAAGCTGCGCCAGCGCCTGTTCATGGTGCCGCAGGGCATCTCGGCCGATCTGATCGCGACCCGCGAGGGCTTCGGCCGCGCCGACGTCGATGGCTTCGCGCTCGAGAGTCAGCAGCGCGCCGCCCGCGCCATCGAGGAGAAGCGCTTCGAGCGCGGCCTGTTCGCGGTCAAGAACGACGACGGCACGCTGGCGCTCGATCGTGACGAGCACCCGCGGCCCGACACCACGCTGGCATCACTCGGCGGGCTGCAGCCGGCGTTCCTCCAGATGGGTGGCTCGCCGATGGGCCCGGGCGGCGCGACCCTCGACGCCATGGCGCTCATGCGCTACCCCGACACCAAGGCGATCGAGCACGTCCACACCGCCGGCAACTCGAGCGGCATCGTCGACGGCGCCGCCACCGTCCTCATGGGCAGCCAGGCGTGGGGCGTCACGGCGGGGCTCACGCCGCGAGCCCGCATCCGGTCGATGGCCACCGCCGGCGCCGAGCCGGTGATCATGCTGACCGCGCCCGCCCCGGCCTCGGCCAAGGCGCTGGCCCGCGCCGGCATGAAGGTCGGCGACATCGATCTGTGGGAGATCAACGAAGCCTTCGCCGTGGTGCCGCTGCAGACGATCCGCAAGCTCGGGATCGACCGCGCGCGGGTCAACGTCAACGGCGGCGCGATCGCGCTCGGCCACCCGCTCGGCGCCACCGGCGCCATGCTGCTCGGCACCGCGCTCGACGAGCTCGAGCGGACCGGCAAGGCGACCGCCCTGGTGACGCTGTGCATCGGCGGCGGCATGGGCATCGCGACCATCATCGAGCGCGTGTAGTCTTCGGGCCCGGTGCCCGTCCCCCTGTCCGTGCCCAGCTCCGGGCTCGTCCTCTCGTTGGTCGCCACGGTCGCGATCGTCGGCGCCTGCGACCGCCGGCGAGCGCCGCCGACGGCGTGGATCTACGATGCCACGCTGGCGCTCGGGCCGCGGCCGCCGGCCGCCGGCGGGTTCGGCCGCGGCGTGCGCCCGATCGGCCTGCGACCGGCCGGCATCGTCGCCGCGCCGGGGCTCACCGGCGGCCCGTCCGCCGTCGAGGAGCTGCTGGCCGCCGACGACGGCGCCGCCGAGGCGGTGGCGTTCGGTGCCACCACCGACGGCCTCACGATCGAGCTGGTCGACGTCGACGCCGGCGTCGTCCGATGGCGCAACACCACCGCGGTGATGTCGCCGCGCGCGTTCGGCGGCGAGGTGGTCATCGCCGGCGACGACAACCGCACGGTCGGCATCGACCGCGCCACCGGCATCGACCGCTGGCGACTCGACGGCGCCTACCGAGCCCGCGACGGTCGCACCGTGGCGCTGGCGACCCGCGACGGCGTGGTGATCGTCGACAGCGCCACCGGCTCCGCCGCGGCGCCGATGATCGCCCCCGACGAATGGCCACCGGGTGCCGTGATCGCCGTGTGTGCGAGCCCGGCGCTGCACCTGTTCGCGTACCGCAACGGTCGGCTGTCGCGCTGGGACCTCGACGGCGATCGGCTGCGCACGCTGTGGCAGATCGACGCCGCCGCGCCGTCGCGCACCGACGCCTGCGGCGAGACCCTGCTGGTGGTCGGCGGCGAGCCGCGCGCCGCGATGGCGCTCGATCCCGGCACCGGTGCGGCGCTCGGTGGACCGATCGCCGCCCGCGATCTCTGGCCGGCGCGACACGGTGACGGCGTCGAGCTGGCGACGCCCGAGGGCATCGAGGCCCGCGATCGCCGGCTGGGTTCGCCGCGCCCGCTCGAGCCGGCCCGGGTCGGTCGCCTGATCGCGCGCCGCGGCGGGCGCCGCCTGGCCGCGCGCGGCGACGGCGGCCTGGTGCTCCTCGATGACCATGGCGCCCGCGCGCTCGCCGAGCCGTTCGGTACCTCCCGGGCCGCGCTCGGAGATCGCTTCGTGATCGGGGGTCCGTGGGCGCTGCCGGCGCGCACCCACGCGTCGCGGCTGACTCGCTGGGAGCTCCCGCTGGCGGCGGCCGCCGCCGCGCCGATGCCGCCGCTCGGAGAGACCTTGGTCGACGATCCGCCGCGCATCGACCTGCCGGCAGTGACCCCGCTGCCGGCGGGGGTGGCGCTCGAGGGGGCCGGCGCCTGGGCCGTGGGTGGGGCGATCGTCGATGGGTCGGATCCGGCGCGCATCTACGCCCACGTGCTCGAAGATCGGCCGACCGAGACCCGCGGTGCCGGTATCGCCGCGTTCGATCTCGGCGCTCGGGGCGATGGCGCCGGTGCGTGGCGCTGGCACCGCACCGACGCCTGCCCGCCGGGCATGGCGGTGGCGCTGGCGGCGACCGCCCGCATCGTCGTGTGTGGCGCGCGGCAGCTCACCGCCGGCACCGGCGCGGTGCGGGCCGTCGACCGCAGCGATGGGCGGACGTTGTGGGACTGGCGCGGCGTCACCGTCGACGCCGTCGTGGCCGCGAGCCGGCTCGGCGCCCGGCCCGGCGGGGCCGCCGAACCCGCCGACATCGTCGTCGTCCTCGATGGCGCCCGCGTGGTCGTGCTCGACGTCGCGACCGGCGCCGAGCGCACCAGCTGGCGGGCCAGCGACGGCTGGCTACCGCGGGTCACGCTGGTCCGCCGTGACGACGACGTGGTGGTGGTCAGCTACGAGCACGGTCATCTCGTCATGCGCTCGGCGGCGCTCGGGTTGCGTCCATTCGTGTCCGTCGAGGTGCGCGGCGTGCTGTCGGGGCTGTTCGCGGTCGGCGATCGGGTGGCGGCGACGCTCACCGACGGCACCGCCTACCTGATCGACACCGACGGCGTCGCCGTGGCCGCCGCCGGCCTGGCGCCCGGCTGGGCCGTCGCCGGTGATCTCGCCGCCATCGAGACCCTCGACGCCACCGGCGCCACCGGCATCGTCGTCGCCTTCTCCAGCGATGGAATCGCCAGGATCGCCGTGGCCTTGCCCGGGAGTGGCGCGGTCGCGGTCGCGCCGCGGGCCACGATCGACGGTGCCCCGCTGGCGATCCTCGGCGGGCCCGGCGGCTCGCGCGTCATGGCGCTCACGTCCGACGGCCGGCCCGTGCGCGTGGTCGACCTGCCGGCTGACGCGGTGCGCTCGCCGGTGCTCACCACAGCGGTCGACGGCGCCGGGGTGGTCGCCGTCGTCCTGGCCCGACCGCTGCGCCTGGTCCGGCTCGATCTACCGTAGCCGCCGGCGTAGCCGCGGCGTGGCCGCCGGCGCGCGTTCAACAACCGCCGGGCGCAGCGATTGGTACCCGGCCCGACCCGGCGTTCGGCCCGCGCTGTTATAGGATCACGCCATGGCGCTCCCTATCCGAGCCGCGCTGCGCAGCGCTGGCCGCTTCATGGTCTCCAACCCGGCCACCGTCTTCAGCATGGCGCGCCACGCACTGGGGATGCGCATCGCGGTGCCGCTCGACGCCGTCCGCTGGTTCATCGCCAACACGCCGCCGTCGCGCAAGGCGCCGCAAGACGTGACCGTGATGGCGCGGCCACCGGCGATCTCGGTCGGTGCCACCATCGACCTCATGGGCACCACGGTGCGCGCCAACGCGTCGATCAAGATCGAGCAGCTCGAGGTCGCGCCCGAGCAGCTCAAGGTCAAGATCCGGCTCTCCAACGTCGACCTCAAGGTCATCGGCGAAGCCTTGACGCCGGTCGCCGCGCTGATCAGGAGCGGCGCGCTCGACCTGTCCAAGCCCGGCAACCTCCTGAAGTTCGCGCCCAAGAAGCCCGACGTCCTGGTCGACGCCCAGGACGACATCATGATCATCGACGTGATGCGCAACCCCAAGGTGCGCCAGAACGCGCGCGTGCGCCGCGTGCTCGAGACCTTGACCCCGGTGGTCAACGTCACCGGCATCACGACCGATGGCGACTTCCTGGTCCTGCAGCTGCGCGCCACGCCGCTCGGCTTCCCACGCGCGCTCAACGCCGCCCGCGCCCTCGCCGCCGGCTGAACGCCGCGGGCCGATCACTCGACCGTGATCTCGCAGCGCACCGCGTAGTGATCCGAGAGGTACATCGCCGTACCACCGGCGCCCACGATGCTGACCGGATCGTCGAGCTCTCGGGTCATCGCCGAGACCCGGGCCGGCGCCAGGTTGCGCGTGAAGCAGTGGTCGATGCGCTGTGACGGCTCGCACGGGAACAGGTTCAGCGTCGCCATCTGGACGAACTGCGAGCGGCACGAGGTGCAGTCGGTCGGGAACAAGATGGGCGCGCGATCGGTCCAGCCGTAGGTCGCGGTCATCGACCCGTACGATGCGTTGTCGGCGGCGAGGCACATCGGGCTGCAGTTGATGTCGTCGCTGCACTCGGTGTCGGTGGGCGCCGGGTCAGGCCCGGTGTTGAAGTCGCCGAGCAGGATCGCGTGCTGGCCGGCGCCGTCGTAGCCGTGCGCGGTCACGAACCCGCCCAGCTCGGCGAGCTGGGCCTGGCGCCGCGCCGTGCCGGGGCCGTCGAGGCCGGCCTGGATGTGGGTGCACAGCACGTGGCTGTAGAAGTTGCCCGTGGTGTCGACCACGGTCGCCGCGATCACGGCGCGATCGACCACGTTGTTGCTGTCGTTCATCAGGTAGTGGAGGTAGCGACCGCGGTAGAGCGGCTTCTTCGACAGGATGGCCAGCCCGTTGCCGAGCGGGTTGACCGTGGTGGTGTCGTACCAGGCGTACGGGTAGGTCGCCGCCAGCGCGGCCGCATAGGCCGCCGGGCCGGTGTACTGCGTGTAGAGCTCCTGCAAGCAGAGGACGTCGGCGTCGAGCGCCGTGAGCGCGGCCTGGATCGGCGCGATGCGCTGCGGCCCCGCCTTGACCAGCTGGACCAGGCCGTTGTTGAACGTCGCCACCTTGAGCACGACGTTGCCGCTCGGCAGCGGGCTGGGCAGGGTCTCGGGCAACTCGGGGTGGGTGGGCGGTCCATCGGTGGTGGCGTCGGTGGCAGCGTCAACGGTGACCGCATCGGTGCGGGCGTCGGCGTCACCGCCGCCGTCGTCGCTGCACGCCGCCGCGACGAACACGAGCGCGACGACGCGGATGAAGGGTGGGCCCATCCCTCGAGTATATCCGCGCGCTACCGTCCTCATGTGATAAGACCGACACGAGTGGCCACCGGTCCCGCCATCCCCGCCGACCACGTCGGCGCCATCCTCGAGGGCATCGACGACGCGCTGACCGAGGCCGAGCTGGCCGGTGACGATCGTGCGGTGGCCAACCTGCTCGCGGCCGGAGCGCACGCTGCGTTGCGCCAGGGCGACGCCCGCGCGGCCCGCGGCTTTGGTGAGCGCGCCGCCCGCGCGCGGTTCCAGCACCGCACCGCGCAGTACGACGCGGTGCGGGCCCAGGGGTTCGCGGCCACCGCCGCCGGCGATCTCGAGGCCGCGCTCAACCAGACCATCAAGGCGCGGGTGCTGGCGCGCGACAGTGGCCGCCACCGCGATCTGGCCGATCAGTCGTGCACGCTGGCCGCGCTGTACCTGGCCCTGGGCGCGCCCGACGAGGCTCGCTCGTGCGCCGACGCCGCCCTGGCCGCCGCCCGCGTCGAAGCGGCGCACGACCTCGAAGCGGTGGCGGCGGCGTGGCGAGCGTGCGCCGACGGCGAGGCCGGCTTCCTCGATCTCGCGGCCACGGCGCTGGCGGCGATCGACACCAGCGGGCGTGGCGTGACCGCGCAGGTCGACGTTGCCTGCGCGCGCACGTACTGGCTGCTCGAGCGCGGTGCCGCCGGCGACGCCCGCACCTCCGAGGACGTGGCCACCGCGGCGCTGGCGGCCGCGATCCGCGCCGGCGTCGATCACCGTCGCACCGCGCTCCACGCCACCGTGGCCCGCGCGCTCGCCCGCCGCGGCGATGACGTCCGGGCGCGGGAAGAGCTCGAGCGGGCGCGGCGGTCGTCGGACCGCGCCGAGTCCAGCGCCCTGTCGCTGCTCGCGCTGGCCGCCGGCGAGGTGCTCGCCTCCACCGAGTCGCAACGCCAGGTGATGCTCGGCGCCGCCCGCGCCCGCGTGCTGCGCACGGCCTCGCGCCGCGAGGATCCCCGCGCCTACTGCACCGGAGTCCGACTCCATCGTCGGCTCCTGGAACTGACCGGCGGGATCCCCGCCGACCTGCCCGGACCCGCGTGACCCGGCACCGCCTGGTGTTGCTGGTGATGGGCGCCGCCGCGTGCGGCGAGCCCCGGCGCGAGGCGCAGCCGGCGCGCACCGAGCCCGGCGGCGGTAGCGGGCCGCGCGACGCCGCGCCCCGCCCGCCGGGAGCGGACAGCGGCGGTTCCGCCACCTCGCCCGGCATCGACGCGTCCGCCGTCGACGATTCCAGCATCGGGGACGGCACCACGGCCGACGCGCTGGGCGCCATCGCGGCGTGGCAGGCGGTGGTCGACCGCGATCGTTATCTGGCGCGACGCGACCAGCACGCGGTGCTCGCCGGTCGCGTCGGTGGCGAGGCCATCGCGCCGGGCGCCCGCGGCGTGGTGCGATGGCTGGTCGACGAGCGCGAAGGCAACGGCGCGCTCGCGGTGCGCATCGCGATGAGCGGCCAGCCGCCCGCCGAGGGTGCTCGCATCGCGGTCGCCGGCGCGTGGGCGCTCGATGACCAGCGGCGCTGGTACTGGCAGGTGGCGTCGTTGTCGGCGATCGAGGGGCCCGATCCGACGCCATCACCCGATCCACCGTCGGCGCCCGGCCACCAGGTCGCCACCGGCTCGCCGCCGTCGGGCTATCGCCCGATCTCGAAGGCGCGCGACGGTGGGGTCGTGACCTTCGGCGTGGTGCGCGCGCCCCGCGGCGAGGGTGACGGCTGGCTGGTCGCCGATGACTCGTTCGGCGCCCCGGCCGCATACCTGTTCCTGCCCGGCGAGCGACCCAGCTACGGTGGTCACGATCTCCGCCAGGCCGACGAGCGCTGGGTGCTCAAGCGTGGCGTCACCTACTGGGTCCGCATCGATCGCGTCCGTCGCCGCACGCCCCAGGACACCGCGCGCATCAAGGCGACCACGGCGCCGGTCCGGTTGTAGGCTATCTTCTGCGCGATGCGTTTCCTGCTCGCGCTTGCCCTGGTTGTCGTCCCCGGCCTGGCCGCGGCGGCCCCCGACATTCCCACGCCGGCCCACCCCCGCCTGCTGCTCGACGACACCTTGCGTGCGACCTGGAAGCGACAGGCATCGCAGGCCGGTTCGCCGGTGGCGCGCGCCGTCGAACGTTGCACGCAGGTGCGCAGCAACCCCAAGGAGTTCGCCCGCGACCTCTACATGGGCCTCGACTGGGCCGGCTACCTCCAGAACTGTCTGGTCGCGTGGGCGGCGACCGGCAAGGACGCCCACGCCGACACCGCGATGAACTACTTCATCGCGCAGCTCGACGACCTGGCCAGCGTCGGCGACGGCAAGGGTGGCAACGAAGCCGCGCGCCGCGACAGCGGCTTCGCGATGCGCGCGATGGGCCCGTACACGGCGGTGGCCTACGACTGGCTCCACGACCACCCGCGCATGACCGAGCCGCTGCGGGCCCGAGCCCGCGAGCGCTTCGAGGCCTGGACGACCTGGTACCTGGCCAGCGGTTACCGGGCGCGCAACCCGAGCACGAACTACCACGCCGGTTACCTGATCGGCGCCACGTTCATCGCGATCGCGCAGAACGGCGAGGCCGGCAAGTACGGCAACGATCTGTGGCACCTGGTGCGCGACGACCTGTGGGGTCGCGACATGACGGCGGCGTTCGCGGCCGGCGGTGCGCTCGACGGTGGCGACTGGGGCGAAGGCTGGCAGTACGCGCCCCTCTCGGTCGCCGAGTACGCGCTCGCCGCCCGGGCCATGGTGCAGCAGGGGACGCCGTCGGCCGGCATCCGGACCTGGCTCGACAGCATCCTGCGCCGCCACGTCCACGCCCTGTCGCCCGGCGCCCGCATCTTCGTCGGCGGCGACACCGGCATGGAGGAGGAGCAGGGCAACCTGCCGCCGAACTTCATGACCCTGGCCGCGGTCGTGATCGGCGACGCGTCGCCCGACAGCAAGGGCTGGGCGATGCACGAGATCCAGCGCCTCAAGCTCGCCGACGACATCTTCGCGCGCCAGTTCGCGCTCTACGGCGCGCTCGCGGCCGGCGCGCAGATCAAGCCGGTCGCGGTGCCGCGCGAGTCGTGGCCGACCAGCTACATGGCCCGCGGCGTGAGCAACTTCTTCACCCGCTCGCACTGGGGCAAGGACGCGGTGTGGACGGTCCTGCAGTGCAGCAAGACCGTCGACGTCGATCACATGCACCCCGACGCCGGCAACCTCGTCATCTCGCGTGGCACCGACGACCTGATCGTCGATCCGAGCCCGTACGGGACGCTGTCGAGCCTGACCAGCAACGCGCCGACGGTGGAGAGCGCCCAGCTCCCGGACGACTACAAGCCGTCGCAGGCCTACTGGAGCGAGAAGACCGGCTTCCGCTGGGCGCACCAGAACGCCTCCGGCGTGGCGGTGGCGCGCTGCGACTACGCCGATCAATACAAGTTCCAGCACCGTCCCAGCGACGTCCCGGCGGCGCAGCGCGACGTGGTCGTGTTTCCATGGGATCAGGGCCGCAACGCGACCGTGGTGGTCATCGATCACGCCCGCAGCGGCGACGCCAAGCGCGGACTCCACCTGCGCTTCCGCACCCAGGCCAAGCTGACGGCGGACGGTAGCAGCGCGCGCGGCAACCGCGGCAGCTCGTCGATCGCCGTGCGCCAGCTGTGGGCCAGCGGCGGCACCGGCCTGGCCCGATCACGCAAGGGCGGCGACTGCTTCTCGGGCGCCACCCGCGGCGGCTGCGACATCCCGCGCTTCCCGATCGACGAATGGACGCTGGTCGTGCCCGGACCGACGATGGAGGCGGCCCACGTGCTCGACGCCTCGGCGAGCGGCGCCAACGAACCGGCGCCGGCGGTCGAACGACAGGGCGTCGTGACCGTGGTCGCCGCGAAGCGCGGTGGCAGCTCGTTCGTGGTCGCGGTCGGCGGCGCGGCCACCGTGACCTACCGTGCCGCCGCCGGCATCCACGCCGTCCTCGACGGACCCGCCGACGCCACCGTGTCGGCGGTCGCCGACAAGGCCGGCTGCGCGGTGACGGTGGGCAGCGGCGGCGCCGGGACCAAGATCGCCGGACGCCCGACGGTGTTCACCCTCGACGCGCAGTGCGCGGTGCTCGCCGACGTGGTCCAGGCCCGCCCGATCGCGGGACCGGAGCCCGATGGCCCGGTCGATGCTGGCGCCGCGGGCGGGGCCGACGCCGCGGCCGGCGGCGGCACGCCGACCGACGATGGTTCGGTCGAGACGCCGCCCGGCACGCTGCCGCGCAGTGCGCGGAGCGGATGCTGCGGTGCCCAGGCCACGCCCGGTTCGCCGCTGGCCATGAGCGCCCTGGTCCTGGTGTGGCTATTGTCGCGCCGCCGGCGCCGCCCGGTGTGATCGGGATTGCGGTGGTGCCGGCCGGCCGGCTTACAATGGGGAGATGATTCGCCTCACCTCGCTGCTCGCATGCTTGACGGTCACCGCCGCTTGCGAACCGGTCACCGAGACCTTCGTCGACGCCGCCACCGACGCCGACCCCACCGACGCCATCCCGGCCGACGCCACCGAAGGCTCGGTCACGATCACCGTGGTCGGTGATGACGGCGACCCGGCCGGCACGGTGCGCGGGATGCCGCGCGCCGGGGTCGACGTGTACTTCATCCGTCCTGAAGGCACCGTGCAGAAGGTGACCTCGGCGGCCGATGGCACCGCCACCGCGACCCTGGTCGCGGGCTCGTTCGCGGTCGTGGCCCGCAAACCCGACGTGCGCAACCTCTACGTCACCGTGTTCGCCGATCTGGCACCCGGCATGGCGCTCACCGCCGGCGACCGGCCCGATCCGCCGGCCACCACCTCCACCGGCCGCGTCACGTTCACGATGAACCCGGTCGCCGGGGCTTCCTACTACAGCCTCGCGACCTCGTGCCCGTTCGGCTTTCCGAGCGGCAGCAATGGCACCCTGACCGCCCAGTTCAGCCAGGGCTGCCCGCAGCTCACCAGCGCGACGGTGGTGATGTCGGCCCACAACAGCGCCGGCGGCACGATCATGTACGCGACCCGCGCGGGGCTGAACATCCCGGCGCTCGTCAACACCACCCAGTCGCTGGGAGCAAGCCTGGCGCCGGCCACCACCATCACGACGTACAACGGGATCCCGGCCGGCGTCACGTCGATCGACAACCGGACCCAGCTGCGCCAGGACGGCACCGCGTTCGGCAACGCTCAGGCCAACGCCGACGTCAGCGGCGCGACGCTGTTGATCTCGCAGCCCATCGCGGCGGTCGGCAACCACACCTCGATCGCGTCGCGTTATTTCCCGACCGGCAACCTGCTGAGCGTCGAACACCGCCGGCGGGTGACGTCGCAGCAGCTCACGACCACCCTCGACGTCGGCGCCAACATCATCCCGTTTTCCACCCAGCCCAGCTACGACCCGGTGAGCCGCGCCGGCGGCTGGACGCTGTCCGGCGGCGGTCCCGGCCGCCGCGCCGACGCCTTCTACGCCCAGGGCGGGTACAACCTGCCCAACCAGTCGTTCGTGAGCATCACCGTCATCGGCGACGGCGCCCGCACCAGCGTGACCTTGCCGCCCTTGCCACCCGAGCTGGCCGGCTTCGCGGCGACGGTCGGCACCACCGGCAACTTCTACAACTTCTGCCTCATCGATATCGTCGGCGCTGCGGGTTACGCCGACGTCGTCGAGACCATGAGCGCCGAGGCCCGCCAGGTCCTCTACGACCAGGCCGCGTTCCCGGCCGCCACCGAGTACTGGTTCAGCGCCTCGAATCCGAGCTGAGCCGCGTCACGACCGGTGGCGCTTCATGAGCAGCCAGTAGAGGCTGCCGGCGAGGCCCGAACCGATGAACCACGACCAGTCGTAGATCACGCGCATGGGTGACCAGAAGGCGCCCAGCAGCGCGACCGTCGCGCCGACCACGGTGGCGATCACGGCGGCCGGGTTCCAGCCCCGGCGGTAGCGGTACTGGCCGTCGGGGAGGTAGAGGTCGCGCAGCGCCAGCCGGGTGCGGCGGATCAGCCAGTAGTCGACGATCAGGACCCCGGCGATCGAACCGAGCGCGCCCGAGTATCCGATCAGCCAGCCGTCGATGTACCGCTTGGAGTCGGCGAGCAGCTCCCAGGGCTGGAACAGGATGCCGAGCAGACCGGTGATGAGGCCGCCGGTCTTGAAGTCGATCTTGGCCGGGAAGGCGTTGGCGAAGTCGTTGGCGGGCGAGACCACGTTGGCGGCGATGTTGACCGCCAGCGTCGCGATCACGATCGTGAACATCGCGATCGCGACCAGCCATGGGCTCTCGAACCTGGCCATCAGCGCGATCGGTTCCCAGATCTGTTCGCCGTAGATGATCGCGGTGGCCGAGGTGATCACGACGCCCATGGCGGCGAACACCGTCATCGTCGTCGGCAACGCCACGATCTGTCCGATCGCCTGGTCGCGCTGCGAGCGACCGAACCGGGTGAAGTCGGGCATGTTGAGCGACAGCGTCGACCAGAAGCCGATCATCGCGGTCAGCGACGGGACGAACACCGGCCAGAACTCGCCCCAGGTATGCAGCGTGCCGCCCTGGGCCATGATCGGACCGAGGCCATCGGCGCGATCGATCGCCCACCACACCAGGAGCGCCGTCATCACCAGCACGAACGGCGCCGCCCAGCGCTCGACGCGGCGCAAGAGGTCCATGCCCCGGTAGATCACGAGGATGTTCAGGCCCCAGAACAGCAGGAACGAGATCCACTGGGTGGTCGCATAGCCGTGGAATCGGCCCAGCGCGGTCGGCCAGCCGGTCCACAGCGACGCGAAGAACGCCTGCAACGCCAGGCCGCCGATCCAGGCCTGGATGCCGAACCAGCCGCACGCGACCAGCGCTCGCATCAGCGCCGGCAAGTTGGCCCCTACCGTGCCGTAGGCGGCGCGGGCGAAGACCGGGAACGGAATGCCGTACTTGGTGCCGGGGTGCGAATTCAGCAAGATCGGCGCCAGCACGATCAGGTTGCCGAGCAAGATCGTGATCAGCGCTTGCCACCAGCTCATCCCGTTCTTGATGAGGCTCGACGCCATCATGTAGGTCGGGATGCAATGGGCCATCGACACCCACAGCGCGGCGTAGTCCCAGGTGTTCCAGGTGCGCCCAGCCACCTTCACCGGCGCCAGGTCATGGTTGAAGAGCGGCGAGCGCGCGATCTCGTCGTGATCGCTCAGCTCGATGCGGCCATCCGCGTGCGCCACCTCGGTGTCGGTCGACATGTGGGTGCGCGAGTCTATCCTGGCATCCGTGGGCCGGCAGATGATGAGCCGGATCATGGCCATCGCGGCGCCCGCGCTCTACCATGACGCCATGCGGACGCTCTGCCGCGCCTTCTTGCTGCTGCTGGTCGGCTGCGGGTTCGAACCCAGCGGCGGGAACGACGGTCTGGACGCTGCGGCGATCGACGCCGCCGATTCCGACAGCGTGACCGACGACGACGCCGCCATCATCGACGCCGTCATCGACGCCGCCGTCATCGACACCGCCGTCGTCGACGCCGCCATCATCGACGCCGCCATCATCGACGCCGCCATCATCGACGCCGCCATCATCGACGCCGCCATCATCGATGCCGCCATCATCGATGCCGCCATCATCGATGCCGCCATCATCGACGCGCGCCTCATCGATGCCCAGGTCACCGACGCACGGGCACCCTGCCCGGGCACGTACACCACCGCCTTCAACGGCAGCCACTATCGATTCGCGACCACCGCGACGACGATCGGCCCGGCCGCCGTCGACTGCAACGACGACCTCGGCGGCGGACGGACCCATCTCGCCACCTTCGAGGTCGCGGCCGACATGGATCCGGCGATCAGCGCCGTCAACCCGGGCAACAGCGCCGAACCGTTCGTGGGCGCGTCATGCACCGCGAACGACTGCTCGGTGATGTCGGCGTGGACGTGGACCACCGGCAGCGCGGTCGACGCCACCCTGTGGGAGGCCGGCCAGCCCAACAACGGCGCCACGCAGAAGATCGCGGCGGTCCGCCGGATCGCCGGCCTGTGGACCATCAACAACGTCGACGCCGCGACCGCGACCCGGCCCTACATCTGCGAGTGCGACCCGTGACGGTGTCTGCCAGCTAGATCCATGCCCGATGATAGGTCAGTTCACCACGCGCTCGGCGCAGCGCGCGGCGAGGGCCATGATCGCGATCTGCGGGTTCACGCCGAGGTTGGACGGGAACACGCTCGAGTCGGCGACGTAGAGCCCGGCGGTGCTGTGATGGCGGAAGTCGGGCCGCACCACGCTGCGCGCCGGATCGCTGCCCATCCGCGCGGTGCCGAACAGGTGGGTCATCGACATGGCGTAGTCGCTGGCGACCAGCGACCCCTCGACCTCGAAGCGCGCCATCGTGGCGCGATCGCGCACGACCGGAGCGAACCCGGCGATGCCGGGATACACCTCGAGCGCGCCGGCGGCGAGCAGCGCGTCGCCGAGCACGCGGACGGCGCGCCGCGCCTTGCGCACGTCGTCGGGCGTGATCGAGTAGGTGACCAGCGGCCGGGTCGGCCCGGGCCGCACCCGCCCGCGTCCGGCGGCGCGCAGCGCGGCACCCCACACCGCGTAGCGATCGAGCTCGGCCAGGCGGCGGGCGAAGTCGGCGCCGACGCCGGGCACGCGGCTGGCGAGGATCGACAGGTCGAAGCCGAGCGCCTCGAGCTTGAGACCCTCGCCGCGATAGCCGGTGACCTCGTGGCCCTGGGTGGCGCCCTGCCAGGACCGCACCGGCTCGGCGAACCGCCCGGTGACCGACACGCCGGGGTGCGCGGACAGCCCCTCGCCGACCGGCCCGTGGCGCAGGCCGCTGCGGCGCAGCAGGCACGGCGTCTGGATGGCGCTCGCCGCCAGCACCACGGCCACCCCGGCGCGCACGTCGAAGCGCGCGCCGCCCGCGGTGACGCCGGTGACGCCGCGCGCCCGACCGCGCTCGATCACCACGCGATCGACGCGCATGCCGGAGAAGATGCGGGCGCCGCCGGCGACCGCGTCCGGTAGCAGGCTCAGGTCCATCGACAGCTTGTGGCCGTGCGGACAGCCCTGGAGGCAGCGGCCGGCGCCGACGCAGCCGTCGACGTTGCGGCGGATCGGCCGGTGGGCGACGCCGAGCGCGTCGGCGCCGCGCGCCAGCAGCAGGTTCTTGGCCCCGGCGATGCTCGCCTCGGTGGGGTGGACGTGGAGGCGATGCTCGAGGCGGGCCTGGTGGGCATCGATCGCGTCGGGGTGCAGCGCCTCGCCGAGCGCGGGATCGGCGGCGCTCCACTCGGCGAGGATCTCGGGCGGCAGGCGCCAGCTGATCGCGCCGTTGATCACCGAGGTGCCGCCGACCGCGCAGCCCTGGAGGTAGGGCATCGAGACGTTGCCGAACGCGAGCGACGTCCCCATGTCGCGGTACAGCGACGCCATCGCGCGCACGCCGCTGGCCGCGAGCGCGCCGGGCCGCGCCTGGTGGCCTTCCTCGACGACCACCACCCGGACGCCGCGCCGCGCCAGCTCGGCGGCGACGGTGGCGCCGGCCGGGCCGCTGCCGACCACCACCACCTCGGCCTCGGCGTCGAGGCGTCGGCGGACCTCGCGCCCGTCGATCGCCACCAGCGGCGCGGTCACGGCGCACCGCCGGGCACGAAGCGGCCCCGCACCTGCGCGTCGTCGAAGTAAGCGAAGCACGCCAGCGTCTTGAGCGTCACCACCGCCTGGCGCACGAAGTAGCGCCGATCGCCGGCCGCCGCGGTGACGAAGCGCGCGCGCTCGTCGGGGCTGAGCCGAAAGAATGGCTTGCCGAAGCCGGCCACGACCGGGAGGAAGATGAGCGTGTGCAGCATCGGGCGCAGGCCAGCCCGGACCAGCGGCGCCGCCGCGCCGTCGAAGCAGCGCCAGAACGCGGTGCGATCGATCGTCGCGAACGCCGGCAGCCCGTCGTCCCCGCCGGTCGCGATGATCGCCGCGAACAGCTCCTCGGCCCAGCCGCGCTCGAGGGCGGTGAGGCGCAGGGGCGTAACGCCCGCCGGGGCCGGCTGGTCGTATGGCAGGTCGGTGATCCGCTGCTCGCGCTCGAGCGTGAAGTAGGTGGGCGTCTCGAGGCAACGCCCGGCGACCGTGAGGTAGCTGACCCCGAGCAGCTCGTCGGCCGAGCCGGGCGTCAGGGCGACCAGCGGATCCTTGATGAACCGCATCGTCAGGTCGGGAACCCGGCCGCGCCCGTAGTCGATGACCAGCCCCCGATCGAAGCCGTCGGGCATGGGCACGCCGCGCGGCGGGATCACCTCGTAGTGCCACTCGATCACCGGCCGGCCACGCCGCACCTTGGGTCGGCTCGGTGCATCGACGCCGTCCTGCTCGAGGCGGACGTTCCAGCCCAGCAACCGGCCTGAACCGGGCTCGCGGTAGAACGTCTTCTGGAAGGTCTTCCAGGTCAGGCGCTGGACGACGCCCGGCAACCCCAGGCTGGTGCCGCGATAGACCCAGCCCTCGAGCGCGTCGGGATCGACCGGGTGGCCGTTGACGATGTGCTCGCGCAAGACCCGCTTCGACGCGGACCGGAGCTCACGGGCGGTGGTCATGGTGGCGCGAGCGTAAGCCGAACTAGCAGCGGAGGTGGAAGTCCTCGCCCATGCCGAACCAGCCGTCGATGACGATCGGTGCCATCCCGGCGGGCTCGAGCCGGCCCGTGAACCGACCGAACGGGCCCCGATAACGGCTCTCGACGACGATCGCCTGCACGTGCACGTCGCCAGGGACGGTCGGCGCGAAGGTCACGTCGACGCGGCCCTCGCGATCGCGGAAATGCCAGCGCTCGCCGGGCTGGCCGACCCGGGTGCGACTGACCTCGACCGCCGGCAGGACGCCGAGTCGGTCGCCGCGCCAGGCGCAGTTCTCGTTGTGGTGCACCGGATCGCGGCACTGGTTGCGGGTCAGGTTGAAGCCGAGCGCTTCACCGCCCTGCCAGGTCGCACAGGTCACCCAGTCCCAGCGCATGACGTAGGGGTAGTAGCCCTTGTGATCGTCGAGCAGCGCCAGCGCCTCGGCGGGGTCGAGTCGCACCCGCTGGTCGCCGATCGTCAGCTCACCTTCGACGGGGAACATGCCCTTGTGCGAGTACATGCCGCCGTGCGCGAACGGCAGGCTGACCACCTGCGACGCGCCACGATCGCACAGCAGCGCGAAGCGACCGGCGACCCGCGGAGCGTCGGCGGTGGCGGCGAGCTCGACCTCGACCTCGATCCGCCCGCACGCGAAGCGGTTGCGGAACGTCAACTCGCCGCCGCGGTCGGCGTGACGGTTGACCGAATCATGGAGCTGATCGGCGATGCGGAGCGCGCGCGGCGGCAGCTTGCGCTCGTGGACGTGCTTCACACCCCGGTCGCGGTCGTAGACCTTCACCTGACGCAGCTGCATCAGGCGGGCGTCGAACAGGGCCAGGTTCGCGAACAGCCGCGGCGACGCCACCTGCACCGCTTGCCATTCCTTGAGTCGCCACCAGCGCAGGGCCCGCGGCCAGCCCCGGTAGTCGGCGTCGATCAGGTTGTTGCGCTCGGCGGGAGCGCCGAACCGGCCGACCACCTGACGACCGTCTTCGACCAACCGGGACGGTGGCAGGGCAAGCGTGGTGAGTGGCATCGCGGTCAGGCGTCCTCGTCGAAATCGGTCAGGTGCCAGGCGTCCGGGGTGCGGACCAGCGCCGCGGTTTCGGGTGGCAGCGTCTCCGACGTGCCGACCACGATCAGGCGCCGCGCCTGGCGGGTCGAGAAGCCGCGAGCGGCGAGCGCCTCGGACAGCCACGGCGCGCCGAGGTAGCGCATCGACAGGCTGGTGGCGCCGGTGCGGTAGAGCAGCGCCGGCAGCAGCTCGAGCAACGCGAGCACGTCGGGTCGGTGGCCGAACAGGTCCCGGATGTGCGCGCTCCCATCGTCGCTGCGCTCGACGACCGCGTAGGCGCGCAGGCCGCCGGGACCACGGGCGTGGCCGCCGTACCAGGTCCGCGTCGCGGCGGTCGGGAAGCGCCACGACAGCACCGACGCGGTGCGATGCGCGACCACGCCGTACTCGACGCGGGCCCGGGCCCACAACGCGTCGATACCGCCACCGTCGAGCGCCGGCCGGGCCTCGACGCGAAGGCGGCGCGCCGCCTCGAGCGCAGCGGGCGAACGACGCGCGAGCTGGGCCAGATCGACGGCCGCACCGGCCAGCGTCGCAAACCACGGCTGCTCGGCAGCGCGGTAGAGCAGCTCGCGCGCGGCCGGCGGCACTCGCGACAGCTCGAGCTCGCGCACGCGGCCGGCGTAGTCGGCGTGACGCAGGACGCGCGCCCAGCGGGTGATGTTACCCAGCGGGTGGTACCCGACCCGCTTGAAGACGCCCTCGGCGAGCGCGTTGGGGAACCCGTAGGCCAGCTCGTGGCGGCCGAGCGCGAACGCCTTGACCTCGCGCACCAGCGCCAGCGCCGGTCCCACCGAGCGGTGCGCCTTGTCGACCGCCAGATCGGCGAGCAGGCCGGCGATGGCATCGCGCGCCGGATCGCCACCGCCGCTGCTTCCAGATCCCGCGCCGAGCTGGAACCGCCGCAGCCCGACACCGGCGGTGCCGACCACCGCGCCGTCACCGGTGCGCAAGAAGAAGACGTCGTCGGGCACCAGCGGGGCGTCGCGGTACAGCCAGTCGAACTTGGCTTCGACCCCGCCCTCGACGTGCAAGTTGTCGGACCACAAGCGCAGCAGATCATCGCGGCCGTCGGCGGGCGCGACACGTTCGACGCGATAGGTCGGGCGCGGCGTGGTCATCGGCTGCTCGACCTCGACTCGGACCCCACGGCGTGAGCGCCGAGCTCGCGGCGGATGCCCTCGCGGACGCCGACGCGCGGTCGCCAGCCGAGCAGCAACTCGGCCTTGCCGGCGCCCCAGCGCAGCCGGGCCAGCGCCGACTGCAGCCGGTAGAGCGCGACGGGCGACGACCGGCCGAGCGCGCCCATCGGCAGCTCGGACAGCTTGCCGAGGCCGAACACCAGGGCTCGCGGTACGCGGATCGCCGGCGCGCCGCCACCGGCCAGCTCGAGCACGTCGTGCTGGGTCAGCACCGTGCTGTCGATGAGCTGGATGATCTCGCCCTTGATCAGCGTGCGGTCGACCGCCGCGACGATCGCGTCGACCACGTCGTCGATGTAGATCAGCGGCAGCTCGAGCTTGCCGTCGCCGAGCACCAGCCAGCGACCACCGGCACGGCGCGCCACGGCGCCGTTGAGGAGCTGGATGCCGCCGCCGAAGATCTGGCCCGGCCTCAAGATCACCGCCGGCAACCCGGCGGCCGCCGCGCCCACCACCAGCTGCTCGGCCTCGAGCTTGGCCCGCGTGTAGGCGCCGCGCTCGCCGGGGCGAGGCTCGAGCGCCGCGCGCTCGTCGACGGTGCCGCCGCGGGCGGCGGTGCCGGCCCAGTCGATCACCGACATCGAGCTGATGTGCACCAGCTGCTTCACGCCGTGCTGCTTGCAGGCGTCGATCACGTTCTGGGTCCCGACCACGGTGCCGCCGAGGTGCTCGGGCCAGCCGCCTTTGGTGGCCGCGCCGGCGTGGATGACGGTCTGGACGCCCTTCACCGCGCGGTCGACGGCGACCGGATCGCCGAGGTTGCCGATGGCGTACTCGACGCCCGGCACCGGCCGCGCCGGGATGCGACGCACCATGGCCCGGACCCGGTGGCCATCGGCGACCAGGCGCCGCAGCGTGGCGCCACCGAGGAGGCCCGCCGCGCCGGTGACCAGGAACGGCACGTGGTCGGAGAGCTTGAACTGTGCCAGCCGCGCGCCGTGCTCGGCATCGGCGGCGCGCGCCACCTGCTCGACCCACTCGACGACCTTGACGGCGTCCTCGATCGAGACCGGCGGCGGCTCGCCGGCCGCGAGCCGGCGGTAGAAGTCGGCGACCAGGTTGCGCAGGCCCTGGTACGACTGGACCTCCTTGCGCAAGAACCTCCACACCCCGACCGGGACGTCGACCAGCGGCTGCAGGGAATCGGTGAACGCGTTGACCAGCCGCTCGGCGGCCCTGGGCAGCGGCGTCGACGTCCGCTTGCCGTGGAACATCGCGAACAGATCGACGCGCAGCACCGCCTTGGTGCCGTGGATGATGATCTGGCTCTGCATCGGCTTGACGTTCCACGACAGCTGGAACTGACCCAGGCCGCGCTGGCAGCGCACCATCGCGCGCCATTCGTCGAAGGCCAGGTTGGGATCGCCGCCCAGCGACCGCCACGACGCCTCGACGTCCTCGATCGGCCCGAGCAGCTCCTGGAGCAGGTACAGGCAGTGGACGCCGAGGTCGCGGAACGGATAGCCGGCGTCGCGATAGTGCGGCGGTAGCGGCCCGCCCTCGAAGGGCGGGTACTCGGAGCCGCGCAGGATGTCGACCGAGACCACCTGGCCGAGCGCACCGGACTTCACCGCCGCCAGCGCCCGCACGACCTGCGGATCGTAGAGCAGCGAGTGGTTGACGGTCGCGGTCAGGCCCTGCTGCTTGGCCAGCGCGGCGATCTGCCGGCCCTGCTCGGGATCCTCGGTCAGCGGCTTCTCGATCAGCACGTGGCAGCCGTGGTCGAGTGCAGCCATCGCGATCTTGGCGTGCGACGACGGCGGCGTGAGCACGTGGATCACGTTGGCGCCCGCGGCGACCAGCTCGTCGAGCGAAGCGAACGTCTTGACGCCGAACTTCTCGCCGAAGGCCGCGGCGCGCCTGGCGTCCAGATCCACGACGCCAACCAGCTCGACGTCGGGCAAGGCGCGGACGGCCGCGACGTGGAACTCGCAGGTGTCGCGGGCACCGATCATGCCGGCCTTCAGACCGCGGGACGTGGCCATGGTGGTGGCTTCCTCCCCGGCAACTCGTCGACGATGCGCGCGACCTCGGTCACCCGCGCCGCCCAGGTCTCGGACTTCATGGTGTCGGAGCGCGCCTGACGCGCGCCCGCCGTGTCGTCGAGCGCGTGGCTGATCGCCACCTCGAGCTCGTCGGGAGTGCTGGCGATCGTACACAGGTGGCCGTGACGGACCACCTCGGGGACCGCGGTCGACACCACCGGCACTCCGGCCGACAGGTATTCACGGAGCTTGATCGGGTTGACGTAGGTCATGCGCTCGGAGATGACGTACGGGATGAGCCCGACGTCGAACGCCTTGCAGTACGCCGGCAGCTGGTCGTGCGGCTTGCGGCCCAGCAGGTGGACGTTGGGCAGCGCGCGCAAGCGCTCGACGTCGACCATGATCTGCCCGAGCAGCGCGAAGCTCCACGACGGCCGGCGCCGCGCCACCGCCGCGATGAGGTCGAGGTCGACCCAGTCCTGGATCGTGCCGTAGAAGCCGACGATCGGGCGCGGCAGGGCGGCGACGTCGGCCGGCAGCGGCAGCGCCGGATCGAGCGCCTGTGCGAACTGCGCGTGGTCGACGCCGTGCGGCGAGACGTGGGTCGCGGCGCACACCGCGCGCTTGCTGTCGGCCAGGGCATGGTTGATGGCGAAGCAGACGTCGACCTTGCGCAGCAGCGCGTCCTCGGCCCGCCGGGTCTCGCGCTCGTCGAGGTAGCTGAACAGCGACCACTCGTCGACGCAGTAGTAGACCGCGTGACGTTCGCCGAGCGTGCCGACGTAGTCGGCGACGTTGGGCAGGAAGGTCCACAGGTCGAACTCGCGCAGGCCGAGGCGCCAGCGCAGCGCCGCGATGGTCGCGCGCAGGATGCGGGCGTTGAGCGCGCGGGCGACCGCGCTGTGCGGAAACGGCAACACCAGCGGCGAGAACACCCACAGATCGTTCTCGACGTTCACGGCGCCGCGCGCGAACTCACCCAGCTTGCGGCGGATCTTGCCGAGGTCGCGCCCGCTCGACAGGCTGGGCGTCCGCGTCCCCACCGAGTTGAGCCACAGCACGCGCCGGGTCCGCGCCAGCTCGCGCAGCACGTGGTGGTTGCTGGTGGGATCCTCGTGCCAGTCCTTGGCGAACGCGATGATCCCGGCAGGAGACGACACGCGCGGAAGGTACGGATGGTGGGCGGACTTGTAAAGGCGGCGTTCGGTCGCGAACCGGCCTCAGACTTGTTGCGTCGTCGGGAGTTACGGGATATCGGTGATTGCATGGCCGTCCTCGACCGCGTGCGAACCTCGGTGACGGGCGCGCTCCAGCGCCTGCCCGGCGGCCGCATGGTGTGGCGCGGCACCCCGCACCTGCGCCGGGTCGCGCTCACCTTCGACGATGGGCCCGACGATCGCACGCCGCGATACCTCGAGATCCTCGAACGCTACGGCGTGGCCGCGACGTTCTTTGTCATGGGCGACCTCACCGAGGCGCGGCCCGGCGCCATCGCGGAGTATCTGCGGCGCGGTCACCAGGTCGGTGGCCATGGATACGACCACCAGCGCTTCACGGCGATCTCGGCGCGCGCGCTGTGGTCGCAACTGGCGCGCACCGGGCGCGCGATCGGCCCGGTGCCGCAGGGTCGGATGTGGGTGCGACCGCCGTATGGCGCGATGGGCCCGATCGAGGCCGCGACCATGCTCGCCGCCGGGTTCGTGATCGGCATGTGGTCCCTGGACAGCCAGGACTACGAACCGGCCGAGCCGGCGACCATCGCCGCCCGCTGCAGCCCGGCGCGGGTTCGCCCCGGCGACGTGTTGCTCTTCCACGAGGGCCACGACTGGACCCTCGCCGCGTTGCCGACGGTGATCGAAGCCTTGCTCGGCGACGGCTACGAGCTGGTGACGATGGCCGACCTCGTCGCGTCATGAAGCGTGTCGTGGTGCTGGGCGCGCTGGCTGCGCTGGGCGGGTGCCAGACGCGACCCGACGGTGCTGCCCTGGCGGTGGTGGGCGAGGCGACGCGGCCACGCTGGACCGACGCGCTCCCGACCCGGACGCCGTTCTTCGATGGTGAGCGCGTGCGGCTGCGGGCGGCGCGCGGCGAAGTGCTCGGCGTGCACGTGGTGCGCGAGGGTCGCGGCACGGTGGCGGTGGATCTGGCGATCGGCGCCGGTGGCGTACGGATCGACAGCTACGCGGTCGACCATCACCTGGTGACCTCGCCGTCGACGTCGATGTATGGCGGCAGCCGCGGGCCGGGGCGCTACCCCGACCGCTTGACGCCGGCGACACCGCCGCTCGCCGTGGCGCGCTCGGCGTTCTTCGACGTCGCCGTCGGCCGCGACGCCGCGGCCGGCGTGCACCGCGGCTGGCTCAGCGTCGGGGACCGCCGCCTGCCGGTCGAGCTCACGATCGAGGACGTCGAGCTGCCCGACATCGCCGCGGCGCCGCGGGTGTGGGCCTACTACGACGCGACCGAGGTCAGCCACGCTCACGGCCTGCCGCCCGGCGCCGACACGCTCGCGCAGGAGCGGCATCAGGCAGCGCTGTTCCGCGCCCACGGCGTGGTGGCCTCGCCCGAGCTGACCGCCGAGTCGTGGCCGGAGCGCCGCGACCTGGTCGCCGGCCTGGCCTACCTGCCGGTGCTGTTGCCCCGCGACCACGCCGCCCTCACCGTCGAGGTCGGCGGCTGGATCGCGCGCACCGCGGGCACCGGCCAGGTGCCGTTCGCCATCCCGATCGACGAGCCGCGCGCGATCCTCGCTCAGCTCCG
Organism: Myxococcales bacterium; assembly: GCA_947483555.1. Taxonomy (GTDB): domain Bacteria; phylum Myxococcota_A; class Polyangia; order Haliangiales; family Haliangiaceae; genus UBA2376. The sequence goes on from CANKMW010000069.1 coordinate 25,922, forward strand.
CGTCCGCGCCCGCGCCGCGTGGGTGCGGGCCGCCGGCGGCGGCCCCGGCCGCTTCCTCTACGCCGTCACCCAGCGACCGAGCTGGTTGCTCGGTGACGACGTCGACGTCTACATCTCGCCGTTCGCGGCCGGCGTCGTCCCCGGCGCCTGGACCTACAACGGCACGCCACCGTGGGCGGGCGCCATGGTGCTCGACGCCGCCGATCCGGGCGTCCGCTCGTGGGGCTGGATCGCCTACCGGTACGACGTGCCGCTCTGGTACGTGTGGGACGCGCTGTACTGGCGCGATCGTCACAACCGGGGCCGCGACGCCGCGCCGGCGCACGACCTCGTGACCGCCCCCCTGACGTTCGACGACGGCGAGGATCACGGCAACCTCGACGGGGTGCTCGCCTTCCCGGGCGCGCTGCCATCGCTGCGCCTCAAGGCGCTGCGGCGGGGGATCCAGGATCGAGCGCTGCTCGAGGCGCTGGCCGGGTGTGCCGGGCGCCCGGCGGCCGATGCCATCGCGCGCACGATGGTGCCGCGAGCGCTCGCCGGTGTCGGGCCCGGCCAGCGCGCCACCTGGCCGCGCGACGAGGCGGACTGGGAGGCGGCGCGGCAGCGTATCCTCGACGAGCTGGTCGCTTGCCGACACGGCGCTGGTGCGGCATCGTCCGCGCCACCATGACCGTCACGATCGCGGTGGCGCCGCACCCGCTGCTCGAGGTCGGCGCCTTCGTCACCCGGCTGAGCGCGCCGCTCGGTGACCTGAGCTGGACCGCCGATCACGCTGGCGATCCGGCCGACGCCCCGGCCGCGCTGGCCACACTGGGTGACGAGGTCCGCGCAGCGGTGCGCGCGCTGCTCCGCCACGGCGGCTACAAACCCTCGGGCCGCGGCAAGCCGGCGTCGGAGTACCTGGTCCAGGCCGCTGCAGAGGGCCGCTTCCCGGCGGTGAACCCGGCGGTCGACGTCTGCAACCACGTGTCGCTCCACAGTGGCCTGCCGGTGAGCGTGATCGACCTCGACCTGGTGGCGCCGCCGCTGACCATCGCGGTGTGCGCGCCCGGCACGACCTACGTCTTCAATCCGTCCGGCCAGACCATCGACGCCGGCGGCCTGTGCGCGCTCACCGACGTCAGCGGCCCGTGCGGCACGCCGGTCAAGGACGCCCAGCGCACCAAGACCCACGCCGCGACCCGAGTGTTGCTCTCGATCGTGTGGGGCACCCGGGCCCTCGACGGCCGCACCGCCGCCGCGACCCGCTGGTACCGGACCCTCGCCGCCACCATCCCGGGCGCAACGATCGAGGACGTGGCGCGGCGCTGATCGGCTGGTCGCGTTCGCCTGGCACCGCGCCCGGTCCTCGTCAACGCCTCGCCGCCCCCCCTACGGCCTCCAGGCCCTTCCCTGATCGACTCGCGCAGTATCCCCACGTCCACGGCCACGACCTGGCCAGGGTGATCGCCGCCGATGGTGCGGCGTCGACCGAGGACGAGACGCGCTGGTCGGCACGATGCGGACCTTGCCCGTGGCCTTCGCCGACGACACCATTCGGGCGTTCCCACCAGCGGCCCGGCTGCGACCCCGCCGGCAGCCCGCATCATCGGCGTGCCGGCGTGGCCTTCGAGCGGGCGCGCCCGCGTATGATGACGCGATGCGCTCAATCCCGCGTGTGGTCTCCGTCGTCGCCCTGCTGCTCGGCGTTGCAAGCTGCAGTTCGAACAAGAACGACCGGCCGAGCGAGCCGACGTGCACCGAGACCAACGCGGTCACGGTGAAGTTCGGCACCGACGCCGTCGACGTGCCGCCGGCGTTCACGCTGAAAAGCACGATCGCCTTCGCGGCCATCGACCGCCCGGAGTCAGGCCAGCGGGGGCGCAGCGTGAGCATCGCCTTCGGCAACTACGATCTGCGGGACACGCTGTCGTCGCGGAGCACGGTCCCGTTCAACAACCCCGAGCAGCCGGGCGAGGTCGCCGTGGTGGTCGAGTTCCACACCGACCAGACGCCGTCGACCTTCGAGCAGGAGCGGGACGTCTACCGCAAGAGCCCGCTGCTCGCCGGGACGTACCCCGCCGGCTTCGGCGCCACCAGCAAGTTCTTCGAGATCGGCGTGCTCGCCAAGGGTGGTGGCGGTTCCATCCTCACCGCGGGCACGGCGGCGGTGACGGTGTCCACCCCGACCCGGGTGTGCGGCACGTTCGAGGCGGTCAACAGCACGGACGGCACCAAGGCGACCGGCAGCTTCAACGTCGCCGTGAAGGATGCGGACAAGTAGCGGCAATTTAGCGGCCTGGCCGGCCCGACGCAGCCTGCGACGGGGACGGGACAACCTGACCGCCAACGGCGGGTGCGATCCCTCACTCGTGCCGGTGACGTGCGCGGCGGGCTTCTCGGCGGGCTTGGCGGGATCGAAGTCGAGGCCGGCGGGGAACCAGCTCCAGCAAGAGCCGCGCGCCGACGGTCGGGCGCAACCGCAGCAACTCGCGATCGCTCAGGGCCACGCGGATCGCTACTCGCTCCGTGCCGCGTGGCAGCCAGGTGGCAGCTCGATCGCGGTCGGCCCCGGCGCGCGCGGCGGCCGGATCTCGGACGCGGGGCTCGCCGGCGGATGCGGCGGGCTGTCCGGCCAGTGTCCGAACTTCGGACGGCTGCGACAAGTGTCCAGACGTGTCACGACCGCGCTCGGTGAGGCGCTCGATGCCGCGATGCGCGCGGAAGGGGCGTGGTAGGAACGATCGATGGCCAAGACGAAGACGAAACCGAAGCCCAAGGCGAAGGCGAAGCCCGCCAAGGCCACGACGAAGCCGAAGGCGAAGACGAAGCCGAAGGCAAAGCCGAAGACGAAGCCGAAAGCAAAGCCGAAGACGAGGGCGAAGCGGGAGTTCGACTTCGACGGGCTCGAGGAGGCGATGCTGGCGGCGGCGCGGGCGGGGTTCGAGGAGCTGCGGGAGAACAACCCGCGGAATCACTTCTACGGCATGGCGCTGTTCACGTCGGGCGAACTCAGCTACGTCGGGACGACCGCGATGAGCGAGGAGGGGCTCGCGGAAGTGGTGGCGGGCTACCGGAAGAACCCGCGCTACGCGGCGAAGACAGAGCAGGAGATCGCTGCGAAGCTGCGGTGGAGCCCGGCCGATTCGCCGCACCACGACGAGGTCGGTGACCACTTCGACGACGTGAACGCCCTGCTGTGGAAGCTCAGCCTGGTGCTTCGGGACATCGACGTCACGACCGAGCGGGCCCGGTTCGACGCGTTCGTGGCGCGCACGCACGAGGTGTTCTTCCGCGTGCTGCACGCGCTCGACGAGGAAGGCTGCTTCGGCACCGGCCAGGCGCGCGAGGAGATCTTCGTCTCGATGATGATGGGCGACCAGGACCGGTCGGTGCTGGCGCTCGGCGAGCGGCTCAATCCGCGGGCGACCTTCGAGCGCTATCGCGACCAGGCGTTCGGCGCGAGCTGACTACTTCGGCCAACCTGGGATTACCGGGCACGCTGTAGCTAGCTCTCGAGCAGGACGGTACCGAGCAGCTTGGCGGTCGTGATCTGCTCGACGGCGCGGCTGATCTCGCGCGCGGTCGTCTTGCGGCCGCGCGCGACCAGGATGACGCCGTCGGCGGCGTCCTGCAGCAGGTTGACCTCGGCGGTGCCGAACACCGGTGGCGCGTCGATGACGATGTGATCGTAGCCGCCGAGGCGCAGGCGCTCCATCGCGATCGCGAACGCCGGCGCGTCGACGAGCTGGGCCTGCTCGGCGCGCGGGTTCACGGCGGCGACGTGCAGCCACAGCTGCGGGATGTCGACCAGGCCCCACGGCAAGAGCGGCTGATGGCGGTGGGCCGCGAGCTGCTCGGCGAAGCACCATGGCGGCACGAACCGAAAGATGCCAGCGAGCTGCGGTCGACGCAGGTGGGTCTCGACCAGCAACACCTTGGCTCGCCCGCACTCGGCGAGCGCCAGCGCCAGGTTGACGGCCGTGGTGGTCTTGCCCTCGCCGGGCTTGGGGCTGGTCACCACCACCACCTGCGGACGACCGACCTCGAGCAGGTGGTGGCGCAAGACGCGGAAGTGGGCCGCGCGCTCGGAGTCCGGGGCGAGGTGCAGGATGAGGCGCGGGTCCGGCGTCGCGTCGTCAGGCAGGTGATGCTGGGTGAGGCCGATCTCCGGCGCCGGCTCGCGGGTCGGGACCACGCCACCGGCCGACACTGGCTGCATCGCCATGGTCGGCCGGCCGGCCTCGATGGCCCGCGCGCCGTCGGGCGGCAGGGCGATCGTGTGGGCGAGGGCACGCCCGCCCTCGTCGCGAGCGTCGGCCCGAAAGTCGGGGCGCACCGCCGCCATCGGATGGGTCACCAGCGGCAGCGGGGCCCCGGCCCGCGTCGCCACATCGAGATCGTCGTCGGGGGCGCCCGGACGCTGACCGAACTTGCCGCGCTTGGTCATCTGTACCCGTTCCGGTGCGAGCGTATCACGCCTTGCGGGTGCGCCGGGAGCGGACGCGCGAACGTGGGATGACCGCCAGCGTCGGCGCCACACCGAGCGCGTCGAGATCGCTGCGGCGGTAGATGCGATCGTCGATGAGGGCCAGGCCGAGCGCCAGCCCACAGCCGATCACCGTGAACAGCATGACGCCGGCGATCACCACCAGCTTCTTGCCCTTGCCCATCGGCTTGAGCGGCCGAAATGCCGGATCGACGACCGACAGGCTCGCGCCCTGCTCGGCGGCGCGCTGGTCGGCGTCCATCTTGGTGCGGAACGCGCTGTCGGCGAGGCTCTGCACCCGCTTGCGCTGTTCCTCGACGTCGAGCTTGAGCTGCTGGTACTCGTCTTCGAGCTGGACCACCCAGTTCGCCTTGGTGGCCGGGGTCTCGGCGCCGGGTGGCGGCGCGGCGCCGCGTTGCCGGGCCCGCTCGGCGACGATGTCGCGCTCGACCTCGGCCAGCTGCTTCTCGAGCAGGGCCTTGTCGACTGGCCCGGCCGCGATGATCGGGTCGTCCGGATCGGCGACATCCGCCGGCACCGCCGCCTTGGCGGTCGCGACCCGCGACCTGGCGGCGGCAACCCGATCGCGCGCCTTGACGGCGTCGGGGTGCCGATCCGTGAACTTGCCCAGCGCCTCGGCGAGCGCCCGCTCGGCGCCGTCGAGCTCGCGCTCGGCCTCGGCGACCCGCTGGTCGGCGGCGATCTGGGCTGCGGTGCGCACCCGAGGCTGACGCGGCTGGAGCGGTGGCGGCGGCGGGGCGTTGGGGTTGGCGATGCGCGCCTTGATGCGAGAGCGGTGGCGCTCGAGCGCCTGCAAGGTGGTCTCGGCGGGGGTGCGGGCCTGGCTGCGATCGCGATCCTGCTGGGCGCGGATCGACGCACCTTCGCCCTGGCCGCCGATGGCGTCGATCGCGAACTCGGGGTTCTTGGCCAGGAACCGGTTGAGCGCGCTCTGCTGGCCGCGCAACACCTCGAGGGCCTCGCTGCGCAGCTTCTCGGCGAAGCTGGCCGTGGTCTGGGCCTGCTCGATGCGGATCTTGGCGTCCTTGGCCTGCAGCAACTCGGTCAGCCGGGCGGTGATGTCGCGGGCTCGGGTCGCGTTGCCGTCGGTGTACGTGATGACGAACGTGTTGGCGCCGCGCGGCCGGAACTTGATCGAGTCGCGCAGCTCCTCGACCGCGGCGTCCTCACCATCGGACTCGACCACCTCGGGGAACGGGTTGAGCTTGACGTCCCTGATGACCTCGACCAGCGAGCTGCGGGCCAGCAGGAGCTCGCGGTAGCGCTCGCCGATGTTGCGGTTCACCGTCGAGACGTCGCGGTTCTGCAGCAGGCTGGTCTGCATGCGCTCCTGGTAGTAGAGGACCGCCGCTGACTGGTAGACCTTCGGCTGGGTGACCGCGACCGACACCGACAGCGCGCCGCCCAGCACCACCAGCCCCACGACCAGCCACCAGTAGCGGCGGGCTCGGGTCACGTACTGGAGCAGGCGGTCGAGCTTCTCGCGGGGCGTCGTCTGGGTCAGCGCCATGGCCACCAGGATGGCATCCGCCGGTCGCCGACGCCACGGTCGCGAAGCGCCCCGACCTGGTCACCACGGAAACCGGGCAGGTGGCCGAGCGTGGCCAGCTCGAGGCGGCCGACGTCGTCGAGGTCGTGGACGCGGACATCGAAGGCGCCGATCACGATCCCGGCCAGGGGCAGGAACATGCACAGCGCGACCAGGCCGACCCCGATGAGGAGCACCAGCGAACGTTCGGCGCGTTCCGGCCGCCGATCGTCGACGATCGTGAGCTCGAGCGCCAGGCCAGCGGCGGTGACGGCGGCCTGCAGCGCCTCGACCGTGGAGTTCTGCTCGATGGCGTAGAACGACTCCTCGGCGCGGACCACCGCCACCGCCAGCTCGGCGGCCCGCATGCGATGCACGGCGATCGGTCCCGGCGTGCCGATCCGCTCGGCGGCCGCCAGGGCGGCTTCCTCGGCCTGGTGCTCCAGCCGGGCCGCCGCGAACCGGGCCCGGGCGCCGACCAGCACGTCGTTCGATTGCTCGGCCAGCTCGGCGGCGGCCTCGACGCGATGCTGGCCTTCGCGCGCGATCACGAGGTTGGTCAGCGACCGCGCCATCTCGTATGCGAACGCCGGATCGGCGTCGGTGAACGCGACCGCGAGCCGCGCGGTGCGGCGTTCGTCGTAAGAGTACGAATACTGGAAGTAGTTGCGCCACACCGCGATGTGAAACGCGTCGCGCAGGTCGGCCAGCACCAGCTCGTCGCCGAACCGCTTGCGGGCGGCCACGAACAGCTGCTTTTCGTCGAGGAACTTGGCGAGCTCGGCGTTCGACAACAGCACGTTGCCGACGTAGTCGCGGAGCTCGCCGAGCGGCGTCGCGTCGCGGCCGCTGACGAACTCACCCTCGGTGATGGCCAGCACGACGCGGGCCCGATACAGGGTCGGCTTGCGGGCCACCTTCCACACCACCGCGGCGGTCAGCGCGACGCCGATCAGGACCACCAGCGGCCACCTCGCCTGCGCCCGCCGCTTGAGGCGCCGGAGCTCGGCGATCAGCAACTCGGGGAACGGCGATTCGGATTCGTACCAGTCGGACATGGGCGTGATCGGAAGCCAGGGGCCTGGAAATGGGCAACTCGATCGGTGATCGCGGTCGAGCCGCCCCGATGGCGAGGCGCGAGGAGTGGAGCTTACCCTTGGTAAGTGACCGACGAGCAACGAAGCCAGCGGGGATGGATCGGCCGCGAGGACGGACGAGTTGTCCATACCCAGGCCCCAGGAGGCTACCGTTGCCGCACGGCGTCGTCGAGGACCTGATGCAGCGCCAGCGCCGACGCCGTCCAGCCGCCACGGGCGCCGCGGGCCGCGACCAGCACCGGATCGTACGGCGTCGCCAGCCCGCGCTCCAGCGCGGCTGCGAAGGCGTCGGGATCACGGGCGGGCGCCAGCTCACCGAGCGCCGGGTCGGCGAGCAGATCGGGGACGCCCCCGACGGCGGTGGCGACCACGCGGCGGCCGGCGGCGAGCGCCTCGAGGACGACGTTGGGGGTGCCTTCGGCCCAGCTCGCCAGCGCCAGCACATCGCAGGCGGCCATGAAGGCGGGCACGTCGGCGAGCGGCCGCGGGCCGAGGACATGCATCCGCCCCGCCAGCCGAGCGGCGGCAGCGTCGAGCGCCGGGCGCGCATCACCGCCACCGACGATGACCAGGTGGGCGTCGGGCCGGCGCGCCGCCACCCGTTCGAACGCGGCGGCGAGATCGAGCACCCCCTTGCTCTCCTTCAGGTTGCCGACGTAGAGCGCGATCGCCGCGCTGGCTGGCAGGCCGAGCGCGGCCCGCGCCTCGGCTCGATCGCGGGGTCGGAACAGCTCGCCGTCGACACCGTTCATGACGATGGCGATGCGCTCGCGCGCGACCCCCAGCGCGCCGACCTCGTCGGCGAGCGCGCGGCTGACGGCCACGATGCGGGCGGCGCGGGGCAGCGCCCACGTCAGCTGGCGGCGCGGCCCGGGCAGCCTGGCGTTCTGGTTGATGTCCGAGCCGTGCACCTTGACCACCGCCGGCACGCCGAGCATCCGCGCCAGCACCACGCCGGCGAAGCCGTCGGGATACGCCCACGACGCCAGCACCACGTCGACCTGGCCGCGGTAGCGCGGGACGTAGGGCAGCAGCGACGCGACGTAGAGTGGGCCCCACGTGCCATGGCCGGCGCGCGGCACGAACAGCGTGCGTGGGTGCCGCACCGACATGCCGTCGATGAACTCGTGGGCCGGCACCTCGGCCAGGCGCCCCGCCGACGACCAGCGCGCCAGCAGCCCGGCGCCCGGGTAGTACGGGATGGTCGCCAGCACGTCGACGATCTCGCAGCGCCCGGCCAGCGCCGCAAACTGCTGGCGGTTGAACGGCGCCGACTGCGGTTCGGCGGCGTTGGGGAAGATCTTGGTGACGACCAGGACGCGCAACGCGAGCACCAACCGAGGGCCACCCCCGCCTAGATCGTGAAGACCTTGTCCATGCGCAGCAGCTTGAAGATGGCCAGCGGCTGGTCGCGGGCACCGGTGACCGAGACCTGACCGCCGTGGGCGCGGGTCCGCTTGTAGAGCGCGACCAGCGCGGCGACGCCCGAGCTGTCGATCAGATCGAGGCCGCTCAGATCGACGACGATGCGGGGCCGCTTCGCCTCGACCAGCTTGTCGATGATCGCCGCGAGCTCGCTCGCGGTGTTCACATCGAGGGTTCCCGCGATGCGCAGGTTGGAGACATCACCTTGGTCGGAGCGGCTGAAGTCGATCGGCACGGAGTCACCTCGTTGGGGGGAGGCTCAGGAAGCAGTCGTCGCTGCTTGGTGGCGCTTGGTCAAGCGCCACAAGTTGGGGGGGCCCGGTTCGTACACCACCTCGTCGAGCATTGCGCGTGCGATGTGCAACCCCATGCCGCCCTCGGGAAGTGAATCCAGGTCGGGTTCGGGGACGCTGCTCAGGTCGAAGGTCGAGCCGTTGTCGCGGATCTCGACGGTCATGGCGCCCGGTGAGACGTGGATGGCGATCTCGATCGTCTCGCCGTCGCGGCGGCGGTAGGCGTGCAGGACGATGTTGTTGTAGATCTCGGCGAACGCCGACACCAGCTCGGCGTCGAACGGGTCGCGTAGATCATAGGTCAGCGACTGATCATCAGGCGAGCTGCCGTCGCCGCGGGCGAGCCGACAGGCCTCGGCGACCATCCGCACCGCCAGGCCGCGGTGGCGCAGCGTGCACGGCGAAGTCAGCCGGATGACAGAGCCCGTGGCCATGTCACGACAGGATATCAGGCGACCGGCCCCTCGTGGTAGCCTCGGCCGCTAATGGACACCAGCGTCCGTCTGGTCAAACGAGCGATCGACGTCGTCGGATCGCTCGTCGGGCTGGCGATCTCGGCCCCGCTGACCCCGATCATCGCCGCCGCGATCTACCTCGACTCCCCGGGACCGGTGTTCTTTCGCCAGCGCCGCGCCGGCAGCCTGGACTCGGTCGGGTACGAGAACGGCGTCAAGCGGTTCCGGTTTCACGAGTTCCACATGCACAAGTTCCGGACCATGCGTCCGGACGCCGAACGCTTCACCGGCGCGGTCGTCGCCGGCAAGGACGATCCGCGGGTCACCCGGGTCGGCAAGTTCCTGCGCCGGTCGCGCCTCGACGAGCTGCCCCAGTTCTGGGACGTGCTGCGGGGCGAGATGAGCCTGGTCGGTCCGCGGCCCGAGCGCCCCGAGTTGATCGAGAACCTGGCCTACGCCATCCCGTTCTTCGAGGAGCGCATGCGCGACGTCAAGCCGGGCATCACCGGCCTGGCCCAGGTGTCGCTCGGCTACACCGGCGAGGTGCCGGAGGGTAGCGAGATCGCCGCGCTCGCGGCGACGCTCCAGAACCCCTATGGCCTCGACGAGACCAAGGGTGCCCTGGCCGACGACATGCGCATCAAGATGCTCTACGACCTCGCCTACACCGCCTCGCTCGAGAAGCTGGGGACCTACCTGCCGACCGAGCTCCGCGTGATCTTCCGGACCCCGCTGGTGATGCTGCGGGCGGTCGGCCGCTAGCCTGGCGACCGGCCGACGTTACGGCACGAACAGCGAGTCGCCGGTCAAGAGCACGATGTTCATGTCGGGCCGCTTGCCGCTGATCAGGGCATCGTAGGCGAGCGGAATGGTCCGCACCGCACCGCTCTTGGCATCCCGGCGCTGCAACACCATCTGGTTGCGCTTGGCGAAGCGCGTGAACCCGCCGGCAACCGCCAGCGCTTCACTGACCGTGACGAAGAAGTCGGGCGTCAGCAAGCCCGGGCGAGTCACCTCGCCCGACACCGTCAAGCGGTAGCTGTGGGCGCCGCGCAGGGCCACCGTGATCTCGGATCCCGGCACGAAGGCGGCGACCTTGGCCTTGACCTTGGCCTTGAGCGCGGTCGGGGTCTCGCCGACCGCGCGCAGGTCGCCGACCAGCGGCATCGTGATGGTGCCGTCGGGCCGGATCGTCGCCTCGGTGGTCAACCGGGGGTCCTCCCAGACGTTGATCGTGATCTGGTCTCCGACCCCGAGCACCCACTCCTGGTTGCGTGGATCAGGCTCCTGCGCGTAGTCGTAGGTCGGGAGCCCTGGCCCACAGGCGGCGGCGAGCAGGGCCGAGATCACGGCCAGCAGGACCACGGTTCGCGTCGCCTTCGATTGACTCATTGTTCCGAGTCTACCTACCGGGCCACCGAAAATCATGGCAGCGGCCGGCCGTCGGCGTCGAGCACTAGGAGGCCGCCCTTGCCAAACGTCTCGTCGACCGCGAGCTTGGCCAGCGCCTCGCGCAGGGTGACCGGCTTGCCGTCGACCAGCAGCGGGACGTCCTGCTTGTCCTGCCGCACGACCATCGCGGCGTCTCCGTCGCCGACCACCACGAACACCGCGGCGGCCGAGGCCAGGTGCTTCTTCGCCGCCGCCCTGACCTGCGCCGCCGAGACCTTGCTGACCTTGCCCGAGTAGCTCGACCAGTAGTCGAGCGGCAGCCCGTAATACACCAGGCTGCGGAACATGCCCAGCGACGCCCCGGCGGTGGCGAACCGGCTCGGCAACCCGAGCACCGCGCTGGCGCGCTCGCGGTCGAGCTCGGTGACGGTCGCCGGCGACGTGCCGCGCTCGAAGCTGCGCAGCTCGGTGAACAGCTCGAGCAACGACTGGTAGGTGGCGTCGCTGCGCATCGAGCCGCCGGCGCTGAGCACGCCGTACTGGCGGCTGTAGTTGAAGCCGGCCCGCGCGCCGTAGGTGTAGCCCTTGTCCTCACGCAGGTTCATGTTGATGCGGCTGGTGAAGCCACCGCCGAGGATCGCGGCCATGATCGACGTCGGCAGATAGTCAGGCGCGCTCCGCAACGGCCCGAAGTGCACCAGCGACACCTGGGACTGCGCCGCGCCCGCCACGTGGACGAAGAAGATGCGCGCCGCCGGGCGTGCGGGCTTGACCAGCTTCGGCAGCGCCGGCGCCTTGCCCTTCCACGCCGCCAGCGCCGGGTCGTCGAAGCGGGCACGGATCTGGTCGGCGGTGAGATCGCCGACCACGAACAGGCGGGCGCCGCCCGGCCGGACCTGCGCGACGTGGTAGGCCTTGCAGTCGTCGAGGGTGATCGACTGCAGCGATGACTCGGTGACGATGCGCCCGAACGGATGGCTGGCGCCGTACAGCACCGGGCCGGCGACGCGACCCGCGACCGCTTCCGGGTTGCCCTTGGCCTGCTTGAGGCCCTCGAGGCGACGCTTGATCATGCGATCGAGGTCGGCGGCGCGGAACCCGGGGCTGCGCAGGGTGTCGACGAACAGCCCGAACGTGACGTCGAGGTGCTTGCTCAGGCTCGACATCGACAGCCCCTGGGTGTCGCCGCCGGCGTACGAGCCGACACTCGACGCGACGTCGGCCAGCGCCTCGTTGAAGGCCAGCTTGTCGAGGGCGGCGGTACCTTCGCTCATCATCGACATGCACACCGACGCCAGGCCCTCCTTGCCGACCGGATCGGCGATCGAGCCGCCATCGAAGGTGAGGTCGATGCTGACGATCGGCAGGGTGTGCTGTTCGACGAGGTAGACCGCGATCCCGCTCTTGAGCTTGAAGGTCTGGACCTCGGGCAGACGGAACGGACGCGGCGGGCCGGCCTTGGGCTGCTCGGCGCGGAACGCCTCCTCGGGGAACGTCAAGGCTTGCGGTCGAGCGCTCTGGGTCACGGGCGCGGGCTCCGGGGTGGGCGGTGGTAGCGGTGGCGCAGGGTCGGTGACCGCGGGCGGGGCGGGCGGCAGCGGCGGCGCGGGCGGCGGCGGCGCCGGCCGGGGGCCACACGCGGCGAGGACGACGACGACGACGACGAGGCGGTTCACTGGGCAGCTCCACGGGGCGCGCCGCCGGGCATGGTCACGATCACGACCGGCCGCTCGAGGTCGATGTACGCGGTGGCGGCGGCCTGCACCGACCTCGGCGTGACCGCGCGGTAGCGCTCGAGGTCCCAGGACAGGCGCCCCGGATCGTCGAGGAAGTGGTTGTAGCTCTGCAGCTGTTCGGCGCGACCGATCAGGCTCTCGAGGCCGTAGATCGCCGACGCCTCCTCCGCCGTCACCACCCGCGCCAGCTCCTTGGCCGCGAGCGGTCCGGCGCGCACCCGGCCGAGCTCGGCGACGACCACGCGCTCGACCTCGGCGAGATCGGCGTCCGAGCGCAGCGTCGCCGAGACCGAGAAGATGCCCGAGAACGTCGAGCCGGACTGCCACGAGCTGACCGAGGTCGCGAGCTGGCGCTCGTGGACCAGGATCTTGTAGAGCCGCCCGATGCCGTCGCGCGCCAGCGCGCTGGCCAGGATGTCCAGCTCGGCGTCGCCGGGCGCGAACTGCGCCGGACTGTGCCACGACCACGTGATCTGGCGCTGCTTGGCGAAGCCGTCCTCGACGACGCGGCGCTCGGCGCGCGGTCGGGGCGCCGGCACGTGGACCACCGCCGGCCTGGTGCTCGACGGCAGGGTCGCGAACCAGCGGTCGACGAGCGGACGGACGGTGGCGACGTCGAAGTCGCCGACCAGGGTCAAGGTGGCGTTGGCGGGGACGTACCAGGTCTGGAAGAACCCGATCACGTCGTCGAGCGATGCGGTGGTGAGATCCTCGTGCTTGCCGATCGTGAGGTAGCGATACGGGTGACCCTCGGGATAGAGCGCCTCGTAGAGCGCGAACCGCGCCTTGCCGTAGGGCACGTTGTCGTAGCGCTGGCGGCGCTCGTTGCGTACCACCTCGATCTGGTTGTCGAGGCTCTTCTTGGTCAACAGCGGCAGCAGGTACGCCATGCGGTCGCTCTCCAGCCACAACGCGGTCGCGAGCTGGTTCGACGGCACGACCTCGAAGTAGTTGGTGCGATTGGGGTTGGTGGTGCCGTTGACTCCGTCGCCACCGATGGTCTTGAGGGTCTCGAAGTGGCGATCCTCGCCGACGTGCTTCGAGCCCTGGAACAGCATGTGCTCGAACAGGTGGGCGAAGCCGCTCTTGCCGTGGTTCTCGTAGCCGGAACCGACGTGGTACCAGACGCTCACCGCCACCAGCGGCACGGTGCGGTCGGGCGACAGGATCACCTCGAGGCCGTTGGGCAAGCGGTAGCGCTCGAACGCGAGCTCGGGATCAGCGTCGGCGCTGGCCGGCACGGCGGTCGCGGCGAGCACCGCGACCGCGACGAGCGCGCCGCCGCGGCAGGAACGGATGGGCACCATGGGCGGCCGACCCTAGCAGACGAGGCGCGTCAGGTGATCTCGATCGGCTGCACGCCGAGCAGGACGCTGCCCTCCGCGGCCGGGTCGAGCCACATCAGGAGCCGCTGCCGCGGTCGGCCCTCGACCTCGATCTCGAGGATGCGCCGCACCGCGTTGCCGGCCGCCGCCTTGCCCAGATCGCTCTCGAACGCCTCCCAGGCGCCGGCCAGCGGCGTCGACTGCACGGTCAGGCCCTCGACCTCGACGGCGATCCCCATCACGAACCGCCCGAAGGCCGAGTTGGCGACCAGCACCATCCCCTGCGCCGTGACCAGCGCCAGCGGCAACCGGCACGACTCGAACGCCCGGCTGACCAGGGCGTCGCGTTCGTTCTTGCTGCGCTCGATCACGACCCGCTTGCCCGGCCCACCGCCGCGGCGGCCGCGGCGACCGAAGCCGAGCATGTCCATCACCGTCCGCAGCTCGTAGATGAACGCGGCCATGTCGCGGTGCCGCTCGGCCGGCAGCTTGGCCAGCGCGCGCAGGATCAGATTCTCGAGCGCGGGGTCGAGCCCGCTCGGCACCAGCTTCGACGGCGGGGTCGGCGTCTCGTCGAGGTGACCGTGGAGGATCTGCGACACCGGGCCGTCCCACGGCACGTGGCCGGTGACGAGCTCGTAGAACAGGATGCCGAGCGCGTAGATGTCCGACGCTGGCGACGCGGCATCGCCCTTGATGCGCTCGGGCGCGACGTAGTGCGGCGTCCCCGACAGCGGACCCGAGCCGCGACCGCTGGCCAGCGACCGCGCCAATCCGAAGTCGAGCAGCTTCACGACCAGCTGGCGCCGCTTGGTGCCCTGCTGCTCGCTGACCAGGATGTTCTCGGTCTTGATGTCGCAGTGAACGATGCCCTTGCCGTGGACGTAGTGGAGGGCATCCGCGACCTGCAGGATGATGTCGCACGCGACCCGGACCCCGAGCCGGGTCTCGCGGTGGAGCATCTTGGCCAGGGCCTCGCCCTCGGCCAGCTCCATGACCATGAACACACCGAGGTCCTCGTCCTCGCCGAAGTCGACGACCGAGGTGATGTTGGCGTGGTTGACCGAGCTGGCCAGCCGCGCCTCGCGATAGAACAGCTCGCGCGCATCGTCGGTGTCGGCGAGGTTGTCGCCGATCACCTTGAGCGCGAACACCTTGCCGAGCTGGGTATGGGTGACCTTGTAGACCTTGCCCATCCCGCCCTGGCCGATGCGGTCGAGGATCTCGTAGCGGCCGGCGACGCTGCGACCCTGCGGCAGGGCGTTGCCACCCGGACGTTGCGCGACCCGCGCGGCGGCGACCCGGGGCGGCGCCCCGCCGACCTGTGGCGCCGGACTCGGTGGCACCGGCGCCCGTGGCATCGGGTGGGCGCCGCTGGCCTCGGGTCGAAGCGGGAGCCGCGCGCCCTCGATGGCCCGCGGCAGCGGCACCGCGTGAGGTGCCGGCGTCGACGTCGAGTCATCGGCGGGCAGCGGCAAGCGGCGCGCGCTCTTCTGCTTGCGCATGCCGGGGACCGTGTTGCGGTCGCCACCTCGCGGCTCGATGCTGCCCGGCACCGGTGGAATGGCGTGCAGCGTGTCGAGGTACTCGCGCGGCACCGCGGCGGTCACGCTCTCGAACATCTCGTCGTCGGTGTCCTCGCCCGTCCACGCCTCGATCGGCAGCACCGGCAGGTCGCGGGCCGTGGTCTCCGGCACGTACGACGTCATGCTCATGCGCACGCGACTACTGCCCTCGTCCGGCTCGGGACCCGGCGGCAACGGCAGGGTCACCGGCGCACGAGACGGCCCTGGGCGTTTGCCGTCGCTGGACACCGGCACCAATTCTACACCAGGATCGCAGTGACCACCTATGTCCCCGCTCCTCGATGCTTCGAGCTACCAGCTCGGCAGCGCGTCGATCCCATTCGTGGTCGCCGCGGTCGCGCTGGGGATGGTGCTCTCGTACGCGATCTTCATGCGCGGCGCGCCCCAGCTACGGGTCCCGGTGTTGATCTTCGCCGGCGGGCTGCTCCCGTTCGTCATCGGCAGCGGCCTGGCGGTGGCGGCGCCCACCGATGAAGCCGCGGTCGCCTTCTTCCGGGTCGCCATCCCGCCGGTGCCGCTGGCCACCGCCGGCGGCATGGCGTTCCAGCTCGCGCTGGCGCAGCAGCTGCGCGCCAAGCGCTGGCTGGTCGGTCTCGCAGCGGCGATCTCGCTGAGCTTCCTGATCGCGGGCTGGGCCACGACGCTGGCGGTCGATGCGGTGATCGTGACTCGATCCGGCCTGCGCTTCTTCTCACCGGGCCCGCTGGTGGCGCCGGCCGCGACCGGGGTGGCGCTGCTGGCGATCGTCGGCACGCTCACGGCGATCCGGGCCCTGCGGGTGGAGACCTCGGCGGTTCGCCGCCGCCAGCTGAGCAGCGGCATCCTGGCGCTCGGGGTCGCGTTCATGGGGCTGGTCGACGTCTTGCTCGCCTATGGCATCGGGTGGGCGCCGGTGAGCTGGCTGTTCGTGGCCGCCGGCGCGTTGCTCATGCTGCGCTCGATCCTGATCGATGATCTCCTGCGCGCTCGTGCCGTCGACAGCCGGGCACCGATCGCCATCGGCGCCGCGCTGATCACGGCCGGCGTCGCCTGGATGGTGTCGGTCCGGCTGCTGCCCGACGTCGACGGGTGGACCGCCGCGGTCCCGGTCCTCGGCGCCGTGCTGGCGGCGCGGCTCGCGGTCGGCCTCGGCGCCCGGGTGTGGACGATCCGCCCGGGCGGCGAGGGCCCGCTCGATCGCCTGGCCGCGCAGTACGCCGGCCAGATCCATCAGATCGCGACCATCGCCGAGATCGCCGCTCGCACCACCGAGGTGCTCGACCTCGGGCTGGGAGCGCGATCCGTGGTCGTCGTGCCGGCCCGCGACGACTGGTCGTGGCGGCGCTCGGATGGCGCCGCGCTCGACGACGCCGCCACGCCAGATCCGCTGCTGGTCCCGTGGCTGGTCGAACACGGCCGGCCGGTGTGGCGCGGCGAGCTCGACGGCCTCGACCTCGACGATCTGCGGGCGCCGCTCGAGCGGTTGCTCGCCGGCCTCCACGCCCAGCTGCTGGTACCGCTGGTGGCGCGCGACGACCTGGTCGGCCTGCTGGTGATCCTCGAGCGGTCGTCGGGTCGCGCGCTGCGGCGCGGCGAGCTGCGGCTGGTCGAGATCGTCGCCGAGCGCCTGGCGCCGACCCTGCAATTCGTGCGCGTCGCCGCCGAGGTCGCCGCGCGTGCCGAGGTCGCGCGCGAGGTCGAGCTGGCGGCCGCCGTCCAGACCGCGTTCGTGCCGCGCCCCGAGCCCATCATCACGCCGGCGGCGCAGGTGCTCGGCACCTGGCAGCCGACCAGCCGCTGCGGCGGCGACTGGTGGGGCTGTTACTCGCTGCCCGCGCAGCGATCGCTGATCGTGATCGGCGACGTGACCGGTACCGGCGTCGCCGCGGCGATGGTGACCGCCGCCGCCAAGGGCGCCTGCGACGTCGCCGTCCGGGTGATGGGCGACGCCTTCGAGCTCACCACCCTGCTGTCCAGCCTCGACATCGCGGTCCGGCGCGTCGGGGCCGGCCGCTTCCACCTCACGTGCTTCGCCGCGGTCCTGGATCCGGCCGCGGGTCAGGTCCACTTCGCCAACGCCGGCCACGTGGTGCCCTACGTCTGCCGGGCGACGGCCGGCGATAGCGGGACGCCGATCGCGCTCACCGCGCTGGTGGCGCGCGGCAACCCGCTCGGTGCCGGCACCGCGCCGGTCACCCGCGAGGCCTCGCGTCCACTCGAGCCGGGTGACGTGCTGGTCTGGTACACTGATGGCCTGGTCGAGTGTCGCGGCCCTGATGGCAACCAGTTCGGGGACCGCCGCCTGCAACGCGCCCTGCGCCGACTCGATCCGGCGCGGCTCGATCCGACCAGCGTGCACGCGTTCCTGGCCGCCGAGCTGGCCGCCTATCTGGGCGGCCTTCCTCCCGGCGACGACATGACCCTGGTGGTGGCCCGGGTCGAGGCGCCGAGCCCGGCTGCCGTGAGGCCGTCGTGAAGCTCCGCGTCGTCACCTGGAACATCCACAAGTGCATCGGCGGCCTCGATCGCCGCTACGACCTCGCGCGCACGGTGGCGACGCTGTCGCACTACGCACCCGACGTCGCCCTGCTCCAGGAGGTCGACGCCGGCGCCCGCCGCTCGAACGGCGACCAGCAGGTCGAGCTGATCGCCGACGCGCTGGAGCTACCGCACCGCGCCTGGTACCCCAACGTCGACGTTCGCGGTGGCGGGAACTACGGCAACGCGATCCTGTCGCGCTTCCCGCTCGACGAGGTCCGCAACATCGATCTCACGGTGGCGGCCAAGAAACGGCGCAGCGTGTTGCACGCCATCGCGCGCGTCCATCACGACGGCCACGACCGGACGTTGCACCTCTACAACATGCACCTCGGGCTGGCCCAGTACGAGCGCCGGATCCAGCTCGCCACCTTCCTCGACAGTCATCCGTTTCAGGGCCTCCACCACGATACCCCCGTGATCGTCGGTGGTGACCTCAACGACGTGTGGGGCAACCTGGGCGCGTTGCTGACGCCAGCCGGGTTCCGCGGCGCCGCGCACCGGCCGCGCACCTTCCCGGCCTGGGGACCGCTGCGCGCGCTCGACAGCCTCTACGTGCGCGGCACCATGCGCCTGCTCGACCTGACCCGGGGCGAGACCGCGCTGGCCAAGCGGGCCAGCGATCACCGGCCGCTGATCGCCGACCTCGTGATCGATCGACACTGACGATGCGCGGTCCGGTCAGTCGACCCGCAGCGGCTCCAGGTCGGCCCAGTTCGGACCGGCCTCGAGGCCGACCATCAGCGGGACCTCGAGCGGATAGGCGTTGCGCATGGCGGCGGCGGCGATGCGGGCGGCGGCGGGCAGCTCGCGGCTCGGGACCTCGAACAGGACCTCGTCGAGGATCTGGACCAGCGGCTGGGCGGTCAGGCCGGCCTGGCGCAGCGCCCGGTCGGCGTCGAGCAGGCCGCGGCGGGCGACGTCGGACACCGATCCCTCGTGGGTCGCGCGGCGCGCCAGGCGCTCGGCGTACGAGCGATCTTGCGGATCGAGCGACTCGAGGCCGCCGATCGGCCAGCGCCGGCCGGCCAGCGTCACGATGTAGCCGCGCTCGCGGGCCAGGCGCAGCTGGTGGTCCTGGAAGGCGCGGACCTGAGCGTAGCGGACGTCGAAGCGCGCGATCAGCTGCCGGGCGTCCTGTGCGGACACGTTGAGCGACAGCGCGAGGGCGCTGGCGCCCTGGCCGGCGAAGGTCGCGAAGTTGACGACCTTGCCGAGCTGGCGCTCGTCGGTGGTGATGGCCTCGAGCGGGCGCTCGAGCACCGCCGCCGCGGTCAGGGCGTGCAGGTCGGCGCGGGCGCGCAGCGGCTCGACCAGCGCCGGGTCCTTGGTCAGGTGGGCGAGGACGTGAAGGCCGAGCTGGTTGTAGTCGATCGACAGCAGCACGTGATCAGGGCGAGCGACGAAGGCGCGGCGGATGCGCGCCATCTCGGGAGTGCGGCCCGGAACCCGTCCGAGATCGGGGTTGGTGTTGATCAGGTGGCCGGAGAACGAACGCGCGGGGTGAAAGCGCGAATGCACGCGGCCATCGTCGGCGATGCAGGCGCGCAACCCGATCAGCCAGCTGTCGCGCATGCGGCGGAGCAGGCGCCAGCGCAACACCAGCGCCACGATCGGGTGGGCGTGCTCGAGGCGCTCGAGCGCCTCGATCGACGTGCTCCAGCCGGTCTTGGTGTGGCTGACGATCGGCAGCTTCAGCTCCTCGAACAGGACGGTGCCGAGCTGCTTCGACGAGTTGATGTTGAAGTCGTGGCCGGCGAGCACGGCGATCTCGCGCGCCAGGTCGTCCTCGATGGCACCGAAGTCGTGCTCGGCGCGGGTCAACTCGTCGGGGTCGACGGCCACGCCGGTCAGCTCCATGCGGATCAGGGTGTCGGACAGCTCGAGGTACTCGGCGAGCAACGCGGGCTCGACGGCCGGCGCCAGTGCGTGCCACACCGCCGCCGCCGCGTCGGCGTACTGGCCGGCGAAGTCGCCGGCCCGATCGACCGAGATCGCGGACCAGGGCTTGCGCTGCGCACCGACCCCGCGCACCGCGTCCTCCTCGGGCAACGCGCGGCCAAGCGCATGCTTGGCCACCAGCGCCAGATCGTGCGGCGCCCAGTTGCTGGGCTGGGTCAGGTGCGAGGCCGCCGCCGGATCGCCGATCATGCCGACCACGCGGAGGCCGGCGCGCACCAGCGCGACCACCAGGCCCTCGCGCATGTGGGCCAGCTTGGCGATGCCGGGATCCTCGAGCCAGGTTGCGAACCCCTGCGGGCCGGCCAGCAGCGGGCCCCGGCCGGCGACCGCCGCGTACAGCGCGGCGCCGTCGCCGGTGGAGAACGCCAGGCCGGCGAGCGCGCCGTCGTCGTCGATCGTCGCGTGCAGCGCGACCGGGCGATCGCCCAGGCTGGCCAGCTGCACCCGCAACGCCGCCTCGGTCTCGCACACCGTCACGCGCGTGGTGGCGCCGTCGTGGGTCAAGAGCTCGACGAAGCCGAGGCGCTCGTGGAGCGCGTTCTCGTCCGCCGCCGCCGGCGGCTGATACCCGGCGGCGGCGAGCGGCCGCGGCAGCGCGCGGTGCTCGTCGAGCCGGGCCCGGACCAGCTCGGCGCGGACGGCGTCCGGATCGGCGCGCAGCGCGTTGCCGGTGCGGCCGGCGATGGTGTCGATCGCGGCCAGCGCCTGCTCGACGCTGCCATGGCTCTCGAGCAGGCCGGTTGCACCCTTGGCGCCGATGCCCTTCACGCCGGGCAGCGCGTCGTCGTCGCCGACCAGGGCCAGCCACTCGGCGACCTGCGCCACCGGAACGGTGAAGCGCTTGTGCACCATCTCGGGGGTGTAGCGAGCGTCCTTGTTGGCGTCGTACCACCACAGCCGATCGCTCACCAGCTGCGCGTAGCGCTTGTCGACGCCGACCACCACCACGTCATCGCCGGCGTCGAGCGCAGCCCGCGCGTACGACGCGACCACGTGGACCTCGGCGGCGGCTTCGACCACGTGCAGGCCGAGGGTGCGGACCAGCTCGGCGAGCTGGGGCAGCTGATCGCGCAGCAAGGCCGGCCACGCCGGGGAAGGCGTCGGGTCGATCACCGCGATGGCCCGCGCCGGCGTCTTGAAGGCGATCGCGCGCCGGATGCCGCGTGCCACCGCGAACAGGGCGTTGACCGGCTCGCCGCCGGGGGCCCGCCGATCGGTCGGCACGACCAGGAACCCGCGCGACATCAGATTCGTGGCCGACACGACGAGGGTTCGGGCGCTCATCCGGTCGGCGACATCCTACTTGACCCTCACGTGACGTGAGGCGCCATGGTTGGATCGAAGGCCATGGCGGGCGCGTCAGTGGCACCACACGCTGTGCTGGATCTCCACCACCTCGCGGCTCGAGAAGAACGACTCGGCGGCGGCGCCGGTGAGCGCGTCGGTGCCGGTGTCGAGGGCGCCGGCCACGATGTACGTGGTGAAGTCGGTGTCGCCGTCGTCGGGGCGGTCGTAGCGGCAGCGGGTCTGGTCGGGGCCGTTGCCGATGCAGACCAGTGGTCCGTGCGGCACGGTCCAGCGCGGCATCACGTCGGCGCCGCGCGCGCCGATCTCGATCCCGACGTCGTCGCGGATGCCACGCACCAGGATGTGGACCCCGCAGCTGAGCTCGGCGACCAGCGTCCCGTCGGCGGCGCGGATCTTGCCTCGGTGCACCGTGCAGGACCCGAAGGCCTCGGGTGGCGGCGAGTCCGGCTCCTCCTGAGACCACCACCACGAGTGCTTCTCGAGCCGCTTGTGGATCTCGTCGGCCACCAGCGGTCGGCCGCCCGCGAAGCATGGCGTGGTGTTCGCGGACGCGGCCGGCGTCGACCGGCCGGTCGTGGGGGGCGCCGGGCTCGGTGCCCGCGTGACCGTGCCGCCGCCACACGCCGCCATCGCCACCAGGATCCAGGTCGAGGACGCAACCATGCCGGCCATGGTGGATCGACGCTCGCCGACGGTCGCCTATTTCGCCAGGCAAGCGCCGCTCTTGACACCCGTTCCGGACGCCCCGCGTCACGCTCGCGCGAGGGCTTCGCCGCCTTCGTCGCCGAGCTGTTCTGGTTCCTGTAGGATCCACGGCATGGTCCGGGTCGCCCGCATCGCCGTCGCTGGTGCCGTCCTGAGCGCGGTGCTCGCCGCCGGCGCCGGCCGCGCCGCGGCCAACGGCGTCAACACCCACACCTGGATCTCGTTCCACGCCATCGAGCACCTGCCCGACGGCGAGCTCAAGCGCCTGCTGCTCGATCCCGGGATGCAGGTGATGCTGATCAACGGCAGCATCTTCCCCGACGGCGGCTACGCGGTCGATCACGAGTTCGGCGAGACCGCGCACTGGGAGCCGTTCCTCGGCGCCTACCTGCGCTGGATGCAGGACAACCTGCCCGAGCCGTACGCGCGCGGGGTCGCCCGTCCCTACGTCGCGTTCATGCTCGGCTTCGCGTCGCACGGCATGGCCGACCAGGTCTTCGACTCGATGTTCATGGAGGCGGCCCGCGGCTACGACGCAGCCAACTGGTCGGACGCGCTGCTCGACAGCTTCGACACCGCGACCGACGTGATGCTGGTCGACGCCACCGGCGTCGACTACCGCGGCACCGAGCAGTGGCTGCCGGTCGACGATCTGGTCGGGATGTTCGCCGAGGTCGGCATCGCGGTCGACACCAGCACGCTGTCGAACGCCCAGACCGCGATGCACACCTTCGTGCTCGCGTACGGGGCCAGCAACGGGCGCGATCCGGTGTCGGTGGCGCGCTACCGCACCCAGTATCCGTGGGCCTCCGATCACCTCATGGATCCGCACGAGGCCGGTTCACCGCCCTGCGAGGGCGAGGTGGTGGCGGCGTACTGGCTGTCGTTGTGGGACCGCCTGCACGGCGTCGACGAGGTGCAGAACCAGATCCTGGCCACCTATCCGCCCGCCGGCTCCGATGGTCACCCGACCGATCCCGACCTGGTCGAATCGCAGGTGGCGGTGGTGTTCGGCCGCGGCATCCCGTCCTCGGTCGCTGACAAGGTCCGGGTCACCGACGCCACCGGCAAGGTCTACGACGTCGCGGTGCGGCCGTTCTACGGCGATGGCAACACGGTGGTGATCCGACCGCGCGAGCCGTGGGCAGCGAACCAGACCCTGACCGTCGAGCTGCTGGCGGGCATCACCACGATCGACGGCGTGGTCTACGACCAGCCGTGGTCGTTTCAGTTCTCGACCGGTCCGGCGACCGGGCCGCGCGATCCAACCACCGACCCGACGCCGCATGACGGCGAGCCGTGGTCGGCGCCGCCCGCGCCGACCGGTGGCGGCTGCGACGCCGGCGGCGGTGCCGGCCTGGGTGCGACGCTGATGCTGACCGCGTGGCGGCGGCGGCGGCGCAGGTCGCGCGGGTTGCGCTAGGAGTTTGTCATAGGTGAGATCTTAAGAGCGGTCCTCGACGAGGAACGCGGCCGGGCGTGAGATCCCGGGGATGACGATGTCCTTGAACCGCGCGACGGCAGCGCCGCGATCGGGCTCGAGCGTGCGTATGGCCAGCCCGCCGACGAGCCGCACGAACATCCGCTGCATGAACTTGGCGAACCCAGGCCGAGCGAGCCGGTTGTAGAACGCCTTGTAGGCGACCGTGACGCCGTTCTGATGATTGAACTCGCGGAGCAGATCCGGAAGCGTCGTTTCTCGCCGGCCGTTGGGGGCGCCCCGCCGTCCTGATACCCACCTCTCATGATTGATCACATCGTTGCCGCGATGTGACCGCCGGCGAGGGTCACACGCCGCCCACAACTGATCGAGATGATCCAAGACCCGGTCGTCCAGAGCGATGGCCGAGCGCCAGCGAGGCCGAGTCGAAGGAC
>CANKMW010000070.1 GCA_947483555.1 Myxococcales bacterium
AGGAACGGGCACCATCGCACCATTGAAGGCGGCGGCCTTACTGCCCTCCACGCCGCACCATCATCCACCCGCGTTCGTTCGCCGGCAATCTCGGAACCCCTTCGGTGAGAAGCTCAGGACGACCGGTGGGGGAGCGCAAGCGATCGGGCCACCTGCGCCTGATCGAGCCCGAGCCCAGGCCTCAGGCCGGAGCCGGAGCCCGAGCCCGATCTTCGGCTCGTCGAGCGCACTCTCGTCGGGCTCGGCTCGGGCTCGGCTCGGGCTCGGGCTCGGGCTCGGCTCGGGCTCGGGCTCGGGCTCGGCTCGGGCTCGGGCTCGGGCTCGGGCTCGGGCTCGGGCTCGGGCCAAGCACTCGCCGGGATCGTAGATCCAACTCGGGCCGGGCGCGAGCACCTCGTGCGCCGTTCGCGCGGTCAGGTGAAGGTTGTCAGGCCAATGACGACGGCGCGACATCTCGCCCACCACCGCCGCCGCGTGGCGGTAGAATCGAGAGCAACAGGGCAGCATCCGCCGCCCGTGACACATGGAGGGCTCATGCAATTCTCGGTGACGTTCCGGCACATGGAACCGACGGACGCACTCAAGTCATATGCCAAGGAGCGGATGGATCGAATCCGCAAGTACTTGCCGGATCCCATCGCCTGTCATGTCGTCTTCAGCACCGAACGCCACAACCACCGCGTCGACGTCAACTTCCAGCTCCACAACGGATTGAGCATCGCCGGTCACGAGACCACCGAGAACATGTACTCGTCGATCGACCTGGTGATCGCCAAGATCGAGCGCCAGGTCCGCAAGTACAAGGGCAAGCTCGACACCCAGAAGCAGCGCCCCCATCACGTCGAGCCGCTGCCGTGGTCGCACTCGATCGTCGAGGAGGCGTTCCACCACCTGGCGCCCGAGCCAGCGCCTGACCCCGACGTCCAGCAGTTCAAGGTCATCAAGACCGAGAAGTTCCACGCCAACCCGCTCACCGTCGACGACGCCATCGCGCAGCTCAATCTCGCGCACGAGGACTTCCTGGTCTTCCGGTCGGTCGAGGCGCACGGCCGCGTGGCGGTGATCTACCGCCGCGAGGATGGGAACTTCGGGTTGATCGAGACTCACGCCTAGCCTCGACCGGGTGTGGTAGCGTGGGCGGCGGCTGATGAAGATCGTCGATCTGATCGCTCGCGACATGCTCGTGCCGGCGCTGGCCTCGGTCGAGAAACGCGCCATTCTCGAGGAGCTGGCCGGCCATGTCGCGGCGCGACACCCGCGCATCGACCGCGCCGCGCTCACCAAGGTCCTGGTCGATCGCGAATCGCTGGCCTCGACCGCGATCGGCGAAGGGGTCGCGATCCCGCACGGCAAGTTGCCGGCGGTGACCGAGATCATCGCCTGCCTCGGGCGGGCGCCAGCCGGCGTCGACTTTGACTCGATGGACAAGCAGCCGACGTTTCTGTTCTTCGTGCTGGTGGCGCCGGAGGCGTCGACCGGTGCCCATCTGAAGGCCCTGGCCCGGATCAGCCGGGTATTCAAGGACCAGGCGTTCCGCAAGCGCCTGCTCGAGGCCCCGGACGTCGACTCGATGTACCAGGTGATCGCCGAGGAGGACGCGAAGTACTAGGATGTCGCGCTCGATCCGCACCGTGCACGTCACGGCTGCCCAGCTGGTGGCCCCCGACGTCCGTCTGGAGCTACGCGTGGTGGCCGGCCAGCCCGGGCTCGACCGCCGGATCGCGGTGCCGCGCATCCAGAAGCCCGGCCTGGCCCTGACCGGGTGGGACGAACAGCTCCACGAGGAGCGGCTGCTGGTGCTCGGCGGCACCGAGATGGACTACCTGGCCGCGATCCCGTCCGAGGCCCGCGCGCTGGCGGTGGCGACCGTCCTGGCGGCTCACCCGGCCGCGGTGGTGGTGACGCGCGGGCTGGAGCCACCGGTGGAGCTGGTGGCCGGCTGCGAGGAGGCCGAGGTCGCGCTGCTGGTTTCGGACCTGGTGTCCTCGGAGTTCATCGTCCGCGCCACGATGTGGCTGCAGGATCAGATGGCGCCCGCGACGTCGATCCACGGCGTCCTGCTCGACGTGCTCGGCATCGGCATCCTGCTGCTCGGCAAGAGCGGCATCGGCAAGAGCGAGACCGCGCTCGACCTCGTCGTGCGCGGCCACCGCCTGGTCGCCGATGACATCGTCCACATCCGCCAGAAGGCCCGCTTCGTGTTTGGATCGGGTTCCGGGATCATTCGCCACCACATGGAGATCCGCGGCCTCGGCATCATCAACATCAAGGACCTGTTCGGTATCGCCGCGGTTCGCGAGACCAAGAAGGTCGAGCTGGTGGTCGAGCTGGTCGAGTGGGTCGAGAGCGACGAGTACGATCGCCTCGGCCTCGACGAGTGTCACTACCGCATCCTCGACGAGGTGGTCCCGATGGTCCGGCTGCCGGTGCGTCCCGGCCGCAACATCGCGACCATCATCGAGGTCGCGGCCCGCAACCAGCTGCTCAAGCTCCAGGGCCACAACTCGGCCAAGGAGTTCCAGGAGCGGCTCAACCGTGCGATCGCCGAAGCCCGACCGACCGGTGGCTTCGACGTGGACGGGATCGAGTAGCCGTGCAGATCGTCATCGTCAGTGGCCTGTCCGGCGCCGGTAAGTCGACCGCGCTGCGCGCGCTCGAGGACGTCGAGTTCTACTGCGTCGACAACCTGCCGCTGCCGTTCTTCGCCGAGCTGGTCGAGTACATGGCCAAGGAAGGCGGTGCCGACAAGCTCGCGGTCGCGATCGACGGCCGCCAGAAGAAGTGGCTGCCGGCGTGGCGCGAGCAGCTCGCCCAGCTACGGGGGGCCGGTCACCGCCTCGAGGTCATGTTCCTCGAAGCCACCGACGAGGCGCTGCTGCGGCGGTTCTCGGAGACCCGGCGCCGCCACCCGTTGTCGGGCGACGACCTCCACGATGGGGTCCGCCGCGATCGCGAGATCTGCGCCGACCTGCGCCCCGGCGCGGCGGTGATCGACACCTCCAACCTCAACGTGCACCAGCTCAAGTCGATCATCCAGGATCGCTACGGCGGCACCGGCAAGCTGGCGGTGACCCTGGTGTCGTTCGGGTTCAAGCACGGTCTGCCGGTCGACTTCAACCTCGTGTTCGACGTCCGCTTCCTGCCCAACCCGTTCTTCGAGCCGGCCTTGACCCACCTCGATGGTCGAGACCCCGACGTGGCGCGCTTCGTGTGCGACCACAAGGACGGCAAGGAGCTGATCGATCGGGTCGAGAGCCTGCTCCGCTTCTCGCTGCCGCAGTTCCAGCACGAGGGCAAGCTGTACGTGACCATCGCCGTCGGTTGTACTGGCGGCCGCCACCGCTCGGTGGCCATCGTCGAGGAGCTGCGCCGGCGGCTCGGCGGCGACTGGGACATTCTGGTCCGGCATCGCGACGTCGACAGGGGGGAGTAGCAGCATGCCCGAGGTTGCCAAGCGCACGGTCGTGATCAAGAACGAACTCGGGTTGCACGCCCGCGCCGCCACCAAGTTCGTCCAGCTCGCCGGCAAGTTCCCGTGTGACGTGACGGTGACCAAGGACGGCCACGAGGTCAACGGCAAGAGCATCATGGGCGTCCTCATGCTGGTGGCCTCCAAGGGCACCACGATCGCGATCGGCGCCAGCGGCGGGCAGTCCGAGGCGGCGGTGGCTGCGCTGGCCCAGCTGGTCGACGAGAAGTTCGGGGAGGATCGGTAGGGGTGGGTGGCCGCGGCGACGAGTCGCGCAAGATCGAGATCCGGCGCGTCGGCGTTGCGGTCTCGGCCGGCATCGCCATCGGTCGCGCCTTCCTGGTCGGTCGCGACCTGATCAAGGAGCCCCGGTATCACGTCGAGCTCGACGACGTCGAGGCCGAGGTCGCTCGCCTGCATCGTGCGATCGCGGCGTCGGACCGCCAGCTCGAGAAGATCAAGGGCAAGCTGGCGGCGTCGCAGGGCGAGAGCGACTTCCACATCATCACCGCTCACCAGTTGATGGTGAAGGACGAGCACCTGGTGGACGCCGCGGTCGGCTACATCAAGGACGAGTCGATCAACGCCGAATGGGCGCTGCGCAAGGCGGTCGACGATATCCGCGGCGTGTTCGATGCCATCGAGGACGACTACTTCCGCGAGCGGCGCAGCGACATCGACTTCGTCGGTGAGCGCGTGTTGCGCAACCTGCTGGGCAAGGAGACCGGGCCGCTACAACCGCCGCCCGATGCCATCGTGGTCGCCTACGACCTGTCACCGGCCGACACCGCGCAGCTGCACAAACAAGCCGTCGCCGGGCTCATCACCGACGCCGGCGGCAAGACCTCGCACACCGCGATCATCGCGCGCGCCCACGAGATCCCTGCCGTGGTCGGCCTCGAGGACGTCACCGAGGTGGTCGAGGACGACGACCTGCTGATCGTCGATGGCGGTGGCGGGGTCGTGATCATCAATCCGGCACCCTCGACGGTGGCCGAGTATCGCGATCAGCAGCGGCGCGAGGTCGCGATCGAGGCGGTCCTGCTCGGCAACCGGGACCTGCCGGCCCGCACCAAGGACGGCGCCGAGATCCAGCTGCTCGCCAACATCGACGGCGCCGAGGAGATCGACGATGCGGTCGCGCACGGCGCGGTCGGCGTCGGGCTGTACCGCACCGAGTACCTGTTCATGGTCGGCGACGTGGTCCCTGACGAGTCCACGCACTACCAGACCGCGGTCGAGGTGTTGCGGCGGATGGCGGGGCGGCCGGTGACGATCCGGACCTTCGATCTGGGCGCCGACAAGCTGGCCGGGTTTCTCGAGGAGGCCAAGCTCGACGAGGCCAACCCGGCGCTCGGGCTGCGCTCGACGCGGCTGTGCCTCGCCGACCTCGGTCGCGACCTGTTCCGCTCCCAGCTGCGCGGGCTGTTGCGGGCCTCGGCGCACGGACCGCTGCGCATCATGTTCCCGATGATCTCGGGCGTCGCCGAGTTGCGCGCCGTCAAGGCGGTGCTCGAGGAGGTCAAGACCGAGCTGCGGGCCAGCGCGGTCGCCTTCGACGAGGCCATCAAGGTCGGCATCATGATCGAGATGCCGTCGGCGGCGCTGATCGCCGACATGCTGGCCCGCGAGGCCGACTTCTTCTCGATCGGCACCAACGACCTCATCCAGTACACGATGGCGGTCGATCGCGTGAACGAGCTGGTGTCGTATCTGTACGAACCGCTGCACCCGGCGCTGTTGCGGTTGTTGCGCGACACCGGGCGGGCAGCCCGGGAGGCCGGCATCCCGGTCAGCCTGTGCGGCGAGATGGCCGGCGACCCGGTGGTGGCGCCGGTGCTGGTGGGTCTCGGCCTGACCGAGCTGTCGATGAGCGCGGTCGCCATCCCCGAGGTCAAGGGCGTCCTGCGCGCCACCACGCTCACCGACCTCGAGCGCCTGGTCGAGCGGGTGATGCTGCTGCCCACCGCGCAGGAGATCCGCGAAGCGGTGGTCGCCCACCTCGAGGAGCTCGGCGTGCAACTCGGTGCGTCGCGATGAGGGCGATGGCGCTGAAGATAGCGGCGCTCGCGATGGTGGTGGTGCTGGCGCTGGCGGCCACGGCGTGTCCGCGACCGCGCGGTGCGGCGGGTGCGGCCAGCGAGCCCGTCGCCGAGCCGGTGCCGGCGGAGCTGGAGTGGCCCGACGCCGCGATCGCGACCAGCGCCGCCGACGCCGGATCGTCACGCTAGCGAGCGATCGGCCGACCGAGCACATCTTCGAGCGCGGCGAACATGTCGTCGATCGATAGCACGGTCAGGTTGGGCAACCCGCGCAGGAAGCCGTGGTTGAGCTCGATCAGACCGTGCCGCTTGTTCAGCGGGAAGAAGTCGTTGGTGCTCAGCTGATCGCGAATCGGGTTGTCGCCGAACAGGTCACTGGCCAGGAACGCGTCGAGCGTCCCGCTCGGCAGCGCCGCGACCCGGGCCGCGAGGGTGCGGAAGAGGTCCAGGTGCTCGCCGGCGCGCATCCGGACCAGACCGGCCTCGACCTCGCCGATCACCATCGGCGCCCATCGCGTGTTGTAGACGAACTGCGGAAAGCCGCCGTTGTTCATCTGCGCCAGGTAGAAATCGACCCAGTAGCTGGCCCGCGATTCGGCGGTGATCTGGTCGACCGGGTAGCCCTCGTCGCGCAGCAGGTTGACGACCGTCAGGTTGGATTCGATCAGGTCGTAGAGATGGGTGCCCGCGAAGCCACCCTGCGAGACGATCACTCGAGTCATCGGTTTCATCGCGGTCGACGATACGTGATGTCGGCGCCGAGCCGGGCGAGAGATTGCCGGCGCACACAACCCGCTCCGGACCGATGACCCGCGTGGCCTGTGGACTATTCGGGCGCCACGTCGCCGCCGTCGGCGCGGCAGACCTCGCCGGGGCCGTCGGCGATCGTGATGCAGGTCGTTCCCGCCGGGCAGGCGCCCTTGCCTTCGCAGGTCACCTCGCAGCTACTGAACTCGGGGCCCGACGGCCCGGCGATGCCGTAGTACTTCTGGCAGTGCGCGCCCGCCTGGCACGAGTCGGCGTCGCCGCACGGCACGCCGAGCTGGGCGACGTCGAAGACGGGCTCGACCGGCGTCGCGGGGCCATCGCCACCGCCGCCGGTCGGCGTGGTGTCTTGCGGCGGCTTGCCGCCTCCGCAACCGAGGAGCAGCGCGAGGCAAGAAGCGACGAGCTGAAGTCGAGCACCGGCGAGCTGGGGCAGCATGATGGCGGCGACTCTACTACAATCAGCGCGATGGCTCGCCCGCGCCTCGCCGTCGTGATCGCGCTGGCGGCGGCGTTCGTCATGCTCGCGGCGTGGCCGCGGCCGGCGCGCGCCGGTGATCCCGACCGGGTGTGGCGCACGATCGAGAGCGAGCACTTCGTCATCCACTACTACGAGCCGCTCGGCGACGTCGCGCGCCGGGTCGCCGTGGTCGCCGAGCGCAGCCACCGGGTGCTGGCGCCGGTCCTGGATCATGCGCCACGCGACAAGACCCACGTGCTGGTGATCGATGACACCGACGGCGCCAACGGGTTCGCGTCGGTCTTGCCCCGCAACCAGATCACGCTGTTCGCCACCGCGCCCAACGCCGGCTCGGTGCTCGCCGATCACGACGACTGGCTCTACGGCCTGTTCGCGCACGAGTACACCCACATCCTTCACCTCGACACCATCAGCGGGTTGCCCAGCTTCTACAACGCGGTGTTCGGCAAGACCTGGGCGCCCAACCAGACCATGCCGCGCTGGATCATCGAGGGCATCGCGACCTACGAGGAGAGCAAGCGCAGCTCGTCGGGGCGCACCCGCTCGAGCCAGTTCGACATGTACCTGCGGGTGCCGGTGCTGCAAGGCAAGCAACTCGACCTCGACGAGGTCTCCAACGCGCCGGTCCGCTTTCCGCGCGGCAACACCGCCTACCTCTACGGTTCACACTTCCTGAAATACGTCTTCGACCGCCTCGGCGATGACACCTTGCGCGAGATGTCACACGCCGGCGGCGGCGCCACCATCCCGTTCGGCATCAACCGCCAGCTCGTCGAGGCCGCCGGCCGCGACTTCGATGGCCTGTATGACGACTGGCAACGCCACCTGCGCGACCGGGCCACGCTGCAGCTGGAGGCGGTCGAGCGGCGACGACCACGCCACGGCCGTCGCCTGTCGCTGATCGGAGAGGTGGCGCGCAACCCGCGCTACAGTCGTGACGGCCGCGAGCTGTACTGGATGGAGGCCGACGGCGTCCGGGACACGATCATCCGCGCCTTGCCGGTGGGCAGCGACCGCCGTCACGCCCGCGACGTCCGCCGTATCGATCGGGTCGGCACCTTCGATGTCGACGACGACGGCGCGCTGGTCTACGAGCAGAGTCAGGTGTTCCGCGACGTGTACGCGTTCCAGGACCTCTACCGCTGGGACGCCAAGGCCGATCGCGTGCAGCGGCTGACCCGTGGCGAACGCGGTCGTGATCCGGCGATCGCGCCCGACGGCGAGCGCATCGCGTATTCGCGCAACGGCGGCTCGACCAGCGAGATCGTCGTGATCGATCGCCGACAGCCCGACCAGCGCCACGTGGTGTGGCGCGGCGGCGGTCGCTTCGATCAGGCGTTCAACCCGGCGTGGTCACCGGATGGCAGCCGGCTGGCGTTCGTGGCCTGGCGATCGGGCGGGGTCCGCGACGTGCTGGTGGTGCCCGCCGACCGCACCAGCGTCGGCCGCTCGCCCGGGGTGATCGAAGTGACCCGCGATCGCGCCCTCGACGGCGATCCATCCTGGTCGGCCGACGGACGCTGGCTCTACTTCACCAGCGACCGCACCGGCATCAGCAACGTGTTCGCGTGGGACGCCGCCGCCCTGCAACCGGCGCCAGGGCCGGTGGCCCAGCCGGGCCAGATCTGGCAGGTCACCAACGTGATCGGCGGAGTCACCGAGATGACGGTGTCGCCGGACGGCGGTCGGCTCGCCTACGGCGACTTCGTCGGCACCGGCTGGGATCTCTACGAGCTGGTGCTCGACCCGCGACGCTGGGCCCGGGCCCGGCCCTACGTCGACGACCGACCGCCGCCGACCGTGATCCCGGACGACGAGGCGGTGGTCAGCGCGCCGCGGCCGTACCGCGCGATCGAGACGCTGGCGCCACGAAGCTGGACCGGCGCGCTGGCGGTCGGTTCGTTCGGCCAGGCGGTGACGGCGCAGACCAGCGGCGCCGACGTCGCCGGTCTGCACGGCTGGTCGATGGGCGGCACCCTCGAGCTCGAGCGGGGCGACATCAGCGTGGGTGCGGCCTATGGCTACGGCGGCCTCCGTCCCGGCCTGCGGATCGCGGCGGCGCGCGCCATCGGACGGCGGACCAACTTCCGCGTCGACGGCGTGGCCCAGCCGTGGACCGAGGAGCTGTACAGCTTCACGGCCGCGCTCGGCGTGCCGGCGCGCCGCAACGATCGCAGCGCGGTCTCGATCTCGCTCGACTACGACTTCGACTGGTTCCGCCGCCTGAGCACGCCGTCGATGATCGGCAACCCTGACCAGACGGTACCCGGGGTGCCAGCCTCGGATTTTCGCACCGCCGGCATCGCGCTGCGCGCCGGCTTCGGCAACGTGCGCGCGTTCCTGTACGGCGTCGGGCCGGGCGAAGGCATGGAGGGCTCGGCGGCGGTGCGGGTCGATCACCCGGCGGTCGGCGCCAGCGCGCGGGCGCTGGTGCTGTCGTGGTTCTGGCGCGGCTACTGGAAAGTGCCGTGGGGCGAGAGCAACAACCTGATGGTGCGGGTGACCGGCGGGGTTCGGACCGGAGACCTGGCGCGCGGGGCCGCGTTCGCGCTCGGCGGCGCACCGTCGCAGGACATCGCGCAGTCGATCATCAACTCGACCCGTTCGTCGCCGACCGGCTTCCTGCGCGGCTACGAGCAGCGCAGCCTGGTCGGCAACATCTTCCACCTAGCCAACCTCGAGTACCGCCACCAGATCGTCGAGATCGAGCGCGGCGCCTCGACGCTGCCGCTGTTCGTCAAGCGGTTGCACGCCGCGGCAATGGTCGACGCCGGCGCCGCGTACGATGGTCCATTCGCGACCGACGATGTGCGCTGGTCGGTCGGTGGCGCGCTGCGCCTCGATGCGTTCTTCGGCTATTTTGTCCCCGGCGCCTTCGAGCTGGGCTACAGCCGCGGCCTGTCGCAGGATGGGATCGGCGAGGGGTGGTTCTTGCTGACGACGTGGATCTGACGGTCCGGGGAGGATGCGGAATGCAGCGGATGATCAACATGGTGGTCGGTCTGACGGTGGTGACGGTGGTGGCGGTGGTCATGCTGGGGTCGATGGGCGAGGGCAGCAAGTCGGGCGGCGACGGCCAGGGGTCCCGACCGCGGAGCGGCTTGCCGCAGCTCGACGAGGTGGCGGGGATCGTCGGTCCGGCGTCGTCGCGGCCACCACCGATCCCGACCACGGCGCGCTTTGCGGTCCAGCCGGCCGCGCCCGCGCTGGCGGCGTTGCTGGCGGCACCGGATGATCCGCCGCCGGCCGTGATCGAGGCCCGCTGGCGGCTGGTCGAGGCTCGGCTGGTGCGGGTGTTCGGACCGACCCCGGCGACCGCGCAGCGCGACGCGATCTACGCCGCGCTGGTCGAGTGGCTGCGGGCCCAGCTGCGGTCGGCAGCCGCGTACCACGGTGGCTATATCGATCGCCAGGAGCTCGGGAGGCACGCGGGCTGGAACCGGTACGTCTACCTGCAGGTGGTCCAGGCGGCGCTCACCAGCGCCGAGTATCAGGGCTTCGCTGGCGATGGACAGCTCGACGAGGTGAACCCGACCTTGCCGTGACCGCGGGGCACCGCGGTCGAGATCAGGTCACGGGGCGCCGACGCGACACGCCCACAGCGCGCGGCGCAGCGCCGCCTCGTCGAGGTCGTCGCCGATCAACACCAGCTCGGTGCGCGGCTCGCCAGGCCAGGCCAGCCCGCGGCGGAGCTCGAGCGTGGTGCCGGCGCGCTCCACGAAGCCGGCGTCACGTTCGCCGACCAGGCGCACGAAGCCCTTGGCGCGGATCAGGCGCTGGCCGAGGTTGGCGAGCACGTCCATGACCGCGTCGGCGAGGAGCGGCGCGTCGTCGACAAACACCGCGGCGCTGAGCTGGCTGCCAGCGTGGTGATGGCCGCGGCCGTGGTCGTGGTCGTGGTGGTCGTGGAGACCTGGGCGCGCCCGCTGGCGTCCGGCGCGCGGCTCGAGCAGCCAGGCCGTCATCGCCATGGCGCCGTCATCGGAGTCGGGAAAGCTGGCCAGCTCGGCGTGGGGACCGAGCGTGGCGATCCGGGCGCGGGTGGCGGCGAGCTGGCTGGCGTCGGCGCGATCGAGCTTGCGCAGCAACACGCGGTCGGCGGCCTCGACCTGGGCGCGGGCTTCGTCGTGGCGGTCGAGCTGAGCGCTGCCGGCCTCGGCGTCGATGACGCAGATCACCCCGGCCGGCGCGATCCGGGCTCGGGCGGCGGCCGGCAGGCGCTCGAGACCTTCGATGATGGCGTCGGGCTCGGCGACGCCGGTGGTCTCGAGCACGACCTGATCAGGCCGCGCGCGCGCCACGATCTCGGCGATGCCGTCCCACAGGTCGTTCTTGACGTCGAGCTTGCAGCACACGCAGCCGCCGGCCAGCTCGAGCACGTCGCCGCCGCGGTACACGATCAGCTTCGAGTCGATCGCGATACGGCCGAGCTCGTTGACCAGCACCGCGACTCGCCGACCGTGGGGCGCCGACAGCATCCGGTTGAGCGTGGTCGTCTTGCCGGCGCCGAGGAAGCCAGTGAGGATCGTGAACGGAACCCGATCGGTCACGGCGTCGACGACGGCGAGGGCGGGCGCGCGAGGCTGCGCTTGAGCAGGCGCTCGACGTTGGCGATCAGCACCTCGCGCACGAACGGCTTGACCACGTATTCGTCGGCCGCGGGGCCGTCGCCGATGCTGAGGTAGGCCGCTGACATCAAGATGACCGGGACGTGGCGGGTCGCCGGGTTGGTCTTGATCCGGCGCACCACCTCGATGCCATCCAGCCCCGGGAGGTTGGCGTCGACCACCAGCACGTCAGGCGGGTCGGCCTCGACCAGGGTCAGCGCCTCGAGGCCGTCGCGACCGGTGTGGACGTCGTGGCCACAGCCGCTGAGGATCTTGACCACCAGGCGGATGACGTCGAGCTCGTCGTCGATCACCAGGATGCGGGCCATCGGGACTTACTCGTCGACCAGCGCTTGCAGACAGGTCTCGGCCACCGAGGTGTCCCAGTCGCGCTTGTTGATCATGTACATGCGGACGACGCCGTTCTTGTCGATCAAGAACGACTCGGGCACCGCCTTGATGCCCCACGCCTGCGCGATGGCACCGAGGTTGTCGTCGTCGAGCGGTCCGGGCCGTCCGAGGTCGGCGGGTGGATCGAGCAGGACCTGGAACGGTGACCCGTTGGGCAGGGTCTTCTTGACCGCGTCCCATCCATGGTCGGACGCCAGCGTCACCACGACAAAGTCGTCCTGCGCCAGGTCGCCGGTCATCGCTGACAGCGACGGTTTCTCGGCGCGGCACACGTTGCACCACGAGGCCCAGAAGTTGAGGAGCACCACCTTGCCACGGTAATCCGACAGCTTGACCGGCTTGCCGTCGTGGCCCTGGGCGGTGAAGTCGGGAGCGGTCGCCGGGATGGCTCCGAACGCTGGATTGCTGACCTCGCTGCGCAAGCCATCGCAGGCGGCGCGGGTCTCGCGGGCGGCGGCGCGCGGCGTCATCCACACGAACAAGCCGGCGACGGCGAGGCCGACGACCAGGGCGATGCCGCCGGCCGCGAGCTTGCGGGCATCGACCATGTAGGCGGCGCTCATGGCTACATGATAGCGGAAGAGCCGGGCGAGCGCACTCGACGGCAGCGGCCACCCCGGACTACTGTGGATCGGTGCTGCGCGGCAACTTCGAGACCATGGCCGTGGTCGATCTGCTCGAGTGGGTCGAGCGCCGGCGCGTCACCGGGCGGCTGCTGGTCGACGGCGACGCGGTGACGCGGACCTTCACGCTCGACACCGGCGCCGTGGTCTGGGTCAGCTCGAACGAGCCCACCGAACAGCTGGGCCAGATCTTGCGCGGTGCCGGGCACATCGACGACCGCAGCCTGGCGACGTCGATGGCCGACTCGACCAAGGGACCGCTGGGCGCCCGCCTCGTCGAGCATGGCGCTGTGGCTCCCGAGGCGCTGCGCACCGCCCTGCTCACCAAGATCCGCGAGGCGCTGTGCGACGTCGTCCTGTGGCGTGAGGGCTTGTTCGATCTCGAGCCGGGACCGGCGCCACCGCCGGGCGGGGTGCGTGCCGTGGTCGCGGTCTCGGATGTGCTCGCGCTGGCGGCCCGCCGCGCCGAGCGCTGGCCGGGGATCCGGGTCGCGATCCCCGATGACGACACCAGCTTTCGCCGCGTCGCCGGCGTCGAAGCGGCGGCGCTCGCTCCGCCTGCGGCGGCGCTTCCCGCAGCGGCGCTCCCGGCCGTGGCGCTCCCGGCCGCAGTGCTCCCGGCCGCAGTGATCGACGATGCCAGGCTGCTGGCCGCCGTCGATCGGGGCAGCGGCGTTCGCACCATCGTCGCGGCGCTGGGCGGTGAGCGGTTCGCGGTGCTCGATCGACTGGCGGCGCTGATCGATCTCGGCGTTCTCGAGTTGAGCGTCGAGCAGACCGTCGCGCAGACGCCGGTCGAGCTCGTCGCCGAGGCTGAACGTCATGCCCTGGCCGATGCGTGGGATGCAGCGCTCACCGCGGCGTCGCGCGCCTTCACCATCGCGCCCGACAACAAGGCGGTGGCCGCGGCCTACCGGCGGATCGAGCGCGCTCGGGTCGCCAGCCTGGCGCGCACCCTGCTGATGAGTGCTGACGGGCGGACGCCGGTGCCGGTGCTGCGCCGCGGTGCCAGCGAGCTGGACGAGCTCGGGCTCGGCGATCTCGAACGGCGGCTGGTCCACGCGGTCGACGGCCGCTGGGATCTGCTCACGCTGGTCCAGCACGCGCCGGTGAACGCCGCCGAGGCGCTGCTGGTGTTCGCCCGCCTCGTCGACCGCGGCATCGTCGAGCTGACGTGATCTGGAGATCTGCTACCTTGCCCGGCGCATGGAATCCGGCGCGATGACCAAGGGACCGGCGAGCACGCGTCCACCGCTCCGGCTCCTGCCGCGCAGCGGCATCGGCGTCGACGACGGCGATCTCGTGATCGCGCCGCCGGGAAATCCGGTGATCCGCCTCGACGCCCGGCTGCTCGATCGCGTCGAGTTGATCGGCCGTTCGCCGGTGAGCGCAGCCGTGACCTCGGGCGTGGCGGCGCTGGGTGCGCTCGCCGGTGGCCTGGCGATCCTGCCCGGCAGCATCTTCACCGTTGCCGGCTTCGGCTACCTGGCCTACGAGCGGTTCGCCGAGGCGCGGCGCCGCGGCCGCAGTCGCGATCTGCTGCTCGCGCTCGGCGATCTCGAGGTCGCGCTCCACGTCGTCGATGGGCCCGACGCCGCCAAGCGGGTCTGCGATCAGCTCGCGGCCTACACGCGGGATGCGCCGATCGCGCGGCCCGAGGTCTACGAGGACGCCCGTCGCCGGCTAGCCGCCGGAGTCGGCGGCGATGGGCGCGCGGCGCGACGCGAGGTCGATCGGGCGCTCGCGGTCGGCAACGAGACCGTCCATGTCGCCGGTGGATTCTTGCAAGTCGGCCCGATCGGGTTTCGCATCGACGAGGTGCGCGAGTACGCGCTGCGCGGCGCCAACCTGGCGTTGCCCGGCGGTCGGTTCCTGCAGGCCGCGATGGGCCTCCTGGTGGTGGCCGCCGAGGAGCGGGCCCGGGCCGGCGAGGATCTCGAGGTGCTTGCCCGGCGGGTCGCCGAGTACGAGGCGTGGAGCGGTCGCAGCGCCGGTCGCTAGCAGGCGGCCATCGGATTCACGTTCATCTGCGAGTGCGTGACCGGATCGGTCAACACGGGCGTCAGCGCGACACGGCGCGCCGGCCGAGTCCGTCGAACACGGTGGCGTCCGCGGCGGCCAGGTCAGCGGCGCGCGCGCCGTGCACCGCGAGGCCGATCAGCGCGGCGGCCGCCGGTGCCTCGTCCCAGGTCGGGTCGACGGCGATCCAGCGGTCGCCGTTCCAGGCCAGGTTCCAGCGATGGCGAACCAGCGCGCCGCTGTCGATGCGCAGACCGGTGACGACGCGGGTCGCGATGCCGACGTCGTCGGCCAGGGCGGCGAAGCGCAGGGCGTGGGTCGTGCAATCGCCACGGCTGGCCGCCCGGGCGGCGCCGGTGGTGGCGACGGTGGCGCCCAGATCGTCGTCGACGTCGTCGGCGACCCGGTGGACCAGCGCGGCGATCGCCGCGCTGCGATCGGGCCCGGGCGGGGCCGGCGCCACATCGCCGGCCGCCGTGGCGTCGAGGGTCACCGACCAGGTCGCATCGCCCAGCGTGGCGCGCTGACCCGGTAGCGCCGGCGGGCGCGGCGCGGTGGCGTCGGGCAGGACGATCATCATCGGTGCGCCGGTGATCCGGTGGTCGAGCGCGATCGCGTTGCCGTCGACGACCTCGGCGGGCTCGGCCGGGCGCAGGTCGGCGTCGAGCGCCGCGCGGCGAGCGATCACCCCGTCGCCGCCGACGATCTCGGCGATCGCGCCGTCGGGGTCGTAACGGACGGAGGCCTCGAGTTGCCGCTCTCCGACCTGCAGCCGGGCGACGTGATGGCCGGCCCCCGACGGGACGAGGTCGAGCGTGGCGACCGCGAAGCCCCAGCCCGGCAAGATCACCGGACCGTGGAAGCCGCCGCGACCGGCCGCGCGCAGCGCCAGTTCGAACGGCACCGCGGCCGGGACGACCACCGCCGCCTCACCGTCGACCTCGACGCGCCAGCCGCCGGCCTCGGCGCGGGCGGTGCCGTCGAGCACCGGTCCGTCCTGCCAGCGCGTGACGCCGATCTCGATCGGGACACCGCCGGCGTCGCGCTCGATCGTGATGTCGAGGTCGCTGATCACCACCTGGTCGCCGCGGCGGACGATGACCTGCTCGTGGCGTTCGAACCGGGTGTCGTCGTCGCGTTCCCACGCGCCACCGATCGCCGCGCCCCGCCACGACAGCGCCCAAGCGACCCGGGCCGGCGGCTCCGACCTGGCCGCCGCTGCGGGCAGCGGCGCCGGCGCGCGGGGGCTGGAACAAGCCGTCGCGACACCGACGGCGATCGCCATCGCGGCGCTCGGACGGAAAGACATCAAAATGATCGTAGGTCGGCGCCGAGCTGGATCGCAACTTCGTCGTGCTAAGAGGGGGCGTGGATCCCCAACGCCTGCGCGAGCTCCTCGACGCCGTCGCGCGCGGCGCGGTGCGCCCCGAGGATGCCGCCCGCCAGGTGGCGGCGGCGACCGATGGCGTCGCCGTCCACCTCGACGCCGTGCTCGACCTGGCCCGCGAGGCGAGGACGGGCGTTCCCGAGGTGGTGCTGGCCGAGTGGAAGTCCGCCGAGCAAGTTGCCGCCATCCTGCGCGGGCTGGCGGCCGGTGGCGCCGGCGCCCTGGCCACCCGCGTCGCGGCCGACAAGGCCGACGCCGTCCTCGAGCGCGTGCCGGAGGCCGAGTACGTCGCCGCCGCGCGCGCGCTGGTGATCCGGCCGCCGGTGCCGCGACCGCCCGCCGGCACCATCGCGATCGTGTGCGCCGGCACCAGCGACGTGCCGGTCGCCGAGGAGGCCGCGGTCACCGCCGAGTTTCTCGGCGCCAGCGTGCGGCGCGTGGTCGACGTCGGCGTCGCCGGGTTGCATCGCCTGCTGGCCCGGATGTCCGAGATCCGGACCGCCGATGCGGTGGTGGTCATCGCCGGCATGGAGGGCGCCTTGCCGTCGGTGGTTGCTGGGCTGTGTGATCGGCCGCTGGTCGCGGTGCCGACCAGCGTCGGCTACGGGGTCGGCGCCGGCGGGCTGGTGGCGCTGGCGGCGATGCTGTCGTCGTGTGCGCCCGGCGTCACGGTGGTCAACATCGACAACGGGTTTGGTGCGGCGGTGGCGGCGGTGCGGGCGGCGCGGCCCCGGCGGGTGACGTGAGCGGTCGCGGCGCCGGCGACGTACCGGCGCGCGATCTGCGCGGCCTCCATCTGCACTTCGATTGCGCCAGCGGCATCGCTGGCGACATGACGCTGGCGGCGCTGATCGATCTCGGCGTGCCGGAGTCGGTGGTTGGTGACGCCCTCGACGCCATCGGCGTTGGCCGGGCCCGACTGACGGTGCGGCGGATCGTGAAGCGCGGTATCGCCGCGCTGGACGTGCAGGTCGACGTCCGGCGGCCGCTGGCGAGCGGGCCGCTGGCCGCGGTGTTCCAGCACCATGCCCACGTCGGCGATCTGGTCGGACTCGGAGCTGCGAGCCCCGGTGCTGGGCCTGGGCACGGGGCCGATGGGCACGTTCACGGCCATCACCACTGGTCGCAGATCCGCGCCCAGCTCACCGGCGCCGGCCTGCCGGCTGCGGTCCTCGGCCGCGCCCTCGACATGTTCGAGCGGGTCGCCCGCGCCGAGGCCACGCTGCACGGCACCACCGTCGATGAGGTCGCCTTTCACGAGGTCGGCGCCATCGACTCGATCGTCGACATCGTCGGCACCGCGGCGGCGCTGGCCTGGCTCGCGCCGGCGGCGGTCACCTGCGCCGAGGTGGCGATGGGGCAGGGCAGCCTGACCTGCGCCCACGGCGTGCTGCCGGTGCCGGCGCCGGCGGCGCTCGAGATCCTGCGCCAGGCGGGTGGCGTCACCAGCTCGGGTGGCCTGGCCATCGAGCTGACCACCCCGACCGGCGCGGCCATCCTGGCCCACGCGGTCAGCGCCTGGACCGCGCCTCCGACCGGCACGCCGGTGGCGGTCGGCTGGGGCGCCGGTGACGTCGAGCTCTCCGACCGCGCCAACGTGGTGCGCATCGTCGCCATCGCGCCGCGGCCGACGGTTGCCGCCGACGTCTGGCGCCTGGAGGCCAACATCGACGACATGAGCCCGGAGCTGGCCGGCCACGTCATCGAGCGTGCGCTCGCCGCCGGCGCCCTCGATGCGTGGTGGACGCCCATCACCATGAAGAAGGGCCGGCCGGCGCTGATGTTCTCGGCCTTGTGTCTGGACGCCGGCCGCGACGCGCTGGTGGCGATGATGCTGCGCGAGACCACCACCATCGGCGTCCGCTTCGATCGCGTCGAGCGCACCGTGCTGGCCCGCGACCGCGTCACGGTCGAGACCGAGCACGGCCCGATCGCGATCAAGCTGGCCCGCGGCCCCGACGGCGCGGTGTGGAACGCCGCACCCGAGCACGACGCCTGCGTCGCCGCCGCGGCCCGGACCGGCGCCCCGCTCAAGGACGTCTACGCCGCCGCGATCGCCGCCTGGCGACACCGTCCATCGTGACCGTTCGACGCCCTGCGCTCGCTCAGGATGAACGGACGCTGTATCCTGCCCGGGTTGCCAT
This sequence comes from Myxococcales bacterium, assembly GCA_947483555.1. Lineage (GTDB taxonomy): Bacteria > Myxococcota_A > Polyangia > Haliangiales > Haliangiaceae > UBA2376. The sequence continues at coordinate 17,949 of CANKMW010000070.1, forward strand.
CTGGTAGCTCCATCGCCGTCGTGGGGGGGACCCCGGCCGAGCGCGACCATGTCGTGGCCGCGCTGGCGAGCCACGACCTGATCGCCAGCAGCCACGAGCGGCTGCAGCTCGACGTCGCCACCAACCTGCCGTCGCTGGTGGTGGTGGTCGGCGGCGACGCGGCCGAGCTGGTCGCCGCGGCGCGCGCCGCGCCCCAGCTCGCCGACGTGCCGGTGCTCGCGGTGACCAACCAACCCGACCTGGCGCTGACGGCCGGTGCCAACGACACCGCCCGGCCCGATGTCACCACCCAGGCCCTCGCCCGCCGGGCCGGAAATCTCTTGAGCCTCGGCCGCCTCCGCGGCCCGTGGACGCCGGGCTCGCTCGGCCCGGTGCTGATCAAGGTCAACGACATCCTCGCCGCTCAGGGCGACGACATCGGCGCCCTGGTCGAGGTGCTCGAGCTGACCCGCGACTCGCTGGCCTTCGACCGCGCCGCGCTGGTCGCGCACATCGAAGGCTCGCCCAACGCGTTCGTGGTCGCCGCCACCGACGACCCGGCGCGCTCGCAGTTCACGCTGGCGATCGCCGAGTATCCGGAGATCGCCGAGGCCATCCGGACCGGCGAGCCGGTGCTGCTCGATGACGCCACCATCCACCCGCTGACCGCCGCGGTGGCCGACAAGCTGGTCGCGCGCGGCGTCAAGGGGGTCGCCGTGTTCCCGGTCGCCTGGCGCGGTCGGCCGCTGGGCGCGATCTTGCTGCGCAAGACCGCGGTCGGCGCCCGCCACGTCGTCGGTCGCGGCGCCGAGTTCGTGCGCCTGATCTCGTCGCTGACCGCGGCCCACCTCCGCCACGGCGCCGTGCTCGAGAGCTTGCGCGATCAGACCCACAAGATCTCTCGCGTGCGCTACGAGGCCGAGCGCCGGCTGCGCGGCATCGAGTCGCTCACGGAGCACTTCGAGGCCGCCGCCGACGGCGTCGTGATCATCGACGACACCGGCGCGATCCTGTTCGTCAACCGCGCCGCCGAGCGGGTCACCGGGTTCGCGCGCGCGACGCTGACCGGCCGAGCCATGGCCGAGCTGGTCGCGCCGGCGTCGACCGCCACCCTGGCCGACGTCGTCGAGCACGTGCTCGGCGGCGGCAACGTCGATCCGTTCGACCTCGAGCTCGCCACCACCGCCAGCGAGCACCTGACGGTCTCGGTGTCGACGTCGACGGTGCTGGCCGACACCGGCGCCGTCATCCTGACCTTCCGGGACGTGACCGCCCAGCGATCGCTGGAAGGCGAGCTGCGGGCGACCAAGGAGTTTCTCGAGCGCCTGATCGACTCGACCGTCGACGCCATCGTGGCCGCCGACATGCGTGGCACGGTGATCCTGTTCAACCAGGGGGCCGAGCGCCTGTACGGCTACCGCGCCGACGAGGTGATCGGCAAGCTGCCGGTCTGGAAGCTCTACGACGACGGCGTGCCGCGCCAGATCATGCGCATGCTGCGCTCGACCTCGCACGGCGGCGTCGGCCACCTCGAGCAGACCCGGCGCGAGATCCGCGGCAAGAGCGGCTTGCTGGTCCCGGTCAACATGACCGCCTCGATCATCTACGAGGACGGCGGCGAGGTGGCCACGGTCGGCATCTTCAGCGATCTGCGCGATCGCATCCGCATCGAGCAGCGCCTGCTGCAGGCCCAGGAGAAGTTGCAGATCACCGAGAAGCAGGCCCTGGTCGCCGAGCTCGCGGGCGCCGCCGCCCACGAGCTGAACCAGCCGCTGACCTCGATCCTCGGCTACGCGCAGCTGATCCAGCGCCAGAGCCCGCCCGACGCGGCCCACATGCGCGCGGTCGGCGTGATCCGTGAGCAGGCCGAGCGCATGGCCGACATCGTGAAGAAGATCGGCCGGATCACCAAGTACGAGACCATGGCCTACGTCGGTGGCGCGTCGATCCTCGACCTCGATCGGTCGACCGCCGGCGACCTGCCGTCGGTCAACGGCGAGATCTCGGGCAGCAGCTCCACCGGCTCCAGCGACGAGAGCAACGACGGCAGCCGGCCCCGCGAGTTCTCGGCGATCCGGCCCGGGCCGGAGCTGCTCGCCATGCTCGACGTCGTCGAGATGCTCGGCGACCTGGTCGATGATCCGGCGGCCCCCGATGACGGCAGTCACCCCGGAGAGGAGGCCACCCGCGTGGTCAAGTCACCAAAACGATGAGCCCGCTGGCGCCACCGCTCCCCGATCTCGCCCACGTCGCCGCCGCGATGCTCGACCTCGGACGCGAGCTGCACTTCGAGCTCACCGAGGCCGAGCTGGGCGATCGGTTCTTGACCACCCTGGCCGGGTTGTTCCCGGCCCGCCGCATCGCCTTGCGGGTGCTCGATCCGCGCACTCGCGAGCCGTCGCGGGTCTATGCGATGGGCGGCGATCTGCGGCCCGGCCTCGAGTCTGATCGGGTGACGATCAAGGAGTCGTCGGTGCAGAAGACGCGGCTCAAGACCGCGGTGGCGGCGTCGGCGCGCCTGCGCCTCGACAGCCGCTGGGACTCGCCGTTCTCGCACGTCGCCGCCGGCTTCACGGTGCCGCTGGTGGCGTCGGGTGAGCTGTACGGCGTGCTCGACCTCGGCTACGCGCTGGGCCAGGACATGTCGGACGCCGATGAACCGCTGGTGCTGCCGGTCGCCAACCAGCTCGCGCTGGCGCTGCGCAACCAGCGATTGTGGCGCGACGCCCAGGGCCTGCGCGATTTCCAGACCCGGCTCATCGAGCACGCCAACGCGCTCATCATTGGCGTCGACCGCAGCTGGCGGGTCACGGTGTGCAACCGGGCCCTGCTCGAGCTCACCGGCTACCGCCGTGACCAGGTCGTCGGCCGCGACCTGCGCGACCTGCTACCCGACGATCAGCGCGCGCGGCTGACCCCGATCATCGCGGCGGCGATGCGTGGTCACACCCAGGACGCGGTCGACGTCACGATCGTCTCGATCCACCTCGGCCGCGTGCGCACGGTGTGGAGCCTGGCGGCGATCGGCCAGGATCGAGTGCTCGGCGAGCAGCCGACCGCCGAGGCGGTGGTGGCGATCGGCCAGGACCAGACCCGATTGCGCGAGCTGCAGGATCAGGTCATCCAGTCCGAGCGCCTGGCCACGCTCGGGCAGCTCGCCGCCGGCGTCGTCCACGAGCTCAACAACCCGCTGACGTCGATCTCGGTCTACGCCGAGTTCCTGCTCCGCAAGGCCGAGCGCAGCGGCGCCGAGGCCGCCGACGTCGAGAAGCTGGCCCGCATCGGCCACAGCGCGCAGCGCATCCTGCGTTTCGCGCGCGAGCTGGTGCAGTACGCCAAGCCGGTCGGCGACGAGATCGACGTGGTCGATCTCAACGCCGTGGTCCGCCAGTCGCTGTCGTTCTGCGAGCACGTCTTCGATCGCAGCGGCATCCAGGTGGTGGTCGAGCTCGACCCGGCGCTGTCGCCGGTCCCGGCCATTCCCGGTCAACTCGAGCAGGTGCTGATCAATCTCCTGACCAACGCCGCGCACGCGGTCGAAGGCGGCGGCACGGTCGTGGTCCGGACCCGACCGGGACCCGGCGAGACCGTCCAGGTCATGGTCGATGACTCCGGGCCCGGGGTCGCCGCCGAGGATCAGGCCCGCGTCTTCGAGCCGTTCTACACCACCAAGACCGACGGCAAAGGCACCGGCCTGGGCCTGCCGATCGTCAAGAACATCGTCGAGCAGCACCGGGGGTCGATCGGGGTCAGCCGGGCTCCGGAAGGCGGCGCGCGCTTCCTGGTGACGCTGCCCCGCAGTCCGTCCTGATGGCCCGAGATGATCGCGGTGGCCCATGGACGCGCCACGCGATGGCCCGAGATGATCGCGAAGATCCCGTGTAGATCTCGGCGCCTAGATAAACACGTCAATAAGTTGGCCTGCTCGATCCACGCTGGTAGCGTGGATGTCCGATGAAGCCCGAAGTGATGTTGTCGAAGCTCGAGGACGCCGCGACCCAGCTGCGGGTCAAGGTCTCCTACGAGCTGCTCGGTGCATCGGTCGGTCACGGTGGGCTGTGCCGCGTGAAGGGTGAGTACCGCGTCATCATCGACAAACGGGCGTCGACCGAGGAGCGCGCGACCACGCTGGCCGGTGCGCTCGCGGTCGCGCTCGCGCGCCTCGACGCGGTCGAGCTCGATCCGAAACTGCGCGGGCTGATCGACGTGCAGTCGCCGATCGCCATGCGCCGGGCCTCCTAGGAAGCCCGGACGCGACCCGACGCGACCCGATCAGAGCTTCGCGAGCAGCTCTTTCTTCTTGGTGTCGAACTCGGTCTCGGTCAGCACGCCGGCGGCCTTGAGCTCGCCGAGCTGCTTGAGCATGCCCATGATCTGGTCCTTGCTCTCGCCGGGAGCCGGACCGGGTCGCCCGCCTTGCCCGCCCTGGTTCATGGAGTTCACCATCTGCCCTGCCATCGCGAAGCCCATGCCGATGCCGGCGCCATCGAGCGCCGCGCCGCCGCCGCCCTTCTCCATACCCTTGGCCGCGCCGAGCATCATCTCGGCCTGCGCCATCTGCTGGTAGCCGCCGGCCATGTTGACGTACGCGGCGCGCTCGATCAGCTTGTCGAGGCGGTCGCGGTCGGCCGGGTCCATCGAGATCGTGAAGTCGCCGAAGCGGATGACCTCGACGCCATAGCTCTCGATGTGCTTGCGCAGGGCCCCGATGGTGAAGGTCTCGATCTCCTCGGTGTAGGCGCCCGAGGACACCTTCATCACCGGCCAGTTCTCCTTCACGATCAGCTCGGCGATGTGGTCCTTGATCGTCTTCTGGACCTGGCTCTTGAACCAGCCGATGAAGGCGTCGTTGGTGGTGGCGCGCTGGCCGACCAGCCCGATCAAGAACTTCATCGGATCGAAGACCTTGGCCGAGAACTCGCCGTGGACCATGAGCCGGACCCGCAGGCTGGTCTGCGGATCGGGGATGTCACCGACCGAGGTGCCGAACTTGATCGACGGATGCTCGCGGGTGTTGACGAAGAACACCTCGGAGATGAAGACGTTGCCGCCGGTGAACTTGTCGACCAGCTGGCCGAGGAACGGGATGTTGTTGCCATCCAGCGTGTGGCGCCCGGCCGACAGGCTCCCGACGTACTGCCCGTTCTTGAAGAACATGGCGATCTCGTCCTGGTCGACCGTCAGCTGCGCCTTCCAGGGGATGGTCTGATCGGGGTGCTTGTAGACCCAGTGGTCCTTGGCCTCGTCCGGACGGGCGATGGCCAGCTCCTTGACGCCACCCTTGACGAAATCGAGAATGCCCATTGAATATCGCTCCTGTCGTGGAGTGTGGAACCTAGCACACGCTGGCCGGGAGGGTGGCGAGGGCTTCCTTGACGTGGCGGGGGCTAGCCGGTGTACCGTCGGCCCTCGGGGAGCCTGGTCACCTTGTGAGGTCTCGATGCGCCGTCTAACTACATCGCGTTTGGCTCTGGTCGTGTTCTCGTTCCTGGTCGCGGCTGCGTGTGGCCCCAATGGTGGCGGCGGCGACGATGACGACGATGGTGGTGGCGATGGCGGCCTGACCAACTGCCAGGGCGAGTGCGGCAACCTCACCGGCACGGTATGGGCCCCGAGTATGGGGCCCGGCATGGTGCCGGCTGGCCAGGAGATCCCGATCTTCGGCGCGCTGGTCTACGTGACGCTCAACCGTCCCGCGCCCATCCCCACCCAGGTGTACTGCGAGACCTGCATCAGCTCGCCGGGCGGGGTGCTGACCGATCACGACGGCAAGTTCGACATCGGGCCCATCCGCCCCGGCACCTACTGGCTGATCATCCAGAAGGGCCAGTTCCGGCTCGAGCAGGAGGTCACGGTCACGGTCGGGCCGCGCGCGCTCGCCGACGCCGACACCGTGCTGCCGTCGGTCATGGACGCGGTCAACGGCAAGACCATCCCGCGCATCGCGATGGTGGTCGGCAGCTACGACTCGCTCGAGGACATCCTCGGCAAGATGGGGCTCGGCGGCGTCGACGGCACCGGCAGCATGTCGAGCACGATGGGCGAGATCGATGTCTACACCAACGGTGGAACGGTGCCACCCGACACCACGGCGATGGGCACGTTGACCCAGCTGGTCGGCGACCTCAACCGGCTCAAGCAGTACCACATCGTCTTCATCCCCTGCGCGTCGAGCGGCAACTCGGCGGCGCTGCAGAACCAGCAGAACCTGCGCAACATCCGCCAGTACGTCGAGGCCGGCGGCAAGCTGTACGTCACCGACTGGTCCGGCGAGTGGATGGACAACGTGTTCCCGGCGCCGATCACGCTCGGCGACTCCGGCACCGACACGCCAGGCTCGGCCTACAACGCCGCCGCCGACAGCTGGACCACCAGCCAGTTCGGTGACGCCGACGGCAGCTTCTACAACTCCACCGATGGCGAGGCGCTCAACCCCGACCTCCGCACCTGGCTCGAAGGCCAGCAAGGGCCGCGCGGCGAGAGCGGCGACGACATCGGGCCCTTCAACCCGATCGACTTCGACGTCTTCGACAACTGGAACTGGATCAGCCAGCTCACGCCGCAGGTGGTCGGCCAGAACGCCGAGAGCATGGACATCATCGACACCCCGGAGGCGTGGGTGATCGGCTCGGGCTCGAGCGGTGGCGCCGGCAAGAAGCCGTTGACCGTCACCTTCAACCCGCCCGGCTGCGGTCGGGTCTTGTTCTCGACCTATCACACCACGCCGACCGCCCACCTGGGGCTGATCCCGCAGGAGCGGGTGCTGCTGTACCTGATCATGGAGATCGGCGTCTGCAACACGAACCCGCCGATCGGCTGAGCGACGGCGGCGCGGGCCGTGTCGCTCGGGTCACGCCCGCTCGAGAGCGCACACCACCAGCGTGACGTCGTCCTCGGGTGCGGCGTGGTCGGCGAACGCGGCCAGGTTGGCCAGGATCGCATCGCGGACCGCGGCCACGCCGGCGTCACCGGCGGCCAGATGGTGGGCCTGGATCGCGTGCTGCAAGCGGCGGGCGCCGTAGGTGCGACCGTTCTTGTTCTGGCGCTCGGTCACTCCGTCGGTGAACAGGATCACGAGGTCCCCAGGTGACAGGCTGCTGCTGCCGCTGCGGATCTTGCCGACCGCATTCAGATCGGAATCCTGGTCGTGGAAGTCCTCGGCCAGTGCGTCGCCGGTGAGGGTGCCGCACTCGACCACGGCGCCGGTGGCGTCGGTGTTGACCACCAGCGGAAACGTGTGCGACGCGTTGGCGAACTCGACCAGGCGTTTGCTGGGGTCGAACAGGGCGGCGAAGCAGGTCATCGCGACCTGGTCGGCGCCGGGGATGCGAACCGCAGCGTCGATCGCCTTGAGCACCGAGGCCGGGCTCAGGCGGTCCTCGCCGACGTGCGACAGCGCCTCGACCGCCCCATGGGCGGCACAGCCGATCATCGCCGAGTACACGCCGTGGCCGGTGGCGTCGCCGACCACCACCAGGGTCCGGCCCCCTGACAGCTTGCGGTAGGTCCACCAGTCGCCGCCGGTATCGGCGGCCGGCATGCACGCCCCGGCGATCCGCAACGCTCCGTGGCTCGCGACGCTCGTCAGCGGCAGGATCGACCGGTACATCCGGCGGACGCGATCCAGGTCGCGCTCGGTCGCCACGATCCGGACCCGCGCATCGGTCATCTGCTTCAGGTGCGCCGCGACCTTGTCGAGACTCTCGAGCGCCGGCGCCGCTGCCGGGACGTCGTACGAGATCGCCTCGCCGCGAGTCACCCGCTCCGCCTGGACGATGACATGAGCCAAGGCCTGGGTCTGGCTTCGTCCGCTGGCCACCGCGCGGGCCACGGCCAGCGCGCCCAGCGCGATCGCCGCCACCACCGCCCCGGCGGCGATCGGCGCGCGGTCGGGCATCGCGACCATCACCACCGCGCCCACGAAGGCCACCACCCCAGCGAGCACGGCGGGCCCCAGCCAGGGACGAAGCGGCATGCCTCCACTCTCCACTGGTCGGACGGAAAATGCGACCTCAGGAGGGATGGTGCTGCTCCTCGCCGCCGGCGACCCCCCGCCTCGGGTCCGGTGCGCGTACCCTGAGGCTCCGGTGCGCCGCGCGCGCCGCCCCGGCCCGGGCCGGTAACCGGGTCGCCGATCTCAGTACGCCAGCTCGTAGTGCTCGAGCTTCATGATCTCGGCGCTGTCGACGCGGCCCAGGTTGCACGAGAACACCGCGGCCAGCTCGCCGGAGATCGCGGCGATGGTGTCGGCCCAGGTCAGCGTGGCGGTGCCGGTCGACCACGCCACGTTCGCGGTGGTGCAGCCGCCGACCGTGGCGCACGAGTAGCGCGTGCCCAGGCCGGTGATGACGGCGTCATCCTGCACGTAGGGCGTGCAGGCCACGTCGTCGACGCTGCTGGTATCGTAGACCGTCACCCGTGCGCTGGTCGGGTTGATCGTGCCGGTGTCGATGGTGACCGGGCACATCAGGCTCTTGCTGACCGCGGTGTCGGCGTGGAGGATGTACATGCCCGAGGCCGCGCCGCGGCTCAGGCCGGTCGTGCCCGAGGTCGACTCGAGGCAGGTGTGGCCGGCGCGGAATCCTGGATCGGCGGCGGCGGCGAGCGGGGCCGCGAAGGCGACGGCGGTGACGAGGGCGAAGAAGGCGAGACGGTTCATGACGAGTTCCTTTCAGGCAGGGTTGAAGAACACCCACAGCGCGGATTGCGCGCCGTCCTCGGCGAGCAGCGGGCGGGTGAACAGCGTGGGTACCGGCCATTCGAGCTGGCCGTCGTTCTGCAAGCGTTCGAGCAGGGGCTCGATGGCCGCGCCCGGGGTCGCGACCTCGACGACGCAGGCGACCTGGAAGCACTCCGACGCCCGGACGCTCAGCTGACCGCCGGACTGGGTCGACGCCGCGTCGACCCGGGCCAGGAGCGCGGCGCGGGTCGCGGCGCAGACCGGCTCGGCACACGCGCCGCTGGCGCTGATCGCGGCGCGGATCGACGCCACCTTCTGCTCGCGGGTGCCGCCGGGGCGCCCGATCAGTCCGAGCACGCGCCGCGCACCCTCGGGATCGCGGCCCAACGCGCCAGCATCCGCGGCCGGTGCCGGCGCGCCGAGCTCGGGGGCCGGCGTGGGCGCGGCGATCGCGGATGACGACCAGGCCGCGGCCGGTGGCGGCGACGGCGATGACGAGCGATCGACCCGGCCGACGGTGTCGTGGGGCGGCGGCAACGGCGACTCGGCGGAGACGCCGCGCAGCACGACGAACGCGAGCGTGGCGGCAGCGCCGCCCAGCACGATGGCAACGGTTCGACTCATGGCAGTTCCTCGGGGTGAGCGGTGCGGTTCCGCAGAGCAACCTTCGGACCACGTGCGGACGTGCACTGGCGCGCTGGGATCGGCGCCGGTGCGGCGGGACGGCCGGCGGCTGGCCAGTTCGCCTACGCAGTACGCCTGATCAGCGTCGTGATCGGAGTAACGTCGCGGCGTGGGCAGCGCGCGCTTGTTCGGTGGGCTGGTCGCGCTCAACGTCGCGCTGGTCGTGATCGGGCACGCGATCGCCCCCGCGACCCGGGCGGCGCCGGCGCCCGACGCGGTGACCATCGGGCTGGTGTTCGACGTCGGCGGCCGCGACGACAAGTCGTTCAACGACGCCGCCTGGCGCGGGCTCGAGTGGGCCAGACGTGATTTCGGCGTCGAGCTGCTGGTGATCGAACCCTCGGACGGCGCCGATCGCGAGGCGGCCCTGCGTCAGCTCGCGGCGCGCGGCGTCGACCTGGTCATCGGGGTCGGGTTCATCTTCTCGGCTGACCTCGAGAAGCTGGCCCGCCGGTTCCCCACGGTCGCGTTCGCCGGGGTCGACTTTTCGCCGAGCGAAGGCGTGGCGGTCCCGGTGAACCTGGCCGGGCTGCGCTTCCGCGAGCACGAGGGTAGCTTCGTGGTCGGCGCGATCGCCGGCCTGACCACCCGGACCAAGGTGGTCGGGTTCGTCGGCGGCATGAAGATCCCGCTCATCCGCAAGTTCGAGGCCGGCTACATCGCGGGCGTGCGCCACGTGTGTCCCGATTGCCGGGTGAAGTCGGCGTACGCCGGCACCGAGCCCAAGGCGTTCGCCGATCCGATGCTGGGCCAGGAGCTGGCCGGCGCGCAGTTCGATGACGGCGCCGACATCATCTATCACGCCTCGGGCAAGACCGGCGCCGGGGTGCTGGCGGCGGCGGAGGCGCGCCACAAGCTGGCGATCGGCGTCGACTCGGACCAGTTCCACGAGGCGCCGTGCTGCGTGCTCACCAGCATGATCAAGCGGGTCGACGTGGCGGTCCACCAGGTGGTCGCCGACGTGGTCGCCGGCCGCTTCCGGGGCGGCCTGCGCGAGCTCGGCCTCGCCGAGGATGGCGTCGGGTTCGTCGCCGACGATCACAACCGGCGGCTGCTGCCGCCCGCCGTGGTGGCGCGGGCCCGAGCGCTGGCTGCCGAGGTGGTCGCCGGCACGATCGTGGTGCCGTCGCAATGAGCGCGGCGCTGGTGATGCGCGCGAGCAAGCGCTTCGGCGACCGCGACGCGCTGGTCGACGCCCGCCTCGAGGTGGCCGCCGGCACCGTCCACGCGGTGGTCGGCGAGAACGGCGCCGGCAAGTCGACGCTGCTCAAGATCGTCTACGGTCTGGTGCGCGCCGACCGTGGCCAGCTGGCGATCGGGCAGCGCTGCGATCTGGCCCGCCACGGCGTGGCCGCGGCGCAGGCGCTCGGCGTCGGCATGGTGCACCAGCACGGCATGCTGGTGCCGACCCTGACCCTGGCCGAGAACGCCGCGCTCGGGCACGAGCCGGTGCGGCGCGGGCTGCTCGACCTGGCGGCGGCGCGCCGGGACCTGGCGCGGGCGGCGGCTCGGCTCGAACAGTCGCTCGATCCCGACGCCTGCGCCGGCGCGCTGTCGGTGGGCGAGCAGCAGCGCGCCGAGATCGTGATGGTGGTGGCGCGGGCGCAGAAGCTCCTCATCCTCGACGAGCCGACCGCGCTGCTGGCGCCCGGCGAGGTCGATCGGCTGCTGGCCCTGTTACGCCGCATCGCCGGCGACGGGTGCGCGGTGGTGCTGGTCAGCCACAAGCTGGACGAGGTCGCGGAGGTGGCCGACGCGATCACGGTGCTGCGCGCCGGTCGCACGGTCGCCGAGCTGGCGCGCGGCGTCGCGACCCGCGAGGTCGCGCGCGCGATGGTGGGCGGTGAGCCGCCGCCGACCGGGGCGCCGCCGCCGCTGCCGCCGGCCGACGCCGCGGTGGTGCTGATGGTGCGCGGACTCGCGGTCCACGACCTGAGCGGCGCGGCGACGCTGCGGCCCGGGGCCGGATCGGCCGGCGGTCTGCGTCAGGTCTCGTTCGAGGTGCGAGCCGGCGAGGTGGTCGGCATCGCCGGCGTCGAGGGCAACGGCCAGCGCGAGCTGGTGCAGGCGGTGGTCGGCCTGGTGCCGGCCGCCGCCGGCCGCATCACGCTCGGTGGTGTCGACATGACGCACGCGACGGTGGCGGCGCGGCGGGCCGCCGGTCTGGCCCACGTCGCCGAGGATCGGCACCACCACGGGCTGGTGCTCGACGCCACGGTGGCCGACAACGTCATGCTGGGGCGTCTCGACGAGGTCGCCCGCGGCCTGACCATCGATCGGACCCGGGTCCGGACGCTGGCCGAGCGCGCGCTCGCCGATCTCGATGTCCGGCCCGCCGATCCGTCGCTGGCGGCGCGGGCGCTGTCGGGCGGCAATCAGCAGAAGCTGGTGGTCGCGCGCGAGCTCGGTCGCGCCGCGGTGCGCGCCGTGGTCGCGGCCCAGCCGACCCGCGGCGTCGACCTGGCCGCGCAGGCCCGCATCCACGACCGCCTGCGCGCCGCCGCCGCCGCCGGCGCCGCGGTGCTGGTGATCTCGGCCGATCTGGACGAGCTGTTCGCGCTCTGCCATCGCGTCGCCGTGCTCCATCGCGGCGCGATCGCCGGCGAGCTGGCCGGTGACGCGCTGCGCGCCGCCGATGCGCGCGCCACCCTGGGCGCGTGGATGGTGGGGGCGGCGTGACGCCATCGGGTGTCGATCGGGGCGGCGACGGCGCGCGATTCGCCGAGCTGCGCGCCGCCGCGGTGGCGTTGCTCGCGGCGATGGCGGCTGGCAGCCTGCTCATCATCCTCGCCGGCGCGTCGCCGCTGGAGGTGTGGCGAACCCTGGTGGCGCGCACCTTCGGTGATGCCTACGGCGCCGGACAGGTCGTGTTCCGCGCCACGCCGCTGGTGCTCACCGGCCTGGCCGTCGCGGTGCCGCTGCGCGCCGGCCTGTTCAACATCGGCGCCGAGGGCCAGATGATCGCCGCCGCGATGTGCTGCGCCGTGGTCGGGGCCGCGTTGCCGGCGGCGACGCCGGCGCTGCTCGCGCTGCCGGTGGCGATGGCGGCGGCGGCGGTGGCCGGCGGGGCGGTGGGCGCCGCCACCGGTGCGCTGCGTGCCTATCGTGGCGCCCACGAGGTCATCGTCGCGATCCTGCTCAACGCGATCATCGCCGGGGTCGCGCTGTGGCTCGGCAACCAATGGCTGTTCGTCGGCGAGGCCACCCGCACCGCCAGCGTGGTCGAGGGCGCCCGCTTCGCCGAGCTGGGCATCACCGGATCGAGCGCCAGCTCCAGCGTGGTGGTCGCGCTGGTCGCCGCCGCGGCGGTCGGGTGGCTGCAGACCCGATCGACGATCGGTTTCCGGTGGCGCATGATCGGCGGCGGACCGGACGCCGCGCTCGCCGCCGGGATCTCCGTGGCCCGCGATCGAGTCAGCGCGATGGCCGCCGCCGGCGCGCTGGCCGGACTCGCCGGCGCGCACTTCGTGCTCGGCCACAAGCACGCCTTCGAGGAGGGGCTCGGCCGCGGCGTCGGCTTCCTCGGCGTCGCGGTGGCGCTGCTGGCCCAGGGGCGCGCCGCCGCCATCGTGGTGTCGGCGGTGCTGTTCGCCGCGCTGTCGCAGGGCGGGCTCGGGGTCGCCGAGCTGGTCCCCAAGGAGCTGGTCGACGTGCTGCAGGCCGTGGTGGTGCTGGTCGCGGCGGCGACGCTGGGCCGGACCACCTCGGTCGGCGGAGGCGCGCGATGATGGACGCCGTCGCCGCGGTCGTCGCCTTCGTCGCCGCGCTCGCGACCGTCACCTTCGTCGAGATGGTGGTGCGCATCACGGTGCCGTACCTGCTGGCCGCCCTCGGCGGCGCCATCACCGAGCGCGCCGGCCTGGTCGACCTCGCGCTCGAGGCCAAGCTGCTGTTCGGCGCCTTCACGGCGGCCGCGATCGCCCACGACACGGGCTCGATCGCGCTCGCCATCGCCGGCGCCGCGGTCGCCGGCGCCGCGGTCGGTGCGGTGCAGGCGTTGTGGGCGATCCGGCTGGGCGCCGATCAGATCGTCACCGGCGTGGCGCTCAATCTCGCCGCCTACGGCCTCACCCGCTATCTCCTGCAGGTGATGTACGGGCAGGGCTCCAACTCGCCGCGCATCGACGGCATCGGCGCCAAGGTGTGGTCGAGCCCGCTCACCTGGCTGGCGCTCGTGCTCACCGCCGTCGCCATCGTGATGATCGCGCGTACGCGCCTGGGCCTGCGCGTGCGCGCCGTCGGCGAGCGTCCCGACGCCACCGCCGCGGCCGGGGTCTCGGTCGCCGGCACGCGGCTGGCGGCGGTGCTGGTGGGCAGCGCCATCGCCGGGGTCGGCGGTGCCCAGCTGTCGCTGGTCGTCAACGGCTTCGTCGCCGAGATGTCGAGCGGCCGCGGCTACGTCGCGCTCGCCGCGGTCATCATGGGTGGCTGGCGTCCGGCGTGGGTCGCGCTGGTGTGCCTCGGCTTCGGCGCCGCCGAGGCGGTGCAGGTGCGCATGCAGAGCGCGGGCACCGGCCTGCCACCGGAGCTGGTACGGCTGTTGCCCTACCTGCTCGCGCTCGTGCTGCTCGCCACGCTGCGTGGTCGTGGCCGCGCGCCGGCGGCGCTGGGCCGGGGGGCGTGATTCCGCTTCGGGCCACCCGCTGGGCCGTAGTAGGCTGGGGGCAGATGTTCCTCCGCGCCCTGGCCGCCCTCGTCACCGTCGTGGTCCTCGGCTGCGCCAGCGCCAACATGGCCGGATCCGGAGACGCCGGTGACGGTGACGGCGGTGGTGATCCGATCGACGCGCCGGCCGGCATCGACGCCATCGATGCCTCGGTGTGCGCGCGCCAGCCGTGCGACATCCTCAGCCAGTGCGGCTGCGAGGGCACGCCCAACCAGCCGGTGTGCGACCTCGACTTCACGATGCTCACCCTCGGGACCACCAAGTGCCGCGCCAACAACTTCAGCGGCACCGAGGTGACGACGTGCACGATGACAACGACCTGCGGCCCGGCCCACGTCTGCGTCGGCGGTCGGTGTCGCAAGTACTGCGACGACGACGACGACTGCCCCGGCGCTGGCGGCCTGTGCAACATCGATCTGACCCAGGGCAACCCGGCCATGCCGATCCCGAACGCGCCCACGACATGCTCGACCGACTGCGTGCCGACCACCGCGACCAACGCGACCTGTCCCGCGACCTGGGCCTGTCACGTCTACTTCGACGATCCGACGCCCGGCACCGCCGGCGACGAGCGCTATCTCACCGACTGCAACGCGCCGCCCGCCAGCGGCGGCGCCGCCGGCGCGGTGTGCACCAGCAACACCAGCTGCCAGGCCGGTCTCGACTGCGTCAGCCTCATGCCCGGCGGCCTGCAGTGCCGCCCGACCTGCTTGTGCCCGAGCGGCAACTGCGCGACCGGCACCTGTCCGGCGTCGACCGGCACCTGCCGCGGCTACACCACCCCGGTGGTGATCGGCACCCTGACCTACGGCGCCTGCTTCTAGCGGCTCGAGCAGTGAATCTCACGACCGGACACCGCTCGGTCTGAGCGAGCGGAGTACGTCCTCCGGATCGGTCACATCGTTGCGTCGGAAGTCATCGGGACAACCGCAGCCAAGCCGATCACTCCCACGATCCGGTTGCCCTGAGCGAGGACGCGAAGCGGCCGAGTCGAAGGGGTGCATTTCGACGGAGTGCGTCCTTCGACTCGGTCTCGCTGGCGCTCGACCTCGCTCAGGACGAGCGGGGTGGGGGCGGTTTCGGTTTCGGTCGCGGTTTCGGTCGCGGTTTCGGTCGCGGTTTCGGTCGCGGTTTCGGTCGCGGTTTCGGTTTCGGTCGCGGTTTCGGTCGCGGTTTCGGTCGCGGTTTCGGTCGCGGTTTCGGTTTCGGTTTCGGTTTCGGTCGCGGCTTCGGTTTCGGTCGCGGTTTCGGTCGCGGACCGTGGCTAGCCTGCGGCCAGGCGGTCCATCGCCGCGACCAGCTCGGGCGGCGCCTGGACCAGCTCGATGAGCACGCCCTCGCCGCCCTGGGGCGCGTCGTCGGCGCCGCGGGGGTGGATGAAGCAGACCTCGAAGCCGGCGGCGCCGCGGCGGATGCCGCCGGGCGTGAAGCGAACGCCGCGGCCGCCGAGCCACGCCACCGCCGCCGCCAGATCGTCGATCCACAGCCCGACATGGTTGAGTGGCGGCAGGTGCACCTTGGGGCTCTTGTCGGGATCGATCGGCTCCATCAGATCGATCTCGACCCGCGCCGCGCCGCTGCCGCAGACCAGGATGTCCTCGTCGACGTTCTCGCGCTCGCTGCGAAACGTGCCGGTGACCTCGAGCCCGAACAGGTCGACCCACAGCCGGCGCAGGCCGGCCTTGGATGGCCCGCCGATGGCGAGCTGCTGCACGCCGAGGACCCGGAACGGTCGCTCGCCGGGGGCGCCGGCGCCGCCGGTGCTCACGCGCCGGCTCCGGCGGCGTGGGCGGCGCGCACGTCGGCGACGGTCTTCAGGCCCGGCCGGGGTGCGTTGACCAGGATCGCCATGTTGCCGCTCGGGTGCTTGTTGTCGCGCATCAACTGGTGGCACTCGGCGGTGGCCGCGAACCCGAACGTGCGCGCCAGGCACGGATCGACCTTGCCCTCCGTCACCAGGCGGTTGACGCCGGCGGCCTGGTCGTCGTTGGCGAAGTGCGAGCCCTGCAGGCGCTTCTGCCGCATCCAGTGGTAGCGCAGGTCGAGGGTGGCGTTGTAGCCGGTGGTGCCGGCACAGATGACGATCATGCCGCCGGTCTCGCACATCATGCCCGAGGTCGGCAGCGTGCTCTCGCCGGGGTGCTCGAACACGATCACCGGACTCCGCTTCTCGCCGAGCGCCGCCCAGAACGCGGCGCCGAATGCGCGGGCGCCCTTGAGCCACAGGCCGTAGTCGAGCTCGTTGGTCCAGCGCGGCAGCGTGCCCCAGTGGTCGAACTTGCGCCGATCGATCACGCCGACCGCGCCGAGCTGCTTGCAGTACTCGACCTTGTTCTCGCCCGACACCACCGCGACGGCACGACCGCCCGCCGCCTTGACGATCTGGATCGCCATCGAGCCGAGGCCGCCGGCGCCGCCCCAGATCAGGACCGGATCACCGGGCCCGACGACGTTGGGCGCCCAGCCATGCAGCATGCGGTAGGCGGTGGCGCCGACCAGCATGTAGGCCGCCGCTTCCTCCCAGGTCAGGTGGGCCGGCTTGGGCAGGCACTGGTGATCTTGCACCTTGGTGAACTGCGCGAAGCTGCCCCAGTTCGACTCGTAGCCCCAGATGATCTGTGAGGGCGCGAACATCGGGTCCTTGCCAGCGACCACCCACGGATCGTCGGGGCTCCAGGCCCCGCAGTGGAGGACGACCTCGTCGCCGACCTTCACGTTGCTGACCTCGGTGCCGACCTTCCAGACCACGCCCGAGGCGTCGGAGCCGCCGATGTGGAAGTCCTCCTGCTCGCCCTTCTTCTGGCGCGCCTTGATGACGTCGACCGGGATGCCCATCGCGGCCCACACGTTGTTGTAGTTGACGCCGGCGGCCATGACGTAGACCAGGACGTCACGCGGGCCCAGCTCGGGCACCGGCACGACCTCCTCGCGGAACGCGTCGGCCGGTTCGCCGAAGCGGTCGGCGCGGATCACCTGAGCCAGCATGCGGGGCGGTACGGTGCCCAGCTCGGGCAGCTCGCCGAGCGCATAGACGTCCTTGGTCACGGCGGTCCTTTCTTGATCGTCTTGATCGTCTTGATCGGTGGCGAGCGGTCGGCATCGACCAGGGGGCTGAAGAAGTTGTCTTTCTTGACGTTCTCGTCGACGACGATGGCGAACTTGTAGCTGGGCGCGGCGCGCTGGCTGCAGTCGGTGCGCTCGCAGAAGCGGCAGGTGACGCCGACCGGCACCGCGGCCCGGTCGCCGACCCGGGCGACGTCGTCGGCGTAGACCATGTGGCGGGCGTTGTCGGCGATGGTGCCGAGGCCGATCGAGTAGTTCACGCCGCGGACCAGCGAGCCGGCGGCGGGCTGCGAGATGACCTTGGCGAAGCAGAAGTAGGTCGCGCCGTCGGGCATCGCCGAGTACTGCTTGGTGATGAGCGCCGGGGTCATGAACGCGGCGTGCACCGCCCACTTCGGGCACGAGCCGTGGCCGTGCGGAAAGCGCAGCCCCGACGCCGAGTATCGCTTCGAGATGTTGCCGGCGGCGTCGACGCGCAGGAAGTGCAGCGGCAGTCCGGGCCGGCGCGGATCGCCGAGGTTGCACATGCGGTGGGCCACCGCCTCCCACGACGAGCCGAACAGCGCCACCAGCTTGGCGACGTCGTAGCGGGTGCGCTGGACCTCGGCGAAGAACTCGCCGTACGGCAAGAGCAGGGCGCCGGCGAAGTAGTTGGCGAGGTGGATCCGGATCAGCCGCGGGGTCTCGGAGTGGCGGGGCGTGGTGGCGGCGATCAGGCGGGCGTCGAGGCCGCCGCGGGCCAGCACCTCGAGGCCGATGACGTGGGCGAGCTGGAACTTCAGCGCCTGGTCGGCGAGGTCGGTGGAGATGCGCAGCGTGCGGGCGACCGGATCGAAGGCGCGGACCACGGACGACGACCCGTGCGGCGCATCCATCGAGACCGCGATGCCGAATTGCTCGGCGAGGACGGCGGCCAGCGACTCGGCCGGGAAGCGGCGCGGCAGCCGGGCCTGGGTGCGCACGTCGTCGGCGGCGGTCTCGAGCTCGGGGAAGAAGTTCTTGTGGCCCTCGAGAAAGTCGGTGACCTCGTCACCGGGGGCGTAGCCCATCGGCGGCAGCACGCCGGCCTCGAGCTTGGTGAGCGCGACGTCGAGCTGGGCGCGCGCGTTCTTGTAGAGGTGGAACAGCGCCGCGATCGTGGTGGCGACCCGCGGCTCGGCGCGCATGCGAGCGAGGTCGGCCTCGTCGAGCGACAGCGTCTGCGCGAGCGGATCGTCGAGCAGGTGGGCGAGCGCGTCCTCGGGCCGCGCCCCCGAGGCCTCGGCCATGAACTGTTCGAGATCGGCGCCCAGCAGCTCCAGCGCGCGCAGGAGCAGCGGGAACTGCATCGTGCGGCGGCCCTTCTCGAGCAGGTTGAGGTAGGCCGGCGAGATGGCGAGCTGGCGCGCCAGATCGGCCTGCGACAGGTCGCGGGCCAGCCGGATCTGGCGCAGTCGCTGGCCGATGGTCGACGAGTCCATGACGGATGCTGCGGCGCGTTGTGAAGGCGCAACTAACGGGTACCACGAGGGAACCGCCGTTGACAACGGTCAACGTTGGTGAGGCTGGTTCTCGGGAGTCAATCCTGATCGGCGGTCGCGCCGGCGGCGTAGAGGGCCTCGATCTGCGCCGCGTACTTCAACCCGATCGGCTTGCGGCGCAGCTTCATCGTCGGAGTCAGCTCGTCACCGCCGGGCAGCCACTCGGTGGCCAGCACGGCGTGGCGCTTGATCTGCTCGACCCGCGCCAGGTGGGTGTTGGCGGCGGCGATGGCGCGGTCGAGCTCGGCCTTCACCTCGGCGGTCTCGATCAGGAGGCCCAGCGTCGGATCGAGGCCATGGGCCCTGGCGAAGGCGCCGGCGCCGTCGGGATCGAGCACCACGAGGGCCACGTTGTAGGGCCGGGCGTCGCCGATCACCACCGCCTGGCCGATGAGCGGGCTCGAGGTCTTGATGCGCGCCTCGATGTTGGCCGGCGACATGTTCTTGCCGGCGGCGTTGATGATGAGCTCCTTCTTGCGATCGACGATGCGCAGGAAGCCCTCGCCATCGAGCTCGCCGATGTCGCCGGTCCGCAGCCAGCCGTCGGCGTCGATGGTCTCGGCGGTCTGCGCCGGCAGGTTGCGATAGCCGCGCATCACCAGCGGTCCGCGCACCATGACCTCACCATCGTCGGCGATCTTCAGCTCGACGCCCGGCATGGCCTTGCCGACGCTGCCGATCTTGATCCGGCCCGGGGGCATCGCGGTGGCGACGCACGACAGCTCCGACATGCCCCACACCTCGGCGATCGGCATGCCGAGGGCATGGAAGAACTCGAGCACCTCGCGGGCGGTCGGCGCGGCGCCGACGAAGAAGCCGCGTGCCTCACCGAGGCCGAGCGCCGCGCGCAGCGGCGCGAACATCATCTGCTCGGCGCGCGCCACGCCCGCGGCCAGCGCCTCGGGCACCGGTTGCCCGGCCTGCTCGAGGCGGACCTTGGCCAGGCTGGCCTCGATGGCGCCCTTGATGGCGGCCTTGCGCTCCGGCGCCTCCCCGGCGAAGCGAGCCTCGAGCCCGGCCTTCAGCTTCTCCCACACCCGCGGCACGCCGGTGAACTCGCTGGGGCGGACCTCGATCGCGTACTCGAAGAGCAGGCGCGGATCGGGGCACGCCGTCACGGTGTTGCCGACGAACATCGGCAGGTAGTGGGTCGCCATGCGGTCGGCGATGTGGGCGTGGGGCAAGAACGAGATGACGCGCCCGTCGCGCTCGAGCGGCCGCGCCGCGACGAAGGAGCGCAGCTCGAACACCATGTTGCGGTGCGTGATCTCGACGCCCTTGGGCGCCCCGGTGGTGCCCGAGGTGTAGATGATCGTGAGCAGCGCATCGGGCGTGACCGCGCGCCAGGTGGCGTCGAAGTCGAAGTCGGCCGCCGCCGCGGCGTCGAGCGCGGCCAGCGACACCGTGCCCTCGGCCTCGCCGTCGACGAGCACGATCGTGCTGACCGCGGTGCCGGCGGCGGCGGCGCGCAGCAGCGGCAGGAACGCCGGCTGTGTGATCGCGATCCGCGCGCCGGCGTCGACGAGCAAGTGCCGGATCTGGTCGGCCGTCGACGTGTTGTAGATGGAGAACGGGACCGCGCCCAGGTGCATGGCCGCGGTGTCGAGCAGGTTGAACTCGGGCCGGTTGACGAGCAGGATCGCGACGCTGTCACCGGCGCTCACGCCCAGGCCAGCGAGGCCGGCGGCGTGGCGGCGGACGCGCTGGCCGTACTCGCGCCACGTGATCGAGGTGCCGTCGCCCTTGGTGCGCAGGGCGACCACGTCGCCGCGCTCGGTGATGGTGCGCTGGAAGCCGGCGCACATGGTGTCGTCCAGAAACGCGGCGGGCGCACCCGCGAGCAGAGTCGTCCAGTCCATGTCGTTCCTCCGGTCGCCGGGCCTGGTGCGGCCAGGCGTCGCGATGATGAGATACCGTCGGCCTCTGGGCAAGCACCGCAGCGGGTTCGCGATCCTGGGCACGCGTCGCATGGCGGCAGCGGCGCTGCTCGGCTTTGCGTCCGGGCTGCCGCTCTACCTGACCGGCATGGTGCTGGTGGTGTGGATGGCGGACGAGGGCGTCACCCTGAAGACGGCGGCTGCGTTTGCCTCGGTCGGGCTGCCGTACACGTTCAAGTGGGCGTGGGCGCCGCTGTTCGATCGCTTCGCGTGGCCGTGGCTGGGCCAGCGGCGAGGCTGGATCGTCGTGCTCGAGGTGGGGCTGATGGCGGCCATCGGCGCGCTCGCGATCGTCGGCATGGCCGCCGACGCCGAGGTGATCGCGGTGCTCGCGGTCACCGTGGCGCTGATGTCGGCCAGCCACGACGTCGTGGTCGACGCCTTCCTCGCCGAGTCGCTCGCGGCCCACGAACGGCCGGCCGGATCGGCGGCGTACGTGCTCGGCTACCGCGCGGCGATGCTCGGCGTCGGCGGTGGCGGGCTCGTGCTCGCCGCGCACACGTCGTGGCCGACGGTCTACGTGGTCGCCGCGGCGCTGGTGCCGCTGGGCGCCCTCGGCGCGCTGCTCCTGCCCGAGCCGGCCGCGCCGCCGCGACCGCCGTCGCTGGTCGCCGCCGTCGCCGGCTCGGTGTGGGACCTGCTGGAGCGCCCGGGCCTGGTCGCGGTCGTGATCGCGGTCGCCACCTTCCGCTTCGGCGAGCACCTGGTGCTCCACGTCCAGGGCTACTTCCTGCTCAACGTGGCGGTCATCGACCTCGCGACCATCGGCTGGGTCACCCAGGCCGCCGGCTTCGCCGGCCTGGCCGCCGGCGGCGCGGTGCTGAGCGTGGCCGCGCCGCGACTCGGACCGCGGGCGTCGCTCTACATCTTCGGTGCCATCGCCGCGGCCGCCAACCTTGGCTGGGCGCTGCTGGCATGGGCCGGCGCATCGCTGCCCCTGTTCGTCGCGGTGGCGTTCGTCGATAGCCTCGGCACCGCGCTGGCGTCGGGCGCCTTCGTGGCCTTCCTGATGGGCCAGTGTTCGCCGGGCCGCGCCGCCACGCAGTACGCGCTGCTCAACGCGCTGTCGTCGGTCGGCGGCCGGGTGTTCGGCTTCACGATCGCGCCGCTGGTCGTGCAGCTCGGCTGGGCCGGCTTCTTCGCGGTCAGCGCGGGCATGATCGTGCCAGCGCTGGCGGCGTTCGCCATGGTGCCCCGCGAACGGTTCGGATCCGGATCCAACTGACGCCGGTGCTCTGGCCGCGCTCGTCCTCGCGAAGCGGCCCTCGGCGTAGCATCATCACGCCACCCATGAGACGCGCCGCCCTGGCTCTCGCTGCTTCGTTCTGCTGGTTCACCGCCGCCGCCGGAAGCGGCTGCAAGCGGAAGCCGCCGCCGCCGGTCGGTGGCAGCGCCGCGGCGTCGGGCGATGCGGGTGCCACCGGCGGCGGTGACGGCGGCGAGCCCGAGGAAGCCGACGTCCGGTTCGGCAAGCGCACCGGGCTCGGCGCGGCCGACGAGAAACCCGAGGTGGCGACCGAGCCGCTGGTGCGCGCCCTGGTGCGCGCCGAGGTGCCGTGGTCGCGGGTCGTCGACGCCGCGGGCGGCGTGGTCGAGTTGCGCGCCATCCCGGCGACCGACACCGCCACCGCCGACGAGCAGGTGGTCCGTCGCTGCGGGCCGTTACTCGAGCAGACCGTGACCGGCTTTGCCGCCGCGGTGAACGCGGCGCTGGCCGCCACCGGCCTCATCTACGACGTCGTGTGCGACAACGTCGGGCTCGCGGTCAGCGTCCCCGGCGTCGCGTCGCACGCGGTGTGCTCGGTGTCGAGTCCGTCGGGAGACGGCCTCGAGTACGATCTGGTGTTCATTCCCGATCCGACGCTCGGCCTGCGGCTCATCGGCCTGTCGACCGCCGATGCGGTGGCCACCGGCGACCAGCTCCGCGATCGCTTCGACGAAGAGCTCGGCCGCTACGGCGCCGGCTGCCCCTGACCGGTCAGACCTCGGACCGGCCGCGGTCAGGCCTCGGTGTCGGGCTCGATGAAGCACCACCTGGCCTCGGGGCGAGCGGCGCGCAGCCGGTCCTCGAAGGCGTTGATGACCTTGCACAGGTCACCGCCGGTGGCGAGGCCGTCCTTGAAGCGCAGCTTCATGGCCACCACGATCTCGCCGGGGCCCTGCTGCACCGTGAGCAGCATCAGCACCGCGTCGACGTTGGGGTCGGCCGCGACCATGGCCCGGACCTCGCGCTCGATCGCCGGATCGGCGCTCTCGCCGACCAGCAGCGACTTGATCTCGACGGCGAGGAACAGCGCCACCGCGACCAGCACCACGCCGACCGCGAGCGAGCCGGCGCCGTCCCAGCGGCCGTTGCCGGTGGTCTTGGCCAGCACCAGCGCCACCAGCGCCAGCGCCAGCCCGAGCACGGCCGCCGAGTTCTCGCCGAACACCACGACCAGATCCGAGTCCTTGGTCTCACGCAGGAAGCGTCCGAACGGCGTCGCGCCGCGCCGCTTGTTGAGCTCGACGATGTTGCCGAGCGTCGCCCAGCCCTCGATCGCCAGCGCCACCACCAGCACGATCACGGCGACCACGATGTCGCCGACCGGCTCGGGGTGCCGGATCTTGTGGACGCCCTCGTAGATCGAGAACATGCCGCCGCCGGTGAACAGCAGCATGGCGACCATGAACGACCAGAAGTACAGCGCCCGGCCGTATCCGAGCGGATGCTCCGGCGTCGCCGGCTTGCGCGCCTGCTTGACCCCGAACAGGAGCAGCAGCTGGTTGCCGCAGTCGGCCGACGAGTGAATCGTCTCGGCCAGCATCGCGCCGGAGCCGGTGATCACGGCGGCGACGCCCTTGGCGGCGGCGATCACGGTGTTGGCGATCAACGACTGGATGATGTGCGCGGTCGATCCGGCCATGCTGCCGTTCTAGCGCACTCGCCCCGAGGCAAACAACGTGAGCCGGCGCCGATCCGGACCGGTCGGGCGCTACCTGACCAGCCGCGACAGGATCTTGAAGTCGTCGGTGCCGGCCTTGCCGAGCAGGTCGAACACCACGGTCTCGGTGTTCGTGATCACGGCGCCGGTGCGCTCGCACAGATCCAGACCATTTTGCCAGTTGGCATCGGTGCGGCTGGCGACCGCGTCGGCGACCACGTGCACGAC
Source organism: Myxococcales bacterium (assembly GCA_947483555.1). Taxonomy (GTDB): domain Bacteria; phylum Myxococcota_A; class Polyangia; order Haliangiales; family Haliangiaceae; genus UBA2376. Next base: position 41,630 of record CANKMW010000070.1, read on the forward strand.
GTGGCCGGCGTCGCGCAGGGCGCGCACGGTCTGGAACACGCACACGTGGGTCTCCATGCCGGTGACGATCCACTGCCGCCGGTTCATGTCGGCCACCGCCTCGCGCCACGCCGGAGCGGCGGTGGCCGCGAACTCCACCTTCTCGAAGTAGCACACGCCCTTCACCGGCTCGAAGGCGCCGACCACGGACGGCGTGGTGCGGCCCAGCCCGCGCGGATACTGCTCGCTGACGATCACCGGCAACGCGAAGCGCTCGGCAGCGGCGGCCAGCGTGATCAGGTTGCGCTCGACCGCGGCGCGAGCGCTGTCGGGCATCACCGCCGCCAGGCGCTCCTGGACGTCGATGACCAGGAGCACGCAGGCGTCCGGGGTCAGGGCCAGATCCGCGCTCATGTGGTGATGCTACCGCAGGCCGGTCACCGCCGGGCCGACCGAGCGACGCGACCTGACCGAGCTGTCCGCGGCCGGCCTAACCGAGCTGGCCCCGGGCGTCGATCAGTCGCTGGCGGCGGGTGCCCTCGTCGACCAGCCGGCTGCGCAGCTCGGCGACCACGTCCTCGGGCGCCCGTTCGATGAAGTGGGGGTTGGCGAGCCGCTTCTCGAGGTTCGCCATCTCCTTCTCGGACTTGCCGATCTCCTTGCCGAGTCGGGACTTCTCGGCGTCGACGTCGATGAGGCCAGCCAGCGGCATCACCACCTCGGCCCAGGCGCCGACGATCTCCTTGGCCGACTGCGGGATGACCCCGCCGCCCTCGACCAGGCTCATCGTCACGCGGGCGGCGTTCTCGACCAGCGCCCGGTGCCGATCGATCAGCCCACGCAAGGTCTCGTCGGGCACGCGGATCTCGACCGGCACGCTCCACGACGGTGGCACGTTGTAGGTCGAGCGCAGCATGCGCACCGCCACCGCGACCTCCTGGACCAGCGCCATCTCGCGCTCGGCGGCCTCGTCGATCAGGTGGGCATCACCCTTGGGGTAGATCGTGATCATCAGCGAGGCCGGCAGGTGCCCGGGCTTGGGCAGCTTCTGCCAGATCTCCTCGGTGACGAAGGGGCACATCGGGTGGAGCAGGCGCAGGGTCTGCTCGAGCACCAGCGCCAGGGTGCCCTGCACGGCGCGCCGCCGTGGACTGGGCGGGGTCCCGTCGGGCGGCAGGTGCAGGTGCGGCTTGGCCAGCTCGATGTACCAGTCGCACAGCTCGTGCCAGACGAACTGATAGATCGCGTTGGCGGCGTCGCTGAAGCGGAGGCTGTCCAGGGCGGCGTCGACCTCGACCGCGACCCGCTGCACCCGCGACAGGATCCAGCGATCGGCGAGGCCGAGCTGGCTGCTGCTGGCCGCGCCGCCGTCGCTGGCCGCGCGTTCGGTCAGGATGCCCTCGAAGCCGTCGGGTTCATACCCGTCGAGGTTCATGAGCGTGAAGCGGGACGCATTCCACAGCTTGTTGACGAAGTTGCGGTAGCCCTCGACGCGCTCGACCGACAGCCGGATGTAGCGGCCCGAGGTGTTGAGCGCCGCCAGCGCGAAGCGCAGGGCGTCGGAGCCCATCGCCGGCACGCCCTTGGCAAAGGTCTTCCTGATGGTGGTCTGGACCGCGGTCCGGGCCTGCTCGTCGGCGATGTCGGCCTCGGCGCGGTCGAGCAGCTCGTCGAGCGTGGCGCCATGCACCACGTCGAGCGGATCGAGCGTGTTGCCCTTGGTCTTCGACATCTTGACGCCGTTTTCGTCGGTGACGATCGACGTCAAGTAGACGGTGCGGAACGGCACCTTGCCCATGAAGTGCAGGCCCATCATCATCATGCGCGCGACCCAGAAGAAGATGATGTCGGGGCCGGTGACCAGGACGCTGTTGGGATAGAACGTGGTCAGGGCGCGGCTCTTCTCGGGCCACCCCAGCGTCGAGAACGGCCACAGCGCGGAGCTGAACCAGGTGTCGAGGATGTCCTCGTCCTGCCGGAGCGCCGCGCCGCCGCACGATCCACACGCGGTCGGATCCTGGCGCGCCACCGTGATGTGCCCGCAGCCGTCGCAGTACCAGGCCGGGATGCGATGGCCCCACCACAGCTGGCGCGAGATGCACCAGTCCTTGATGTTGGTCATCCAGTGCATGTAGGTCTTCGTCCACAGCTCGGGGACGAAGCGGGTCTTGCCGCTCTCGACCGCCGCCACCGCCGGATCGGCGAGTGGTTTGGTCTTCACGAACCACTGCTCCATGAGCATCGGCTCGATCACGGCGCCCGAACGCTGCGAGCGGCCGCGCGGCACCTTGTGGTCCTTGATCGTGCCGAGCAGCCCGAGGGCGTCGAGGTCGGCGACCACCGCCTTGCGGGCCTCGTCGACGGTCAGGCCGACGTACGCGGCGGGGGCCGGCGCGCACATGCGACCATGGGCGTCGATCACCTGGATCGCCGGCAGGCCGGTGCGCAGGCTGCACTCGTGGTCGTTGAAGTCGTGGGCCGGCGTCACCTTGACCGCACCCGAGCCGAACTCGCGGTCGACGAACGTGTCGGCGACGATCGGGATGCGGCGGCCGGTGAGCGGGAGCTCGACCTCCATGCCGACCAGCTCCCGGTAACGCTCGTCGTCGGGGTGCACGGCGACGCCGGTATCACCGAGCATGGTCTCGGGCCGGGTCGTCGCCACCACGATGTGTCGGTCGCTGGTCGCGCCGTCGGGGCCGACGACCGGATACCTGAGCTCCCACAGGTGGCCGTTCTCCTCGACGGTGTCGACCTCGAGATCGCTGACCACGGTCTCGCTGGCCGGGTCCCAGTTGATCATCCGCTTGGCGCGGTAGATGAGGCCCTGCTCGTGCAGCCGGACGAACGCCTCACGCACGGCGGCGTTGGACGCCTCGTCCATGGTGAAGCGCTCGCGCTCCCAGTCGAGCGAGAAGCCCATCACCTTCTCTTGCTCGCTGATGCGGCTACCCGAGCGCTCCTTCCACGCCCACGCTCGAGCGAGGAACCCGTCGCGGCCGAGATCGAAGCGGGTCTTGTGCTCGCGCCGCTTGAGCTCCTTCTCGAGCAAGACATGGACCGCGATCGAGGCGTGATCGGTGCCCGGCATCCACATGGCGTTGAAGCCCTGCATGCGGCGCCAGCGGATCAGGATGTCCTGCAGCGTCGAGCCCAGGCCGTGGCCCATGTGCAGGGAGCCGGTGACGTTGGGCGGCGGCAGCGTGATCGCGTACGGGACCGTCGGGCTGCTCTCGTCGGCGTGGTAGTAGCCGTGCGAGAGCCACGTGCGGAGCCAGCGCGGCTCGACGTCGGATGGATCGTACTGCTTGGAGAGGGCCGTGGAGGACATGGCGAGGGCCGGACGCTAGCAGGTTGCAGCGGAACGCCGAAAGCGTTTCGACGCCAACCTGGCGGCACCATCGCCTGCCGGCGGGCCACGCACGCGGAACCGGCCCAGCCGGCGGCGTTGCGATGCTCTGAGGTGCGGTGCGGTGCGGTGCGGTGCGGTGCGGTGCGCTCAGTTACTGGGACGGCGCGCCGACAGGTCGTGCAGGTTCTCGCGGATGATGGCCTCGGCCAGCTCCGGCACCACTTCCCACACGATGCGCTCGACGACCTCGGTCGAGAGCTTCAGCAGCGCGATCAACTCGGGGCTGTTGGCGTCGAGACCTGACAGCTCGGCGAGCCGCTGGCCCATCTTGGCCAGCGTACGCTCGACCAGGGCCGATCGCTTGGTCGGGATGCCGGCCACCATCGGCGGGCGCCCGGCCCCGACCGACGCGCCGACCGACGCGCCGACCGACGCGCCGACCGACGCGCCGACCGACGCGGCCGGCGCCCGGGACAAGGGAGCGACCGCCGCCGGCGCAGCGATGGCGACCGCCGCCGGCGCAGCGATGCCGATCGGTGCCGCTGCACGGGGCGCTGGCATCGCGGCAGCCACCGGGGCAGCCACCGGGGCAGGAGCCACCATCGGCGCCGCGACCGGCGTCGGCGCACCGGCCGGGCCGGGCATCTTGATGGTGGGCATCCCCATGATCGTCGCCGAGCGCGGCGGTGCGACCTTGGGCGGGGCGACGGCGCCCGCCGCCGCGATCGGGGCTGGCTGGCCCATCGGCGGTGCCGGAGTTGGCGACGGTGCCGGACGGGCGGCGACGTGGGCCGCGGCGCCGGCCGGGGCGCTGGCGCCGGCTCGGGCGACACCGGTCTGCGCGATCTTTTCCAGGATCTCTCCGACCTTGTCGAGCATCACCTGGGTGTCCCAGGGCTTGGTGAGCGTGCCGTCGGCGCCGACCTGCGCGCCGCGCGCGGGGTCGTACGGCGCCGAGTTGCCGCACAGGATGATGACCGGCACGTCGGCCGTCGCCGGATCCGACTTGAGGGCCTGGCACAGGTCGTAGCCGGTCTTGCCCGGCATGATGGCGTCGGCGAGCACCAGGGCCGGCCGCTGCGAGCGGGCGCGGTCGAGGGCCTCGTCAGACGAGCGGGCGCCGACATACGCGTAGTCGGTGCCGCGGAACGTAGTCTCCGCCACCGTCTGCATGGTGACGCTGTCGTCGGCGCAGAGAATGACCTTGGTCATGGATCGCGTTCCTCCGGATGTCGCCGGTACTCGACGGGCGGCAGCCCGAATACCCCCGACGCGACGCTCGATTCGTAACACGGTCCGCGCGCCGGGGTCAAATTGGACTGCCGCGAAAGCGTTGTGCTTTTCGCTGGGCCGGAGCGAGCGCGGCCGAGCCGCTGCCTTGACCCTGCGCTAGAGTCGTCCGCCTCATGGCTTCCTCGAATCCTTGCGCCGCCGAGATCGCCGCCGCCATCGCCCGCGCGCTCGGTCCGGACGTGCGCGCCGACGATCTCAAGGTGGACGCGCCCCCGCGTCCCGAGCTCGGCGACTTCGCGATCGGCATGTTCTCGGTGGCGAAGGCGCTCCGCCAGCCGCCGGCGGCCATCGCCGCCCGGGTGGCTGCCGAGCTGCGTCCGGCCGGCGTCATCGCCGGCGCCGAGGCGGCCGGACCGTTCGTCAACGTGCGCATCGATCGCGGGTGGGCGTTTCGATGGGTGCTCGACGCCGCGACGGGTGCCGATGACCGCCACCTCGTCCCCCAGCTCGGCGTCGGGAAGGTGATCTGCATCGATTACTCGTCGCCCAACATCTCCAAGCACCTCGCCTATCACCACATCCGCTCGACCATGCTCGGTCATTCGCTGGTGAAGCTGAACCAGGCCCTCGGTTACCAGGTGGTGCGGATCAACCACGTCGGTGACTGGGGCACCACGCATGGGATGCTGCTGTCTGCGTTCACGCGCTGGGGCGCGGAAGCGGCCTACCAGCCGCTCGACGTGAGCGCGCTCAACGCGCTGTACGTCCGGTTCCGCGCCGAGATGAAGACCGATGATTCCCTCGAGCCCGAGGCCCGCAACTGGTTCAAGCGCCTCGAGGCCGGTGATCCAGACGTGCGGGCGCGGTGGCAGCAGTTCCGCGACATCTCGATGGCCGAGTTCGATCGCGCGTACGTCTCGCTGGGCGTCGGCTTCGACGACGCGGGCGGCGAGAGCTTCTACGAGGACAAGATGCCCGAGATCGTCGAGCAGCTCGACGCCAGGGGCCTGCTCACCGAGAGCGACGGTGCGACGGTCGTGCAGCTGCCGGACGAGAAGACGCCGCTGCTCATCAAGACGACGGACGGCACGTCGCTGTACGCGACGCGCGATCTCGCCGCGGCACTCCATCGGCACCGGCAGTACGGGTTCGAACGTTCGCTGTATGTGGTCGATCGCGGGCAGGCGCTCCACTTCCGCCAGCTGTTCAAGGCACTGCGGCTGATGGGGTTCGAATGGGCCGACCGCTGCGAGCACGTCCCGTTCGGGCTGGTCCGCTTCGGCGGCAAGAAGACCAGCACTCGCGGCGCGAGCGGCAGCTTCCTGCTCGAGGACGTCTTCCAAGAGGCCCGCGATCAGGTGCGGTCGATCCTCGCCGAGGCCAGCCGCGACATGTCGGAGGCGCAACTCGAACAGACGGCGCGCATCGTCGGCGTCGGTGCAGTCGTGTTCGCCAACGTCCTGCCCCAGCGCGACAAGGACATCGACTTCGACTGGGACAAGGTGCTGTCGCTGTCCGGAGACTCCGGCCCCTACCTCCAGTACACGGTGGCGCGGTGCTGGGCGATCCATCGCAAGGCGGGTCAGCCGGTCGACCCGCCGTCCGATGCCATCGACTGGTCACTGCTGAGCCACGACGCCGAGTGGGCGGTGGCGCGACGGATCCTCGACTTCGGTGACCACGTCGTCCGCGCGGCCACGTCGTCCGAACCCCACATCGTCGCCCATTACCTGCTCGATCTCGCCGGCGACTTCTCGCGCTGGTACACGCTCGGCAACGGCGATCCAGCGCTGCGCGTGATCTGCGATGATCCGGCGCTGCGCGCGGCTCGCCTGGCCCTGGTGCGCGTGGTCCGCTTCACGCTGACGAACGGATTGGCGCTGCTGGGCCTCGGCGCACCCGAGTTGATGTAGCGACGGCGTCGTGACCAGCGTCAGCGCGCCGCCGTGCAGCCGCTCGGCCGTACGTTGTTCCGGTAGCCGCCCTCGACGTTGCCGGGCGGATCGTAGTTGCAGACGATGATGTCGAGGCCCTTGCACGTGGTGATGCCGCAGCCCAGTCGCCGGGTGCCGATCCACACCACCTGCGTGAAGTGGCCGGTGTTCATCGCGAAGTGACCGGCCGCGAAGTCGTAGGCGTCGACCTCGCGGTACCACATGTCCGTGGTCGAGGCCGGGTCGAGCGCGCCGCTGGTGCCGGCGGCCAGGTTCTCGCCGTAGCGGGTCCGCGAGTGCTCGAAGGCGCAGTCGCGGTCGCGCAGCTTGTTGGCCCACGCCTGGGCGGCTCGGGCCAGCTCGTCGGACCACACCAGCGGCGGGGCGCAGTGCCGGGCGCGCATGCGGTTGTGGGCGGCGAGGAAGGATGCGGCGACGCCGTCGGGCGCGGACGGGGCCCCGGCTTCGGTTTCGGTCTCGGTTTCGGTCTCGGTTTCGGTCTCGGCTTCGGTTTCTGTCTCGGCTTCGGTTTCGGTCTCGGCTTCGGTTTCGGTCTCGGCTTCGGTTTCGGTCTCGGCTTCGGTTTCGGTTTCGGTCTCGGCTTCGGTTTCGGTTCGCGGTCCCGCCCATGGCTGCGGCTGCGGCTGCGGCTGCGGCTGCGGCTGTGGCTTCGCCCCGCACGCCAGCGCCAGCGCGATGGCCACGGCGGGGATCGCGATCGTGCCTCTCATCCTCCGACGATGGCACGCCGCCGCAACCCCGGCTACAAGTACGCCCATGCGCTTCCTGTCCAAGCTCGAGGAGCCCGCCTACACGGCGCTGCGCGCCGTGACCGGCTTCCTGTTCGTCTTTCACGGACTGCAGAAGCTGTTCGGATGGCTGACCAAGAACCCGACGCCCGACGTGTTCTCCCAGCTCTGGGTGGGCGGGGCGATCGAGCTGGTGTGTGGCGTGCTCGTGGTGGTCGGGCTGGGCACTCGGTTCGCCGCGTTGTTGAGCACCGGCACGATGGCGGTCGCCTACTTCCAGTTCCACTTCAAGGGCGAGGCCGCCGACTGGCACTGGATCCCGGCCGTCAACGGCGGCGAGAAGGCCGCCCTCTATTGCTTCGTGTTCCTGTTCATCGCCGCCCGCGGTCCGGGCCGGCTCGCGCTCGACAACCGGCTGTCCTGACGTTAGGGCCCGCGCGCGGACAGTTCGGTCGTTCCCGCGGCCGATCCATCCCGACTGGCTTCGTTGCTCGTCGGTCACTTACTACAGGTCACCGCAAGTTGGTGATCAGCAGGGGCGGTACAGCTTCGCCCACCGTCTCGATGGCAGGCATCGTCGATGGCACTGCTCACCACCGAGCTAGCCACCGCGGCGGTCGGGCGCCAGCTCCTGGAGGGCGCGCCGGATCCATCCTTCGAGCGTTCGCGGCTCCA
>CANKMW010000071.1 GCA_947483555.1 Myxococcales bacterium
ACGATCCCGGCGGCGACGATTATTCGGACGAGATGCCGGCGCTCGAGATCGAGGCCATCACCGTGCCGCGCGACTTCGAGCGCGGTCCCGAGATCCAGCTCGAGCCGACCGAGGATCCGGTCGAGCTCGCCATCGAGGATCTCGAGGATTATCGTGACCCGACACTGATGAGCCGGATCATCGGCATCGACCTCGGCACGACCAACTCGTGCGTCGCCGTTCTCGAGGGTGGAGAGCCGACCGTCATCCACAACCAGGAGGGCGGACGGACCACGCCGTCGATGGTGTCGTGGAATGCCGACGGTGACGTGATCGTGGGGGCGGCGTCGAAGCGGCAGATGGTGACCAACCCGACGCGGACCGTGTTCGGCGCCAAGCGCCTCATCGGTCGCAAGGTCACCGACTTCGACGTCCAGCGGGTGCTGCCGTTGATGCCGTACAAGATCGTCGCCGCCCGCAACGGCGACGCCTGGATCGCGATCGACGGCCAGCCGCGCTCGCCGCAGGAGATCTCGGCCCACGTGCTGGCCAAGATGCGCCGGGTCGCCGAGGAATACCTCGGCGAGACGATCACCGAGGCGGTGATCACGGTGCCGGCGTACTTCGACGACGTGCAGCGCCAGGCGACCAAGGACGCCGGGGCCATCGCCGGCCTCACCGTGCGCGCGATCCTCAACGAGCCGACCGCGGCGGCGCTGGCCTACGGGACCCAGCACAAGGCCGACCAGCGCATCGCGGTGTTCGATCTCGGCGGCGGCACCTTCGACATCTCGATCCTGGCCATCGAGAACGGGGTGTTCGAGGTGCTGGCCACCAGCGGCGACACCACGCTCGGCGGTGACGATTTCGATCGCGCGCTGATCGTGCTGCTCGCCGACGAGTTCGCCGCCGCCCATGGCGTCGACCTGCGCGGCGACGCGGTCGCGTTGCAGCGCCTCAAGGAGGCGGCCGAGCAGGCCAAGGTCGAGCTGTCGTCGTCGATGAACACCGACGTCAACCTGCCGTTCATCGCGATCGGCCCCAGCGGACCGATGCACCTGACCCGCAGCCTGTCGCGTGGCGAGCTGGAGCGGGCGTGCAAGGATCTGCTGGCGCTGCTCGAGCCACCGTGCATGGCGGCCCTCGAGCTGGCGCGGGTCACGGCCGCCGATGTCGATCAGGTGCTGCTGGTCGGCGGCATGTCGCGCATGCCGGCGGTGCAGGACCGGGTGGTCCAGATCTTCGGCCGCCCGCCCCACAAGGCGGTCAACCCCGACGAGAGCGTCGCGATGGGCGCCGCCGTGCACTCGGGCGTGATCGGCGGCGAGTTGCAGGAGGTGGTGCTGCTCGACGTCACGCCCCACGATCTGGGCGTCCGGGTCGCCGGTGACCGCATGAGCGTCATCATCCGGACCAACACCAGCATCCCGACCCGCGAGCGCAAGGTGTTCGCGACCACCGAGGACAACCAGACCTACGTGGCGATCGAGGTCTACCAGGGCGCCGACAGCCAGGCCTCGAAGAATCGCCGGCTCGGCCGCTTCGTGCTCGGCGATCTGAAGTCCGGCCCCCGCGGCGCCACCCGGGTCGAGGTCGCCTTCAACCTCGACGCCGACGGCATCCTGCACGTCGAGGCCACCGAGGTCGGCACCGAGCGAGCGGCCAGCGTGACGATCGAGGCCGCCAGCGGCCTGTCCGGCGACGAGGTCATCCGCCTCGGCGAGCGGATGCGCTGAGCCCCGCACGGCCACCGAGTAAGGCGCGGTAGGGATCGACGGGCCGGGTGCCGCCGCGGCGGTGGTACGGTGCCGGCATGTTCACGCTCGACGAGCAGAGTCGGATGGTCGAGAAGATGGTGCGGCAGTGGTGCGAGACCAAGCTGGCGCCGCGGATCCCGGCGCTCGAGGCCGGGCTCGAGCCGCCGTTCCCGCTGATGCGCGACATGGCCAAGACCTTCGGGCTGGCGGCGATGGCCGAGGCCGCGGTCAAGAAGCGCATCGCCAGGCTGCGCGCCGCCGAGGCCGACCCGGCGACGACCGTCAAGGCGCACGGGCCGGACGAGGGCGGCGGCGTGGGCGGCGCCCTGGGCGGCGAGCCGATGATGATGGCGGTGTTCATCAAGGAGCTGTCGCGGGTGTCGCCGGGCTTCGCCATGGGCTGGGGCGTGTCGATGGGCCTGGCCGGCGGCGCGGTGCTCCAGAAGGGCACCGCCGATCAGGTCGAGCGCTGGGCGCTGCCGCTGGTCACCGTCGACAAGATCGGCTCGTGGTGCCTGACCGAGCCGGGCGCCGGCTCGGACGCCTTCGGCTCGATGGTCACCACCGCCCGACCGCTCGGCGACGACCCCGCGGCCGGCTACGTGCTCAAGGGCTCGAAGACCTTCATCACCAACGGGCCGGGCGCCGATCTGTTCGTGGTCTACGCCCGCATCGACCGCGGCGAGCCGCGCGAGCAGCAAGGCGTGGGCACGTTCGTGCTCGAGAAGGGCATGCCCGGGTTCACCGTCGGGCCGCCGTTCAAGAAGATGGGCATGCGCGACTCGCCGACGTCGGAGATCTTCTTCGATGACGTCCGCGTCGGTGGCGAGCACCTGCTGGGTGGCCGCGAGAAGGGCCGCGCCGGTCGCGCCGACACCAAGGAGAGCCTCGGCAACGAGCGCTCGGGCATCCCGGCCATGGCCTGGGGCATCATCGAGCGCTGCTACGATCAGAGCGTCCAGTACGTGCGCGACCGCAAGCAGTTCGGTCGCGCCATCGGCGCCTTCCAGGCCGTGCAGCTCAAGATCGCCGACCTGTACCTGAAGCTGCGCACGGTCGAGAACGTGGTGTTCCGGCTGGCGTGGATGCAGAAGGCCAAGGTCCACGACTCGGCGTTCGTCAACGCCAGCAAGGCGCAGTGCTCGCAGATGGCGGTCGAGGCCGCGATGACCGCGGTGCAGATCCATGGCGGCTACGGCTACATGGAAGAGTTCCACATCGAGAAGCTGGCCCGCGACGCCAAGCTGCTCGAGCTCGGCGCCGGCACCACCGACATCAACTTGCTGTCCGCCGCCCGGACGCTCATCGGCGAGGAAGCGCTGGGCTGACCAGGCGCGGGGCCAGCCCCACGGATGGGTCGCGTCGCAGAATCTATATTATGTCAACTCACCGGGCTGGCCCTTCGACAGGCTCAGGACAGGCACCGGGACTGATATCTTCGCTTTCGTGTCCAGGGCTTACACGACGATCGAGGTCCGCCGTGATGAAGGGATCGCCTGGTTGAGCCTGGCCCGGCCCGACGTCGGCAACGCGCTCGATGGCGCGGCCTGTGGCGAGCTCTGCGAGGCGATGACCATCGCCGCCAGCGATGACGAGGTCCGGGTGGTCGTGATCGCCGCGGCCGGCGCGTCGTTCTCGGTCGCGGGCGACCTGGCCACCGTGCTGCGGGTTGGCAAGCCGTCGCCAGTGCCGCCCGCGGATGGTGGCGCGCTGTTCGCCGTGATGCGGGACCTGCCGCGACCGATCGTGGCCGTGGTCCAGGGCGAGTGCCACAGCGCCGGCATGGCGGTGGTCGCTGGCTGTGATCTCGCCGTGGCCTCGAGCAAGGCGCGGTTCTGGATGCCCGAGCTCAAGGGCGGACTGTGGCCGGCGCTGCCGATGGCCGCGCTCGGCCGCGCGATCGGCGTGCGTCGGGCGCTCGAGCTGGCCCTCTTCGGCGTTGCGATCGAAGCCCGGACCGCGCTGGGCCTTGGCCTGGTGCAACGGCTGGTTGACCCCGACCAGCTCGAGATCGAGAGCTTCGTCACCGTGCGCGCCCTGGCCCAGCGCAGCCCCACGGCCCTGCGCCTCGGCCTGCCCGCGTTTCGTGCCGGTCTCGACGAGGATCCCGATGCGGCGCTCGGCCGCGCCCACGTGGCGCTCGAGGCGATCCTGGCCAGCGACGACTCGCGCGAGGCGATGGCCGCCTACCTGGCGCAGCGCCCGCCGGTGTGGAAGAACCGCTAGGCGATCTCCGATCACGTGGCCGGCGCGGCGACCAGCCCTCCACCAGCTCACGATCGCCCCGCTCTTGACCACCGTCAAGATTCGCGGCGGGGGCGCCGCGTACGCTGGGCCGGTGTTGCCCCTGCCACCTTTCGAGTGGCTCGCGCCGCGCAGCCTCGACGAGGCGGTGCGGGCGCTCGCGGCGGCGCCCGACGACACCATGCTGCTCGGCGGTGGCACCGACGTGTTGCCCAACCTCAAGCACGGCCTGCACACGCCGCGGCGCCTGATCGGGCTGGGCAAGATCGACGAGCTCGGGCGGATCGAGGTCGGCGCCGATGTCCGGCTCGGTGCCGGCGTCACGATCGATCGGCTGGCCCGCGAGCCGCGCGTGCGGGCCTGGTATCCGGCGCTGGCGGCGGCCGCCGAGTCGATCGCCAGCCCGCAACTCCGGCGCATGGGCACGCTGGGCGGCAACCTGTGCCTGGATACCCGCTGCGGGTTCTACAACCAGACCGCGTTCTGGCGCGGCGCGCTCGGCCACTGCCTCAAGGCCGAAGGCACCGTCTGCCACGTGGTGCCGGCGGGACGCCGCTGCGTGGCCGCGCTGTCGGCCGACACGCCGGCACCCTTGATCGCGTACCAGGCCGAGCTCGAGCTGCGGTCGGTGCGCGGCACCCGCACGCTGCCGCTCGCCGACTTCTACGCCGGGGACGGTGTCCACCATCATCAGCGCGCACCCGACGAGATCGTGGTCGCGGTGCGGCTCCCTGCCCCGGCCCCCGGGCTGCGCAGCTCCTACCTGAAGCTGCGCACGCGCCAGGCCATCGACTTCCCGCTGCTGTCGGTCGCCGCGGTGGTCAGCGCGGTCAGCGTTCGCGTGGTGGTGGGTGCGCTCGGGCCCCGCCCTCGGCAGGTGCGGCTCGCCGATGGAGTGGCGGCGGCGCGGCCGCTCACGCCGGCGTCGATCGACGCGATCGCCAGCGCCGCCGCCGCCCAGTGCCATCCGCTCGCCAACCTGGGTGACGAGCCGTGGCGTGCCGCGATGGTGGCGCCGACCGTGCGCCGGGCGTTGCACGCGCTGGTCGCTTCGGTGACGGAGGCGTGAGGCGAATGCGGGCCTACCTCGTGACGCTCACCCTCGCCGTCGCCGCCGCCCCCGCGGCGCGCGCCGACGTCACCGGGACCGTGGTCGATGCCGCGGCTCGACCGGTCGCCGGCGCCCGGGTCGGGCGCGAGGCCAGCGGAGCTCATGTGGTCACCGACGCCAGCGGTGGCTTCTCGTTGCCGGTCGGCGACGGACGCATCACGGTGGTCGCGGCGGCGCGTGGCTTCTTCCATGGCTCCGCGGTGGTGACCGCGCCGGCCGCGGGCGTCACCGTGACCCTGGCCTCGGTCCCGCTCGATGACGAGCCGGGCTACCGCTTCCAGTCACCCCAGACCTGCGCCGCCTGCCACCCCGATCAGGTCGAGCAGTGGGAGGGCTCGCCGATGGCGCTGGCCGGCGTCAACACCTGGGTCTATGACCTCTACGACGGCAGCGGCACCGCCGGTGGTGCCGCCGGCTTCGTCTACCAGCGCGACTCCGCGCTCGCCGCCGACAACCCGGCCTCCGAGTGCGCCAGCTGCCATCAACCCGAGCCGTGGGCGGCGACGCCGTTCTCACCGATGTTGCCGCTGGCCCAGGCCGGCAGCCAGCACGGGGTGTCGTGCGAGGTCTGCCATCGCATCGCCGCCATCGACGAGTCAAAGCTCAACGCCCCGGGCCTCTACCCGGGCGTGGTCCGGCTGGCGCGCAGCCTGCCCTACGAGCCGGTGCAGTTCGGCTTGCTCGGCGACGTCGCCTTCAGCTCCGGTGGGATGCGCCCGTCGTACCAGCCGCAGCTGGCGGCGGCGGTGTGCGCCGCGTGCCACCAGGACAAGAACGATCCCGACGACGACGGCGACTTCGAGGAGGCCAACGGCGTCGTCTCCGAGCCGACCTACGGCGAGTGGCTGGCCTCGAGCTACGCCGACCCGAGCTCGCCCGACCACGCCAGCTGCGTCGACTGCCACATGGCCGCCACCAACGCCCGCGCCGCCTGCAGCATCTACACCCCCGAGGTGCCGCGCCCGGACGGCCAGCTCCGCTCCCACCGGATCGAGGGCACCACCGCCGCCTACCTGGAGGCCGCGCTCACCGCGCGGCTGACCGTCGCGGTCGACGGTGGTGAGCTGGCGGTCGACGTCGAGCTCGAGAACGACCGCACCGGTCACCACGTCCCGACCGGCGTCACGGTGCGCAACATGATCCTGGTGGTCGAGGCGCGCCGCGTCACCGACGGCCGCGCGCTGGCCTCGACCGGCGAGCAGGTGATCGACGAGCTCGGAGGCGTTGGCGATCCGGCCGCTGGGTACCTCGCCGGCCTGCCCGGCAAGCTGTACGCCAAGGTCCCGGTCGACGCCGCCGGTCATGGTCCGGTGTTCTTCACCGAGGCGGCGAGCCTGGCCTTGGACAACCGCATCCCGGCCCACGGCATCGATCGAACCCGCTACCGGTTCGCCATCCCCGAGGGCGGCGGCGAGATCGTCGTGCGGGCGCGGGTCATCTACCGACGCGCATTTCGCGCCGTGGTGGACGCCAAAGGCTGGACCACCGACGGCCACGGTCGCCCGCTCGAGGACGTGTTGGCCCCCGAGTTCGGCCACGTCATGGCCCGGGTCGAGTCGACGATCGACGCGCCCGCGCCCGCCGACGGCTGCGGATGCCGTGGCGCCGGCCGCGGCGCCGGGCTGGGGCCGGGCCTGCTGCTCGCGCTCAGCTTGGCGCGACGGCCGCGTCGCCGCCGTCGCTGCTGACCGGGCCATCGACGGCAACCCCACACGGCGGAACCATGGGGAGCCGACGCCCTGATCGCGACGGCGGCATGCCGGTGGCGCGGTTGGTGATGGCGCGCACCGCGACCGGCGGCGGCGCCTCGCCGGTCGCCCGCACCCGCAGGCGGTCGACCCGATCGATCAGGTCGTCGAGCAGCGCGGTGCCGAGACCCGAGAACACGCCGCCCTGCAGCCGGTGCACGTGCGCGGTGTGGCGGCTGGTCGGCTCGTGCGCGGTGCGGTGCTCGGTGCGCAAGAGGCCGGGCTGCTGGAGCACGTTGGCCGCGCGCGTCAGCCGCGAACCGAGGTAGATCGCCGGCGCCAGCTGTTCGCGGGCGGCTTCGGCCAGGCTGGGCCGCCCGGTCAGGCGCACGATGTCGGCGCGTAACGCCTGGGCCCGGGCCCGCACGACCTCGCTGGGCGCGAACAGGATCGAGGTCCGCAACAGCGGCAGGACGCCGCGCACCTCGTCGCGCAGCAGCTCGGCGCGGGCCCGCAACAGCGGGTCGGAATCGTGACGCAGGGTCTCGAAGCCGGTGAGCCAGACCCGGGCCAGACGGAGCGGGGTCGGACCGAGCCGCGCGAAGTCCTCGCGATAGAACTCGCGCTGCAGCCCTTCGACGACCTCGGGCCGATCGATCTTGGGGTGATTGAAGTGCATCGCGAAGCCGTCCCAGCGCCGCAGATCGGGCGCCGACTTGAACTCGGGACGATAGCGACCCTCGGCGATCACCTGATCGTGGAACGGGGTGCCGGGGAACGCGAAGTAGATGAGGCACTGGATCATGCTCGGCTCGAGCGCCATGAGCTGATCGAACTCGGCACGCATGCGGGCCTCGTCCTGGTACGGGAACCCGATGATCATCGACGTCAGCTGGCCGCAGCCGACCGATCGCAGGTCGGCGTAGAGGGCATCGATCGGACGGCCGCGCTGCTTGCCGTAGCCGGCGTCGGTGCCCTCGAACGCGTTCCACACCAGCGTGAAGCCCATACCGGCGATCTCGCGGGCGGTGAAGCGCGACAGCCCCTTGATGCTGCCGAAGCCCATGATCGACAGCGCCTCGCCGCCCTCGCGCACGCAGTCGAGGAACTGGAGCGCGCGCGCGTGGTGAAGGAAGAAGTCCTCGTCGATGAAGATGAAGCTCTTCATCGTCTTGCCGTCGGCCTGCGCCCGCCGCCGGGTGGCGAGCAGGGCCTCGTAGATGTCGCGCCCGCTGGAGGCGAAACGTTCGTACTTGCGCTTGAAGAAGTGCGAGGTGCAGCAGAAGTCGCAGCCGTTGGGGCAGCCCAGGCCGGCGGTGACGTGGCCGACGACGTACTTCGACTGATGGCCGATCACCTGCGGTGACGGGATCGGGGCGTGGGGATGGCGGACCGGCTCGCCGACCGGCTCGCCGAGCTGGCGGCGCAGGAAGTCCACGCCCTCCTCGCGGCAGATCGCGTCGGCCCACGGCGCCAGCACCTCATCGGGCAGCACGGTGCCGTAGCCGCCGAGGATGATGCGGGCGGTCGGGGCGTGGCGCCGGATCAGCGCCACCATCGCCCGCACCTTGTGGAAGGTCGCGACCACGAAGTTGATCCCGACGTGGGTGTAGCCTCCGCGGCGCAGCTCGCGGACCAGCTCGCGCCGCGACGGGTAGTGCAGCGTCACCGTCGGCGCGCGCACGTTCTCGGCCAGGTAGTCGATGGCCCAGCAGCGGATCACCTGGCGCAGGCTGAACGGGCCCTGGGCCCGCGTCACCTGGGCATGAAACAGCTCGGCACCGACGGAGTCGCCTTCACCCGGACCGCCGAACGGACGGATCACGCTGGTCAGGAGCAGACGGGGGCTGGGGACGATCGACATGGGCGGGCAGCGTGCGCGCATCGCCATCAGGGTCGGGTCAGCGCTCGAGCATGACTTGGTGGTCGCCGCGAGCCGCCGGCGCGCGGTTCGCGCATCGACTGCGCGCGACTTGACGCCGATCAGCCCGGCGGCGCCGGCGCTGCGCGAACCTCGGGCCGCGGCCGCGACCGTCACGCTGGTTGTCGGCTGGCGCGACGACTGCATGTCAGGCCGCCATCGCAATGCACCGAGCTGTCCGTCGCCCGCGCTGGGCGCTGATCCTGACCCCGCCCGACCACCGCAAGACCGATCAGGTCGTCACCGTCGCCGAGCTGCTCACGAGCCGCGGCGTGCGCGTGGCCGGCTTCGCCCAGCGCCGCCGCCTCGACGCGACCCGGCACTACGAGCTCCACTGCCTCACCGTCGATGAAGCGCCGGTCCCGATCGCCCGCCGCGGCGGTCAGGCTGGCCCCGGCGACCAACCGTTCTGCAACTGCGTCTTCCGCTCCGACGCGTTCGCCATCGCTCGCGCCTGGCTGGCGCGCGATCTGCCCGACTGCGACGTCGCCGTGATCGACGAGGTCAGCCGGCTCGAAGCCAGTGGTGGCGGCCACGCCATCGCGGTTGCCGAGGCGCTCGCGCGCGCCCCGCTGACGGTGCTCTCGATCCGCGCCGACCGGCTCGCGGTGCTCATGGACCGCTTCGGGCTCGACGAGCCGGTCGCGGTCCTCGAGTCGGACGACTCGCCGCTGCCGTTCGTCGACGCGGTCGTCGATTGTTTTCGTGTCGCGCCGACCCTGGCCGCGCACGTGTATCTCCCCCCCTCGCTCACGGAGACCTTCTGACATGAACACGTTCACGGTGGCGCTCATCACGGTCCTGCTCGCGTCCGCGTCCGCCTGCGGCAAGAGCGACTCGTCCTCCGGCGGCGGTAACCCGGCGACCGCCGCTTCACCGACCACGACCGCGCCGAGCGCCGCGCCAGCCGTCGCCCACGATCCGGCTGCCCAGGCGCGCGAGGTCTTCAAGACCCAGTGCGCGGTCTGCCACGGCGAGCGTGGAAGCGGCGACGGCGCCGCGGCGGCGACGCTCGATCCCAAGCCGCGCAACTACACCGACAAGGCCTGGCAGGCCAGCGTCGACGATGCCCGGATCAAGAAGATCATCCTCGAAGGCGGCGCCGCCAACGGCCTGGCGCCGACCATGGCGCCCTACGCCACCGTCTTCAAGGACGACCCGGCGACGCTCGACGAGCTGGTCAAGCTGATCCGCCAGTTCGGTGCCTGACCGGACCCGAGACCTCGCGAAACGATGGAGTTGCCTCGCCGCCGGCTCTAAGCTGTCCTGAAATGGACACCTCGGCACGCGACCCGGTCCTCGAGCTGCTCCACGATCACGAGGATCTCAACCAGCTGGTGCGCGACGTCGGGGAGCTGGCCCGTCGCGACGACGGCGTCGATCCGCGCGCGCTCGAGGCTCAGCTCGGTGAGCTGCGCGAGCAGATGTTCCTCCACTTCGCCCGCGAGGAGGAGGGCCTGTTTCCATCGATCGCCCAGGCGCTGCCCGACACCGCCGATGACGTCGCGGCCCTGCTGGTCGCCCACGACGCGGTGTGCGGCGCGCTGGCGCGCATGCTCCACGCCGCGCGCAGCGGGTCACCGGTCCAGGTGCGCGTGATCTTCGAGCGGTTCGAGAGCGCCTACACCGCGCACGCGCGCGCCGAGCGCGCGTTCCTCCAGTCCCTGGCCGGTCGCCTGTCGCCGGAGGACGCCCGCGACCTGTCCGCGCTGGTGCGGACGCTGTAGCGCGGCTTCGCCGGGGCTCGGCTCAGTCGACGACCGGCAGTCGCACCTTGGCGCCGCAGTCGACCTCGTCGGGTTCACGGAACTCGGCGAAGAAATCGAGCGGCGCCGGCGTCACCGCGAGGGCGGCGCACTCGGCGTCGACCAGCTCGGCGCACCAGGCCAGGGCCCGGCCGTAGGCGGCGTCGGCGCACACCGAGGGCTGGGCTGCGATCACGGCCACGAAGCGGCCGAGGTGATCGGTCAGGAACTTGGACCGGGCGTCGAGGACGATGTCGCAGCCCTCGGCGTCGCCGGCGGCCGCCAGCACCTCCTGTTTCATCAGCAAGAGCGCGTAGAACTCGAGCTCGACGGCGACGTGGTCGAGCATCTCGTGGATGCGCTCGTCATCGAGCGTCAGCCCGAACGCCTTGTAGAAGCCAGCCAGGTCGGCGAGGTCGTGGCCCTTCGAGAGGCCCCGCATCCGCCCGTGCTCGGTCTCGTACAGCGAGACCCGCCCCTTGCCGCGATCGAACAGCTCGATGTACGTGCGCTGCAACGGCTCGATGCCATGGGCCAGCGCGTCCGCCATCGCGCCGAGCGCGACATGGCCGCGCAGCGGCGGGGTCGCCAGCGTCTCGGCAAGCTCGGCCTCCGGGTACGCCGTGGCCAGCGACGCCAGCATGAAGTCGCGGGCCCGGGTCCCGACGCCGCTGTCGGACGCCGTCGCTTCGCTCACAGCACCCTCGTCGGCAGCCACGACATCATCACCGACTTGCGCGAGCCGACCTCGGCCTTGCCGCCCTGCCACACCGCGAACGCCACCCCGGTCTCGCTGCCCACCGCGATCACCGACCCGCCGTCGATGGCCAGCGGCCGCGTGAGCACCAGGGTCCAGGTGCCGTTGGCCCACACGCCGTGCGCGCTGCCGCTGTGACCGGCCTGCACCGCGGAGGTCGAGAAGCCTTCGGCGATGATCTCGTCGATGCCCGACTTCTGGTAGGCCTGCGGGTTGCCCTCGGCCCGCCCGGGCGAGAAGCCCTCCTGTTGTTCGACCGTTCCGCCGGCGGCCTCCTTGAACTCCATCGGGTACATGTCGACCGACATGTTCGGGTACAGGGTCAGCATGGTCGGCTTGCCCTGTTCCTTGTCGCGCTGGTACTGGGCCCGCCAGTGGAAGATGTGCACCGGCAGCTCGGGCGCCCCCATCATCACCGGGGTGCGGGCCAGCTCGCGCATCGGGAACTGGATCGCGACCGCGTCCGAGAACTCGCCCAGCCGACCGGCCTCGCTGCGCTCGTCGTCCTTCCAGCTCAGGCGGAACGCGATGTGGGTCGCGTTGTGGACCGCGGCGACCGTGATCTGCTCGGTGGTGGTGGTCTCCGGCCGCGGCGTCACCATGGGCTGCGCCATCAGCGTCACCAGTCCGCGCGGCACGTTCTTCCAGTACGCCGCCGCGGCGTCGGGCGCCGTGAGATCGGCGGTGACCGCGCGCACCTCGAGGGCGCTGATCGGGGTCGCCGGCGGCTCGGCGGCGACGCCGTCGCCGGGCTTCGACTTGCGGCTCTTGCAGGCGGCGCCGCTCGCGGCCGTCGCGCACAGGAGCGTCGCGGTCCAGGTTCGCAGGGTGGCTTTGGTCATGGCTGCTCCCACTACGGCGTGTTGTGACGGGCCGCGCCCAGCTTGGAGTCGAAGGCGGCGCGTTCGATGACGGTCTCGGTGACGGGCACCCGCACCAGCTCGGCGCCTTGCTCGTCGTAGCCGAAGGCGGTGCCCTGCTTGACGTCGAACTTGTGGATGATGCGGTCGGTGCTGCCGATGAGGCACAGCAGGCCCTGGGCGCGCGGATCGTCGGGTAGCTCGCGGTAGGCCTTGATGGCGTCCTCGACCCGGGGCCCGAACATCTGCTTCAGGTAGTCCCGATCGGCGTGGATCGGCGGGATGTAGTAGATGTTGGGCTCGAGGCCGAGCTGCGGGTAGTACGGCAGCGCCAGCCCCTTCTCGTGCACCAGATAGTCGACCGGGTTGTCGCGGCGCGACTGACCGGGCGGGCTGATGAACCCCATCACGCGGATCTTGCCGATGCAGTTGACCACGCACTGGGGCTGGATCCCCTGCTCGACCGCCGGGTAGCAGCCGATGCACTTCTCGCTGATCCGCGTGTACGGGTTGTACATCGACTTCTTGTAGGGACAGGCGCGCACGCACTCGCCGTAGCCCTTGCAGCGCGCCTGGTCGATGAGGACGATGCCGTCCTCCTCGCGCTTGTAGATCGCCTTGCGCGGGCACGCGGCCAGGCATGCGGGATAGGTGCAGTGCGCGCAGGTGCGCGGCAGGTAGAAGAACCAGCGATCGTGGGGCAGCGCGTCCAGGTGCATCCCGCCATCCACCGTGCCGCCGGCGCAGTCGTCCTCGCCGACGTTGGGATACATCCAGTCTTCGTCGGTGGGAAAGAAGTGCAGCACCCGCTCGTTGGGCGGGGCGGCCTCGATCAGCGTCTTGCCCAGGTACTCGCCCTTGGCGCCCCAGTCCTGACGGCCGAGCTTCTCGAGGATGCGCAGGTCCCAGGCCAGGGGATAGCCGCCCCACGGCTTGGTCTCGACGTTGTTCCAGAACATGTACTCCTGGCCCTTGCCGCTGGTCCAGGTGGTCTTGCATGCCAGCGTGCAGGTCTGGCACGCGATGCACTTGTTGAGATCGAAGACGATCGCCCATTGCCGCTTGGGCCGGTGATCGTCGTAGGGGTACTCGATCTCTCGACCGAGGTGCCAGTTCTTGACCTTGGACATGGACGGTGCCTCACTTCACCTGGGTGAACTGGCCGCGCAGGTAGGCCAGCATCGCGTCGCTCTCGTAGGTCGGCCGGAACCCGAGCGCCGCCGGTCGCCACAACCCGCTGCCGCCGAGGCCGCCGGCCTCGGCCCTGGTCAGCTTGACGAACGCCTCGCGCGGCGCGCCGACCGGACAGTGCACGTCGGCCAGGAAGCCCTTCATGATCGCCTGGCCGAACATGTCCTTGTGGACCAGCGAGTCGGTCATCAGGGTCGGCTTCAGCCAGGCCCGGGTCGCCGATTGGTGCGAGCCGTAGCGGTACATCGCCTGGTAGTTGGTGCCCGGGTTGCGGGCCAGCCCATCGGCGCGGGTCTCGTGGCCCTTCACGCTGCCGTAGGTCGCGCCGTACATGTTGTGCCAGGTCCGGGCCACGCCGCGCGGGGTGCCCGGGTAGTAGCGGACGCGCAGGATCAGGCGCGAGATCTTGGCCGCGTCGGTGCCGGCGACCACGTTGCGGTACGGACGGTCGTCGGGGTCGGCGTCGATGTAGACGTAGTCGCCGTCGTCGACCTTGAGGTCCTTGGCGTCGAGCGGGTGGAGGTCGACGTACCCTTCGGTCACCGACGGCATGCGCTTGTCGTGGCGGTAGACGTCGCCGAAGGGTCCGAACAGCACGCCGGTGAAGTCGGTATCGACCGGCGTGGTGTGGGCGCCGTGGCGGTACTTGGGGGTGTGATAGATGTGGCGGTAGCCGCGCGCCATCAGCGGGTGCTGCGACGCCATGGTCTCGGCGACGGTGCGCATGACGTGGCGGACCTGCCGGGTCTCGGTCGACTGGTCGGTGGGCGACAGCCCGTAGTCGGCGGGCTGTTTCGGCCGCAGCGCCGGGTGGGGCGCGGCGACGATCACGTTGGGCTCGTGGAACGTGGAGTCGATCGGCTCGCGGTGGACGACCAGGTTCTCGCCGCTGTCGATGAACTCGGGCTCGAAGCGGTAGAACTCGAGCCGCCCCGACTTGGTGTGCCAGGGTTGCTCGCCGCGCGCCTGCTCGTACGACGACAGCCGCGGATAGGTGCGGACGTTGACCAGCGCTGGCACGCCGGTCTTGGCCAGCGCGTGCAGCTCCTCGACCTTGTAGCCGCGCAGCGAGGCCGAGCCGTCGATGATCCGTTGCAGGTAGACCTCGACCTTGTTCTCGTCGACGAACTTCCAGGCCTCGCTCAGGCGAGGCTCGGTGTAGAGCGTGCCCAGGGCCTTGCTGACCCCGGCGATGATCTCGATGTCGGAGCGAGTATCGAAGATGCGCTTGATCGGCGAGGTCGGAAACATCTGCACGAACGGGTTGGTGCAGCTGCCGGTCATGTCGGGGTGGACGAACTCGGCCCACGAGTCACACGCGAAGACCAGGTCGGCGTACTCGCACGAGCCAGTCCACCACCAGTCGGCGAACGCGATGAACTCGACCTTGGGCAGCGTGTTGTGAACGACGTCGTAGTGCCACTTGATGTTGCCGATGACCGAGTTGCTGTTGTTGAGCCACATCGCCTTGGTCGGCGTCGGCACGTGGCCCTTGCCGGTGAAGAGCGTGTTGCCCTGGCGCAGCGGTCGGTCGCCGTAGTTGAAGTAATGGATCGACTCGTAGTGGGTGTACTTCTTGGTCTTGATCGGACCGCTGGCCTCGAGCTGGAGGTTGAACGGGTCCTCGGCCGCGTAGAGCGGGATGCCGCTGAACAGCGCCGACTTGTAGTTGCCGGCGTAGCTGCCGACGTTGCCACCCGGAAACCCGAGGTTGCGGGTCAGCGCCGCCACCAGGAGGATCGCCCGGTCCTTGAGATCGGAGTTGAAGAACTGGTTCGGCCCCATGCCGGTGGCGAACGTCGTCTTCTCCGGGTTGGCGGCGATCTGGTGGGCCAGCGACTCGATCGCGGTCGCCGGCGCGCCGGTGATCTGCGACACCTGGGCCGGCGTCATGTTGTCGTCGAGGTACTGGGCCAGCAGCCCGAAGTGGGTGCGGACCTCGACCTCCTTGCCGTCGGCCAGCTTGACGGTGCGGGTCACGCGCAGCTCAGGCGCCGTGGTCGCGGCCCGTGGCCCGACCTGGTCGCGGGTGATCGCGGCCAGCTTCTTGGTCCGGGCGTCGACGATCACGTAGACGCCGAGGTCGCCGGTGAGCGCCTCGGGCACGAACTGATGCTTGTGCCCGAGCGCGGGCGGCGTCGGCTGCCCCTTCGGCACCACCGTCACCCCGGTCAGCGGCCGTGCCACGTAGCCGGGCAGCTCGGACGTCGCCAGCTCCTCGGGACGGAGCGGCGCCAGGGTGTCCATGCGGACCAGGAACGGCAGATCGGTGTTGGTCTTGACCCAGCGGTCGTCGTAGAGCTGCTTCGAGATGATCACCTGCGCCAGCCCGAGCGCGAACGCCGGGTCGGTGCCGGGGCGGATGACCACCACCTCGTCGGCCTTCGAGGCGGTGGCGCTGTACTCGACGGTGATGACCACGACCTTGGTGCCCTTGAGCCGGGCCTCGGTCAGCCAGTGGCTGTCCGGCATCTTGGTCGTGATCCAGTTCATGCCCCAGGCCAGGCACAGCTTCGAGTGCTCGACCGTGAACAGATCGAAGTCGTTGGTCTGCGCCCCGGTCACCATCGGGTGGCCGGGCGGCAGATCGGTGTGCCACGAATAGCTGTCCCAGCCACGGGCGCCGATCGCCTGGTCGGCTCCGACGCCGCGCACCTTGGCGTCGGCGAGCGCCATCAGGTTGGCGAATCGGTACAGGCCGAAGATGCGGGTCGCGCCCAGGAACGCCATGCCGCCGCGCAGCTTGATGGTCTGGGTGCCGGCGCCTTCGAGCGCCTCGACCATCGCCGGGTCGTAGCCCTGGGCACCGAGGCGCTTGGCGCCGTCCTCCCCCGAGTAGGTGCGCGTGATGTTGTCGAAGCCACGCGCGGCGTAGCTGAACGCCTCATCCCAGCTCAGCCGGATCCAGGTGTCCTTGCCGCGTTCGAAGTATTTGGGGTCGCCCTTCCCGGTCGCCGGATCGCGCGGGAAGCCGGCGTCGGCCCACGCCTTCCACCCGGTGCGGATCATCGGTGCCTTGACCCGACGATCGCCGTAGATCCGGCGCACCAGGGCGAGGCCCTTCTGGCACAGCCGCGGATCCCAGCGATGGGACGCCGTGTTGCCGTACAGATCCTTGGCCTTGCCGTATCCGAACGTGGGGCCGATCCGCACCACGACGTCGTTCTTGACGTGGGCCCGCAGCAAGCAGTTGTGGGTGTCGTTGGGCGCGCACAGAAAGACGAACGAGCTGTCGGTCTTGAAGATGTTGCGGTAGACCCGCTCCCAGTCGCGATTGGGGTAGGCCGCGAGCGGGTTCGCCACGCTGATCGGCTTGAAGAAGTGGAGCGGCGCGGCGTGGGCGGCGCCGGCCGCAGTGGCGCTGAGCAGGCCCTGGAGGAACAGGCGACGAGTCGGCTTCGAGGTGACGGACATGGAGCACTCCTGGAGAGGTGCGGCGCTAGGGGGCGTCCGGGGTGAACACCGCGCGGGGCGAGACCTCGCGGGTCGCGAGGCCGGGGAAGCGACGGTGGAGTCCGGCTTCGATCGACGTGGTCACCTGCCCCGGGGCGACGGCGCCGGCGCGGTGGGTGCGGTAGTAGAGGACGCCCTCGGAGACCCCGAGGAAGTCGACGTCGAGCGCGGCGTCGAAGGCCCGCGCCGTACGCCGGATCGAGTCGAGGCCGTCGCGCAGCTCGTCGGGGATCGGCCCGAACCGCGCCGGGCTCTGGGGGTGCACGTAGAGGACATCGACGCAACGCGGCGCACCGCTGCCAGCGCTGGTGTGGCGTGCGAACAGGATCGCTCCGCCGAGGCCGAGGACCAGACCGTGGATCGCTTCGCGCCACAGCTCGCAGGCTCGCGGATGGAGCTGGACGTGGTCGCACGGATCGCGCTCGGCGCGCTGGGCGGCCTGATCTGGAATCGGCGACCAGTGACGGGCCGTGCACGGGGCGTCGAGCGCCGGCAACATGCGAACCAGATCGGCGAGCGGCAGCTCGAGTCGGTAGTAGGCGCGGAAGCTCTTGCCGAGGTTCGAGCTGACGTCGAAGACCCGGCGCAGGGTGTCGTCCGGCGCGCGGTCGAGGGCCGCGGTCAGCAGCGCGTCGTCATTGGTCTCGGCCGGCGCGTCGGGGACGGTAGCCCGCATGGCCGCGCGGCGGGCGCGTCGCCATCGCTCGGACAGGTCCACGACCACCGGCATCGACTTCGTCCCTAGCAACTGACGCGCCGTCGCTCGTGGCTCGCTGGACGCAAACCTGCGCAGTCCCCGCGTTCACCGCCCGCGACCGCGCACGAAATGCGCAATCAGTCGGCGACCGTCTCGAGGCGGGCGCGATCGGTGACCGAGATCGTCCGCCGCGTGAGCTCGATCATCTTCTCGTCGTGCAGGTGGGCGAGCGATCGCGACAGCGTCTCGGGCACCATGCCGAGCAGCGCGGCGATGACCTGGCGGGGGACGCGGCAGTTTGCCGCGGCGTCATCGAGAATCCAGCGCGCCACGCGCGCGATCGCGGTGCCGTCGGCGCCCGCCGCGCGCGGCCGATCGTCGGCGGTGGCGATCAGGGTCTGCTCGAGCGCCATGCGTGACGGCGTGCCCTTGGGGCCCAGCCATCCGTCGAGGCCGTCCCGGGACACGCCACACACGATCGTGGGCTCGGTGGTGCGAACGCTGTCGGCGTACGTGCTGCGGACCAGCACCTCGAGGCCGATGAAGGTGCCGGGCCCGCGCACCAGCCGGGGGCGATCGACGCCGTCGGGGCCGCAGCGCGACAGCACCACGGTGCCACGCTTGATGAACCAGACCGTCTGGATGACCTGCCCTTCGAGGGCCAAGGTCTCGTCGCGGCGGCGTTTGCGGTCGACCATCGGGCAGCGTCCGCCGTAGCGAACCCCCGCCGCCTGGCCGCACGGGCACGTCGAGCAGCTGGTGATCGCGGTGCGCTGCGGCTCGTTCATGACCAGCGTTCGCTGCACTCGATGTGCCACGTCTTGACCGGGGTCATCTCCCGTGGCGCAGGAGTTGCGGCCCGATCGCTTCGTGTCGGTGAGTTGCCCACGAGCTGGCGTGGCCGATGCAGGCCACCAGGTCAAGGAGGCTCTGATGAGGAGTCCCAGCTGGCCTGTTGGTTCGATCGTGTGCGGTTTGGCGCTCGCGGCATGTTGGGGTGGCGGTCCAGACGCGACCCCGGCGACCTGCGCCCGGGACGGTGGAGAGGCGTGCTTCCAGCTACCCACTGCGCCGATGATCGGCCACGGCGAGAGCGCCACCGGCGATGCCACGATCGGCTGCGGCCCGCTCGTGCCGTTGTACGCCCCAGCCGACGTCACGATCTCCGGCATGACGAAGAGCCACAGCGGCGCGGCCGCGGTAGCGGGTGCCACGATCACGGTCCACGACAGAGACGACTTCACGAGCCCGATCGTCAGCGCCACCAGCGCGCAGGACGGGACGTACTCGCTCGTCGTGCCAGCAGGCACGCCCGACCGGTTGTTCGTCACCTCGACCGCGGTCGGCTTCGTCGACGCGTCCTACGCCAACCTTCGACCTGACCTGTCGCAGGCGGCGGTCACGGACTACACCTTGTGGCTCAGCACCGAGGTGTTCCTCGACGCCGCCCTCGCGCTGGTCGACGACACCTGGGATCACGCCACCGCGTCGATCGCCGGCTTCGCGTTCGACTGCGACCGTCGCAAGCTCGAGCACGCGGCGGTGACCGTGTCCTCGACCTCGGGCCAGCGCGATTTCGTCCCGGGCGTGTCGGTGTTCTACTCCGCTGGCGACATCCCGTTGCCAGCGCCGCCCGACGTACGCGGCGACACCAGCGTCAACGGCGGCGCCGCGGTGGTCAACGTGCCCGCCGACGGGCCGGCCTACCTGCAGGTCTGGGGGTTCCCGGACGCCGCCGCCCTGTCAGACGGCGAGGCCGGGCTCGTGCTGGTCGCCGAGTACCCGCTCACCCGGTTCAGCGGCAAGGTGCTCGCCTTCTTCGCGTGGGCGAACGAGTAGACCGGTCGAACTGATCAGGTCCAGCGCTGGGCCTACCGCGCGGCCACGAAGTCGATCTCGCCGCAGCGCCCGGCGCCGGCCGCATCGGTGAGCCGCCCGTGCGCCACCAGCGCGACGCCAGCGAGCTCCTCCCCTTCGGTGATCACGAACAGGCCGGCGGCAAACAGGCGACCGGCGCCGTCGTCGCGGAAGCCGACCCGACCCCGGTAGATCGCGACCTCGACCCCGTCGCGCGCCACCACCAGCTCGACCAGCGGGTTGTTCGGGTTGACCGGATCGGCGGGATCGCCGGCGACGATGCCGTCGGTGCGCGCCGCGAACACCAGCATCGCCGAGCCCTGCGGACCGCTGACCACGGCGACCTCGCCGCCCGCTGACAAGGGCTCGAAGCGGCGCACCTCGTCGAGGGTGCCGCGGCACGGGCCGCCGGCTTCGGTCGCGCAGCGGCCGAGCTCGAGGGTCCGCGCCGGACACGGCGGCGGCGCGTCGCGTGGCGGCGCGTCGACCGCTGGCACATCGACCGGCCCGTCGCCGGGCGCCGCGCACCCGGCCGCGAGCGCCGCGCACGCGACCGCGAGCCCCGCCGCCACGCCGGTCACGGTACCTCCACGACGATCCACGACTCGTACTCGCTCGGCGGTCGCCACACCATCACCGAGAACGCCACCCCCGACAGGTTGGTCGAGCGCAGCACCAGCAGATCGCCGGCCCCGGCGATCGGATCGGCGCCGGCCAGCACCCGCACGAACGGGTTGTAGCCGCTCTGCCCGGCCTCCTCGTCGATGGCCTGGGCGATCAGCTGCTCGTCGCCGGTGGCGTCGACCACCAGCACCTGGTGGAGCGCGCGGCTGCCGGCCTCGTCGAAGTTGGGGATGTACAGCGCGACGTCGCCGCCGAGGTCGTCGCACAGCTCGATCGCGAACTCGGCGAACGCGCCGGGGCCGACCAGGAAGTGCTCGCCGTGAACGATGCCGTCGGGACCGAGCGGGTGCGGCTCCTCGCCCGGCTGCCACACGCCGTCGCCGCTGGTGTCATCGACGAACTGACGATCGTCGCACAGGATCGGCCCGCCGCTGGCCGGGTGCTGGTGGAGCAACGGGTAGCGGCCGTCGGCGCGCGGCGCGCCCTCGTGGCCCTGCACGAACAGCCGGTGTCGGCCGCGCCCCATCAAGCCGGGGTCGGGACAGCTCGCCGGGCGATCGCCGGTGCCGGCATCGCCGGGCGACCCGGCGCCATCGACCGGCTCGTCGAGCACGCCGCCGCAGGCCGCGAGCGCGACCAGTCCGATCGAGCGGTGCACCCGGTCACGCTGCCACACGTCGCCGGCCCCCGAGTTGACCGACGTCAACTCGGCGTCCGGCGCCGCTGCCTAGGCTGTGGTCGGTGCGCTCCCTGGCTCTGCTCGCGCCGCTGGCGGTCGTCCTGACGGCGTGCCCGGGGCCGTCGGCGGAAGATCAGTTCGCCAGCGCGGTCGCCCCGGTCCTCGAGCGCCGCTGTCTGGGCGCCGCCTGCCATGGCGTCGCGCCGGGCGCCGTCGACGACGGCGAGGTGATCGATCGGCGCTTCTTCTTCGTCGACGTCGATGGCCGCGGCCGCATCGCCGACCTCGACGCCGCCCGCGCCAACGTCAAGCTGCGCATCAACACCATCGAGCGCGCCGAGCTGTCGTCCTTGCTGCGCAAGCCGCTGGCGCTGGCCAGCGGCGGCTTGCCCCACGCCGGCGGTCACCCCTTCGATCGCGGGAGTCCGGACTGGCTGGCGCTGCAGGCGTGGATCGAGGCCGAGGCCGATGGCGGCGAGGGCACGTCGCCGTCGGAGCTCACCGCGCTCGAGCAGCAGTTCGCCGACGCCGTGCTGCCGGTGCTCCGCGATCGCGGCTGCATGCTGGGCCGCTGTCATGGCGGGGCCCAGTTCGCCGGGCTGCCGCTGACCAACCCCATGGACGGCGCCGGTGGCGACTTCTCGGTCGCCGAGATCCGCGCCAGCCGCGACGCGGCGCGCGCCAACCTCTCGCTGGTCGGCGATCCGGATCGTTCGCGGCTGCTGCGCAAGGCCCTGCCCCTCGACGCCGGCGGCATCCCGCACCGCGGCGGCAACGACATCTTCTTCCCGCGCACCGGCGGCCGAGATCCGCAGGACGATCCGGGCGCCCGCGCGCTGCTCGACTGGGCGACCGCCGAGCGAGCCGCGCTCGGATACGGTCGACCCGACGTGCGCGGCGTGGTCTTCGTGCGCGGGCCAGCGACGCCGCGCGCACCGCTCGACCTCGACCGGTTCAGCCCCGGCTCGGAGCTGTGGTTCTATCCCGGACTGTCGCCGGGCGCGGCGCCGGTCGCGCTGACCGCGGCCGCGCACCCCGACGGTCCCGCCGACCTCCGCGATCCGGCGATCAACCACGACGGCACGCGGGTGGCGTTCGCGATGCGGCGCGGCGTCGACGATTGCCACAACCTGTGGGAGATCGGGCTCGATGGCGGCGGCCTGCGCCAGCTCACCTTCGACGCCTGCGCCCCCGGCACACCGCGCATCAGCAACCGCTGGCCGGTGTACGGGCCCGGGGATCGCATCTACTTCGCCTCCAGCCGCGCCGGCCACGCCGACAGCAGCGGCCGCCGCCTCGATCTCGAGCTCTACCGGCTCGATGACGGCGGCGCGGCCACCCGCCTGACCTTCACGCCGACCCCGGAGGTCACGCCGGCGTTCCTCGCCACCGGCGAGTTCCGCGGCGCGCTCGCCTTCACGACCGTGCGCACGGCGCCCGACGGTGCGCGCGGCGCGGTGTTTCGGTTCCCACCCGATCACGACCGCGCCCACCACCTGCAGCCCGAGTATCACCCGCACCACGGCCAGACCGCGCCGGCGCCGCTGGTGTGGAACCTGCGCGAGCTGCCCGACGGCCGCGACGTCGCCGTGCTGCTGGACTGGAGCAACCGCTGGGAGGGTGGTCAGCTGGCCGTGGTCGAGCGCCAGTTCGGACCCGACACCACCGGTGACACCGTCACCGTCGCTGGCTTCCAGCACGCCTGGAGCGTGGTCACGCCGACGGCGGCGATCGGCGGCGCCTCGGCGGGCGGGCTGTGGCGCGATCCGGCGCCGCTCCCCGACGGCCGGCTGGTCGTGGCCCACGCCGCCGCCGCCCTCGATCTCGACGACGAAGCCGCCCGCCCCGACACCGCGCTGGTGGTGGTTGGCATCGACGACCGCCGCGGTCGGCCCCAGCTCGGCGAGCTGGTGGTGCTGCACGACTCGCCCGGTCTCGCCGACGATCAGCCGGCGATCGTGGTCGCCCGGCCCGACGAGGACGACGCCCACGCCGACGCCTGGGATGGTGGGGAGGTCGGGACGCTCCGCCACAGCGGGGTCGCCGTGGTCGAGGCGATCAATCGCGGCCTGGCGCCGCTGGTGGCGCGGCCGCCGCGCGCCGACCTGGTCACGGCGCGCCTGCTGAGCTGGTCGAACTGGGATCCCACCACGACCATCACCGTCGACCCGACCCGGGTCGCCAATCAGGACCCGGCCTCGACCTGGTGGAGCAACGGTGTCCACCTGCCGCGGCCGGTCCTCGACGAGGTGGCCCTGGCCGCCGACGGCACGCTGGTCGCCGACCTGCCGGCCCGCCGGCCGATCCAGCTCCAGCTGCTCGACGCCGCGGGCCTGGCGGCCGGGGCGCCGTCGCAGCTGTGGATCAACGTCCAGGGCGGCGAGCGCTTCCCGCAGGGCACCCAGCCGGGAAGCTACGGCCGGCTGTGCGCGGGATGCCACGGCGCGCTCGACGGCGATCCCGCGCACGCGATGGGCCCGCTCGACCCCGACGCCGTCACCCAGGCGTCGGTGACGCTGTCGACCTTCGCCGGCCGCGATCCCCGCCGGCCGCTGCCCGCGATCCGGGTCGGCGTGGGCGGCGCCAAGGGGTTCGACTTCGGGCGCGACCTGGCGCCGACGCTGGCGCGGTCGTGCGCGGTCGCCGGCTGTCACGCCGGCGGCGCCGCCGCCGGTGGCCTCGACCTCACGCCGACCCCGACCGCCTACTACGACGCCGGCTACGAGGCGCTGCAGGTGTGGGGGCCGGGCTCCACCGGCGGCAAGCAGTACGTCGACGAGCGCAACGCCAGCGCCCGCGGCTCGTACCTGATGGAGAAGCTGCTCGGCCGCGAGCTCGACGCACCGCGGCCGCTCGCTGGCCGCTGTCCACCCGATGGCGCCGCCGTCCCGCCGGTCGATCCCGACGTGATCGCCGCGTTCGCACGCTGGATCGACACTGGCGCGGTGTACCGCGCGCCGGCGGTGCCATGAGACGCGCCGGCCTCGCGGCGCCGTTCGCGCTGGTGGCGTGTGCGCTCGAGCCACCGGCGCCGATTCCGCTGCCGGTCGGGGACGCCACGGTGTTCGCCGCCCAGGCCCAGCCGGCGCTCGACCGCCGTTGCGCCGAGCCGACCTGCCACGCCGACGCCGCGCGGCCGCTGGCCATCTTCAGCCCCGGGCGCCGCCGCGCCGACCCGGCCCACCTGCACCTGAACGAGCCGCTCACCAGCGACGAGCTGGCCGGCAACGCCCGCGCGCTCGCCGCCTTCGCGCTCGATCCGCTGGTGGCCGGCCTGCCGATCGCCGACTGCCTGGTGCTGTGCAAGCCGCTGGCGTTGACCGCCGGCGGTTGTGGCCACGTGGTCGGCGACGTGTTCGCCGCGACCGACGAGCGCGACTACCAGGGGCTGCGCGCCTACCTCGACACCCTCGCGCTTCCGGAGCCGCCATGATCGGCGCCCGCTCCGCCGCGCTGATCGGCTTGCTCGGCGCCGCGCTGCTCGGCGCCTGCGCCCGGGTTCGCCCCCACGAACGCCAGCTGCTCGCCCACCCTGCCCTCGCCCAGCCCGCCTCGCGCGAGCAGCACGCCGCCCATCAGCACGTCTATCAGATCCGCGAGGGCTCCGAAGGCGCGGCCGGCGCCGGAGGTGGCGGGTGCGGCTGCAACTGACGGCGATCGCCGCCATCGCTGGCGCCGCGGTGGCGCCGGCGGCCGCGCGCGCCCAGGCCGACACCGGGCCGGCCACGACCGTCGGCCTGCGCGTCTATGCCGACGACGATCGGGTGACGGTGTGGAGCCCGAGCGCGACCGCGACCACGCCGCTGCCGCACCAGCTGACGGTCGACGCCGCGGTCACCATCGACGCGGTGAGCGCGGCGTCGATCGACGTGGTGTCGACCGCGTCGCCGTACGTCTTCACCGAGACCCGGGTCGAGGGCGGCGCCGGCGTCGCGCTCGCGATCACGTCGCACCAGCGGCTGTCGGCGCGGGCCCTGCTGTCCGACGAGCGCGACTACGCCGCGCTGCGGCTGGGCGCCGGGTGGCGCGCCGAGCTGGCCGCGCGCAACACCACGGTCGAGCTCACCTACACCGCCGGCCTCGACACCGTGGGCCGCGCCGGCGACCCCGGCTTCGCGCGCGATCGGCGCGAGCACCGCCTGGCCGCGGCGCTGACCCAGATCACGGATCGCCGCGGCTACGCCGATCTGGTGATCGAGGGCGCCGACCAGCGCGGCTACCTGGCCAACCCGTATCGCTTCGTGCCCATCGAGGTCGCCGGCGCCCCCGCCTACGCGCTCGCCGAGCAGGTGCCCGACCAGCGCACCAGCCTCGCGGCCCTGATCCGCATGCGCCGCGTGGTCGCCGCCACCGGGTTCGTTCACGCCGACTACCGTCTGAGCCGCGACACCTGGGGCATCACCAGCCACACCATCACCGTCCGCGCCACCCGATCGTTGCGCGCCGACGAGCTGCTGGTCGGGCTCGAGGCCCGCGGCTACCGCCAGGGTGCGGCGAGCTTCCAGCGCGCCGTCTACACCGACGACGGCGGCGCGCCGGCGTGGCGGACGCGCGATCACGCGCTGGGCCGCATGGCCAGCATGACCGCCGGCGCGGTCGCCGACGCCACGCTGCCGCGCGGCGGCGTCCACGTCGCGGCCTCGGCCGCCTGGGTTCGCTTCTGGTGGCTCGACGATCCGCGGCAGTCCGATCGCGACGCGCTGATCGCCAGCCTCGCCCTCCACGTCCCCCTGTGAGGTCACCATGCTCACCCCGGCCCGCATCGCCAGCTCCACCCTGATCGCTGCCGCGCTGGCGGCCTGCCCCGGCGGCGGCGACACCCCCGACGCCGCCGACGGCGTGGTCGACTTCGATTGCCAGAACCGCCTGATCGTCGAGCTGCGCGGTCCGGGCGGCGAGTACCGGACCTTTCCGGACGCCGCCAGCGGCGCCGAGCTGGTGCTCGGCTTCCAGGGTTTCCGCTACATGTACCTGCGCGCCCGACTCGGCGAGGATCCGGATCTCGCCGCCGCCGCCGTGGTGGTCCAGCTCGACGGCGACACCGCCCGCTCGCAGCCGCTCTACCTGACCTTCGCGCCGGTCGCCGATGGCGTGGTCAGCGCCCCGATGCAGATCTTCTTCAACGACGATCCGCTGCCGTCGCTGGTCGATCGCGGCGTCACGGTGATGCTGGTGCTCGGGCTGCGCTGCACCACCGGCGGACACAGCGTGCTGCGCTACGACCCCTCCTGCTACGAGGGTCCAGACGGTCAGCCGGTCTGCGACGGCGGGCCGTGATGCGTCGCCTCATGATCGTGGCGCTGGCCGCGGTCGCCGGCTGCCCGGAACCGGCGGCACCGCTCGATCCCTGGGCCCCGCGCTCGCTCGACGCCGAGCCCGATCCGTTCGGCCCCGAGCACCCGCTGTGGGCGCCGCAGCCCCACCGCGATCGGCCGCAAGCCGCCGCGCTCGCGGCCGACGGCGCCACGCTGTACGTCGCCCTGCGCGGCGTCGAGGATCGGCCGTCGCAGCAGGTCGCGGTGGTCGACGTCGCCAGCCGCGTGGTGCGGCGCCGGATCGACGTCGGTCGGGCGCCGGTGGCGCTCGCCCTGCACCCCGCCGGTCGCTACCTGGCGGTGGCGAATCTGCTGTCCAACTGGGTCAGCGTCATCGACACCGCGAGCGACCGGGTGGTGTTCGAACGCCCGACGCCCTGGTACACGACCGCGATCGGGTTCTCCCCCGACGGCCGCCACGCCTACCTCGCCAATCGCTGGAAGGATTCGGTGCTGACCTGGGAGCTCGAGGTCGCCGCGGACGGGCGCTTCACGGTCCGCGGTGACGACTACACCGCGCTCGCGCCATGGCAGCCGATGGGGGCGCCGGTGGCGACCAACCCCGACGTGCTGGCGGTGGGCAGCGACGGTCGGGTCTGGGTCGGCGCGGTCGCCGGCCAGGCGGTCGAGGTCGTCGCCCCCGGCGGCGGCCTGACCCTGGCCCGCATCGCGGTGCGGTCGCCGATCGGTGGGCTGCTGCTGGCCGGACGATGGCTGGTGGTGAGCCACATCGGTCGCGGCAGCGGCTTTCCCGAACACGATGGCGTCGACGGCGACGGCGACGGCGCCCCCGGCGACGGCACCGGCAACGTCATGTTCCAGGACCTGCAGAACGAGCTCGAGGTGTTCGACACCACGACCTTGGCCGCGGTCGCCAACGTGACCAGCGACAGCCTGTGCTGCCGCGACTACCGCGACGTCGACCCCGACGATCCGAGCCGCGGCACCCGCATCCCGGCTCCCGAGACCTGGCAACCGGAGCGGGCCCTGGCGCTGCCGCCGCGCGCGAGCTGGATCGTCGCCGGCGCGCTGCCGACCCGGATGGCCGCCCTCGGCGAGCCGAGCGCCGGCCGGCAGCGCTTCGCGGTCGTGATGTCGGCCTCGGACCAGCTGCAGCGCTTCGACCTCGACCTCACCACCGGTGCGCTGACCGCCGTCGATGGCGACCGCCTCTACCCCACCGGCCACGCGCCGGTCGACGTGGTCGCGACCACCGACGGCGCCCTGGCGTTCGCGGTCGGCCGGCTCGGCGAGGACGTCGCGCTGGTGCCCACCGGCCTGGCCCCCGACCCGGGCGCCGCGCTGGTGCGGATCGTGGTCGGCGACGTCGCCGGCGGCGAGTTCCCGGCCACCGACGTCGAGCTCGGCGAGCTGTTCAACGCGGTGACCGCGCCGCTCACCGTCGACGGCGATCAATCCTGCGTCCATTGCCACCGCGACGGCGGCAACCTCGATCGGGTGGTGGCGATGCCGCTGCAGGCCAACCGCACCTGGGGGTCGCGCCAGGTCCAGGCCTACCGCGGCGCCTTCGACACCCGGCCCTGGTTCCTGGAAGCGGCGATGGACGAGAAGAACTTCTTCCCGGTCCTCAACGAGCTCGACCGCAAGGAGAACTTCTGTTGCGAGGAGCTCGACCCGCTGATCTGGTCGGCGTATCCGTCGGTCAGCGCGTGCCTCGCCGATCCGGCGCGCAGCGGCTGCAACCACGTGCTGTCGTGTCCGACCGATCCGCCGCCCGAGTGCGCGACCCGCCGCTACGGCTCGCCGCACCTCACCCGCAACGCCGCGCTGCTCGCCGGCGCCGAGCGGCTGAGCGGGCGCCGCACCACCTTCGGCGACAGCCTGGTCCTGGCCGGCACCCGGGTGCCGATCGCGCTCGACTTCGATGGCGTCACCCGCTCGATCGGGCTGTTCTTGCTCGCCGCGCCGCGGCTGCCGCCCAACCCCAACCGGGCCCTCGACCTCACCGCCGCCGCCCGCGGGGCCGAGCTGTACCAGCGCGCCGAGGTCGGCTGCGCCACCTGTCACCCGCTCCCGATCACCACGGTGACGGTCGAACCCGACTTCAGTCCGGCCGGCATCCCGGTGCGCGTGCCGCCGGTGATCACACCCAGCCTCGACCCGAGCGGCGCCGTGGCCGACACCGTCACCCAGGGCTTCCGGGACACGTTCTCGGTCGGCGGCCTGGGCCCCACCGAGCAAGGCCCCGAGGGGATCCATTTCGGCATTCCGCAGCTGCGCGGGCTGTGGGACCGCGCGCCTCGCTTCTTCCACGACGGACGGGCGCGCAGCTTGCGCGCGGCGCTGCTGCCGCCCGGCCATCCGGCGCTGGCGCCTGGCGAGGCCGGCTGCAACGAGCGGCGCGGTCAGCCCGACACCCACGGCGGCACGTCGCAGCTCAGCGCCGACGAGCTCGACGATCTGATCAGCTTCCTGCTCACGCTGTGATCATGACGCGCCTCATCGCCGCCAGCGCGCTGCTCGTGGTCACCGCGGTCGCGGCCGGGTGCCCGAGCGAACCGTGCGACCCGACCTGGAGCGTCGAGCTCGATCGACCCGGGGGCGCGCTGCTCGCCGGCTGGGGCCGGGCCGCCGATGACGCCTGGCTGGTCGGCGGCGGCCTCGGCACCGGCGGCGCCCGCATCGTGCGCTGGACCGGACAACCGATCGAGGCCACCGCGGCGCTCGCCGCCGACCGCGGCGAGACGTTGTGGTGGGTGTGGGGGACGCCCGCCGGCACCCTGTGGGCGGTGGGCGAGCGCGGCCTGGTGCTGCGCGGTCCCGCTGACGGCAGCGCCGCGCTGACGGTGGTGCCCAGCGACACCGAGGCCACGCTGTACGGGGTGTGGGGCAGCGGCGACGACGACGTGTGGATCGTCGGCGGGGTCGCCAACCAGCGCGCCGACGCCGACGACGATCTGGTGTTGCACTGGGACGGCCAGCGCCTGGCGCGCCTCGAGCTGCCGCGCCGCGACGCCGCGCTGTTCAAGGTGTGGGGACCCGCCGGCGGCGACGAGCTGTGGGTGAGCGGCGAGGCCGGCACCTTGTGGCGGCGGCGCGACGGGGCCTGGATCGATCACGCGCTCGACACGCCGGCCAGCGTGCTGACCGTGCACGGCTGCAGCGCCGACGAGGCCTACGCCGTCGGCGGCCGCCACGTCTGGCAGTGGGATGGCGCCGCCTGGACCGAGGTCGCGGGGCTGCCGGCGTTCGCGCTCGCCACCGGCGTGGCGTGCGGCGAGCGCGAGGTGCTGGTGGTCGGCGCCCAGGGCGTGCGCCTGCGCCGCGACCGCGCCACCGGCGCGTGGTCCGACGACCAGCTCGAGCCGTTCGTCGGCGCCGATCTGCACGGCGCGTGGGCGGCGCCCGGCGGCGAGCTGTTCGCGATCGGCGGCGACTACCTGCTGCCGGCGACCTCGCGCCGCGGCGTGCTGGCCCGCTTCGCGTGTCGGTGACCATTCGGGGCGGCGGCGAAGATCTCCTGCTCGACCTGCGCCACCACCTCGTCCTTGCTGGTGTCGGCGGCCATGAAGTCGCGCGCCTGGTGGCCGGGCCGGGTCAGCCGACAGTAGAGGTTGAACAGCGCGTTGAAGCGGCCCAGCATCACCGGCCCCGGCGCCGGCAACATGAAGCCGGCCCGCTCGGAGAGCAACACGACCTTGCGCAGCACCGAGCCGGCGAACTCGAAGGCGTCGATGCCGAGCACCGCCAGATCCTCCTCGAGCAGCAGGATCAACGGCAGGGTCGGCAGCGCCATGCGCAGGCGGCGGCGCCGCGCGCCCCGCCCGAGCTGCTGCCGCCGGGTCATCGGGAAGTCCTTGAAGTAGTTCTGCGGCAGCGCGGTGTGGCGAGCCTCGTCGAGGTGAAACAGGCGCAGGATCTCCAACCCCGGCAGGTGGGCGAGGGCGCCGAAGATCGACAGCGCGATGGTCTCGACCAGCACGTTCATGCCGTAGAACTTCTCGAGGCCGTCGGCGCGCAGCACACCCTCGAGCAGGAGGTACTCCCACGCGCTCTGCCGCGGCACCGGCACGCCGAACGCCTGCACGACCTCGCGCAGGACGACGAAGTGCTTGGCCTCCTCGAGCACCTGCATCGTCACGGCGGCCTTGGCGCCGCTCGACTGGACGTCGCGCAGGTTGGCGGCCGAGACCAGCCAGGCGTAGGCCTCGCCGTGACCGATGGCGCTGAGCACGTTGACGATCGCCTGCTTCTGGCGCGGCGTGTAGTGGCGATCGAGCTCGGCGCGGAAGTCCGCCGACGTGACCCGGGCTCGCGCCTGCTTCTCCGTCGCGGACAGCGACTGCTCCGCCATGTCGTGGATCGCGCGCTCGGCGGCGCCCAGATCGCGGAAGCTCGACCACGGCGCCGCCGCCTCGGCCTTCCACAACAGGCGCAGGCTCTTGTCGTAGTGCTTGCGGCGCATCTCGTCGTTGGCGCCGCCGATGAACTCGTAGTGGAGGTCGTCGTAGTCGGCGGCGCGACCGCCGAGCCCGAGCTTGCGCAGCACCCGATCGCGGGTCCGCACCGCGCGGTTCACGGTCTCCTCGATCGCGCGGTTGATCGTGGCGGCCTTGCGGTTCACGGGCAGCTCGTCGACGTCCATCAGGTCCTCCCCGGTGAAGATGAAACCGGTTTCAGTTTCCACGCCGGCCCGGCTTCCGTCTTGACGCCGGTCAACTCGCCGCCGCGTTCCGACGTCGTGACCAGAGCATGGCGAGCGTCGACCAGGGATGGCGCAACCCTGACCGGCGCGCCGGGCCGACGTGGGTACGGTGCCGCCATGGGCGAACCAATCACCGACAAGCTCGACCAGCTGCCCGTGATCATCCAGGGCGGGATGGGGGTGGGGGTCTCGAGCTGGAACCTGGCGCGCGCGGTGTCGCAACGCGGTCACCTCGGCGTGGTGTCCGGCACCGGCTGCGAGACCACGCTGGTGCGGCGACTGCAGGACGGCGATCCGGGCGGCCACCTGCGCGGCGCGATGGCGCGCTTCCCCATCCCGGGGGTGGCCGACGCCGTCGTGCGCCGCTACTACCGCGCCGACGGGCGGGCGCCGGGCGAGGCCTATCAGATGTTGCCGATGTACCGGCAGAACGTCAGCCGCGCGCGCGAGCAGCTCACGATGCTCGGCACGTTCGTGGAGGTTCACCTGGCCAAGCAGGGCCATGACGGCGTGGTCGGCATGAACCTGCTCACCAAGATCCAGCTGCCGACCCTGGCCGCGCTGTACGGCGCGATGCTGGCCGGCGTCGACTACGTCCTCATGGGCGCCGGGATCCCGCGCGAGATTCCCGGCGCGCTCGACGCGCTCGCCGAGCACAAGCTGTTCGCGCTGCGCCTCGACGTCGAACAGCAGCCCGACGGCGTGGTCGCGCAGGTCACGTTCGATCCGGCCGCGCACTGGCCCGGCCCGCCGCCCGCGCTGCGGCGGCCGCGCTTCCTCGCCATCGTCGCCAGCAACTCGCTGGCGACCATGCTCGCGCGCAAGGCCAACGGCAAGGTCGACGGCTTCGTCGTCGAAGGCCCCACCGCCGGCGGCCACAACGCGCCACCGCGCGGCGAGCCGCGCTGGAACCAGCTCGGCGAACCGCTGTACGGGCCGCGCGACGCGGTCGATCTGGGCAAGCTGCGCGACCTCGGCCTGCCGTTCTGGATCGCCGGCGGTGCCGGCCACCCCGATCGGTTGCAGGCGGCGCGCGACGCCGGCGCCGCCGGGATCCAGGTCGGCACGTTGTTCGCGTTCTGCGACGAGTCCGGACTCGACGGCGAGCTCAAGCGCGCGATCGTGGCGCGCGCCGGACGCGGCGAGATCGAGGTCCGCACCGACGCCCACGCGTCGCCGACCGGATACCCGTTCAAGGTCGTGACCTGGCCCGAGAACCCGGCCGCCGGCGTCGTGCGCGAGCGCATCTGCGACCTCGGCTACCTGCGCGTCGCCTACGCCGAGCCCGACGGCAAGGTCGGCTACCGTTGCTCGGGCGAGCCGATCGAGGCCTACGTCACCAAGGGCGGTCGGGTCGAGGACACGATCGGCCGGACCTGCCTGTGCAACTCGCTGATGGCGACCATCGGCCTCGCCCAGCTCCGGGCCGGCGGCGCGGTCGAGCCGCCGCTGGTGACCAGCGGCGACGATCTGACGTCGATGGCCGGGTTCCTCGCCGCGCGGACCGCCTACACGGCCGCCGACGTGATCGGCTACCTGCTCCCCGAGCGCCAGCCAGAGCCAGTGCCGATCACGTAGCGTCACGTGATCGAGATGGTCCACGTTTCCGCTCGTCCTGACGTGTCCGGCCTGCGCAAGGACCGACTCGAGCGCCGCGGATCGGCGCGACTGCGGCTATGCTGGCGAGCATGAGCGAGCGCGAGCGTGGCCCGATCCCGGGGCTGGTGACCGCAACGCCGCCGGGGCCGATGATCGCGATCGCCGCCGACGGCCGCGAGGTCCGGTTCCGCCGGCTGGCGCTGATCGACGGTCGCCGGGTCGCGATCGGCTCGCCGGTCCTGCTCGGCGACCTGGTCCAGCGAGCCGGCGAATGGTGGGCCGAGCGGGTCGAGCTGGATCCCGCCCGCCGCGCCGAGCACGACGCGCTGTGCGCGGCCCAGGATCGCCGGATCGAGCCGGCGCCGATCACCACGACCGGCGTCATCGAGGCGGTCGACGGCGAGGCGGTGCGGGTCCGGCTCGCCGACGGCCGCGAGGTCTGGTGCCGCCGCAGCAAGTGCCGGGACCACCGCGGCCACCTCGGGCTACGGGTGGTGGTGACGCTGGCGCCCGAGCGGGTCGCCGCGGTCGCGATCGCCCCCGAGGACATCGCCCGCAACGCCGCCCTGTGCAAGGAGCTCGAGCCCAAGCCGATCGGCCCGATCCGCTGGCCGCGCGACGAGCCGGCGTGAGCGGGCCCGGGATCAGGACGACGCCGACACGGCCGCCGACGTGATCGGCGACCTGCTCCCCGCGCGCTGGCGCCGATGCCGCTGACGTGGCGCAGCACCAAGCGTCATGGTCGCTAGCGCGACCCGGGCATGATCGCGTTCTCGAGGTCCGAGCCCTCCCAGGTCGAGCCGGCGGCCAGGTGGCGGCGCAACCCGATGAAGTCGACCTCGCGGCTGCCGCCGGACTCGAAGGCGCGAAAGCCGGCCTTGGCCTCGGTCATCATGTTGAGCGACAGCCAGGCTCGGCTCTGTTCCTTGTTCTGATCCCAGTGCTCGAGCTTCTTCTTGCGCAGGCTCTCGATGGTCTTCAACACGCAGTCGGGAAACGTCATCATCAACTTCGTCGTCAGCCGGTCGACCGCGCGATCGAGCTCGACGAGATCGACGGTGCCGCGGGCCAGGACGGCCTTGCCCGCCGCCAGAGCGTCGCCGACCTTGGCCTCGCCGTACACGATCTGCCCCCGATCGTCGATCCAGCGCCCGGTCTCGACCAGCGGGTTGGGGACCAGCTCGCCATCGACGCGAACCACCGGCGCGATCTCGGTGAGCAGGCCGAGCCGCATCGCCTTGTGCGCGCTCCACAGACCGGCCGCGGTGGTGCATGACAGCAGCGCCTGCTCGATGCCGACGTAGAGGTGCAGGAAGTCGGTGGCGCCGCCGTCGGGAGCCGAGCCGTGCTTGGGACCGACCTGCCCGAAGCGGGCCAGATCGGAGGCGATCGAGAAGTCGCACGCCATCCCGATCTCCTGGCCGCCGCCGACCCGCATCCCGTTGACGCGACAGATCACGGGTTTGTCGCAGGCCAGGATCGCCGACACCATGTCGTTGAACAGCCGCATGTACTGGCGGTACTCGCCGCTGTGGCCGGCGTAGCGGGTGGCGTACTCGCGCGTGTTGCCGCCGGCGCAGAACGCCCGGGTGCCGGCCCCGGTGAAGACCGTGCACACCGCCGCCCGATCGTTGCTGGCGTGGCGGAAGGCCAGGATCACCTCCTTGATCGTGTCGGTGGTGTACGAGTTCAGCTCGCCCTCGTTGTCGAGGACGATCCACAGGTTGTGCAGCCCCTCGACCGCCGCTCCCTTCGGATCGAAGACGGGATGACGCTCG
The DNA here is from genome assembly GCA_947483555.1 of Myxococcales bacterium. Lineage (GTDB taxonomy): Bacteria > Myxococcota_A > Polyangia > Haliangiales > Haliangiaceae > UBA2376. The sequence continues at coordinate 33,922 of CANKMW010000071.1, forward strand.
ACGCGGACGTGCTTGAACGCGAAGCCGGGCACGAGATCGTGGTCGTACATGGTGTCTGAGTACCGCCATCACCGCCGGCCCGAGTTGACCGCGGTCAACGCCGAGGCCGATTCGGCCGCGGCCCCGCGATCCGGTCGCCAGAACGCCGGATCCACTTGACCGCGGTCAACTCGGCACGCCGCGCGGCTCCTAGAGTTCGCCTCATGGACCAGGCGCTTCGCACCGGCTGGCGGATGACCGGACCCGGCCAGCTCACGTGGTTCGAGGAGCCGCTGCGGCCGCCGCCGCCCGGCCACGTCACCGTCGAGGTCGTCGGCTGCGGGGTCTGCCACACCGATCTCGGCTACCTCTACGACGGCGTGCGGCCGGCGCACCCGGGACCGCTGGTGCTCGGCCACGAGATCATCGGCCGCGGCCCCGACGGCGGCCTGGTGCTGGTGCCGGCGGTGAGCCCGTGTGGCGAGTGCCCGGCGTGCCGACGCGGCCGTCCGACCGCGTGCGCCGCCGCGCTCATGCCGGGCAACCACCACGATGGCGGCTTCGCCTCCCACGTCCAGGTCCCCCAGCGCTGGCTGACGCCGGTGCCCGAGGTCGCCGAGCCGTGGCGGCTGGCCGCGATCGCGGACGCGGTGACCACACCCCTGCAGGCCGTGCGACGCACCGGTCTCGGCGCCGGCGACGTCGCGATCGTGGTGGGCGCCGGTGGCGTCGGCGGCTTCCTGGTCGAGATCGCCGCCGCGCTGGGCGCGACGGTGATCGCGATCGACGTGGCGCCCGGCCGCCTCGATCGGGCGCTGGCCCACGGCGCGCGGCTCGCGATCGATGGCCACGGCCTCGATCCGAAGGGCGCCCGCAAGGAGCTGGCGCGACGCCTCACCGCCGCCGTGCCCGAGGCCCCCGACGCCGGCTGGCACGTCTTCGAGTGCTCGGGCTCGCCGACCGGGCAGCTGCTGGCGTTCGCGCTGCTCACCCGCGGCGGCAAGCTGGCCATCGTCGGCTTCACGCCCGAGGTGGTGCCGCTGCGGCTGTCGAACCTCATGGCGCTCGATGCCGAGGCCTACGGCAACTGGGGCGCCGATCCGGCCTTGTACCCCGAAGCGCTGGCCATGGTGCTGGCCGGCAAGATCGACGTCGCCTCGGCGGTCGGTCGCCACGCGCTGCGCGACGCCCCCGAGGTGCTGATGCAGCTCCACCACCATCAACTCGATCACCGCCCGGTCCTGGTGCCCCATGTCTGAACCAGCGCACGAGCTCCCAGCGGTCACCTTGATCGCGCGCGACGGCGGCGCGTTCGTCGAGCTGCGCCTGGCGCGGCCGCCGCGCAACGTGCTCGACGGCGACGCGCTCGACACGCTGGCGGTGCTCGCCGCCAGCGTCACCAGCCCGGCCCATGCCCACGCGCGCGCCATCCTGCTCACCGCCGATGGGCCCAACTTCTCGGTCGGAGCGTCGGTGCCCGAGCATGCCCGCGCCCACGCCGGCGCCATGCTGCACCGCTTCCATCGCGCGGTCCGGGCCTTGCTGGCGTGTGATCTGCCCATCGTCGCCGCGGTGCGTGGCCACTGTCTGGGCGGCGGCCTCGAGCTGGCCACGCTCGCGACCCGCATCATCGCCCACCCCAACGCCCAGCTCGGCCAACCCGAGATCCGGCTCGGTGCGCTGGCGCCGGTGGCGTCGCTGCTCCTGCCGCGACGCCTCGGCCAGGCCGGCGCCGAAGATCTCCTGCTCTCGGGGCGCAGCGTCGACGCCGCCAGCGCGCTGGCGCTGGGGCTGGTCAACGAGCTCTCCGACGGCCCCGAGATCGCGGCCGCCGCGTGGATCCGTGCCGCCCTGGTCCCCCACAGCGCCTCGTCGTTGCGGCTGGCCACCCGCGCCGCCCGCGCCGGCCTCCGCCGCGACCTCGACGAGCTGCTGCCGGCCCTCGAACGCCTGTACGCGGACGTGCTGTCACCCACCCACGATGCCGAGGAGGGCGTGCGCGCCTTCGCCGACAAACGCGCACCACGATGGGAGCACCGGTGACCACCATCGACACCATCGTCCACGACCTCGAGGCGCGCTTCGATGACGTCGCGCTCGGGCACGTCCGGACCTGGAAGCAGGCCGGGCCCAACCGCCTGGCGATCGGATGCCTGCCGGTGTTCGCGCCGCGCGAGGTGCTGTGGGCCGCCAACGCCCTGCCGGTCTTCGTCCGTGGCGCCGGCGACCGGATCGAGACCATCCGCGGCGACGCCTACTACCAGTCGTACATCTGTCACCTGCCCCGCTCGATGCTGGAGCTCGGCCTGCTCGGTCACCTCGACGCCCTCGACGGCATGATCTTCCCCAACACCTGCGACGTGATCCGCAACCTGTCCGGGGTGTGGCAGTCGACGTTTCCCCAGCACGTGGTCCGCTTCATCGATCCACCCCAGACCGCGGAGCCGGCCAGCGCCGCCGCCTACCTGCGCCACGAGCTGACGACGCTGTTCCGCGACCTGTGCGCGCGCAGCGGCGTCGCACCGACCGCGGCGCGCCTGCACGCCGCGATCGCCGACCTGGCCGCCGCGCACGCCGGCGCGCGCGACCTCGCCAACGCGCGTCGCGAGCAGCCGTGGAACCTCCCGATCGACGAGGTCTACCTGTTGCGTCGCGCGGCCGACAGCATGCCGCCGCCGGCGTGGACCGAGCTGGCCCGGGCCTACATCGCCGCCGCCAGCGCCCGCGGCCGCAAGCCCGAGGATCGCATCCGGGTCTGCCTGGTCGGCGCGTTCTGCGAGCAGCCGCCGCGCGCGCTGCTGCGGGCCGCCGAGCGCGCCGGCTGCTACATCGTCGATGACGATCTGACCGTGGGCGTCGAGCCCAACGGTCCCGATCCGACGGTCGGCGACGACGGCGATCCGATGGCGGCGATCGTCGACGCCTGGCTGCATGCGACCCGACCGTCGGCGGTGCGCTACGACCAGCACGGACAGGCCGGTCGCGAGCTGGTCGAGCGGGTCAAGGTCAACCGCGCCGACGGCGTGCTGTTCGCGGCGCCGTCCTTCTGCGATCCGGCGCTGCTCGATCAGCCCCGCCTGACCCGGGTCCTCGACCAGCACGCGGTGCCGTACACCGCCTTCAAGTATTCCGAGAACACCGGCCAGTTCCAGGCCATCCGCGAACAGGCCGGGACCTTCGCCGACTCCGTCAAGCTGTGGGGGACCGCATGATCAAGAAGGAAGCCTCCATGGAGGCGCAGAAGGAGCTGCTGGCCGGCTACTTCGCGCGGCTCGGCCGCGCCCGCGAGGAGAAGCGGCCGGTGGTCTACACCTTCGTGCCCGGCAACCTGACCGAGCTGATGGCGGCGTTCGACGTCGCCCCGGTGTACCCGGAGGTCAACGCGCTGCAGTCGGCCATGCGGCAGCGCTCGACCGGCTTCATCCGCGAGGCCGAGCGCGCCGGCCACTCCGAGGACGTGTGCAGCTACGTCAAGTGCGACCTCGGCATGCTGATGAAGGGCAACGTTGGCCCGACCGGCGACGCCATCCCGCCGCCCGACCTCCTGCTGCTGTCGTTCACCGGTTGCTTCACGTTCATGAAGTGGTTCGAGCTGTTGCGCGAGCAGTACCAGTGCGAGGTCGCGATGCTGCACGTGCCGTACGTCGGCGACGGCGTGGTCACCGACGCCATGCGCGCCTACGTCGTCGAGCAGTTGCAGCGCGAGGTCATCCCCAAGCTCGAGAAGGTCAGCGGCAAGCGGCTCGACCTCGATCGGCTCCGCGAGTCGCTGGCCCGTTCCCGGCGCGCCGAGGAAGACCTGGCCTGGGTCTTCCGCTCGGCGCGGCGGCGGCCGTCGCCGATCGACGCCTACTTCGGCGGCGTCTACTACATCGGCCCGATCTTCACCTCGTTCCGCGGCAGCGAGGACGCCTGTCGCTACTACGCCATGCTGCGCGCCGAGGTCGAGGAGCGCCTCGCCGCCGGGCTCGGCCCGACCACACCCGACGGCTCGCTCGACGACCAGCGCTTCCGCCTGGTCATCGAGGGGCCACCCAACTGGACCTCGTTCCGCGACTTCTGGAAGATCTTCTCCGACGAGGGCGCGGTGGCGGTGGCCTCGACCTACACCCAGGTCGGCGGCACCTACGAGCGCGGCTTCCGCCACGACCCGGCCCGGCCGCTCGAGTCGCTCGCCGATTACTGCCTGTCCTGTTACACCAACCTGCCGCTGCCGCAGCGCAGTCGCATGCTCGCCGACATGGTGACCGAGTACGAGGCCGACGGCTTCGTGATCCACTCGGTCAAGAGCTGCAACTCGTTCTCGGCCGGCCAGCTCCACATGCTGCGCGAGGTCGAGCGCATGACCGGCATCCCGGGCGGCTTCATCGAGTCGGATCTGGTCGACGCCCGCTACTACGGCCACGCCAACATCAAGAACCGCATCGAGTCGTATCTGCAGATGCTGGCGGCACGCCGAGGCGGGTTGGCGGCCACCGCGGGCGCGACCCCCGCCGAGGTCCGGCCGTGAGGCTCTATCTCGGCGTCGATCTCGGCTCCACGACCAGCAAGGCGGTCGTGGTCGACGACGACGAGCACGTGATCGGCCGCGGCATCACCAACACCCGCTCCAACTACGACGTCGCGGTCGAGATCGCTCGTCGCGACGCGATGACCGACGCCCGCCTGGCGCTGGCGCTGCGCGTGCTCGGCGATGACGCGGCCGAGGTCGCCGAGGCGTTCTGGATCACCACCGATCTCCACCGCCTCGAGGCCCTGCGGCAGAGCTGCCGGTCCACCGCCGCCGCCATCCCCGGCGAAGGGCCGCGCCTGGTGCCGGCGGTCGACATGATCCTGGCCCGGATGGTCGAGGAGGCCGGCGAGCTGTTCAACGCCCAGACCCGCAGTCGGGGCTCGTTCTTCCGCGACATCGTCGGTGCCCGCTTCCACGCCCTGGCCGAGGAGGCGAGCCAGCGCGGCGGGCTCGACTTCGAGCGCGTGCTCGGCGTCTACGACCGCGCCATCCTCGACGCCGAGAACCAGCTGTTCGAGCTGCCGTTCGGCGACGTCTTCGCCGCCGCGGTCGAGCGCGCGATGCTCACCGGCGCCTGGCGGGTGGCCGCGCTGGCCTCGGGGCGGGCCGCCGCCGCCGCGACCTTCGAGGTCGCCGGCTTCGTGGGCACCGGCTACGGCCGCGCCCGCCTGCCCTTCCCGCGCGACTGCATCCGCAGCGAGATCCTGTGCCACGGGCTCGGCGCCCGCACCATGCTGCCCCGGACCCGGACCGTCCTCGATATCGGCGGTCAGGACACCAAGGCGATCCAGGTCGACGGCGCCGGGCTGGTGACGTCGTTCCAGATGAACGATCGCTGCGCCGCCGGCTGCGGTCGCTACCTGGGCTACATCGCCGACGAGCTGTCGCTGGGGTTGCACGAGCTGGGGCCGCTGGCGCTGACCTCGAAGCGACCGGCGCGGATCACGTCGACCTGCACGGTGTTCGCCGGGACCGAGATCCGGGACCTGCTGTCGGTCGGTGAAAAGCGCGAGGACGTGCTGGCCGGGCTGCACCGGGCGATCGTCACCCGCGCCATGAGCCTGCTGGCCCGCTCGGGTGGCGTCTCCGAGGAGCTGACCTTCACCGGCGGGGTGGCCCGCAACCCGGCCGCGGTCGCGGCGCTCCGCGACATGGTCCACGCCCACTACGGCCCGCGCACGATCAACGTCCACCCCGACTCGATCTACACCGGCGCGCTGGGGGCGGCCCTGTTCGCGCGCCGCGGCGTGCCGGCCGACGATCTTCCCGACGGCAAGGAGTGCAAGGGATGCAACGCCTGACCACCTGTGGCATCGACGTCGGGTCGAGCGCGATCAAGATCGTCGTCCTCGACGACGATGGCGACGGCGGCGGCACGCTGCGCGCCACCCACCTCGAGCGCATCCGGCGCCGCGATCCGCGGCTGGTGCTGACCGCCGCCTTGCGCGCGACCCTCGATCAGGCCCAGGTCGAGGACAGCGACCTGGCCTACATCGCCTCGACCGGCGACGGCGACGTCGCCGAGGGGGTGCGGACCGGGCACTTCTACGGCATGACCTGCCACGCCCGCGGCGCGGTCTACCTCGAGCCGCGCGCCCGCTCGGTGCTCGATGTCGGGGCGCTGTGGGCGCGGGCGATCGTGATCGACCCCCGGGCCCGGGTCCTGGCCTCGCGCATGACCTCGCAATGCGCGGCCGGGACCGGGCAGTTCATCGAGAACATCGCGCGCTACCTCGGCGTCCGGCTCGACGAGATCGGCGCCCTGTCGCAGAGCGCGAGCCGGCCCGAACCGGTGTCGGGGATCTGCGCGGTGCTGGCCGAGACCGACGTGATCAACATGGTGTCGCGCGGCATCTCGACCGCCGAGATCCTGCGCGGCATCCACGAGTCGGTGGCGATCCGGCTGGCCAAGCTGCTGCGGGCCGCCAAGGGCGGCACCCCGGTGCTGGTCACCGGTGGCCTGGCTCAGGACGCCGGCCTGCTCGCCTCCCTGCGCGAGCGCCTGGTCGAAAGCGGCGCCGAGATCGAGGTGCTCAGCCACCCGCTCTCGGTCCACGCCGGCGCGATCGGTGCCGCGCTGTGGGCCGGCTTCCGCCACCGCAAGTTGCGCGGCGACGCCCCGAGCACCGCCCCGGCGCGCGGCGATCTCGGCCCGGCCGCGTCGCGCCCAGACGCCTGACCATGGAGCAACAACGATGATGACCTCCGCGGATTCCGAGCACACCGTCAACGGCTACCTGGCCGCCGATCATGACCGACTCGACGACCTCTTGGTCGAGGTCACCGACCTGATCGCCGCCGGCGACTTCGACCAGGCCGACCGCATCCTGGCCCGGTTCGCGTCCGGCCTGCGCCGCCACATCCGGCTCGAGGACGACGTGCTGTTCCCGACCTTCGAGCAGGTCACCGGCATGGCCAGCGGGCCCACGACCGTGATGCGCGACGAGCACCGCGCCATCGAACAACACCTGGACGCGCTGGTCACCGCCGTCGAGCACCGCGACCGCGCCACCTTCAGCACCGAGCGGGCCGCCATGCTGGCGGTGCTCGGCGACCACAACGCCAAGGAAGAGGCGATCATCTACCCGATGACCGACGCCAACCTCCCCGACGCCCAGCGCGTGCAGCTGGTCGCCCGGCTGCGCGCCTTCCGCTGACCGCCGCCGTCACGGCGCGGCGGGATCCTGACCGGGATCCTGACAGTGACAGGCCGTGCCGGGCCGGACGCCGGCATCGTTGATCAGCCGCAGACAGCGCTTGTCGCAGCTGGGCTCGCGATCGCGCGTCCGCAACGAGCAGCGCCGCACGTCGAGCCAGCGTCGACGCTCGAGATCGCCGACCAGCTCGCAGTCGGCCACCGCCCCGTACGAGCTGCACACCAGGCGGTGGTGCTCCAGGGTCGGCGCCTCGCCCAGGTGATCGCGCACCCACAGGACGCCGTGCGCGGTGACCCCGAGCAGCATCCCGAGCACGCCCCCGACGAAGGCGCCGGCCGCCGTGCCGGTCCCGGCCCCGAGGGCCATTCCGATGACGAACCCGATCGCGGCCGCGCCCATGATCGACTCCTTCCGAGTTGCCACCCAAGCTCAGCATGGTCGGTAACCTCGAACTTGATCGCCGTCATCTGGCGCGCGGATTCCGCGCGCGCGCAACCTGCCCCGTGACAATCCATACCGGCGTACCGTCGGTCCATGAGCGAGCGAGTGGGCCTGAGCGAGGCGCTGGGGCTACGCCCGTTCGGCAAGACGGCGCGCGAGGCGAGGCTCGCGATCCTCGGTGACGCGACGCTGCCGAGGTCGCGTTTCGGCCTCAGCTCGTTGCGACAGTTTCGCCCTCGCTACGGCGTCACGCTGTGGCTCGGTGGCAAGCCCGAGGGCCGACGGGTGCCGATCACCAACCTCTACAACTATCGCCAGCCGCCGCCGGAGCTCGGCTGGTCGGTCCGGGTCACCGACGTGGAAGATTTCCGCGGCGGGAGGAACACCTACGACAGCCACAACGGCACCGACTTCGCGATCCCACCGGGGACCCGCGTGGTCGCCGCGGCTGCCGGCCGGGTGGTGCGGGTGTCCAGCGAGTACCACCGCGGCGGCTGCAAGATCTTCGTCGATCACGGGCGCGGCCTGGTCACCACGTACAACCACCTGGCGCGGTCGATGGTGCAGCCCGGCCAGGACCTGCGACGCGGCGAACCGATCGCGCTGTCCGGCTACAGCGGCCTGGATGCGCTGATCGGCTTTCCGTGGACGCCTCCGCACGTGCACATGAACACCTGGCTCAACGGCGCCTACGTCGATCCGTTCACGCCCGTCACCCGCAGCGAGCCCTCACTGTGGCGGCGGCGGAACGATCCGGCGCCGGCCGCGGCGACCGAGTTGTCGGACGCCGAGTTCGAGCCGACGGCGTGGAACCCGGCCGCGCTCACGGCGCTGCTCGACGGCTGCGTCGATGCCGCGACCCGGCGAGAGATCCGCGATCAACCCACCCTCGAGCAGCGCGCGGGCGCCGCGTTGATGCACGCCAACTACTTTCCGACCCGCTTCGGGCCCGGCGCCGCGACGGCGCGCGCGGCCCTTCATGGCGCGACCTTTCCGCGCCAGCCGCGGCTCGATCTGCCCTTCTCGCACGAGGACTACGACGGCGTGGTCTTCACGCGCTAGCAGCTCGGCAAGGGCCCGGGAATCCCGAGGACTTGACCGCCGTCAACCACGGGCCGGATTGGATCACGCGCCGACGATCACCTCACCAGACGCCCCGGCCGACTTGACCGCGATCACCTCGGCGTTGCGGGCGGCACCTAGAGTGCGGCTCATGGCGGTTTCGCCGGCCGCAGGAGGAGCCATGATCCTCGTCGATCGCGACGACCCGACCAGCCGCATCTACGACTGGAACGAGAAGGACCGCCGCGGCCCGGTGCTGCGCAAGCCGCCGCGCCTGCTCGACGAGACCCTGCGCGACGGCCTGCAAGCCCCGGCGGTCCGCGATCCGACCATCGACCAGAAGCTGGCGCTGGTGCGGCTGATGGCCCGCCTCGGCATCGACGCCGTCGACCTCGGTCTGCCCGGCGCCGGCGCGCGCGCCCGCGCCGACGTCGAGCGCCTGCTGCGCGGCATCGTCGAGGAACGCCTACCGATCACCCCCAACTGCGCCGCGCGCACGGTCCTCGCCGACATCACCCCGATCATCGACGTCAGTCAGCGGGTGGGCGTGGCCATCGAGGTGACGGTGTTCATCGGCTCGAGCCCGATCCGCAGCCTCGCCGAGGGCTGGGATCTCGACCGGCTGGTGCACCACACCCGGCAGGCGGTCGGCGCGGTGGTCGGGGCCGGCCTGCCGGCGTCGTTCGTCACCGAGGACACGACCCGCAGCCATCCCGCCGCGCTCGACGTGCTGTTTCGGGCCGCGATCGACGCCGGCGCCACCCGCCTGGTGCTGTGCGACACCTGCGGCCACGCCACGCCCGACGGGGTCCGCAACCTGATCGCGTTCACGCGCGGCGTCCTCCGCGCCCTCGACGTCGAGGACCGGGTGGCGATCGACTGGCACGGCCACAACGATCGCGGCCACGCCCTGACCACCGCGCTGTTCGCGCTCGAGTGGGGCGTCGACCGCGTCCACGGCTGCGGCCTGGGGCTCGGCGAGCGCGCCGGCAACGCGGCCATGGACCTGTTGCTGCTCAACCTGCACTTGCTCGGCCTGCTCGATCCCACTCGCCACGATCTGTCGTGCCTGGTCGACTACGTCCATCAGGTCAGCGCGGCGACCGGCGTCGAGATCCCGGCTTCCTATCCGCTCAGCGGCCGCGATGTCTTCCGCACCGCCACCGGCGTCCACGCCGCCGCGGTGGCCAAGGCCGAGCTGCAGGGCGACCGCGATCTCGCCGATCGCGTGTACTCGTCGGTGCCGGCGCGGGAGTTCGGCCGCCAGCAGGAGATCGCGGTCGGCCACTACAGCGGCCGCGCCAACGTGGTGTGGTGGCTGCGCCACCACGGCTACGAGCCGCACGACGATCTGGTGGCCCGCCTGCTCGCCCACGCCAAGCGCCAGGACCGCACCCTGGCCGACGAGGAGCTCCATGCGCTCGCCCGCAGCTGAGCCGAGCCCGAGCCCGCCAGGTCTGGTCGCGCTGGCGCTGACCGTCAACGGCGATCCGGTGCGGGTCGCGGTGCCGCCGGCACGGACGCTGCTCGAGCTGCTGCGCTACGACCTCGGACTCACCGGCAGCAAGCAGGGCTGCGACGCCGGCGACTGCGGCGCCTGCACGGTGCTGGTCGACGGCCGCCCCGTGCTCGCCTGTCTGACCCTCGCCGTGACCGTCGACGGACGCGCGGTCGAGACCGTCGAGTCGCTGGCCCGCGGCCCCGACCTCCACCCGCTGCAGGCGGCGTTCGTGCGCCACGGCGCGGCGCAGTGCGGCTTCTGTACGCCCGGCATGCTGATGAGCGCGGTGGCGTTGCTCGCCGAGGTGCCGCGCCCCAGCCGCGACCAGGTGCGCCACGGGCTGGCTGGCAACCTGTGCCGCTGCACCGGCTACACCAAGATCCTCGACGCGGTGGTCGCCGCCGGCGGCGGCGCTGACGACGATGCCGATCCGCCCCCGGAGCCGCGGTGACCACGCCGGCGCCACCGGCGCGGATCGGGCAGCGGGTCCCCAATCCGCGCGCCTTCGATGCCGTCACCGGCCGCACCCGCTACACCGACGATCACGCGTTCCCGGGCATGCTGCACGCTCGGCTGGTGCGCAGCCCGCACGCCCATGCCCGGATCGTCGCCATCGACGCCGCGCCGGCGCTGGCGTTGCCCGGCGTGCACGCGGTCATCACCGGCCGCGACCTGCCGGTCCGCTACGGCATCATCCCGTGGACCCAGGACGAGTACCCGCTCGCGCTCGACAAGGCCGCGTTCGTCGGCGATCCGGTCGCGTGCGTGGCGGCGATCGACGAGGCCACCGCGGCCCGCGCCGCCGCCGCGGTGCACGTGACGTGGGAGGTGCTCCACCACGTGCTCGATCCGGTGCTCGCGCTGCGCGCCGACGCGCCCCAGGTCAACGCGGCGGCGCGCAGCGGCAACATCACCAAGGCGGTCCAGCTCGAGTTCGGCGACGTCGACGCCGAGCTGGCGCGCAGCGACGTGATCGCCGAAGGCGACTACTGGTTCGAGGGCACCACCCACGCCGCGCTCGAGCCGCACTGCGCGATCGGCATGTGGGAACCGCACGGCGTGCTCACGGTGATCAGCACCACCCAGGTCGCTCACTATCTGCATCGCGAGCTGGCCCGGGTGCTCGGCCTGGCCGAGGACCGCATCCGGGTGATCCAGCCACCGCTGGGCGGCGCCTTCGGCGGCAAGAGCGAGCCGTTCGATCTCGAGTTCTGCGTCGCCAAGCTGGCGATGATCACCGGCCGCCCGGTCAAGCTGCTGTACACCCGCGAGGAGGTGTTCTACGCCCACCGCGGCCGCCACCCGATGCAGCTGCGGCTGCGCCTGGGCGCGACCCGGGACGGCACCCTGACCGGATGCGAGCTCACCACGCTCATCGACGGCGGCGCCTACGCCTCGTTCGGCCTGGTGACGACGTACTACGCCGGCCAGCTGGTGACGGCGCCGCTGCGGTTGCGCGCCTACCGGCTCGACTCGACCCGGGTCTACACCAACAAGCCAGCGTGCGGCCCCAAGCGTGGCCACGGCAGCGTCCAGCCCCGGTTCGCGTTCGAGGTCACCGTCGACCGCCTGGCCGAGCAACTCGGCCTCGATCCCATCGAGCTGCGCCGTCGCAACACGCTGGAGGCCGGCGAGCGCACCGTCAACGAGTTCCTGATCCGCTCGATCGGGTTCCGCGACTGCCTCGATCGGGTGGAGCACGCCAGCGACTGGAAACGCAAGTTCCGCCAGCTGCCGTACGGGCGCGGCGTCGGCGTCGCCGGCTCGTTCTACATCAGCGGTACCAACTACCCGATCTACCCCAACCCGATGCCGCAGAGCGCGGTGCAGCTCAAGGTCGATCGATCGGGGCGGGTGACCGTGTTCTCGGGCGCCAGCGAGATGGGTCAGGGCGCCGCCGCGATGTTGACCCTGATCACCGCCGAGGAGCTCGGCGTCGACCCGGCCGCCATCCGCGTGGTCGTCGGCGACACCGATCTGACCCCGGTCGATCTGGGCGGCTACTCGAGCCGCACCACGATGATGGCCGGCAACGCATGCCTGCGCGCCGCGCGCGAGCTGGCCGGCCGCGTCCGACAGGTGGTGGCGGCGACGTGGGCGTGCCCGCTCGAACAGGTCGCGCTGATCGCCGGCCACGCGGTCGACCGCGAGGATGGGGGCCGCCGCCTGCCCATGGTCGAGGCGTTCCGGATCGCCGAGGGCCAGCTCGGCACCCTGGGTGGCGTCGGCCACTACGACACCCCCAAGGACGTCCACGGCGCCTACCGCGGCGGCACCATCGGCGCTGCGCCGGCGTACTCGTTCACCGCCCACGTCGCCGAGGTCGTGGTCGACGTCGAGACCGGCGTGGTCCGCGTCGAGCACGTGTGGGCGGCGCACGACTGCGGGCGGGCGCTCAACCCGATGCTGGTCGAGGGCCAGATCGAGGGCAGCGTCTACATGGGCTTCGCCGAGGCGATCTTCGAGGAGCACGTGTTCCGCGCCGACGGGCTGCACCGCGGTCCGTCGCTGCTCGACTACCGCTTGCCCACCACCCTCGACACCCCGGAGGTGACGGCGCTCGTGGTCGAGAGCGCCGACCCCGAGGGGCCGTATGGCGCCAAGGAGGCGGGCGAGGGCCCGTTGCACCCGTCGATCCCGGCCATCGCCAACGCCATCCACGACGCGGTCGGCGTCCGCATCGACCGCCTGCCGTTCTCGCCGGGGCGCGTGCTGGCCGCGCTGGAGGCTCGCCGCCTGGCTGGTTGACCGCGGCTGCCGATCGTCGTCAGCAACGACAGTCCCAGGCGCCCGGCTCGTCCAGGCAACTCCGGTCGCCAGGCCAGATCTCGCGACGCCGCGCGGCAAGCGCGCGGAACCAGATGGGTGATCCGCGCCGAGGCCTCCGCGTCGGACCGGCACCGCCGTTGCTGAATAGCGGTGCAGGAGGTCACTCATGCCCGCCCTCGCCCTCGCAACGTCCCAGCTGGTCCGCACCGCCAACGCCGCGTTCCCGCCGGCCACGACCGAGGTTGCGGCCACCCTGCCGGTCCGCGCGCACGTGGCCTACGAGGTGTTCGCCGACACCAGCGACACGCCGCGCTGGCTGTCGGTGATCCAGGCCGCCCACGTGCTGGAGCGGGGCATCGATGGTCGTCCCTCCAAGGTCTCCTTCCGGGCCGCGTTCGAGCGCGCCACGCTCGGCTACGTCCTCGACTACGAGTATCGACCCGAAGATCTGACCGTGGCGTGGCGGTCGTCGCGCGCCGGCAGCATCAACATCGATGGCGAGGCCCGCTTCTCCCCGCTCTCGAATCGCGCCTGTCTGATGACGTACCGGCTGTCGCTCGAGCTGCCGATCTCGGGTGACTGGGTCGCCCGTCACTACGACGGTCATGCGGCGTCGGCCGTGGTCGGTGACTTCCGCGAGCACCTGCGCCGCTGTCTCTGAGGATCGAGTATCCTCGTCTCATGGCGGACACGGGGAGCGCCGAGCCCGAGATCACCCGAGCCGAGGACCTGGTCCGACTCGAGGTCGCGTTCGACGGTGCCGTGAACGCTGGCCACATCTGGATGGCGTTCCAGCCCATCGTGCTGGCCGGCGATCACTCCATCTTCGGCTACGAGGCGCTGATGCGGTCGCGGAACCCCGATCTGCCCCACGTCGGCGCCCTGCTCGACGCCGCCGACCGCCTCGAGCGCAGCGTCCAGCTCGGCCGCCTGGCGCGAGCCCAGGTCGCGACCGTGTTCAGCAAGGCCCCCGCCGAGCGCGGCCTGGTGTTCGTGAACCTGCACGTCCGCGACCTCTTCGACCCGACCCTGACCTCACCGTTCGCCGGTCTGACCCGGATCGCGCGTCGCGTCGTGCTCGAGATCACCGAGCGCACGTCGCTCGAGGGCGTCGACGGCATCGTCGACCGGGTCGCCGAGCTACGCGAGATCGGCTACGCGATCGCCGTCGACGACCTCGGTGGTGGCCACGCTCGGATGGGCCACCTCACGCCGCTCGACACCGACTTCGTCAAGCTCGACATGTCGCTGGTTCGCGACGTCGAGTCGCACCCGGTCAAGCAGCGCCTGGTCCAGTCGGTGGTGTCGTTGTGCCGGGAGAGTGGCGTCCGGGTCATCGGCGAGGGTGTCGAGACCCAGCCCGAGGCCGACACCTTGCGCGATCTCGGCTGCGACTATCTGCAGGGTTATTTGATCGCCCGCCCTGGACCTCCGTTCGTAGATCCGGTGTAGGCTCGGTCCGCCATGAGGGGAAACCACCTTCGGTCCGTCCGGACCGCATGGGTTCGACATTTCAGCCGCATCGCACCTGCGATCGGGCTGGCGCTCCTCAGCGCCGCCTGTCGCAAGCGCGAGATGAGCGAAGACCTTGGAGAGGAGAGCAGCATGGAAGACATCGGCTCAATGATGATGGGGATGTTGCCGGCCATCGGCGCGGCGGCGATCGCTCCGGCGTTCGTCATCTTCGGTTACTGGTTCCTGGTCTTCTGGGACCGCCGTGAGGATCGAGCCTCCAAGGACGACAAGCAGCTCGGCACCAAGCTGGTGCTGTGGGGCTTCATCCTCGGCGGCATCGTCGGCATCCTCGGCGGCGCCGACATGCTGGTCTCGTTCGTGCTCAGCGGCTTCAAGGGCGGCTTCGCGGCCATCAAGGGCGCGCTGGCCGGCATCGTCACCGGCGTCGCCGTTGCCGGCGCGTTCGGCATGCTCTTCCTGCCGCGCACCAACAACGCGGCCAACCCGCAGATCGAGCGGTACGCGATGGGCCTCCTCGGCCTCGGTACCGGCCTCGCTGCGATCGCGTCACTGTCGGCGCTGATCAACTCCGTGTTCTTCGCCAAGGGCTGGCGAACCGACATCGCGCCGAACCTCTCGCACCTCGCCGTGTTCGGGGCGGTCGCCGGGGTTGCGCTGCTTCGCCACGGCAAGCTGAGCGGGTGGACCGAGCCGGTGCGCCCGGCCATGCCGCAGGCGCCCGCTGGTGGCGGCTATCCTCCGCAGGCTGGCGGTGGCTATCCGCCCGCCGGTGGTGGCTATCCGCCCGCCGGTGGCGGCTATCCGCCCGCCGGTGGTGGTGGTTACCCTCCGCAGGGCGGCGGCTATCCTCCTCAGGGTGGCGGTGGATACCCTCCGCAGGGTGGTGGCGGTGGATACCCTCCGCAGGGTGGGTACGGCTGACCTTCAGCCAGGACCGACTGCTTCGACGAACGAAGGCCGCCCGCAAGGCGGCCTTCGCCATTCCGGAGTGTCGGAAGGTAGGCACCTTCCACGGTGCGCACCCTCAAGATCCTACACATCGTCGCGTCAGGGACTTCACCCAGAACAGCAGGCAAGTCGATCACTTCCCCATCCGTTTGCCCTGAGCGAGGCCGCGCAGCGGCCGAGTCGAAGGGCACATTTCGGCGGAATGCGTCCTTCGACTCGGCCTC
>CANKMW010000072.1 GCA_947483555.1 Myxococcales bacterium
AACCGAAACCGAAACCGAAACCGAAACCGAAACCGAAACCGAAACCGAAACCGAAACCGAAACCGTCGCCGAAACCGAAACCGAAACCGAAACCGAAACCGAAACCGAAACCGAAACCGAAACCGTCGCCGAAACCGAAACCGAAACCGAAGCCGTCGCCGAAACCGTCGCCGAAACCGTCGCCGAAACCGAAACCGTCGCCGACGCCGCATCCCCGACGCCGCCCCCGAAAAATCGTGTGCAGGCCGGCATCCCCTTGCACCGGAGCGCCCACCATGATATCCGCTCTTTCAAGATGACGAAGCGCGTGAGGGCGAAGCGGGCGGCGGCGGTCCAGCCGCCAGCCCGGCCGGCAACCGGGCAGCTGCGACTTCCCGGAGTCCGCCGGCGGCCGGCACCGAACGGGACCGGCTGGGGCGGTCGGCGCGCCAACGCCGGTCGCAAGCCGAAGGACGGCATCGCGGCCGGGATGGTCCACGTCCCGCGCCCGTCGCAGTCGCCGCGCATCCCGCTCCACGTCACCATCCGCCTGGTGGCCGGCCTCCCCCGCCTGCGGCAGCGCCGCGGGTACCGGCTGGCGCAGCGCGCGATGGCGCTGGCCAACCGCTTCGAGGGCGCACGGCTGTGTCAGCTCTCGATCCAGCACAACCACCTGCACTTCATCATCGAGGCCGACGACCGCCGCGCGCTGACCCGGGCGATGCAGAGCTTCGCCATCAGCTTCGCGAAGAACGTCAACACGCAACTCGCCGGGACCGCCGAGACGCCACGGCGCGGCGCCGTGGTGGCCGACCGCTACCACCTCGAGAAGCTCCGCACGCCGGCCCAGGTCCGCGCAGCGCTGGCCTACGTGCTCGGCAACTGGCGGCGCCACGGCGAGGACCGCCGGGCGCCCGGCCCGCGGCGCCGCACCGACCGTTACTCGTCGGGCCCGTTCTTCACCGGCTGGGATGTGCCGCCGCCGTCCGTCATCCCGGTCTCCGACCTGCCCTTCCCGGCCGACGGCGCGCTGCCGATCCGCTTGCCACGGAGCTGGCTGCTCCGCGATGGCTGGCGGCGGCACGGCGCGCTGTCGCCGTGGCAGCGGCCCGGCCCACACGATTGAGGGCGTCGGCCGTCGCTGGTCGCCGGGCTGGTCGCAAGCCAAGAATTGGTGGCGGCCGATCCGACCCAGCGCTGCGCCCGGCTCGCCGCGTGAGTCGCCGACACGTCCGCAGGACATCGGCTGTCATCGGCCGACCGACCGCCGGCGGCAGCGTCGGAAGCGGCCTGATGCCAGGCTGCGCGCCATGGTTCGCAAGCTCGTGCTCGGACTGGTCATCATCAGCACCGCCGTCGCCGCCGCCGCCGGCTGTGGCTCGAAGAGCAAGCCGCCCCCGCCGGCCGGCATCGTCGCCCCCCCCCCGACCCGGCCACCGCCGCCGCCGCCGCCCACGGTGGCCACCATCGCACCACCGACCGGCGTGCGCCTGCCGCGCGCCCTGTCCATCGAGCGCTACGACCTCGCGCTCACCCTCGATCCGTCGCAGCCGACCATGTCCGGCACGGTCGCGATCACCGGCACGGTGGCGACGCCGACCACCGTGATCTGGCTGCACGCCGAGGACCTGAGCGTCGGCGCCGCCCGCGCCACCGTCGCCGGCCGCGAGCGTCCGCTGGAGATCGTGACCGGCCTGGCCCGTGGCGCGATCGCGCTGCGGGCCACCGAGCCGGTGCCGGCCGGGGCGGTCACGATCACGCTCGACTACACCGCCAAGCTGCCCGCCGACGACAGCCGCGGCACCTACCGCTACCGGGTCGGCGACGACTGGTACGCGTACACGCAGCACGAGGCGATCTCGGCCCGGCGCAGCGTGCCGTGCCTCGACGAACCCGATCTCAAGGTGCCGTGGCGACTTCGCTTGACCGTGCCGGCGTCGACGACCGCGGTCGGCAACGCGCCGATCGAGACCGACGTCGTCGACGGCGCGGTCCGCCACGTCCAGTTCGCCACCAGCGAGCGGATCCCGTCGTACCTGCTCGCCTACGCGGTCGGCCCGTTCGAGTACGTCGCCGCCGACACCACCTCGGGCGGCGCGCCGATCCGGATCGTGACCCTCAAGGGCCGCAGCGCCGACGCCGCGTTCGCCGCCGAGTCGACCCCGAAGATCGTCGCCGAGCTCGAGCGCTGGTTCGGCACCCCGTACCCGTACGCCAAGCTCGACTCGATCGCCGACCCGGTCAAGCGCGGCGCGATGGAGAACCCCGGCCTCATCACCTATGGCGAACGCCTGATCCTGATCCCGGCCGGTGCCGGCGAGCAACGCAAGCAAGCCTACGCGTCGGTCGCCGCCCACGAGCTGGCCCACCAGTGGTTCGGAAATCTGGTCACCCCGGTGTGGTGGGACGACATCTGGCTCAACGAGTCGTTCGCGTCGTGGCTGCCCGAGAAGGTGATCGCGATCCTGTACCCGCGCTGGATCCCCGCCGACCACGTCGCCGCCGCCCGCAACGGTGCCCTCGAGGCCGACAGCCTGGCCACCGCGCGCCGCATCCGTCAACCGGTCGTGACCGAGGACGATCTGGTCGCCGCCTTCGACGGCATCACCTACGGCAAGGGCGCCGCGGTGCTGCGCATGCTCGAGGCCTGGGTCGGCCCCGATCGGTTCCAGACCGGCGTGCGGACCTATCTGGCCGCCCACGCGTGGGGCAACGCCACCGCCGCCGACTTCGTCGCCGCCATCGCCGCTCAGGCGCCGGAGCTGGGAGTCACCGCCGCGTTCGGCGCCTTGCTCGATCAAGCCGGCGCACCGCGGGTGACCGCCCGCGTCGAGTGTCCGAAAGGCGGACCGGCGCGGCTGACCCTGCGCCAGGATCGGTTCCTGCCCCTCGGCGCCGCGGCCGCCGATGACGCCGTGCGATGGCACCTGCCGGTGTGCGTCCGCGTCGGCGGCCCCGGCACCAGGACGGTGAGGTCATGCAGCGAGCTGCCACCCGACGGCGCCACGCTCGCCCTGGCCGCCTGCCCGGCGTGGCTGTGGCCCAACGCCGATGGCCGCGGCTACTACCGCAGCGCGCTCGATGCCGACGGCTGGCGCGCCGTGCGCACCGGCGGCTGGAAGCAGTTGAGCCCGGCCGAGCGCCTGGCGGCGGCGCAGGATCTGACGGCGGCGGTCGCGGCCGGCGCGGTGGGTGTCGACGTCGCGCTCGAGCTGGTGCCGGCGCTGATCGCCGAGCGCACGCCGCACATGGTCGGGCTGGCGGTCAGGATCGTCGGCGGGGTGCGGGCCTGGATCCCGCCCGCGCGCGAGGCGGCGTTCGCGGCCTGGGTCCGGGCCCGGTTCGGGGCGATGGCGAAGCAGGTGGGCTGGACCCCGCGGGCAGGTGACGGCATCGACGTCGAACGACTGCGGGCTGCGGTGGTGCCGCTGGTCGCCGACCTCGGCCTCGACCCGGCGCTGCGCCGGGAGGCGGTCACGCTGGTGCGCGGCAACTGGCGCGCGCTGCCCGAGGCGATGCGCGGCGACCTGCTGTCGGTCGCGGTGCGGGCCGAGCCGGCGCTGCACGACGACCTGCTGGCCGCCTTCAAGGTCGAGACCGATCGCAGCGTGCGCGCCGATCTGGCGCGCGCGATCGGCCAGGTGTCCGATCCGACCCGGCTCGCGGCGGCGCTGGCGCTCGGGCTCGATGCGACGATCGAGCAGCGCTTCGCCAGCCTGGTGGTGCGGTCGGCGTTCGAACGCCCCGACACCCGGCCGCTCGCCGAGGCGTTCGTGGTCGCCAACCTCGACGCCCTGCTGGCGCGGATGCCGGCCGACTCCGGCGCCGGGATGGTCAGCTCGCTGGCGAGCAGCTGTGACGCGACCCGGCTGGTGACGATGCGGGCGCTGGCGGTGCAGAAGCTGACCGGCAAGCGCGGTGCCGAGCGCGCGATCGCGCAGGCGTTCGAGAGCGCAGCCCAGTGCGTGGCCCGCCGCGCCGCCGCCGCGCCCGTGCTCGCCGCGTGGCTCGCGACGCTGCGCGGCTGACCGCCGTCATCGGGCTCGAAGCACCCAGTCCTGACCGACCTCGGCGTCCCCGCCGGGAAAGACCAGGATCTCGATCGTGCCCGGCAGGCGCGATGGCTCGAGGTCGACCGTCCGCCAGTAGCGGGGGAGGACGAGGGTGTCGCCGGGTTGCAGCCGCACGAACCCGATCCATGACCGCGTCCTGACCCGACCCGCGAAGGAAAAGCCCGGCGCTTCCGTCCGCGTCGGCGCCCACGCGGGATGACCGGAGCTCCAGCCCGACGCCATCGGCACCTGGATGTCGACCACCCCGGCGGGAGCGACGTGAACCGGCTGGCGCGCCACGGTCACGTGCACGCCGATCGCACCTGGCGCCTCGAACGGCTCGAGCTCACCGGGAGGCAACGCGAGCGCGAGGTTGCCGTCGACGTACAGCTCGGGCGGGTCGAACGCGAGGTGGCCGGGGCCGCACGGGATGCGCCGGCGCGCCGTCCGGTCCCAGGCGGCTTGCACCGCGGCGACGACGTCGGGCTCGGCGTCCACGGTCACGCGGATGTGCGAGCGGTGGTGGTCACGATCGTCCTCGTGACCCTCGATCGCGATCCGGCCGTCGACCGCGACCAGCGATTCGTGCCACACGTGAATGACCTCGGCCGGACCGACGTCATCGTCGTCGCGTTGCCAGCGGTACGCGTCACCCACACCCCCGACGCGGCGTTGGCTCCACGGGCTCGACCCCGGCTCGGAGACGAGGCGGCGGTCCGGCTCGCCGCCAACGGGGAGTCCGGCGGCCGCGCACAGCGGGCCCGCGGCCTCGAGCAGCGAACCGTTCAGGGCTCGCGACTCCGCCCACCAGACCTTAGCCATGGCGCGGCCCCGCGATGGACGCGCGCATCAGCGTCGCTTCCCGCGCCGCGCACCGCGCGCGCCGACCCGCGGCGCCGTCGTCGTCGTGGCCGCAGCGGCGCCGCCCCGCCGCCGTCGCAGCCACCCGACCAGCGCCGGCACCAGCCACCACGCCAGCGCGCTCCACGCCACCACCTTGACCAGCGTGCCGCCGCGACCGGCGAAGAAGCTGCGGGCGCGCGGGCCGAGCTCGACGTCGGCGAGCAGGGTCTCGGGCGCGCCGCCGTCGGCACGGATCTCGATGCGGGCCACGAACCGACCGTCGCGATCGATCACCGACGACGGGCCGGTGTTGACCGCGCGCACCAGCGGCGCGCCGATCTCGATGGGGCGGAAGCGGGCCAGCGCCTCGTGCTGGAGCGGCTCGGCACCGCCGAACCACGAGTCGTTGGTGAGGTTGACGACCAGGTCCGGATCGAGGGCGGCGAGGTCGCGGCCGAAGTCGGGCAGCACGTCCTCGAGGCAGACCGCGACCGCGATCCGGACCACGGCGCCGTCGACGGTGGTCTCGAGCGCGACCGCGGCCTCGCCGCCGGCGTAGTTGCCGGCGCCCGAGGGCATCACCTTGGCCAGCGACGGCACCCACTCGATCAGCGGGTTGTACTCGCTGCCGATCATGCGGTGGATCTTGTCGTGGCGGGCCGTGAAGCGGCCGTCGCGCTCGAGCATGATGGCGCTGTTCCATTGCGCGCCGCGCCCCAGCGCCGTGATCGCGCCGACCACCACCGGGCCGTGGAAGCCGCGCCGCAGCCGCCGCCGATCGTCCTCGGGGAAGTCGGCGGTCAGGTCGCGTGGCAGCTCGAACGGGTACGCCGCCTCGCTCCACACCACCAGGTCAGCGCCGCGGGCCTCGAGGTCGGCGGTGGCGCGCTGCAGCGCCGCCAGGTGCGCGAGCCGCTCGCGCACGTCGTGACCGACGTCGACGCGCTGGTTGGGCTGGACCAGGCCGATCTGCACGGTGCGCACCGGCCCGTCGCCGATCAGGCGACGGCTGCCGACGAAGACCACCAGCGCGAAGACCGCGACCGCGATCGCCGGCGTCCACCGGGCGCGTCGCTTGATCCCGACCGGCGGCGGCACCGCGGCGTCGAGCAACGCGCCGGCGACCGCGACCATGAGCGCCGTGATGCCGACCGGGCCGACGAACCCGGCCAGCGCGCGCAGCGGCCCGACGCCGGCCTGGCTGATCGCCATGCTGAACGGGAACGGCGTCCACAGCGCGACCTCGACGACGACCAGGCCGAGCGCGCCGGTGAGCGCCAGCGGCCACGGCCCCCGCTTGTGGGTCCGGCGCCGATCGCGCAGGCCGCGGATCATGCGCGCCGCGATCAGCCACATCACGCCGTGCATCGCGCCCAGGACCAGCAGCCCGAACGCGGCCACCGGGACCGGCAACCGCGCGTTGACCTCGAGCAGGTGGATCATCCACGGGAACCCACCGACGGTGAAGGTCAACGCGGTGAGCGCGCCCCACAGCCCGGCCCGGCGCGGCGTCGGCGCGCGATCGATCGCCACCAGGGTCGGCGCCGCGGCGATCCACGCCAGCGGCCACAGGCCGACCGGCGGCGAGGCCAGCACCCACAACAGGCCGCCCAGCACCGCGAAGCCGGCGCCGGCCAGCGCGCCGGGTCGCCCCGGTCGAGCCGGCAGCTCGAGGATCGACAGGATCGTGCGGCGCTTCATCGCGCGCTCGCCCGCGGCTCGCTGGCCGGGACGATCAGGTCGAGCCCGCGCGGCACGACGCGGAACGTGGCCGGCAAGATGCCGGGCGTCTCGCCGTCGACGTCGAGCTCGACGACCTGACCCGGCGCCGCCGGCTCGGCGCGCACCACCCGGGCGCGCCGATGGCTGACCTTGTCGAGGGCGAGGTGGGTGCCGTCGTAGAGCCGGCGGCTCCGCAACACGAAGTCGGCGAGCCCGAAGTCGCCGAGCGCGACCACGTCGAAGAAGCCGTCGTCGAGCTCGGCCTCGGGGGCGATGAACATGCCGCCGCCGAAGTAGCGGCCGTTGGCGACCGCCACCGTGCTGATGGTCATGTCGACGGCGGCGGCGGGCTGGTCGTCGAAGATGAGCCGCACCCGCTGGTTGTCGTAGGCGAACAGCGCCCGCGTGGTGGCGGCCAGGAACGACAGCTTGCCGCCGAAGCGCTTCTTGCTCCGGTTGGCGAACCGATCGGTCACGCCCGACAGCCCGAACGAGGCGATGTTGACGAACATGCGGACGCCGTCCGGGCCGGCGGCGGTGGCGTGATCGAGGCGGCCGACGTCGATCGTGCGCCGCGTCCCCTTGGCCAGCACCTGGACCGCCTGGGCCCAGTCCTTGGGGATGTGCGTGGTGCGCACGAAGTCGCCGCCGGTGCCGTAGGGCAGGATCGCCAGCGCCGCACCCGGCGCCACCGGCTTGCCATCGGCGAAGAAGCCGTTGGCGACCTCGTTGATGGTGCCATCGCCGCCGACCGCGACCACGATCTCGGCACCGCCGCGCAGCGCGTCGGCGGCGAGCCGGGTGGCGTCCCCGGGCCCGCTGGTGCGCACCACCTCGAACGGCAGCTGGCGGCGGATGGTGTCGGCCAGCTCCGGCCACTTGCGGCCCAGGGCGCCGCCCTGCGAGTTCGGATTGACGATGACGACGACGCGCGGGCTCCCCATCGCCGCGCAGTATGGCGCCAACCGCGGTCAGCTCGCCAGGGGCGCGGCCAACCGCGCGAGGGCATCGTCGATCGTGGGCCAGAACTGCGTCACCGCCGGTCCGGCGGCGAGATCGCAGCCCAGGCGGCGCAGCGCGGCGAGCTGCTCCGACCGACCGACGTCGCGTGCGACCGTGAGCCAATCGTGGCGGTGCGCGACCTCGATGGCGAGCTCGAGCTCGGCGGCGGCTTCACCGTCGACGTCCACGGCGTGGACGGCGCGCGGCGGCAGCTCGAGCAGGTCGATGGGCGCCCCGACCAGCAGCCCGGCGCCGGCGCCGCGCAGGTCCACGGACGCCACCGCGATGGTCACCCCGCGCTCGGCGAGGCGGTCGAGCTCGGCGGTCGGATCGCCGGCGGCGAAGCGCGGCACGCGCACGACCAGGGCGTCCGGCGCCAGGCCATGACGAGCGAGCACGTCGCAGATCTGGTCGGTGCTCAGGCCGACCAGCTCGGCGAGCGCGAGGTCGACCACCACCGCCAGGCCGGGGCGACCGAGCTGGGTGCGCCACGATGGCAGCGCATGGGCCGCGCTCTCGAGGCAGGCCACCACCCCGTGGACACCCCAGCCGGGCGCGACGTCGACGGCGTAGACGCGGCCCGAGCTGACCTCGACGATGGGCGAGCGCCGGCACGGGCCGGTGGACACGATGGGGGCTGTGACCAGCACCTCACCACGCTAGCGTGGCCCCGGACCGCGGCAGGAGTACGAGTGGGGTAGCCGACCTCGAAATTCAGCGGCCGCACGCTGGAGAATGCCGGCACGCTGGCTCGATGGTAGGGTCTCGGTCCCGTGCGTGCCGGTAGTCCCGACCTCCGATGAACGATCCCCTCGACGTCCTGATCGCCGATGGGATCATCGACGAGGTGCTCGGCCGACTCAAGAGCGGCAAGGAAGCCAACATCTCGCTGGTCCGGCGTGGCGAACAGGTGCTGGCGGCCAAGGTCTACAAGGACCGCGCGACTCGGAGCTTCAAGAACAACGCCGACTACAAGGAGGGCCGCAAGGTCCGCAACAGCCGGACCCAGCGCGCCATCGAGGGCGGCGGGCGGTTCGGGCGCGACGCCGCCGAGCAGGCCTGGAAGTCGGCCGAGGCCGACGCCCTGCACAAGCTCTCCGGTCGCGGGGTCCGGGTGCCGAACCCGGTGATGTTCTACGAGGGCGTGCTGTTGATGGATCTGGTGCGCGATGCCGAGGGGCGGCCGGCGCCGCGCCTGATCGATACCGCGATCGATCGCGACGCCGCGGTCGCGGTGTACGCCGATCTGGTGGCGCAGATCATCTCGATGCTGTGCTGCGACGTCATCCACGGCGATCTGTCGCCGTACAACATCCTCGCCGCCGCCGAGGGACCGACGATCATCGATTTTCCGCAGGTGATCTCGGCCGCCCACAGCTCGCGCGCCGAGTACTTCTTCCTGCGCGATTTCGACAACGTGGTCCGCTTCGTGGCCGGGTTCGATCCGAGCCTTGCCACCCACACCGCCGATGGCCGCGCCATCTGGCGCGCCTACGTCGCTCGCGACCTGACGCCGGAGTTCGTGCCGCCGCCGCCGCCGCCGCCGCGAGCCACCCGCGGACCGGATCGGCGTGGACGCCCCGACGACCGCGGCCGCTGGCAGCCGCGATCCGACGGCCGCCCGACGCCCCGCCCCCATCAGGGCCCACCGTCGCCGCACGACCCCAACCGCCAGCGCCCACCCGATCGACGGCCGCAGCAGCAACCGCCGCAGCGGTCCGGGCAACGTCCGGCGCAGGATCGCGGCGCGCAACCACGCCCCGATCATCGGGCCCCGGCGCCGCGCCACGATCCGGCCGCCCGGCGACCCGACGATGGGCTCCGGCAGCCGCCACCGGCGCGCCGTCCCGACGATGGCCTGCGGCGGCCACCACCGGCGCGCCGTGAATCCGCACCGCCGACCCCGGCGTGGACCGACAATCGCCCGCGCGCGGCATCGCCCGCCGCACCGCGGGGAGGGCGCCGACGACCGAAGCGTCGCTGGTGATCCTCGCCGATCCACGCCAGCTCGAGGAGCTCGTCACGACGGCGCTCCGCCCCGCCGCCGGGCGCGACCGGCGCCGCGCCCAGGGCCAGATCTTCACGCCGAGCGCGCTCGCGCAGCTGGTGTGTCGCGAGGTGCTTGCACCGCTCGGACCGGGCCCATGGCGGGTGCTGGATCCGGCCTGCGGCGACGGCCAGTTCCTCGCCGCGGCGGTCGCGACCCTGGGCCGCGGCCGCCAGCGAGTGGTCGGCATCGAGCGCGACGAGGCGCTGGCCGCGGCGTCTCGCACCCGGGTCCCGCGCGCCGAGGTCCATGTCGCCGAGGCGCTGTTCGACGCCCCGTCGGCGGCGCGCGAGGTCGACGCGGTGATCGGCAACCCGCCCTACATTCGATCGATCCGGCTGCGGCAGAGCGATCCGGAGTTGTGGCGGCGCGTTCGCGGCGCGTTCGCGGCCACCTCGCATGGCGAGTGGGACCTGTACGGGGCCTTCCTCGAGGCCTCGCTGGGCTGGGTCCGGCCCGGCGGACGCGTCGGGCTGATCGTGCCATCGCGATGGTTGACGGCGGCGTGGGCGGCGCGGCTGCGCGGCGTGCTGGCGCACAGCGGCGCGATGCGCGGCGTCGTCGATTTCGGCGCCGCCCAGGTGTTTCCCGACGCGACCACTTACGCGTCGATCGTCATCATGGAGCGGCCGGCTTTGCCCGAGCCCGAGCCCGAGCCCGAGCCCGTGCCCGTTCTGCGGCGCGGTCCGGCGGGCTGGGAGCGTGGCGCGTTCGACGTGGCGCGGCTGGGGGCGCAGCCGTGGGTGATGGACGATGCGGGCACGGGCACGAGATCGAGATCGAGATCGGGCTCGGGCTCGGGCTCGGGCTCGGGCTCGGGCTCGGCGCGGCTCGGCGATGTTGCCCGCATCGCCAAGGGCACCGGCACCAACGCCGACGGCGTCTTCATCCTCGACGACGCCGCCATCGAGGGCCGGTGGGCCCATGGCGTCGACGGTGACGGCGTGGTGGTGACCGTCGAGCTCGCCGCGACGCGGGCGTGCTGGCGCGGCCGCGACGTGCAACCCGGTGCGGCGCCGGGGGCCCGCTGCATCGTGCCGTACGCCGACGACGGCACCCTGATCGCGTGGCCGATGTTCCGGCGTCGCTGGCCGCGGGCCGCCGCCCATCTGGCCGCCCATCGCGAGCGACTCGAGGCTCGGGAACGCGGCCGCTTCGCCGGCGAGGCCTTCCACGTCTTCGGCCGGCCGCAGAACCTGGCCTTCCATCTCGATCCGACCCCCAAGGTGATCGTGCCCGACGTCGCTCGCACACCGCGCGCGGTGCTCGACAGCTCGGGCGCGCTGGTCATGGATACCGCCTACGCGCTGCGCCCACTGCCCGGTGCGCCGCCACCGTGGCGCGATGCCGACGCGCTGCTCGCGCTGTGCGGGTCGCCGCTGGTGCTGGCGTGGCTGGCGCGCGCCGGCGTGCCGATGCGCGGCGACTACCGCCGCTTCAAGACCGCGTTCGTGGCCCCGATGCCGTTGCCGCGCCGCGTACCGCGCTGATCGACGCGCGGTTCACGAGCCGCCCCCACCCGTCCGTGGTCGCGTACAGTCCGCGCCATGAGTGATCTGCTGCTGTACGTCGGCAACAAGCGCTACTCGTCGTGGTCGCTGCGGCCGTATCTGGCCCTGGCCCACACCGGGGCGCCGTTTCGCACCGAGGTCATCCAGCTCGACCGGCCCGACACCCGATCCAGCATCCTGGCCGTCAACCCGGCCGGCCGGGTGCCGGCGCTGCGCCACGGCGAGGTCCTGGTCCATGACTCGCTGGCGATCTGCGAGTACGTCGCCGAGCTGTTCCCGGCCGCGAACCTGTGGCCGGCCGATCGCGCGCGCCGGGCCCAGGCGCGCGCCGTCGTCGCCGAGATGCACAGCGGCTTCGCGGCCCTGCGCTCCAGCATGTCGATGGACCTGCTGGGCGCGAAACCCGGTGTCGGGCACAGCACCGACGCGCTCGCCGACGCCGCGCGCATCCAGGACATCTGGCGCCAGGCCCGCGCCCGCGCCGACGGCGGACCGTTCCTGTTCGGGCACTTCACGATCGCCGACGCGTTCTTTGCTCCGGTGGCGACCCGCTTCACGACCTACAGCGTGCCGCTCGACGACGTGGGGCAGGCCTACGTCGACGCCCTCGCCGCCCTGCCCGGCTTCCAGGCCTGGCGCGACGATGCCCGCCACGAGCCGGAGCTGCCCGGGCACTGACGTGGCGGTGGCGGCCGCAGCCCTTGCCAGGACCGGGCGGGTCTGGGATAGACAGCCGGCTGCATGAGCGACGACGGACCCGGCCTGGCGGAGTTGTGGGTGCGCTGGCTCCTGCGCCATCCGGTGGCGGTGGTGGCGACCAGCGCGCTCGTGCTCCTGGCATCGACGTACCTGATCGCCTTCAAGCTGCCGCTGCGCGCCGACTTCGCGGCGCTCCTGCCCGCCGACGCCCCGTCGGTGCGCGACCTGCGTCGCCTCGAGCAGCGCGTGGTCGCGCAGGACACCGCGCTGGTGCTGGTCGAGGCGCGCGACCCGGCGACGCGCGCCGCGGTGACCGCCGCGATGGCGGACGTGGCGCGCGCCCTGCCCGCCGATCTGGTGTCGCAGGTCGAGGTCGACGACCAGGAGCTGCGCGACTTCGCGCGTGCCAACCTGCACCTGCTGGCGCCGCTCGCCGATCTCGAGCAAGCGCGCACCGCGCTGCGCCAGCGCATCGACGCCGCCAAGCTGGCCGCCAACCCGGTCTACATCGACCTCGACGACGACGAGGGCGACCCGGCCGGCGCGGCCGAGCTCGACGAGCTGCGCGCCCGGTGGCGCGACATCAAGGCCCGCTTCGAGCGCTCGGGGTTCGTGTCCGCCGATGGCACCCTCCAGCTGGTCGTGGTCCGCTCGGCGTTCACACGCACCGACGTGGCGCGCGGCGAGCGCCTGGTGGCCGCGCTCACCGCCGCGCGAGCCCGCCTGATGGCCGCCCACCCCGGCGTCGACATCGGCATCAGCGGCGGCATCGAGGGCGCGCTCATCGAGCATCACGCGCTGTTGCGCGGGGTGATCCTGTCGGCGCTCATCACCATCATCCTGGTGCCGGCGGTGCTGCTGCTGTTCTTCCGCTCGATGCGCCTGTTCGTGATCCTGATGACGGTGCTGGTGGTCGGCACCGCGGCGTCGCTCGGCGCCGCCGCCCTGACCGTCGGCCATCTCAATGCCGCGACCGCGTTTCTCGGCGCCATCGTGGCCGGTAACGGCGTCAACTACGGCATCTTCCTGATCGCGCGCTACAACGCCGAGCGCGCCAGGCTGGGCGCCGATCAGGCGATGATCTTGGCGGTCGCCGGCACGGTGCGCCCGACGCTGGTGGCGTCGCTGGCCGCGGTGGTCGCCTACGGCGCGCTGGCGATCACCGACTTCAAGGGCTTCGCCGACTTCGCGGTGATCGGCTCGGCCGGCATGCCGCTGTGCTGGATCGCGACCTACGCGCTGGTCCCGATCCTGGTGCTGAAGTTCGCGCCCACGCCGCTGGCGCCGAGCAAGGAGCTGCTCGGCCGCTTCCAGGGCTGGCTGCTCGGCTTCCGGCACCCGATCGTGGTGTTCGCCGGCGTGCTGGCGGTGACCGGCGGCTGCCTGTGGATCTCGTATCGCTTCGTCGCCGCCGATCCGTTCGAGTACGACCTGCGCAACCTGCGCGCCGACAGCCCGGCGGCGGCCGTGAACCTGGCCTGGCTGGCCAAGAGCGACCGGGCGTTCGGCAAGGGCATCTCGGGGGCGACCTTCATCGCCGTCGATCGGCCGGAGCAGGTGCCGCAGGTGGTCGACGCCTTGCGCAAGCTCGACGCCGGTCGGCCGCCCGAGCAGCGGGTGCTCGGCGACATCCGCTCGGTGCTCGACCTGGCGCCGCCCGATCAGGCCGCCAAGCGGATCGTGCTCGCCGACATCCGGACCCTGCTCGCCGACGACGCGCTCGAGGCGCTGTCCGACGAGGAGCGGGCCCAGATCGACGAGCTGCGCCCACCCGCCGAGCTACCGGCGATCGTCGCCGACCAGCTGCCGCCGGCGGTCCTCGGTCGGCTGCGCGAGCGGGGCGGCCGGGTCGGCTTGCTGATCTCGGTGCGGCCCGGCCCCCGCATCGACGAGTGGGATGGCCGCGACCTGATCCGCTTCGCCCGCGCCGTGCGCCGCGTCGAGTTGCCGGGCGGCGAGGTGGTGACGTCGTCGGGGCCGAGCGTGATCTTCGCCGACATCATCGCCGCCATCGAGCGCGACGCGCCGCGCGTCACGCTGGCCGCGGCGCTCGGGCTGGTGCTGCTGGTGCTGGTGATCGGCGGCGGACCGCGCAAGTCGATCGCCACCCTCACCGCCACCGCGGTCGGTGCCATCGCGCTGGTCGCCGCCTGCGCGGTGCTCGACATCCGCGTCAACTTCCTCGACTTCGTCGCGCTGCCGATCACGCTCGGCCTCGGCGTCGACTACGCCATCAACGTCGCGCACCCGCAGGGCGGCGCCGTCAACGCCCGCCAGATGTTGCGCTCCGCCGGCGCGTCGGTGTTCGTGTGCTCGCTGACCACGATGATCGGCTACGGCTCGCTGCTGGTGTCGGAGAACCTGGCCATCAAGTCGTTCGGCATCGCCTCGCTGCTCGGCGAGGTGTGCTGCGTGACCAGCGCGTTGATCGTGGTGCCGGCGTTGACCCTGCTCAGAACAAGAAGTCGGTCGACAGGAAGCTCGACAGCCGTCGCGTGACGATCTCGCCGACCAGCTCCTGGTTGGTCGCGGTGGCGGTGGTGGCGACCACGGTGCGGATCGAGAACGCGCGCAGGGCGTCGGACACCGACAGCGTGCCCTCGGCCGAGTCCTTGCGACCGGTGAACGGGAAGCTGTCGGGGCCGCGCCGGCACTGGGTGTTGAGGTTGATGCGGCACACCGAGTTGACCAGGGCGTCGACCAGGTGGGCGAGCTGGGCCGGATCGGTGCCGAACAGCGCGACCTGCTGGCCATACGGACTGGTGCGCATGAACTGATCGATCTCGTCGAGCTCGCGGAACGTGGTCACCGGGACGATCGGCCCGAACTGCTCCTCGCGGTACAGGCGCGCCGCCGGCGCCACCGGGAACACCACGGCGGGGCGGAAGAACGTCGCCTGGCTACCGCCACCGGTTCCGACCACCCGGGCGCCACCGGCCACCGCGTCGTCGAGCAGGGCGCGCAGGTGGGCGGCCTTGCCGGGCTCGGGCAACGGCGTCAGCGTCACCTTCTCCCACGGCATGCCGGCGGCCAGCGCGTCGACGGCGGCGGCCAGGCGGGCGACGAAGTCGTCGGCGACGTCGGCGTGCGCGAAGATGAGCTTGATGGCGGTGCAGCGCTGGCCGTTGAACGACAGCGCGCCCGCCACGCACTCCTTGACCGCCAGCTCGAGATCCGCCGACGGCAAGATCACGGCCGGGTTCTTGGCCTCGAGCCCGAGGATCGAGCGCAGCCGGTTGGGACGCGGATGCTGCCGCTCGAGGATGTTGGCGACCCGCGAGCTGCCGATGAACGCCAGGCAGTCGACGTCGCCGGTCTCCATGATCGGACCGATCACGGTGGCGCCGTCGCCCTGGATCACGTTGACGACCCCGGCCGGGAAGGCGTCGCGAAAGGCCGGCAGCAGCGGCAGGTGGACCAGCTGGCCGAAGCGGGGCAGCTTGGACACGATCGTGTTGCCCATGATCAGGGCCGGGATGAGCGTCGTGAAGGTCTCGTTGAGCGGGTAGTTGAACGGCCCCATGCACAGGACCACGCCGAGCGGCGAGCGCCGGATCTGGCCCACGAAGCCGCCGGTGACCGAGAAGCGGGCCGCGTTGCGGTCGAGCTCCTTGAGGGCCTCGATGGTGTCCTGGATGTAGACCACGGTGCGGTCGACCTCGGTCTCGCTGTCGACGCGGGTCTTGCCGATCTCCCACATCAGGAGCCGGACCAGGTCCTCGCGCGCCGCGCGCATGCCGGCCGTGAACGTCACCATGCGCTCGATGCGCTCGCCGACCCGCATGGTCGGCCACGCGCCGCGGCCGTGATCCCAGGCTCGCCGCGCCGCGGCCAGCGCCTCGAGCGCCGCGGCGCGATCGAGCATGGCGATCCGGCCCAGCACCACCGGCTCGGGCTCGGCGCCGGCGCGCACCACGCACACCGGCGACCGGACCGGCGCGGTGTCACCGGTCCAGGTGCGGATCTCGCCGTCGCACAACCAGTGCCGGTCCCAGGGCGAGGCGTCGACGCGCGCGGCGGCGGGGATCTGTTCGTCGGTCGGGAAGCTGACGGGCGTCGACATGGATCGCACTGTCCCATCGATCGGCCGGTCGCGACCACCCGGCGGGGTCGCGGCTGGCTGCGTCTTCGTCGTTGAGTCGCCAGCCAACCGTGTGTATACGTTGCCCCATGTCCCCAGCTGTCAGGGTCTGCTTGCTCGCCGCGCTGCTCGTGATCGGATGCGATGGCGGCGACGGTGGCGTGGGCTCCGACGTCGACGCCACAGCGTCCGACGTCGATGCCGGCAGCAGCCCCGACGGCGCGCTGGCGTGCGGCACCCCGGCCGAGTGCGCCGCGTACTGGGAGCAGCGCGCCGCCGACCGCCTCGACGCCATCCTCGGTGACCCGACCGCGCTGACCACCTTCTTGCGCGACGTGCCCAAGGGCGGCGACCTCCACAACCACCTCAGCGGCGCCGTCTACGCCGAGACCTACCTCGAGTGGGCCCGCGACGACGCCGACTGCATCAACACCAGCACCCACACGGCGGTCTACGCCAGCCAGTGCTCGACCAGCACTCAGCCGGTGCCGGTCTCGGGCGCCTTCTACGATCAGATCGTCCGGGCGTGGTCGATGCAGGACTTCGTGGCCGGCGCCCAGACCGGCCGCGATCACTTCTTCGCCACCTTCAGCAAGTTCGGCGCCGTCGCCGGTGCCCACCGCAACGACAGCATCGCCGACGTCGCCCGCCGCGCCGCCGACGAGAACCAGGTCTACGTCGAGACCATGTTCAACCTCGGCACCAACGTCGGCTCGCTCGCCGCGTCGGTGTGGTCGGGGACGCTGACCGCCACCGATCTGCCGACGTTCTACAGCCAGCTGAAGGCCAACGCGCAGTTCGCCACCCGGCTGACGTCGGACCTGAACGCGGTCACCTCGGCGGGCTCCGGCTACCGGACCGCGCTCGGGTGCGCGGACGCCAACCCGCCACCGGCCTGCGACGTGGTGGTCCGGTTCACCGCCCAGGTGTCGCGGACCGGCGCCAACGACCAGATCTTCGGCCAGCTGGTGAGCGCGTTCGAGATGGGTGCCATGAGCCCGCAGATCGTGGGCGTCAACCTGTCCTCGCCCGAGGACAACACGTCGGCGCTCAACAACTACGAGCTGCACATGGCGATGCTCGACTTCCTGTACCAGACCTACACCGTGACCGCGCTCAGCCCGATGCGCGTGTCGCTGCACGCCGGCGAGCTGGTGCCGTCCATCCTGCCGCCCGGCAGCACCGCCAACACGTTCCACATCCGGCGCGCCGTCGAGGTCGCCCACGCGTCGCGCATCGGCCATGGCGTCGATATCCTGTCGGAGACCAACTCGGCCGAGCTGCTGGGCACGATGCGTGATCGCGGCGTCCTGGTCGAGGTCTGCCTGAGCAGCAACGATCAGATCCTCGAGGTCAGCGGCGCCAGCCATCCGCTCGCCCAGTACCTCGCCAGCGGCGTGCCGGTCGCCCTCGCCACCGACGATCAAGGCGTGTCGCGCTCGAGCATGGCCGGCGAGTACCGCCTGGCGATCGAGGACCAGCAGCTCCGCTATCGCCAGCTCAAGGCCATCGCCCGCAACAGCCTCGAGCACGCCTTCCTGCCCGGCACCAGCCTGTGGTCGTCGCTCGGCAGCGCCCAGCCGGTGGCGACCTGCCCGCTGTGGGAGACGCCGAGCTCGGCCTGCCAGCAACTCCTCGACGCCAGCGCGCGCGCCCACGCCCAGTGGGACCTCGAGCAGCGCTTCCTGACCTTCGAGCGCGCCCAGTAGCGCGGCCGCCGGGCGTCAAGCGCAGCGGGCCGGGCACGCCATGCGCGGGCGATCACAGGTCCGGCGCCGGAATGTCGGCTGGCGACGAATCTGTCAGCGAGCCGAGCACCGCTCGTGGTAGCACCCGGGACGATGTCGCGACGCCCGCTGTTCCTCCTCCCTGCGCTGCTTGCCGTCTTCACCGCCTGCGGTGACGATGGCGCGAGCTCCCCGGACTCCGGGACCGCCGACGGCGGCATCGACGCGCCGATCGACGGCGGTGGCGAGACCAGCGTGGTCCAGTGCCCGACGCCGCTGGTCGCGCCGACCGAGGGCGACTGCGACGTCGTCGACGGTACCGGCACCGTGGTGGTGGTGCGCGGCACGATCCTGGGCCCGGACATGACCTACCTCGACGGCGCGGTGGCCTACGACGGCAACCTCATCACCTACGTCGGCTGCGATCCGACGACCGCGCCCGGGTTCGCGACCGCCACGATGATCACCTGCGCCGGTGCCGCGGTGTCGCCGGGCCTCATCAACGCCCACGACCACATCACGTACAACAACCGGGCCCCGCTGGCCTCGACGGCGGCCCACGACCCCCGCCGCTACGGCCACCGCAACGACTGGCGCGACGCCTGGCCGACCCCGCCCAACCAGTACGGCAACGTCAGCTCGAACACCGACGGCGTGCGCTGGAACGAGCTCCGCCACGTCTTTGCCGGCACCACCTCGCTCACCGGCGCCGGTCACGCCGACGGCATGATGCGCAACCTCGACGACGTGGCGGCGGCCGAGTTCGCGCTCGGGTTCAACCCGCTGCAGTACGAGACCTTCATGCTCAACGACAACTCGGGTCCGTACAAGCACACCATCCCGGCCACCTGCGGCTGGACCTACGAGTTCAGCGAGCTCGAGATCTTCGGCCTCGACTCGCTGGTCACCCACAGCTCCGAGGGCATCGACGACCGCTCGCGCGCCGAGTTCCAGTGCCAGCGCACCAGCTTCGGCGGCGGCCACGACTTCGTGGAGAAGAACACGGCCCACGTCCACGTGGTGGCGGCCGACGCCACCGACTACTACGACATGGCGCGCGACGGCACCGCGCTCCTGTGGTCGCCGCGCTCGAACATCTCGCTGTTCGGCAACACCTCGCAGGCCCAGGTGCTGGCCCGGCTCGGCGGCACCGTCGCGCTCGGCACCGACTGGACCTACACCGGCTCGGCGACGCTCTTGCGCGAGCTCGCCTGTGCCGACGAGTTCAACACCACCTACCTCGCCGACGAGCTCACCGATCGGGACCTGTGGCAGATGGTGACCATCAACGGCGCGATCGCCACTCGCAGCAACGATCTGATCGGTTCGCTCGAGGTCGGCAAGCTGGCCGACCTGGCGATCTTTCACGCCGACGCCGGCGAGACCTACCGCGCCATCATCGCCGCCGGCGACGGCGACGTGGCGCTGGTGGTGCGCGATGGCGACGTGCTCTACGGCGAGGCCGACGTGGTCGCGGTGCTCGATGCCTCGTGCGAGGAGGTCACGGTGTGCAGCAACCCGCGCCGGGTCTGCTCGCAGCGCGAGTTCGGCAAGACCTTCGCCACCCTCACGGCCGCGGTGCCGCTGGCCTACCCGGCGATCATCTGCGCCGCGCCGGCTGACGAGCCGACCTGCCTGCCGTCGCGCCCGACCGAATACGACGGCGTCACGGCCGGCGACCAGGATGGCGACGGCGTCGCCAACGCCACCGACAGCTGCCCGACCGTGTTCAACCCGATCCGGCCCATGGATCACAGCGGCCAGGCCGATGTCGATGGCGACGGCGTGGGCGACGCGTGCGATCCGACCCCGGTCGGCACCGACCTCGATCTCGACGGCACGCCCAACACCACCGACGTCTGCCCGTTCGTCACCGACAACCAGACCGACACCGACGCCGACCGCAAGGGCGACACCTGCGACGTCTGCCCCACCGTGCCGAACCCCGATTCGGTCTGCGTGGCCGAGCCGGCCCCGGTGACGATCTACAGCCTCAAGAATGGCACCACCCCGATCGGATCGTCGGTGCGGCTGACCAACGCGCTGGTCACCGGCGAGGGCGCCAACGGCTTCTTCATCCAGATCAAGCCCGGCGACCCCGGGTACACCAGCGCCGACTACTCGGGCATCTTCGTGTACACCGGCGCCGGCTCGCCGCACCTGACCACGATCGCGGTCGGCAACCGGATCAGCGTCTCCGGCACCGTGGTCGTGTTCAGCGGCCAGATCGAGATCAGCCCGGTCTCGGCGCTGACCGTCGACAACCCGGCCGTCGAGGCGGCGCCGGCGCCGGTGGTGGTCACCGCGGCCCAGGTCGCCACCGGTGGCGCCCGTGCCACCACGCTCGAGAGCGTGCTGGTCCAGGTCGGCGCGTCGTCGGTGACCGCGGTCGATACCGCCCAGGGCGAGTTCACCGTCTCGGACGGCGCCGGCACGGTGCTGGTCGACGACTTCCTGTTCGTCCCGGCGCCGGCAGCGGCGGTCGGCCGCGCCTTCGCCAGCGTGACCGGCGTGCTGGCGCTGCGCAGCGGCAACAGCAAGATCGAGCCGCGCGACGCGAGCGATCTGCCGGCCGGTGCCCCGGCGCTGATCGGGTTCGGCCCGGCGCAGAGCTTCGTCAACGCCGGCCAGATGATGGTGCCGACCTACCCGACCCCGCTCACGGTCACGCTCAACGGGCCGGTCGGCGTGGCGACCATGGTGAACGTGACCTCGACCAACGGCGCGGCGGTCATGGTGGTCGGCGGCGGCGTGCTGATCGGCGCCGGTCAGGCCAGCGGCCAGGTGCTGGTGATCGGCGGCATCGCCGGGACCGCGACCCTCACCGCGACCCTCGGCGCCAGCCTGAACGCCAGCGTGCGCACGCTCGATGGCACCGAGGTGCCGGCCCTGATCTCGCTGACTCCGCCGACCGCGACGATGGTGCCCAGCGGCACCCGCACCCTGACCGTCACGCTCGATCTGCCGGCGCCCGGCGGCGGCACGGTCGTGAACATCGCCGTGGCGCCGACCACCGCCGGCACCGTGCCGGCGACCGTGTCCGTGCCGCCGGGCCAGATCTCGGCGACGTTCGACTACGTGGACGGCGGCACCGCCGCGTCGGCGACCGTGACCGCCAGCCGGGCCGCGGCGTCGTTCATGTCGGTGATCACGATCGCGGCGCCGACCGGCAACCTCATGATCAACGAGGTCGACTACGATCAAACCGGCACCGACATGACCGAGTCCGTCGAGCTCTTCAACCCGACCGGCGCGGCGATCTCGCTCACCGACCTCGCGCTGGTGCTGGTCAACGGCTCGGGCACGCCCGCGGAGTACCGGCGGGTGCTGCTGGGGCCGGCCGGCTCGATCCCGGCCGGCGGCTACCTGGTGATCGCGACCGCGGCGGTCACGGTCCAGGGCGCCGGCGTGCGCTACACGCCGCCGACCGCGCAGTGGCCGGCGATGGACGCGCTGCAGAACGGTGGCACCAGCACCGCCCCGGCCTCGGACGGCATCCTGCTGGTCAACACCGTCACGATCACGGTGATCGACAAGCTGGCCTACGAGGGCACCCTCACCGCGACGGTCAGCGGGTTCGGCGCCGTCAACTTCGTCGAGGGCATCGTCACCACCGCCAGCGACGATTCCAGCGCCGCCCGGTCGATCGCGCGCATCCCCAACGGCACCGACACCAACAACGCCGTCACCGACTGGGCCGCCACCACGACCCCGACCCCGGGCATCGCGAACGTTCCCTGACCGTCACTGATACATGTAGACGATGAACCCGATCGGGACCAGCAGCCCGGCGCCGACGAACCACTTGCCGCGGCCGCGCAGCCCGCGATCGCCCTTCATCATGGTCATGCCGGTGACGGCCAGGAAGATCAACGCCACCGCGAACACGTCGGCGACGTAGGTCCACAGACCCTTCAGGTTGTTGAGGTGCAGGGCGTTGACCTCGAACAGCCCCGCGCGCGTGGTCACCGACGTCAGGCGGCCGCGGCCGGTGCGCACGTCGAGCCGCGCCTCCTGGCCGTCGGGGAGGAAGATGCGCAGCTCGGTCGGGGTGTCCTGGAAGTGGCCGCGCACCTGGGCCGGATCGAGCCGCAGCTTGGCGATCACGTACGCGGCCTGATCATCGATCGAGCCCGCCGGCACCGGCCCGAGCTCGAACGTCGAGGTCTGGAAGCGGTAGTTCGGGTTCCAGTCCTCGATGTGGTTCACCGCCAGCCCCGACACCGCGTAGGCGAGGACCAGGGCGACCACCACGTAGCCGACGTCGCGGTGCAGCGCGCGGAACCACCTGCGCCACTTCACGGCGCTACCGCCGGTCGCGCAGCACGGCGCCGAGACCGTCGATGCGGACCACGACCATCGGCTCGGTCACGGTGGCGGGATCACGATCGGCGCCGTACTCGCGGTGCTGGTACGCGACGTACTCCTTGCTGTCCTCGAGCGACAGCTCGTTGACCGCGACCACGCCCTCGACGACCGCGTACTTGCCCTTGGCGTCGACGGGAAACACCATCTCGCCGTCGGTCACCTTGAAGCGGACCTTCTGGCCAACCCCGGTGCCGGCCAGATCCATCCAGCACCCGCGCTTGGGACAGACGTCGACGATCTGGCCCTCGACCCGCACCGTCTTGCCGACGTGGGCCTTGGGATCGGCGAGCAAGGCGTCGATGGCCATCGACTCGCCGAGCTTGACGCCGGCGCCGAAGCTGGTGCCAGCGGCTACGGGCGGGGCGGCGGCGACCGCGGTC
Organism: Myxococcales bacterium; assembly: GCA_947483555.1. GTDB lineage: Bacteria > Myxococcota_A > Polyangia > Haliangiales > Haliangiaceae > UBA2376. The sequence continues at coordinate 22,412 of CANKMW010000072.1, forward strand.
GCCGGAGCGGCGGCGGTGGCGGTGGCGGTGGTCTTGGGGCCGGCGTCACAGGCGACCAGCAGGCCGGCGGCGAGGAGGATGGTGGCGTTAACGCAGGACAGCATGGGGAGCCTCGGTGAGGTGACCGGCGCAGTCTCGGTCGCGCTCCCGGGCTTGTCAACGAGGTTGGTTGTCACGGGTCGCCGGCGTGGCGAGGGACTGGCTAGAATCCCCACCATGACGAGCCCCGCCCTGATCGCGAGCCTGGTGGTCGCGGCCCTCCACGTCGGCTTCATGGTCCTCGAGAGCTTGCTGTGGACCACGCCGGCCGGCCGCCGCATCTTCGCGCAGACGGTGGAGGGCGCGGAGGCGACCAAGGTCCTGGCCCTCAATCAGGGCATCTACAACGGCGGCGTGGCCGCGTTGCTGGCCTGGGCGGCGCTGTCTGGCCGCACCGACACCACGGCGGCGCTCTTGATCTTCATCGCCGCGATGGGGGTCGGCGGCGCGATCAGCGCCAAGCCGACCATCCTCGGGTTCCAGACCGCTCCGGCCGCGCTCGCCCTGGCGCTGGTCCTGCTGGGCTGAGCGGCGCCATGACCAACCGGACCATCAAGGCCGTCGAGCTGTTCTTCCAGGAGGGCGCCTCGGACAAGGTCTACAACGCGACCATCGTCGCCGATGACGGCGCCTATACCGTGCAGGTGTCGTGGGGCCGACGCGGCAGCACCCTCAACGAGGGCGCCAAGGCGGTGCGGGTCGGGCTCGCGGCGGCCGAGAAGAAGTTCGAGTCCCTGGTGCGCGAGAAGACCAACAAGGGCTACCAGCGGGTATCGTCGGAGAGCCGGCCCGCCGCGGTCGCGCCCCCGGTCGGTGAGGGCTCGGGCAGCAAGGCGCCGCGCGCGCGCGCCAAGGTCGGCCACGCCGCCCAGCTGCTGACGCCGATCGAGGACGACCAGCTCGATCGCTTCCTCGCCGATGACGCCATGGTCGCCCAGCAGAAGATCGACGGCATGCGCGTGATCGCGCACGTCGGCGCCGAGATCATGGTCACCAACCGCGACGGCCAGCGCGCCACGGTCGACCGGCGCGCCTTCGACGGCCTGTCGTACCTGCCGCACGGCACGATCGTCGACGGCGAGCTCCTCGACGATGGCTACTGGCTGTTCGATCTGCTCCAGCTCGGCGGCGACGACGTGCGCCAGCTCGGCTACGTCGAGCGCTGGAACCTGCTCGACGGCGAGCTCGAGCCGGCGCTGACCGGCGGGGTCCGGGTGGTGCCGGTCGCGGTCGGCCGGGCCCGCAAGCGCAAGCTGCACGCCCGGCTGCGCACCGCCGGTGCCGAGGGCATGGTGTTCAAGCACCGCGACGCGCCGTACAGCGCCGGCCGCCCCAGCTCGGGTGGCCCGCAGCGCAAGCACAAGTTCGTCAAGACCGCCGACGTCGTGATCGTCGAGAACGCCGGCAACGCGTACCTCATGGCGGTGCGCGACGGCCGTTCCCAGTTCGTGGTCGGCAAGGTGTTCGCGGGCACCACCAACACCACCCGCAAGGCGCTCGACACCGCGCTCGGTCGCGGCGAGCATCCGGTCTGCGAGGTGCAGTACCTGTACGCCACCGACGACCACCAGCTGTTCCAGCCCGTGTTCCTCCGCGTCCGCGATGACAAGCCGTCCGACCAGTGTCGACGCGACCAGCTGGTGACCACCTGCCGGACCGTGATCGTATGAACGGCGACGTCCAGCCCGGGTTCGAACCGCTCGCCGCCGAGCTCGAGCGCCAGCTCGGCAAGAGCCGCGGCGGCGCCGCGGTGTGCGCGTACCACCGCGGCCGCTGCGTCGTCGACGTGTGGGGCGGCGTTCGCGACGAGAGCGGCGCGCCGTGGCAACGCGACACGATGGCGGTGTCGTACTCGACCACCAAGGGCGTGGTCTCGACCGCGCTGCACGTGCTCGCCGATCGCGGCCAGCTCGACTACGACGCACCGGTGGCGCGCTACTGGCCCGAGTTCGCCCAGGCCGGCAAGTCCGCCATCACGGTCCGCCAGGTGCTCAGCCACCAGGCCGGCATGTTCAACGTCCGCGACCTGATCGACGACGCGCGCCGGATGCTCGACTGGGATCACATGGTGACCGCGCTGGCCGCTGCGGCGCCGGCGGCGATCCCGCGCCACGCCACCGCCTACCAGGCGCTGACCTACGGCTACCTGGTCGGCGAGCTGATCCAGCGCATCTCGGGGCAGACGGTGCCGCAGTTCATCGCCGCGGAGCTCGCCGGGCCGCTCGGCCTCGATGGGCTGTACATCGGCGCGCCGGCCAGCGAGCTACACCGCGCGGCGCGCCTCATCGGCCACGCGGCGCGAACGCCGCGCACCCCGGCGCAGGCCCGGACCGAGGCCACCTCGCGGCGCCGTCGCCAGCGCATCTTCGGTGCCGTCGAGCGCGCCCTGCGGCTGGTCGGCCACCCGGTCGACTTCGAGCGCGGTGCCGCTTCGATGGCACCGCGCGGCATCTCGAGCCTGGATTTCTCGTCGGACGAGGTGCTGTCGGCCTGTATCCCGGCCGCCAACGGCCTGTTCACGGCCCGCTCGCTGGCCCGGCTCTACGCCTGCCTGGGCGCCGGTGGCACGCTCGACGGCGTGCGGCTGCTGTCGCCGGCGGCCGTGGCCCGCGCCACCGAGATCCAGCACCACGGCTTCGATCAGGTCATCGTGTTTCGCATGCGGTGGCGCCTCGGCTACCACCGCATCGGCGGTTTTCGCGGCGTGCGGCCGCGCGCGTTCGGCCATTTCGGATGGGGCGGCTCCGGCGCGTGGGCCGACCCCGAGCGCGACCTCGCGCTCGGCTTCGTCGTGAACACCGGCTCCGGCACGCCGGTCGGCGACCTGCGCATCCTGCGCCTCAACGCCGCGCTGATGGCGTGCGCGAAGCGGGTGCGCTGACTGACCCCAGAGCCCACCTGTACCTGTCCATCCTCACCGCGCCGGCAGGGTCCGGTAGCGGTCGAGCAGCCGGGTCTGGTGGTTCACGTTCGACTGCACCACGCCGCCGATGATCACGACCTCGGCGGCGCTCGACAGCTCGAGCGGGTCGCCGCTCCAGACCACGAGGTCGGCGATGGCGCCCTTCTCGACCGTGCCGCGGCCGCCGAGCCCGTAGATCGCTGCCGGCACGGTGGTGACCGCGGCCAGGCCTTGCTCCCAGGTCAGCCCGGCGCCGACCGCGACGCCGGCGAGCTGACGGAGCGTGCGCGCCTGGTGGCCATTGCCGAGCGGCGACACCGCCACCGCGACGCCGGCCCTGGCCAGCACGGTGGCGCGATCGTCGCGCACGTCGTCGGCCTCGAGCATCCGGGGCAGGTTGTCGGTGGGGTCGAGCACCACCGCCACCTTCGCCTTCGCCAGCTCGCCGGCGACCCGCCAGGCCTCGGCGCCGCCGACGATGACCAGGCGGAGCCGGAAGTCGCGGGCCAGGCGTAACGCGGCCCGGATATCGGCCTCGGCGTGCGCGCTCACCACCAGCGGCGTCGCGCCGCGCAGCACCGGCTGCAACGCCTCCAGATCGAGGCGATCGGCGATCATGCGGCGCCGGGCGTTGCGCTCGTAGCCGGCGCGGTCACGACCGTAGGCGCGAGCGTCGTCGAGGAGCTCGCGCAACAGCTCGATGGCACGCCCGCGGGATCCGCCGGCGGCGCCGCCGCCGCCCGATCCGAGCTGGGCGTGCATCGCGGCCGGGGCCCGCACCGGCTCGGTCGCGCCGTCGAGCGTGTAGGCCGCCGACTGCCCCGACACCAGCCCGCCCAGGGGCACCGCGATCACCGTCGTGATGCCGCCCGAGCGCGCCACCGCCACGGTGATCCCGTGCGGATCGAAGCCGTCGCGGGCCTGGTAGGCGGCGTGCACCGGATCGTCGTGCACGTCATCGCGCGCGCCGAACCGGCCGTCGTTGGAGGAACCCTCCTGTTCCACGCCGATCAGGCCGACACCTGACAGCGGCTCGATGAAGCCGGCGGTGACCACCTTGCCCTTGCCGTCGATCACCCGCGCCCCGGCCGGCATGGCGGCCGCGAGGCCGACCACCGTGACCTTGCCGCCGTCGATGATGACGGTCGCCGCCTCCAGCGTCTGGCCCGGCCGCACATGCACCTTGGCGCCCACGATCGCGATCGGCTCGGCCGCGGCCGGCCCGGCCCCGGCCAGCACAGCGGCGGTCACGATCAGCCAGCGCCGCATCACGGTGCACCGCCATCGACGGCACCAGCGCCCAGCTCGTAGTCGCCCGCCCGCAGCCCGACGGTGCGATCGAACGCGACCTCGCCGCCGACCACCACCAGCTCGGCGCGGGTATAGACCGACAGCGGCGCCCCGCTCCACACCACGACGTCGGCGCGCTTGCCGATCTCGAGCGTGCCGGTGACGGTGTCGATGCCGAGCACCCAGGCGGGATTGGCGGTGATCCAGCGCAGGGCGGCGTCGTCGTCGAGGGCGACGCCGGCGCGCCGGCCGGCGGCGAGCGCCTTGCCGGCCTCCTGGTTGAGTCGCTGGATGCCGACCGCCGAGTCGGAGTGGATCGTCACCCGCCCCCCCTGCTCGGTCATCAGCGCCGCGTTCTCGGGAATGCCGTCGTAGGCCTCGAGCTTGAAGCCCCACCAGTCGGCCCAGGTGTTGATGGCGATGCCCTCGGCGGTGAGCAGGTCGCGGATCTTGTAGGCCTCGAGCGCGTGGTGAAACGAGCGGATGCGGAAGCCCATCTCGCGCGCGATCGCCATCATGTGGGCCATCTCGTCGGCTCGATAGCAGTGGATCTGCACCAGCACCTCGCCCCGCAACACGGACGCCAAGGTCTCGAGCTTGAGGTCGACCGCCGGTGGCTCGGGCGCGGGCTCGCCGGCGATCTTCTTGCCGGCTGGCGCCCGGGCATCGAGCACCGCCGCCCGCGCGCGTCGTTCCTCCCACAGCGCGCGCGCGCTCGCGTACGCCGCGCGCTTGGCGGCGTACGCCGCCGCGTCGTGAAACGCGGCCCGGAACGCGGCGTACTCCCCCATCCGCGTCGACGGTCCGCCCTTGTCGGCGTAGACGCGCTTGGGGTTCTCGCCACACGCCATCTTGATCGTCGGCGGCGCACCCGGGAACGCGACCTCGGCCGCGGTCCGGCCGACCCGCATCGCGACCGTGAACCCGCGCCCGCCGACCAGATTCGCGGAGCCGGGCAGGATGAGCGCGGCGGTCACGCCACCGGCGGCGGCGCGGGAGATCTGCGGGTCTTGCGGCCAGTAGCCATACTCGGCGCGGGCCTGCGCGGTCACCGGGGCGGTCGCCTCGTTGCCATCGGCGTGGGCGCGGCTATCGGGCGCCGCGTAGACCCCGATGTGCGAATGCGCATCGATGATCCCGGGGGTGACGAACCTGCCGCCACCATCGATCTCTCGCGCGCCGGCCGGGACCACGACCTCGGCGCCACCGAGGCGCGTGATGACCCCGCGCTCGAGCACGATCGTCCCGCGCTCGATCCGTCGCCCGGTCGCGGTCAAGATCGTCGCGCCGCGGATCGCGATCGCCGTGGCGCCTGGGTTCTCGAGGGCGTCGGTCAGGACCGCCACCGTCGGCGCCACCCCGCGAGGAACGAACCCCTCGCTGTCGATCCACGGCGGCGTCAGATCGAGCTTGGGTTCCTCGGCCGGCGTCGGAGCGACCGCGGGCCGGGGACGCCCGCCACAGCCGAGCGCCAGGCCGGCGACGAAGACGTGCATGCGCATGGTGTGGGGTTTTACACGATCGTGCGTAAGCCTTTGCGCACGGAGGGCGCGAAGCGGCGTACGCGGCCCCTTCATTGCCGAAAAGTTGCCGACAGGTTGCATCGCCCGCGATCCTGGTACGTACAAGGCTCCAGGGTAGGCCCTGGGCCTCAGCACCATGCCGTCCCCAGGGGTGGGGCCGGTCAACTCGAGAGGACATCATGCAAAAGAAGAGCTTGATCACCATCGGCTCCTCGGTGTTTGCCATCGCCACGACCGCCTCCATGGCGATCGCCGATGTCAACCAACCGCAGGAGATCATCATGCGGCCGCTCACCACGCCGGCGGGCCAGATCACCGTCGGCGGCGACGTCGGCTTCCTCATCATCCCCGACGTCGACATGGGCATCGGCCTGTCGCTCGGCGGCCGTTACGGCGTCAGCGACAAGATCGAGGCCGGTGCCAGCTACGGCTTCTCGCTCAAGGAGTTCGAAGCCAAGGGCTCGCTGACGCTCGAGGGCGCCTACAACATCATGGAGGGCAACCTCGCCGTCGCGGCCAACGCGAGCTTCGGTTACGACGTCGAGGGTTCCGGCCTCGAGCCGCTGGCGCTCGGAGCGCGGGTCCGCTTCCGCCTCAACGACAAGATGGCGGTGTACTCGCCGGGCGGCCAGCTGTCGATCGCGCTCGAGGAGCAGATCGTACCGCCGGCGACCACCGGCGCGACCCCGATCACGCTCGGGCTGCCAGTCGGCTTCCAGTACCAGGCTTCGCCGCAGATCAACGCCTTCCTGCAGACCAGCCTCGCCAACATCAAGATCGCCGACTCGGCGAACGCGTTCCTGTTCGCCGACTTCATCCCGCTCTCGGTCGGCGCCTTCTTCTCGCCATCGAACACGATGGACTTTGGCGGCTCGGTGAGCTGGATCGATCTCAAGGAGTTCTCCGACATCCTCGTGATCTCGGCGTCCGCCCGCCTGCACATGTGATCCGTCGCGGCGCCTCGCTACAGGCGCTGCCCCCACGCGTGGCGCGCGATCAGGACATCGGCGCGCGCCCGCGTGGCTCCGTCCAGCTGACCATCGGCGGCGAACGAGATCGCCGCCGCCAGCTCGGCCGGGGTGCCGAACCGATCGGCGCGGTCCTTGGCCATGCCGATCGCCAGCACCCGATCGACATCGTCGGGCAGCTCGACCAGCACCGACGGCCGGGTCGGCATCTTGTAGACCACGTCGTAGAGCGTGGTCGGCACGTCCTTGCCGGTGAACGCCGGGTGTCCGGTCAGACAGCGGTAGGCGATGGTCGCCAGGGCGTAGACGTCGGTGCGCAGATCGACGTCCTCGCCGCGCGCCTGCTCGGGTGACATGTAGCCGGGCGTGCCGACGACGTGGCCGGCGGTGAGCGTGCCGCCACTGCCGGCGATCTTCGACACGCCGAAGTCGAGCAGCTTCCAGGTGAAGCGAGCGTCGAGCTCGGACAGGAACAGGTTGTGGGGCTTGATGTCGCGGTGGACGACGCCGGTCAGGTGGGCGACCGCCAGCCCGGCCGCCACCTGCTTGAGCAGGCTCACCGTCTGCGCCATCGACAGCCGTCGCGTCCGGCGCAGGTGGTGGGCGAGATCGAAGCCGCGCAGGCGCTCCATGGCGATGAACGGGATCTCGCCGGCGGTCATGCCGACCTCGTAGACCGCGCACAGGTGCTCGCTCTCCAGCCGCGCCGCGACCTCGGCCTCGCGCAGGAAGCGCGCCACCGCCTGCGGATCGGCGAGCGTGCTCGGGTGCAGCAGCTTGATCGCCGCCTCGCTGTCGTCGTGCACGTTGGTCGCCGCGTAGACCTCGCCCATGCCGCCCCGGCCGATCAGGTTGCCGAGCCGGTAGCTCCCGACCTCCTGCTCGGTGTAGCGGCCCGGCCCGCCGACCTTGAGGGCGCGGTCCAGCTCCTGCCGGACCTCGGCGAGCAGCGCCTCGCGCATCGAGATCGCGCGCACCGCTCGATCGAGGCGCTCGACCGCGTCGAGGGTGGCGCGCCGGCTGCGGCGCCCGAAGAACAAGGCCGACCCGTACAGCAGCTGGATCGTGATCTGACTGATGATCTGTTCGCGCAGCGGCATCTGCGTGGTCTTGATCACCCCGACGTCGGGAATGGCCTCGGTCATGACCAGGATCGCCAGCACCAGGTGGCCGAGCGTGGCCACCGCGAACATCGCCAGGGTGCCGCGCAGATCCTGCCCGAGACTGAAGAAGTAGATCCCGAACAACATGACCGCCGCCGCCGGCGACGCCACTCCCCAGTACAGGACCCCGCCCAGCACGGCGATGAAGCCCGTGATCCCCGGCAGGACCACGCGCGAGGGCGTGAAGCGTTCCGGATCGCGGATCTGCAACAGCAGCCAGCTCACGCTGCCGACCATCAACGCCACCGACGCCGCGAACAGCGCCTTGGCCAGCGGGTGTCCGCTGGCCAGGGACACCGCCAGCATCGCGCCGAGCCCGATGCCGATCGCGAGCTTGCTGAACGCGCGCGTGCGCTCGACCTCCTCGGCCCGCATGGCCTCGATCGGCGTGGCCGCGGTCGACATGCGGGTATCGCCGTCGGCGGCCGGCGGCAGGCCGCGGGTCGACGGCAGCTGCTGGGTCGGCTGGCTGTGGACCGGCTCCAGCGGCGCCGGCGGCACCTTCACCGCCTCGCTCTTTCGTCGCGCCGCCGGCGCGGCGGCCTGGGTCCGCGACTCGCGCGTGACGTTGCCCGTCTCGTCCTCGGCGGGCGCGCCATCGGCGAGTGACAGATCCTGCCCGACCAGCTCTGCCTCGGGGGTCTCGGGCTGCGCCACGCCCGCCGATCTTACCTCAGGCGGTCACGGATTCGGGGTCATCATCCCGCACGCCCACGACGGGATACAGAACCCGGTCCAGCAGCCGCCGCGGATGCCAGGGACCGTGTTGACCGGGCAGCTCGGCGGCGGCATCGCGCACACCACGACGCCATCGCACGCGCCCGGATCCTGGTTGGGCAGGCAGGCCGCGGTGCAGGTCCCGCCCGAGCCGCACGCCTCCTCGCAATGATATCCCGGTCCGCAATCGACCGCCGCGCACGCGCCGCCGCCGCTCGGCACGCACACCGGCGCGCACGTGCCGCCGTTCGGATCCGTCGTGCACTGCAGCTCGCAGACCGTACCCGGACCGCAGGTGACGTCGGCGCAGGTTGGCCCGACGGGGACGCACTGCCACGAGCACACCGGTTGCGGCTGCATGTCGCCGTTACCGCCGCTGCCGCCGCCGCCGCCGGTGCAGACCTCGACGCACTGGCTGTCGGGCGAACACAGGATCGGACACATGTTCTGGTCCGCGACGCACCCACCCTGGCAGACCGGATCGCAACCGACGCCGCCGCCCGGCGAGTCGCACGGGAAACAGGTCTCCTCGCAGTGATAGCCTGGGACGCACTCGATCACCGCGCACGTACCGATCGGTGGCTCGCAGACGCCATAGCAGACCGGCGGGCACGCGTTGCTCTCGGCGTCGCAGCCCGGCGGCGGCAGGCAGTCGGTGTTGGCGGTGCAGTTCCACCCGCTCGGGCAGTCGGCATCCCCGTAGCAGCCTTGCTGCTGCTCGGTGGCACACGACTCGAACTGCAGCGGCGGCGCTTCCAGCGCTGCGAACGCCCACATCAGCGACGAGTAGACGCCGACGCAGTCGTTGTGGCGCGAGCAATCGTAGGCGTCCAGGCTCTCGCACGCGACGCGCTCGTAGGCCGGCCCGGATGGCGCGATGCTCCAGCATCCGTAGAAGGCGGTGGGCGGCTCGTCGCAGAGCGCGTCTTGCGGGCACTCGGTCACCGTGTAGACGGCGCGGCAGCGCTCGGCGGCCCAGCAGTCGGACTCGGTCAGTTGCTCGCAGGCGCTCGGGCACTCGCCCCAGTCGGGCAAGGGAGCGCGGGCGCCGTCGTCGGCCTCGGCCTGCGGCTGGTAGCAGCCACCGCCGCCGCCACCGAAGCTCTCGCAGGCCCCGTTCTCGGGGTTGCGCAGGCCGGAGAAGGCGACGTCGCCGTTGCCCTCGCAGTCATCACCGTCGTCACCCCAGTAGATGTTGCAGGCGGGCAGCGCGGCGAGGGCCAGCAGGAAGAGACACAGGTTCCTCATCGGATGCTCCTCGGATCGAATGGTAAGCCCAACGATGGCTTCGGGGCCCTGACGCGCTTGCGTCAGTCGGTGGGGCCAGGACGAAGCAAGTGTGAGGACCCTCAGCAAACGTCAGGCCACGGCGTTGGCGAGCCCAACTGCGCGACGCTGCTACGGTCCCGACCCGGGCAGGCTCGGATTTCCGAGGCTTGACTCGGGGGCGATCGCGGTTTACCCAGGCGTCCGACCCGTCCATGTCCCGCATTGGCCTCGCGTTCTCGTCGTTTTTCCGCATCCTGTTCGGCAAGCAGCTGGCTCCCGAGGCGGCCGCGTACCTGCCTGACGCCAGGCTGGCGCTGCCGGAGCCGAAGCCGGAGCCGAAACCGGAGCCGAAACCGGAGCCGAAACCGGAGCCGAAACCGGAGCCGAAACCGGAGCCGAAACCGGAGCCGAAACCGACCGCCGATCGGCCGAAGGTCGAACCAGAGCGAACGGCGACAGCGAAGAAGCCCGACGGGACACGCGATGGCGCCCTGGCGTTGCTGGCCCTGCTCCAGCGCGAGGGCCGGCTGGTCGACTTCCTGCGCGAACCACTCGACGGCTTCGCCGACGCCGACGTCGGCGCCGCCGCTCGCGACGTCCATCGCGGCTGCAAGAAGGTCCTCGAGCAGTGCTTCACGCTCGAGGCGGTGATGCCGGGCGAAGAGGACGCCAAGGTGTCGGTGCCCAAGGGCTTCGACCCCGGCGAGGTGCGCCTGATCGGCGAGGCGCGCGGCGAGCCACCGTTCGCCGGCACGCTGCGCCATCACGGGTGGCGCGCCACCCGGACCCAGCTGCCGACGCTGGCCGACGGCGTCGATCGCATGATCGTCGCGCCGGCCGAGGTCGAGGTCTAGTGTCCGCCGCTCGCTGGGTGGTCGGCATCGACCTCGGCACCACCAACTGCGCGGTCGCGGCGGTCGACACCGCGGCCGCCGAGCCGCACGTCGAGCACGTCGCCGTGCCCCAGGTCGTCGGTCCCGGCGAGGTCGCGGCGCGGTCGACGATGCCATCGTTCCTGCTCCTGCCGGCCGCCCACGAGGTCGCGACCGACGCGATGGCGCTGCCGTGGAGCGGCGCGGCGCCGTTCGTGGTCGGCGCCTTCGCGCAGAGCCGCGGCGCCGAGCTGCCGCATCGCCTGGTGTCGAGCGCGAAGTCGTGGCTGTCGTCCAGCCACCTCGATCGCAACGCGCCGATCTTGCCGTGGCGGGGCGCCGATCGCGAGGTCGACGGCGATCGGGTGTCGCCGGTCGAGGCCTCGGCGCGTTATCTCGCCCATCTTCGCGCCGCCTGGGACCACGACCACGCCGACGCGGCGCTCGCCGACCAGGACGTGCTGATCACGGTGCCGGCGTCGTTCGACGCCGTGGCGCGCGAGCTCACGGTCGCGGCCGCGCGCCAGGCCGGCCTCGAACGCGTCACGCTGCTCGAGGAACCGCAGGCGGCGTTCTACGCCTGGCTGGCGGCCGCCGGCGATGCCTGGCGCCAGCGCCTGGTGCCGGGCGACGTGGTCCTGGTCTGCGACGTCGGCGGCGGCACCACCGATTTTTCGCTGATCGAGGTCACGGACGACGACGGCAACCTGGCGATGGAGCGGGTCGCGGTCGGCGATCACATCCTGCTCGGCGGCGACAACATGGATCTGGCGCTGGCCGCGGTCGCCGAGCGCACGCTCGCCGAGCAAGGCAAGCAGCTCGACGTGCTGCAGCGGCGCGGGCTGGTCCATGCCTGCCGCCGCGCCAAGGAGACGCTGCTGGCCACCGATGCCCCCGAGGCGGTGCCGGTGTCGCTGCTCGGCCGCGGCTCCAAGCTGATCGGCGGCGCGCTGCGCGTCGATCTGCGCCGCGACGACGCTCGCCAGCTGCTGGTCGACGGCTTCTTCCCGACCTGCAGCGCCGAAGCGCGCCCGGCGCGGCGGCGCCCGGGCGGCCTGCGCGAGCTCGGCCTCCACTACGCCGCCGATCCAGCCGTGACCCGGCACCTGGCCGAGTTCCTCGACCGCCACGACAGCGCGCCGACCGCCGTGTTGTGGAACGGTGGCGTGATGAAGGCGGCGGCGATCCGCGGCCGCATCCTCGACGTGGTCACCGAGTGGTATGGGCGCGCGCCGCGCGAGCTCGAGGGCACCGATCTGGATCGGGCGGTGGCGCTCGGGGCCGCGTACTACGGCCAGGTCCGGCGCGGCAAGGGCATCCGCATCCGCGGCGGCACCGCGCGCGCCTACTACATCGGCATCGAATCGTCGATGCCGGCCATCCCCGGCTTCCCGCCGCCGGTGAAGGCGCTGTGCGTGGCGCCGTTCGGCATGGAGGAGGGATCCAGCACCGCGCTTCCTGACGACGAGCTCGGCCTGGTGGTCGGCGAGCCGTCGACGTTTCGCTTCTTCGCCTCGTCGAGCCGCAAGGACGATGCCGCCGGCGCGATGGTGGATCCCGAGGCCGCGGCGCTGGTCGAGCTGGCGCCCGTCGAGCAGGAGGTCGAGGCCGGAGGTGGACGGGCGGCCGGCGACATCGTCCCGGTCGCGCTCACCGCCCACGTCACCGAGGTCGGGACCCTCGAGCTGTGGTGCCAGGCCCGCGACGGCGCCGGCCGCTGGAAGCTCGAGTATTCGGTCCGCGACCGCTGATCGCGATGGGCTACACTGACCGCGCGATGCAGCTCGAGATCCGCTACTGCGTGGCTTGAAGTTACCTGCCCCGGGCCGCCCGTGCGGCGGCCGCTCTGACCCGCGCGTTCGGCGCCGACGTGGCGCTGGTCCCCGGCGGTCGCGGCGAGTTCACCGTGTGGCTCGACGGTGCCAAGGTCGCCGACAAGCGCCATGGCGACTTCCCGAGCGAGACCGAGGTCGTCGCCGCGGTCCGCGCCGCGTCGACCCCGGTCTGAGCTACGGTTCACGGATGGTCCACCTGCGCTCGACCACCGGCTGCGTGAACACGCCGCGCATCCTCTTCGCCCTCGAGGAGATGGGCGTCCCGTACCGGATCGACCTCGTTCCCGACGGCACCTTCACCGCCGCCCATGGCATCCCGGGCCCCGAGCTGGTCGAGGACGACTTCATCGTGATCGAGGTCGGCGCGATCCTGCGCCACGTCGCGCGCCGCCATGGCACGGGCACCCTGTGGCCCCCGGATCTGCGCGGCCAGGCCGAGGTCGATCGCTGGCTCGACTTCCAGGCCGTGCGCGTGGCCCGCGCCGCCGCCGCCCGCGACGTCGACGCGCTGGCCACGCTGCTCGGCGCGCTCGAGCGCCAGGTCGCGACCCAGCCGTGGCTGCTGGCGCGCGGCCTCACCGTCGCCGACTGCGGCTTCGTGCCGACGCTGCTCAAGCGCGACCGGTTGCCGCTGGCGCGCTTCCCGGCGGTCGCCGCCTATCTCGATCGCCTGGCGGCGCGCCCGGCGTGGACGCGGGCCCAGGCCGCCACGCCTTGAGCCTACGAGCGCCAGTCCTCGGTGCGCAGGCCGGGCACCCGAACGAAATGGCGGCGATTGCTGGTGACGAGCACGCGCTTCGCGGCCAGCGCGTGGGCTGCGATCATCGTGTCCGCGATGCCGATCGGCGTGCCACGACCTTCGAGCAGCGCTCGCAGGGTTCCGTACGACCTCGCGGCGAGGCGATCGAGCTCGAGCACCGAGACTGCGCTCAGGAAGGCGACGACCGCGCGCTCGAGTCGCTTCGATGCCAGCTTCCGAACGCCGAACCACAGCTCAGCCTCGGTGATCACGCTCACAGCGATCTGCGACGGTTCCGCTTCGCGAAGTCGATCGCCGACGCTTCCGACGCCGCGGATCGCGAAGCTGACCGTGTCGGTGTCGAGCAGGTACAGGTCGATCCCCACGGCTCATCGACGCGGGAAGGGGTTGCGTTGCGTCTCGCTGTCGGTCGGACGCGGAATCTCATCCGGGTAGGATCCGAGCGCAGCGAGAAACGAACGCGGCCACAGGCTCACGGGCTCGACCACGATGTGGTCGCCCTCGCGGTACTGGCGAACCCGCGTGCCCTTGGGCAGCCGGCACTCGCCCAGCAAGCGAACGGCGGAGCTGTTGCCGGCCTGAAAGACGATCGTCTGTTTCGACACGATGCCCCAGTATATCCTGGTGGATATACGTTGCAACCGACGCTCAGTCGATGGTGCCGGGAGCCAGCTCGAACAGCTCGACCGTCGACGGATCGACGACCCGGTGCAGCGACGGATCGATCATGTACAGCACGGCGTCGCCCGGCGCCGGTACGGTCACCCCCAGCTCGTAGCGGACGGCGGCGCCGCTCACGCGCAAGGTCCGCTGACCGGACAAGGTCTCCTCCATCGTCGCGTCCCGCCAGCGCACCAGCTCGGCGACGCACTTGGGATGCCCGGTATGACCGGCGACCTGGACCAGTCCGGCGGGCAGCGTGCGGGGGTGAAAGCGGCGCGGCCGCGTGACCTCGCGTTCCCAGCTCCGGTCGGCACCGGGACGATCGGGATCCGATGGCCGGTGGTAGAGCATGCCGCCGCCTTCGGGCAACCCGCCGAGGCCATCGGCGGCGGTCGCGCCCGGCAGGTGCAGTGGCTCCAGCGACAGCGCGACGGCGGTGCCGGCGGTCCAGGCCGGCCGCACGGCGTCGACGGCGGCGGCGAGCACCGCCGCGAGCGTGCCGGCCAGCATCGGTGGCGCGCGCTCGTCGGGTACGCCGAGCAGCGCCAGCTCGCGAGCGGTGACGCCGGCATGGGTCAAGAGCAGCTCCCCGCCGGCCAGCGCGCGCGCCGCCGCCGCCAGCTGCAGCCGGCCGGCCAGCAACTCGGCGACGATCAGGGCCCGCTGCGCCACCGTGAACGCCGAGAAGTCGCGGTGCACCACCCCGAGCGTCGGGACCTCCGGGAACCCGACCATGTACTCGCCGGCGAACCGGGCCGCGAACTGCGCCGGGTCCGAGTCCCGGATCGCCAGCAACTCGCCGGCCAGCGCCGCCGCGGCGTCGAAGCGCGCCTCGGTCACCGTGGCCAGCTCCATCACGCGCGCGCTGTCGTGGTTGCCGATCAGCACCGTGGTCTGTGCCGGCGGGTGCGCGCACAGCCAGCGCAGCACGCGCGGACCATCGAGGCGCGCCGCCGCGGTGGTCCCCTGCGCCCGGGTTCCGAAGTCGAAGTGGTCGCCGATGCTGACCAGCTGGACGTCGTCGCGCAGCCGGCCGTCGTCACCGAGGAGCCCGTGATGATCGAGGACCGCGAAGATCTTGGCGGCGTGGGCCTGCGGATCACCGATCGCGACCGCACGACGCGGCGTCTCGGGTCGGTCGGCCAGGCGATCGCCGTCGCTCAGCTCGGCGGCGAGCCCCAGCGCGCGTGCGACCCGGTCCATCCGGGAAGTCTGGCACGGCGGGGGCCGGTTCGCGCAAAGCCGGCGAATCGATCGGCGCCGGCACGCAAAGGCTGCGGCTTGGTGGCAGGTGGGTACACCTCCGCGGTCAGGCTGGCCGTGGCACGCCCCCTGCTTCCCGTTTCCGGCGTGCGCCGCCCCGCGCTCAGCTTGCTCGCGCTCGCCGCTCTCCATGGCGGGTGCGCACGCGTTCGTCCGCACGAGCGCCAGTACCTGGCTCACCCGGCCATGCAGCGTCCGGCCTGGCCGTCGGTCGACGCCGCGGATCAGCACCTGTTCACGATCCGCGAAGGCACCACGGGCGCGACCTCCGCAGGAGGTGGCGGTTGCGGTTGCGACTGACCGCGGTCGCGCTCGCAGGAGGAATCGCGACCGCGCCGACCAGCGCTGGGCCGCTCGATCCCGAGGCGACCCGGGGCACGCTGCGGGTCTACGCCGACGACGATCACGTGGTCGTGCTGTCGCCGTCGGTGGCCGCCAGCACCGCCCTCGATCCCGCGACCTCGATCGCGATCGACGTCGCGGCTGACGCCGTCTCCGGCGCCTCGGTCGACGTGCTCAGCTCGGCCTCCCCGGTGACGGTGCGGGAGCTGCGCGTCGAGCTGGGCGGACGGATCGCACGAGCCCTCGGCACCGGCGGCGTGATGGTCGCCGGCGACGCCCGGGTCTCGCACGAGCGCGACCACGACGCGGCTCGCGCCGGCGCTACCCTGCGCACCGAGCTCACCGACCGCAACCTGGTGCTCGATCTCCAGTACCGGATCGGGCTCGATCTCGCGGCCGATGTCGCCGCCGGCCCCGGCGGTCGACGGATCAGTCACCAGCTCCTGTTCTCCGCGTCACAGCTCCTCGGCCAACGCACGGTCGCCGATCTCATCATCGACGTCAGTCTCGCGGCCGGCTATCAAGCGAGCCCGTACCGCCACGTCCCGCTGGTCGACTCGTCCTGGCCGCTACCGACCTGGGTCGCCGAGCAGACCCCCGACCAGCGCCGGGCCGTGACGGTCGCGGGCCGTCTACGCCGGGCGCTGACCGGACGCTGGTTCGTGACCGCCGGGCAACGCTTCTACGCCGACGATTGGGACCTGACCAGCCATACCACCACGCTCGACGTGAGCCGGCAGGTGAGCCCACGTTGGTTGCTCGGGCTCGGCGCCCGCGGCTACCTGCAAGACGGCGCCGACTTCTACCGCAGCGTGTATGTCGCGACGCCGATGCCCGTGCTCCGGACCCGCGACCGCACGCTGGGCCCCATGCGCAGCCTGTACACGTCGCTGACCGTGGATCGCACGCTCGGCGAACGCCCCACCCACCTGGTGGTGGCGTGCGGCGCGATGTCCATCTGGTACCTCGACTCGACACTGCAGGCCAGACGTCAGGCCCTGGTCACGACCGTGTCATGGACCTCCAGCTTCTGATCGGTAGGCTTCGATGCGCATCCTCCTCGCCACCCTGTCGCTGAGCGCGTGCACGACCGCGGACCCAGACGAGCCCCGTTGTAGCGGCGACGTCTACGCCCCCGGCATGATCGCGACCGGGGCGGCCGGCGCCGCGATCACGCTCATGGCCGCCGATCCGGCGCCGCCGGCGCGCTTCATCAACACGTGGACCATCGTCGCCACCGACGCCGCCGGCGCGACGCTTCCCGCCTCGGCGGTGGCGGTCACCACGTTCATGCCCGAGCACGGCCACGGCGGCCGACCGGTGACGGTGACGGCTGGCACCGACCCGACGTTGCTGGTCACGCCGATCGACCTGTGGATGCCAGGCCGGTGGGAGGTGACGTTCGCCATCTCCGCCACCGGCGGCGTCGACCGCGCCCGGTTCTCGTTCTGCATCGAGGAGTGACTCACGGCGCGCAGGAATCATCTCGATCGCGCCGCCACTCGTGGCGCGTTCCCCGCAGCAGGTGGCGCGGGATCCGCTGCCGCAGCGCGGGATCGAGCTCGGCGTCGACGATCAGGGCGTCGATCACGTCGAGGCCAACCGCCTCGAGCTGGACGCTCATCGCGACCCGCTCCGGCTGGCCGGCGACGAACCAGCTCCGGGTCTGGGCGTGGTAGTAGCGCGGATCATCAGGATCGCGCGTCACCGCGGGCATCAGCAGCGAGCTCTCGATCGCCCGGGCGTCCCACACCTGCGTGACCTCGTCGCCGCCGTCATCGAGGAAGCGGCTGGTCATGACCCAGGTGTCGGCGGTGGTGGCGGCGATCACCTCGCCGGGCCCGAACCGACCGCGCTCGAACGTGATCACGCCGCCCTCCTCGGCGGTGAGCGTGACCCACGCCCGCCGGGCGTGGGTCACGCCGCTCGGGAAGGCATGCCCGGCGAGGATGTTATCCAGCATCACCTCGACGCGGACGCCGCCGCCGGTCGGATAGACGCACAGCCGAGCGCTGACCACGCCGGCCAGGTCGCGGTCGATGGCGTCGCGCTGGGACAGGATCTCGGGCCACGGCGTCAACGCGACGTCGACCGCCGCCATACGGTGATCGTGCACCCGCCGCGTCGGACCGCCGCGGGCGGCGACGTCGTCGCGGCCCGCCAGGTGGCAGCCGCCGCACGACACCCCGGACACCGGATCCGCGAACACGCTCGCTGCCCACTCGGCGTAGGGCGCCTCGATGGCCAGACCACCAGCACGCACGTCGTGGCAGGCGCCACAGAGGTCGGAGGAGCCCATCACGGACGAGTCGAGCAGCGGCGAATACGCTGACCGATGCCCACCCGTGGCTTGCGGCTCGTCGAGGCCGCCCAGCATCACGTCATCGTCCGACCAGGTCAGCCCGCCGTTGTGCAGGGCGGTGACGGTGGCGACCTGATGACATGCGATGCAGGTGACGCCGCGCATCGAGCGCGGGACGTCGTCGAGATCGAGCCCGTTGGTGGTCAGCCCGGCCGCCACGGCGACCGGCGCGTGGCAGCGCACGCAGAAGTCGCCGAGCGCCCCGCTGGTCGCCCGCTGCCCGAGCCGGTTCATGGCCTGGAACACCGGATCATCGCTAGCGTACGCGTGCATGCTCCCCGACCACTCGCGGACGTGGTCGGCGTGGCAGCCCTCGCACGCGGCGGGATCGACCAGCGCCTCCCGATCCAGGGCATCGCGCCCGCAGCCGGCCACGGCCGTGACCACGACTGCCAGCCGCCAGCTCGATCGGAGCACGGCCGCTCATCCCACGCGGCGTCGCTGCATCGCGACGCGGATGTGCTCCCGTTGCTGATCGGGAAGCGCTCTCAGCGCGGGGAAGATGATGCCCTCCTCCAGTGCGAGGTGGGTGGCGAACCGGGTCTCCAGCTCGGCGCTCAGCGCCGCGAGGCCGAGCGCCAGCGTGGCCCGTCGCTGCGGCTCGCGCACCAACTCGGCGCACACGCCGATCAGCCGGTCGATCGCTGGCTCCATCTCGACGTGCTCACGCGTCATCTGGGCCAGCGCCGCCACGACCACGGGCGATGCGCTGGCCAGGGTGGCGGTGATGGTCTCGTCCTCGTCCTCGACGTGGAGCGGCAACGCCTCGGCGAAGTAGCGCCGCACCTGTTCGGCGGTCACCTGCACCTCGGTGTCGTCGAGCGCAGGGCGGCTGGCCAGCTCGCCAGCCAGCGCCAGGAAGCGACGGATGCGGTGGTGGCATTCGAGCAGCTGATCGACGAGGTCGACGGACGCTCGCCGGGCACCGAGGGTCACGAGCATGCGCGACAGGGCAGCACGAGCCGGGCCAACCGTCCCGGCGCCTGGGCGCGAGATTTCCCGCAAGGCGCGCGTCCGGAACCGGTACCGGGCGCAATCGGTGCGTCGTTTGCCGGGTCACGACCGCCACGCGACCGCGACGGGTGGCACGCGGCATGCTTCGCGTTCCGAGACATGCTGGATGCTCGTTCGCCGGTCGCGACCATCGTGCTCGACCATTCCGAATGCGCGGTCGTCTTCGCGCGCCATCGGGTCGACTACTGCTGTCACGGCCAGCGGCCGCTGGTCGAGGTCTGCCGTGAGCAGGGCCTCGACGTCCTCGGCATACTCGACGAGCTCCAGGCCGCCATCGCACGGCGCGGGCCGGCGCCGGAGCTCGATCCACGGACGCTGACCACCGCCGACCTGATCGCGAGCGTGATCGCGCAGCACCACGCCTACTTGCACCGCACCTTGCCGACGCTCCGCGTGCTGGCCCACAAGGTCGCCCGCCGGCACAGCGAGCGTGTGCCGGCGTTGGTGCGGGTCGCCACCATCTTCGAGGCGCTGGCCGACACCCTGATCGACCACCTCGCCAGCGAGGAGGAGGTGCTGTTCCCGGCCGTCGTCGAGCAGCGGCCGGCAGACGTCCGCGCGCTGCTGCTGGGCATGCGCGAGGAGCACGAAGACGTCGGCCGGATGCTGGTCGCGCTGCGCATGGCGGCGGCGGATTACGTGGTGCCCGACTGGGCCTGCACCAGCTACCGGACGCTGATGAGCGAGCTCGCCGCGCTCGAAGCCGATACCCTGCGCCACGTCCACGTCGAGAATCACGTCCTCTTGCCGCGGTTCGTGCCGCCGCCATCATCGCCGTGAGCTCGAACCGCCGGATCGTGGCGAGCTGCTGACCGTGGCGTGATGATCGACCGGTTACAACGCGGTCATGACCATCCACCCCAAGCCGCAGCTCCGTGGGGTCTCGCATCAGTTCGCGTTCTTCGTCGCGCTCGGCGCCGGCGCGGTGCTGACCGCGACCGCCGGATCGGCGCGCGCCACCGCCGTCGCCGCGATCTACGCCGCGACGCTCGCCGCGATGTTCGGGATCAGCGCCGCGTACCACCGGATCGCCTGGCGACCCCGCGCCCACGCGATCTGGCAGCGCGCCGATCACGCGGCGATCTTCCTGTTCATCGCCGGCACCTACACACCGATCACGGTGCTCGCGCTAGATGCTCCTGCGGGCTCCCGCCTGCTGGTGCTGGTGTGGATCGGGGCCGCGCTCGGCGTGACCCAGGCGATCGTGTGGCCACGAGCCCCGCGCGGCATCGCCGCCGGCCTGTACGCGGCGCTGGGCTGGGTGATCGTCGCCTACTGGTCCGACGTTCGCGGCGCGGTCTCCATGTTGCCGCGCACGCTCCTGGTCATCGGCGGCGCGCTCTACACCGCCGGCGCGCTGACCTACGCCCTCCGCCGTCCCGATCCGGTGCCGCGGGTGTTCGGGTATCACGAGGTCTTTCACGCCCTCGTCATCGCGGCCTGCCTGTGCCACTTCGCCGCGGTGCTCCAGCTGGTCCAGATCGGGTGACGTCCCGGGTAGCCACCCACGCGCCAACTCCGCGGGACCGCTGAGGGCGGCGCTGGCCCTCGGCTTGCTGTGCTTCCGGGGATGGCACCGCGCTGGCTGATCGGGTTGCTGCTGGTCGGGGTCAGCTGCGCCGCCGAGGCCACGTCCGACGAGCCCGACGACGACGCCTGGCTCGACGGCAAGGGCGACGCCGCCAGCGCCGTGAACGTCGCCGCCACCCACCTCGACGTCGATCTCGGCAGCCGCACCGCGGTCGCCACCATCGAGCTCGAGAAGTACGGCAATGTCGCGCTCGAGGTCGGCGGCCTCACCGTCACCGACGTCACCGATGATCGCGGTCACCGCCGCTACCGGATCATCGGCGGGACGCTGCGCGTGACCTGGGTCCGGGGGCCACTCGTCGTCAGCTACGGGTTCACCGAGCACGCCCAGGCCGACGGACTGTTGCCGGGCGGCTCGACGGTGATCTGGCCCTACTTCTGCGGCAACCTGTTTCCCTGTCACTCGCAGCCCGCCGACGGCAGTCGCTTCAGCCTGAACCTCGACGGCGTCCCCGCCGGCCAGTCGGCGATCTACCCCGCCGAGATCAAGGCCGACGCACCGCCGTACATGCTGGCGTGGGCGGTCGGCACGTACACCCGGGCCAGCCTCGGCACCACCGCGGCCGGTACCGAGGTCGCGGTGTACTGGTTGCCGCGCGGCGAGACCGCCGCCCGCGCGGGGACCCGGCACCTGCGCGCCGTCTTCGACTGGTACGAGCGCACCCTCGGGCCGTACGCCTTCGGCCGCGAGGTCGCGGCGGTGTCCGTGGTGTGGGGCGAAGGTCTCTACGGCGGCATGGAGCACCACCCGTACTGGCACGTCGCCAAGGACGCGATGAGCGACGAGGTCACCCACGCCCACGAGGCGGCCCACGGCTGGTTCGGCGACGGTGTCCGCCTGCGGTGCTGGGAGGATTTCGTGCTCAGCGAAGGCACCGTCAGCTACCTGTCGGCGCGTGCGCTCGGCGCCGTCGCCGGCCCGACCATGGAAGCCACGATCTGGGCCGACTACCAGGTCGAGCTCGACGACGCCATCGCCACCGGTGGCGCTCCGGCGTGGCCGACCGGCTGCAACCAGATCGACATCATCCGCGACGACCTGTTCACCAACCTGCCCTACATGCAGGGCGCGTTCTTCTACAAGGACGTCGCCGCGGTGGTCGGCGCCGACCAGCTCGACCAGGTCATCGGCCGCTTCTACCGCGCCCACAAGAACCAGCCAGCCTCCATGCAGGCCATGATCGACGCCATCAAGGCCGACACCGGCTTCGACGCCACGCCGATCGCCACCGCCCGCCTGCGCAAGCGCTTCGGCCCGCGCTGAGCCCGGCGCCGCGACCGATCGGTGACCGGTGGCCGATTGGGTCGCCGGGCCCAGGCCTCACGGTCGGGCGACGTGGACGCCGAGGGTCACGACACCGTCGGCGACGCGCCCGGCACCTTCACCTTGCTCTCGCCGTTGGTGGGCACCAGCTTGTCGACCAGCGTCTTGAGCGGCGTGTTGTGGAAGATCCGGGCCAGCGTGTCGCCGAGCGACTCGCCCTCGACCATGCGCTGCACGTCCCACGCCTGGGCGACCTTGACCAGGGTCTCGTTGCGGCTCAGCGCCAGCAACGCCTCGCTGAAGTTGCCCGACACGGCCTGGAACCGCTGCACCGCGGTCTCGGCCTGCGCCCGCAGCAGCTCGATCGCCTTGTCCTGCTCGCGGGCCTGGATGGCCAGCTCCTGCTCGCGCTCCCGCTTCACGCGCTCGAGGCGGTTGCCGAACTTGAGCTCGTCGATCGCCTGCTCGGCCTCGACCAGCCGCTGCTTGTCGGCCTGCTCCTTGAGCGCGTTGCCCATGCGGGCGAGCAACGTCGCCAG
Organism: Myxococcales bacterium; assembly: GCA_947483555.1. Classification (GTDB taxonomy): domain Bacteria; phylum Myxococcota_A; class Polyangia; order Haliangiales; family Haliangiaceae; genus UBA2376. The sequence goes on from CANKMW010000072.1 coordinate 44,787, forward strand.
CTCGCTGGCCGCGAGCTCGCGCACCAGCTCGTCGTGCCGCTTCCTGGTCTGGGCCTTGACCTCGGCCTCCTCGCGGCTGAGCTGCTCGCGCTGCCGGGTCGCCGCCAGCCCGCGGGTCAGGTTCGAGAGATCGATGCTCGAGCGCACCACCTCGCGCTGCGCCTGTTCGAGCAGCGTGCGGATCTGCTCGTCCTGGATCGCCAGCCCGACCACGTCGACGTCGACCACGCGCATGCCGTTCTCGGTGAAGACCAGGCCGGGCCGCTTGCCGTCGACCGCCGCGCCGAGCACGAAGTCCCGGATCTTGTCGGTGGAGGTGGCGTGGAGATCCTCGACCTTGTGCCGCCACACCTGGGCCTTGACCAGCGAGCGGACGTGGTCGCACAGGTACTTGACGTAGTTCTCGACCGCGAACCACGTCATCGGGTCACCTTCGAAGTTGACGCGATACGAGACGTGGACCTCGACCTGGACGTGATCCTGCGTCTCGGCCTCGATGATGTCCGAGACCTGGTTGTTCTCGACGCGCAGGTACGGCGTCTCGACCAGCCGGGTCGTGGTCTTGGGCGTTCCGGTCGACAGCGCCACGATCTCGATGCCCTCGTCGTAGTCGAGCAGCACGGTCGTCGGCCCCAGCTCGACGCGGCGCTTGCCGGTCTTCGACGTGACCAGCACCGCGTAGCCGGTCCACGGGCCGATCTGCGGCGCACCCTGGAACTTGCTGTCGAGCGTGACCGTGCGCGGCTGGGTGTACGTGCTGGCCCGCGAGAACTCGTCGGCGATCAGCGCCTGATCGCCGCTGACGCGGCTGGCGTCCATCGCCACCTGGGTCGAGGGCGCGGTCTGTCCGCGCGGTCCACCGCGGGCCCGTCCGCCGCGCTCGACGTCGCCCTCGGAGAGGACGCCGTGACGCGTGGTCGGGACGTTGTGCAGCAGCGCCCGGATGTTCTGGTTGTACTCGAGCGCCTCCTGGTTGAACGGGTACCACAGCGTGCACTCACGGTCCCCGAGCACGCGCCGCACGATGACCTCGGTGCGCGGATCGGGCAGCAGCATCGCCGGCCCCCGCACGGTCTTGATCGCGCCGGTGAGTCGGTCCATGACGTAGCGCGCCTCGCCGGCCGGGATCGCGGTGGCGAAGTGCTTGGCCTTGCCGTCGTACTTGATCGCCGAGTGCTCCTCGCGCGGGAAGTAGATGGCGGTGTCCTTGCCGGTGATGAACAGCTCGTCACCAGCCTTGTGGCTGCGGCCGCCCTCGGCGTAACCGGCGATCACCTTGATGTGCAGTCCCTGGATCTCGTTGAGCTCGACGGCGCGAAACTTCTTGCTCGGCCGCCCGGCGTCGTCGCGGGCCTCGACGAAGCGCTCGCTCGGCAGCGGGAACACGACCTGGGGTCCGACCTCGTAGCGCTTCTTGCCGTTCTCGTCGACCAGGATGGCGTACTCGAGGCGTTCGAGCGTGAGCGCCTCGCGCGCGTACTTGCCGTCGCCCAGCTCGGGCACGACCTCGACGCCGGTCGGCGGGATGTAGAACGACACCTCGGTGCCGCGGATGATGAGCTGCTTGCCGACCGTGAGGTCGGGCGGCGGCGCCTTCGAGACCGGCTGCGGAGCGGCGGCCTCGCCGTCGGTGACCGCCGGCTTCACGACCGCCTGACTCCAGTTCTTGCGCGCCTCGTCCTCGTTGTAGATGCGGACCAGGAGGTACTGGTTCGAGCGCAGGTGGTGGCCCTCGACGACCTCGGCCGACTGGCCGGGCCACAGGGCGAACGTCGCCGGGCCGGGCACGATGATCGTGCGACCGATCTCCTGCTCGGCGCTGGGCTGGGCGCTGCCCTCGTCGGGATGCTTGTTGCCGCGCGCCGGGTTGCGCAGGATCACGTAGTGACCCTCGGCGGCGACCGGCGAGATACGCATCGCCTCCTCGAGTGAGGTGGCGCTGCGGAACGTCCCCGAGGCGCCGTCGTAGACCACCGGCCGCTCCTGCGCGGTCGGGTTGATCACCGTCGGACCGGTGTACGTCTTCACGACGCCCTTGGTCACGTCCTGCATGTAGGCGTAGCCGCCAGGCGGCAACACCAGGTCTCGCTTCTGCTGCGGATCACTCATGGCGTCGTTCTTCTTTCGTCGGAGCTGTGACACGGGGGGCCCACGGAGGGAGTCGAACCCTCCTGGTCGGGGTGAAAAGCCGATGTCTTGACCGCTGGACTACGTGGGCGTGAAGACGTCGTGCCGCCGGGTGGAATCGAACCACCTCGCCGGACGTAGGAGGCCCGGGTTGCATCCATGCGCGGAGGCGTCGCGTGCGTGCCACCGGGTGGAATCGAACCACCTCACCAGGTTTCGGAAACCCGGGCCGCATCCGTGCGCGGGGGCCAGAGAGCTGTCGATGCTGGAGCCCAACGAGGGATTCGAACCCTCCTTTCTCCCTTACCGGGGGAGCGTGTCCGTCCTGGATCACCAGCTGGGCGCGCGAACGTCGTGTTGTCGTCGTCGGTGGTGTCGTCGGGGTCGAGAGGATCGAACTCTCCGCGGCAGCCGTGTGAGAACCGCCAGGCCACCAGGCCGTTGGCCCCGTCGGGCATCATGTCGAGCGCTCGCCCGGAGTCGCACCGGGTTGATACGGGTTGCAGCCGTGTGCCTCGCTGTTCGGCCACGAGCGCACTCGAGTCCCCGCCGCGCCGGCGCGGTCGGGGCTTGGTGGACCAGGGGGGAATCGAACCCCCGTCGCCGCTGTGCGAGAGCAGCATCTTTCCGCTAGAAGACAGGCCCAGTCGCGGCTCTGACGGGAATCGAACCCGTCTGAAGCTGATAGACAGTCAGCCAACGTCACCAGACGTACCCAGAGCCGTACGAGAGATGAAGACGTGCCCGCGCGAGCGAGCGAATGATCGTGGAGCCGGAGGGAATCGAACCCTCGTCGCCGACTTGCCGAGCCAGCATTCTTCCAGCTGAACTACGACCCCATCGAAACCAACAGTCGGGGTGGAGGGACTTGCACCCCCAGCCACGCGGTCCCGAACCGCGCAATCTTCTGTTGAAATACACCCCGGAAACCGTCGTGGAGCTGGAGGGAATCGCACCCTCGTCGCTGGCATGTCGGACCAGCATTCTGCTGTTGAACTACAGCTCCGCCTGGCGTGAGTCGTCACGGGGACAGGACTTGCACCTGCATCCTCGCGGGCCCTGGCCGCGCGCTCTTCTGTTGTAGCTACCCCATGAGGAGGACGAGGCAGCCGCGGGGGAGCGGCCGAGCCCTTGCGAGCTAATCCTCGTCCTTGAGCAGGAACTCGTTGTTGATGACCTTGAAGGACATCCGACCGCCGAGCGTCGCCGACGGCGCGTCGTGGAGCGGTCGCACCACGATGCCCTCCTTGCGGTTGCGGGTGCCCTCGTAGAGGCCCTTGGCCCGCTCGAGCCACAGCTCGAGCGAGTGTTCGAACCTCGCCGCGGCCTCGCCCACGACCACCGCCTCGACCGGCACCGTGCGCAGCTTGCGCTCCGCACAGAAGCCGACCAGCTCGGCATGATCGAGGAACCGTCCGGCGTGGGTGTCGTGCACGCTGAACACGAAGAGGTCGAGCTCGGCCAGCCCGAGCCGGTTCTTCTGGATCCCCGGGCCGCACAGCTCGCCCTGGACGGCGAAGCCGGGCGGGATCACCCGCTCGAGGTCGTGGCGAAGGGCGACGCGCCACACCGGGTTGGGACCGCGCACCAGCGCCCAGTTGCGCGAGCAGGCGACCAGATCACCGTCGCCGCCATCGATCGGCCGGAAGTAGCTCGCCGAGGTGCCGTCGAGCTTGGTCGTGACGTAGAAGTCACGGCCGCGCATCTCCTCGAGCACACCGAGCGCCGACTGCAGCCGGATCTCGTCGGTCCTGGGCACCTGGCCCGGAAAACCACCGCTGATCTCCCGCGTGTCGGGCACGACCGGCTCGAACTTCACGACCCCGAGTAGATCCGAAACGTCGGTGCCGAGGTCCGGCACCTCGACGCCGGCCGGCAAGATATCGACCGGGAGCGCCAGTCCCTGCGACAGGACGCCGCGCAGGCGCGCCGTCTTGACCCGGAAGCCGCGCGGCCGCATGAACTCGGCCCACGCCTGCCCGTCGGGCAACAGGCTGTCGATCTCGAAGAACACACACGGCGCGCCGGGGGTGAACTCCGCCTTCTTGACGACCACGTCCCAGCCCAGGACCCGGGCCTTGACGATGTTGTCGGCGCCGGCGATGGACTCGACGGCGTCGATGCACTGGATCGAGACCAGCTTGCGCTCCATGGTGAGCTCCTCGGTCAGGGATGGTGGTGGTGGTGGTGGTGGTGGGATGGATGATAGGGGAAGAGCCCCCTGTGCCAGGGTAGTTGTCGCACGACGCTGGCGGCCTGAGCGCCAGCGCCCCCGAGGCCGAGGGGCAGAAGAACGAGACCCAGTGGCACTGTATAGCGAGACCTTCAAGACCAAGCTGGTGCAGCGGATGCTGGTACCGCACGGG
>CANKMW010000073.1 GCA_947483555.1 Myxococcales bacterium
GGCACCGAGACCTGCAACAACATCGACGACGACTGCGACACCCGCGTCGACGAGGCCCCGCTGCCGCTGGTCGGCGACATCTGCGCGCCCGGCACCGGCATCTGTCAGCCCGGCCGCTGGCAGTGCACCAACGGCGCCCTGGTCTGCCCGCCGCCCAGCTCCGGCAACCCCGAGGTCTGCAACGGCTCCGACGACGACTGCGACTCGCTGGTCGACGAGAGCCCGCCCGGCAGCCCGCTGCCCGGTGAGGAGCAACCGTGCGTCGAGCCCGGCTTCGAGGTCTACATGGACATCGGCGAGTGTGCCTTCGGCGACACCGAGTGCGTCAGCGGCGCCCTCGACTGCGTCGGCTACGTCGGCCCCACGCCCGAGATCTGCGACGGCCTCGACAACGACTGCGACGGCAACGCCGACGACGCCGCCACCTGCCCGCTGGGCACCAACGTCTGCTTCGCCGGCGAATGCACGCTGCCGTGCGCCAACGGCGAGTTCCCGTGCCCGTCGGGCTACGTGTGCCAGGATCTGGCGGGACCGCCGGCCGGTCGCTACTGTGTGCCCGATCCGTGCACCGGTGTCACCTGCGGCGCCAACGAGGTCTGCGACCCGGCCAACGGCCAGTGTCGCGATCTGTGCGCCGGCATCATGTGCCGCGCCGGCGAGCAGTGCCGGCTCGGCTTCTGCCTCGACTGCTTCGACCTGCCGGCCACCTGCGTCGCCGGCGAGCTGTGCATCGCCGACGGCACCAACGTCGGTCAGTGCGTCGACAACCCCTGCGATCCGAACCCGTGCGCGGCTAACGAGACCTGCAACGGCGGGGTGTGCTCCAACGAGTGCTCGGCCGGCTGCCCGGGCGGCGAGGTCTGTGTCAACGGTGCCTGCGAGCCCGACCGCTGCGACAACGTCAACTGCCCCGCCGGCCAGGTCTGCAACCCCGCCGACGGTGACTGCCAGGGCGACGATTGCCAGGGCGTGTCGTGCTTGCCCGGCGAGGTCTGCGTTCCCACCACCGGCGACTGCATCGCCGACCCCTGCGCCACCACCATGTGCCCGACCGGCACCGAGTGCACGGTCGATCCCGCCGGCCGCCCGGTGTGCGACGTGCCCGGCGCCGCCAACACCGATCGAGTCACCGCCGCCGGCGGTGGCTGCGGCGACGCTGGCGGCGGCGGCGCGCCGCCGTGGCTGTCGCTGCTGCTCCTCCTGCCGCTCATGCGGAGACGGCAACCGGCGCCGGCGCGCGCGATTGGAGACGGCCGATGACCCGCTCGTTCCTGGTCCTCGTACTCGGCCTCGGCCTCGGCCTCGGGCTCACCGCCTGCAACGTCAACCCGTACAACCTCGGCGGCAGCGGCGATGGCGGCGGCACCGGCGATGGCGGTGGCGGCGGTGACGGCGGCGGCGACGGCGACGGCGGCATCGACGCGCCGACCGACGCGCCGACCGACGCCGGATGCCTGCCGTCGCCGGAGGTGTGCAACAACCTCGACGACGACTGCGACACGGTGGTCGACGACGGCTTCAACCTCACCGCCGATCCGAACAACTGCGGGAGCTGCGGCATGCGTTGCCAGTACCCCAACGCCTTCGGCGTGTGCGCCAACAGCAGCTGCTCGCCAGGCGGCTGCCAGCCGGGCTGGAACGACACCGTGCCGGGCACGCCCGGCTGCGAGTACTTCTGCATCCCGACCGGCGGCGGCATCGAGGTCTGCGACAACCGCGACAACGATTGCGACACCCGAATGGACGAGGGCTTCAACACGACCACGGACGTCAACAACTGCGGCAGCTGCGGCAACGTCTGCAACCTCCTGCACGCCAGCGAGCAGTGCGTCGCCAGCATGTGCGAGGTGCTGGCCTGCGATGCTGGCTTCGTCGACGTCAACCCGCTGGTGCCCGGCTGCGAGTACCAGTGCACGCCGACCGGCGGCGGCGTCGAGACCTGCGACGGCGTCGACAACGACTGCGACGGCGCCGTCGACGACGGCAACCCCGGCGGTGGCACCGCGTGTGGCACCAACACCGGCGAGTGCACCGCCGGCACGTTCCAGTGCTCGAACGGAGTCCTGTTCTGCGTCGGCGCCATCGGCGGCACGCCGGAGACCTGTGACAACCAGGACGACGACTGCGACAACGTCATCGACGACGGCTTCGACAAGCTGAACGACCCCCAGTACTGCGGCGGCTGCTCGCCGTGCAACCTGCCGTTCGCGATCGAGGGCTGCGCGCTGGGCATGTGCACGGTGGCCAGCTGCGACTTCGGCCACTACAACCTCAACGGCCTGCCCGCCGACGGCTGCGAGTACCAGTGCATCCCGACCGGCGCCGAGACCTGCGACCTGTCCGACAACAACTGCAACGGTCAGATCGACGAGGGCATCAACACCACCACCGACCCCAACAACTGCGGCGGTTGCGGCCTCACGTGCAGCTTCGCCAACGCCACCGCGCTGTGCGCCGGCACCTGCCAGCTCGGGCCCTGCAACCCCAACTTCTACAACATCAACGGTCTGCCTGGTGACGGCTGCGAGTACGGCTGCCTGCTCTCCAACGGCGGCGTCGAGGCCTGCGACGCGTTCGACAACGACTGCGACGGCATCGTCAACGACGGCAACCCGGGCGCCGGCGTCACCTGTGGCACCAACACCGGCGAGTGTTCGACCGGCACCACCACCTGCGTCGGCGGCGCGATCGACTGTCCCAACGACGTCGGTCCGGTCGCCGAGAGCTGCAACAACCTCGACGACGACTGCGTCGGCGGCATCGACAACGGCTTCAACAAGCTCACCGACGTCCGCTACTGCAACAACTGCGCAGGCTGTAGCCTCGCCCACGCCATCGCCGGTTGTTCGGGCGGCGCCTGCACCGTGGCCGCGTGTCTGGCCGGCTGGGTGAACCTCAACGGCCTGCCGGGCGACGGCTGCGAGTACAGCTGCACCGCCTCGGGCACCGAGGTCTGCGACGGCTCCGACAACGACTGCGACGGCCTGGTCGACGCCGCCGATCCCAGCATCCTGGTACCCGGCAACTTCTGCGATCCCCAGGGCGAGTGCGCCGGCACCACCCCGACCTGCGCCGGCATGTCGGGCTGGGACTGCGTCTACACCGATCCCGACGTCGAGCTGCAAGGCAACGGCGATCCGGTCCTCGAGGAGACCCGCTGCGACGGCAAGGACAACGACTGCGACGGCGGCCAGGACGAGGTCTTCACGCTCAAGGGCACCGCGTGCGCCGAGGACGGCACCTTCGCCACCACGCGCAAGCTCGGCATCTGCCGCGGCACCGGCTTGCTGGTCTGCAACGGGGCCCAGACCGGCCTGGCCTGCAACGTCACCACCGCCGGCGCGGCCGCGATCAGCGAGACCTGCAACAACCGCGACGACGACTGCGACGGCCACCTCGACGAGCCCTACGACAACACGGTCCTGGTCACCACCTACAACGGCGTCCGCGACACCACCGTCGGTCCGTTGACCATCAACGGCTCGAGCGTGGTGATGTACCGCTACGAGGCCACGCGACCCGACGCGACCGCCGCGACCGCCGGGTTCGTCGAGAGCCGCGCCTGCTCGACGGTGACACCGACGCCGCGCCTGCCGTGGGCCGGCGGCGACCTCAACGAGGTCCGCACCGCCTGCCAGCGCGCCGGCATGCGGCTGTGCCGCGTGACGCGCAACGTGAGTGGCCAGGTCACGTTCGACGAGTGGGGCCGCTTCTGCGAGAGCAGCGGCAACCTGACCTATCCCTACGGCAATCCGTACAGCCTCACCAACTGCAACGGCAGCGACTACGATCCGGTGGCCGGCGGCGTCAACGAAGACGTCGCCATCGCCACCGGTTCGCTCGCCACCTGCCAGTCGGTCGACCTGTCCCGCGACCAGTCGGGCAACCTCAAGGAGTGGGTCGAGGACCCACGCACCGTCTCCGGCCAGACCGTCCACACCCTGCGTGGCGGCTCGTACGACAACCACTCGGCCGGCCTGACGTGCGACTTCGACCTGTCCGTGGTGCCGACCAACTACACGTTCGCCAACACCGGCTTCCGCTGCTGCGGCCTGTCGTGCACGGCGGGTCAGAGCGAGTGCAGCGGCGCCTGCGTCGACTGGGCGACCAGCAACACCAACTGCGGCGGTTGCGGCCAGGTTTGTGGTGGCGGCACCGCGTGCTCCAACGGCTACTGCTGTCCGACCGGCACCCGCGCCTGTGGCGACGTCTGCATCGCCAACGCCTCGCCGTGCCCGTAGCCGGCTCGCGCTTCGATTGGTCGAGCCATCGAGCTTTGGGGCGCGTAACCGGCTTCGCACGTGGTGCGCGATTACGCAGCGCGAGCCCCAGATCGGCCGCTCCGGACCACGGTCGGGGCTCACCGCCCAAGCAGTTCCGGACGGTTACTGGATGGCACAGCGAATGCTCGTCAAGTTGTCCACATGCGCGGTATCGCCACGAGTCAGGGAAGCAGCGAGAGGCAGAAGGCCGTCAAGATCCTCGCGCGTTCGTTGTATCGGCAACTCACCTCCGAGGGCTACGACGACAAGCAGATCGTCGCGCTCGCCACGGAGCTGATCAGCGAGGTGACGAAGGGGATGGCCAGTGATCAGGTCGCGCGCGAGACCACGCCGCCACCGGTCGCGGTCGTGCGCTAGCGACGGTCGCTCGATCCAGCGTTCATCGTGCGCACGGGCCAGCAGTCCGAGCCGAAACCAACGACCCGGGCCTCCCCGGGTCGTTGCCGTTTTCGGAGTGATGCACTACGTTGCGCCCGCTCACTTCCCACGGAGAACACGACATGGCCAAGGTACGTCTCGGCATCAACGGCTTCGGGCGCATCGGCCGCGGCTTTGTCCGCTGCCTCGCGGACGCCCGCGACGCGTTCGATCTCGTCCTCATCAACGACCTCACCGACGTCGCCACCCTCGCCCACCTGCTCAAACACGACTCGATCCACGGCCGCTACCAGGGCACGGTCGAGGTCGCCGATGGGGCGCTGATCATCAACGGCGACCGGGTCGTCGTCAGCGCCCAGAAGGATCCGGCCGAGATCCCCTGGAAGGCGCACGGCGTCGACATCGTGATCGAGTCGACCGGCCGGTTCGTCGACAAGGAGAGTGCTGGCAAGCACCTGAGCGGGGCCCGCAAGGTCCTGATCAGCGCGCCGGCCAAGAACCCGGACGTCACGTTGTGCTGCGGCATCAACCTCGACGTCTACGACGCCGCCAAGCACCACGTGATCTCCAATGCCTCGTGCACCACCAACTGCCTGGCGCCGGTGGCCAAGGTCCTCGACGAGAGCTTCGGCATCGTGTCGGGGATCATGACGACGATCCACAGCTACACCAACGACCAGCAGATCCTCGACCTGCCCCACAAGGACCTGCGCCGGGCCCGCGCCGCCGCGCTGTCGATGATCCCGACCACCACCGGCGCCGCCAAGGCGCTCAAGGAGGTGCTGCCGTCGATGGCCGGCAAGCTCGACGGTATGGCGATCCGGGTCCCGACCCCGAACGTGTCGCTGGTCGACCTGACGGTACGGCTCGAGAAGAAGGCGTCGGCGAAGGAGGTCAACGCGGCGTTCCGCGCTGCCGCTGCCGGTCCGCTCAAGGGCATCCTGGCGGTGTCCGACGAGCCGCTGGTGTCGATCGACTTCAACGGCAACCGCCACTCCGCGACCGTCGACGCCGAGCTGACGACGGCGCAGGGCGATCAGGTCAAGGTGCTGGCCTGGTACGACAACGAGATGGGTTACTCGCAGCGGCTGTTCGATCTGGCCCGCTTCGTGGCCGAGAAGCTCTGAGCGCGCCATGGCACTCCCCCACGGCATCGTCCACGTCGAGGAGCTCCCGGTCGAGGGCAAGCGGGTCTTCGTCCGCGTCGATCTCAACGTGCCGCTGACCGGGTCTGCGAAGGACCGCCAGATCGGCGACGACTCGCGCATCGTCGCGGTGTTGCCGACCATCCGCCACCTGGTCGAGCGCGGCGCCCGCATCGTGCTCGGCTCACATCTCGGCCGCCCCGATGGCCAGGTCAAGCCCGAGCTGTCGCTGGAGCCGGTGGCGGCGCGGCTCGCCGAGCTGCTCGGCAGCGAGGTCATCCTCGCCGACGAGCCGGCCGGCGACGGCGCCCGCAAGGTGGTGGGCGACCTGCGCGATGGACAGATCGCCCTGCTGGAGAACCTGCGCTTCCACCCCGGCGAGGAGGCCAACGACACCGACTTCGCCCGCCAGCTGGCGTCATACTGCGACACCTACGTCAACGACGCGTTCGGCACCGCACACCGCGCCCATGCGTCGACGGCCGGCATGGTCCGCCACGTCGGCCACAAGGGCGCCGGCTTCGTCATGGCCAAGGAGATCGACGTCCTGTCGCGTCTGCTCGGCGACGTCGATCGGCCGTACCTGGCGGTGGTTGGCGGCGCCAAGGTCTCGGACAAGATCGAGGTCCTCGACGCGCTGCTCGATCGCGTCAACGCCATCGCCATCGGCGGCGCGATGGCCAACACCTTCCTGACCGCGCAGGGCAAGCAGCTCGGCAAGAGCCGGGTCGAGACCGACAAGCTGGCGATGGCGCGCAATTTCCTGCGCAAGGCGAGCGAGAAGAACGTCGCCGTCCATCTGCCCACCGACGTCGTGATCGCCAGTGGCCTCGACGCCGAGGACGCGCGCGCGGTCTCGATCGACGCCGTGCCGGCCGATCAGATGGCGCTCGACATCGGACCGGTGACGATCGAGACCTACCGGACGACGGTGACCCGGGCCCGGACCGTGTTCTGGAACGGCCCGATGGGCGTGTTCGAGAAGCCGCGCTTCGCGGCCGGCACGATTGCGGTGGCGTGCGCCATGGCCGACAATCGCCTGGCGCTGACCGTGGTCGGCGGCGGCGACAGCGCGGCGGCCGTGGTGCAGGCCGGCGTCGCCGACCGGGTCACCCACGTCTCGACCGGCGGCGGGGCGTCACTGGAGTTCATCCAGGGCCTCGAGTTGCCCGGTATCGCCGCGCTCGCGAGCCGCTGACCGCCCGCCGACGGGCCCGCCGTGGTGGCCGGGCGCGGGCCCGTGCCCGTCTGATCTCTTGTACACTTGCCACAGTGTCTGGTCAGCAGGTGCCTGGGCAGATGACGGGGCAGCGGCTGGTGATCCTCGATCCGGCGGGCCGCACCGCGAGTGATCTGTGCGCGATCGCTTCCCGCGCCGGCATCGCGCCCGTGGTTACCGGCGACGCGGCGTCGATCGACGTCCCGAAGGCCTACGCGGTGCTGGTCCCGGCGAGCTCTGCCGAAGCCGTCGCCAGCTTGCCGTCGAGTGTGCCACGCTGGCTGTATGGCGACGTCGAGAACTCGGCGCGGCTGGCATCAGCGGCGATCGCCTGCACCGCCGCCGGCGTGATCCTGCTGCCCACGCGTCCCGAGGTGCTGCAGCTGCTGATCTCGCCGCCGCCGCCGCGCCTGCCCGAGGTCGACCTGGCGCGAGCGCGCAGCCTGATCGCCGCCTCGGTGCTCGACGGCAATGGCGAACCGACCGCGGAAGGCCTGGGCGCGATCGCCAAGGCCTTCGCCGCCGACGACTGCCTGCTGTGGTGGCGCGAAGGTGAGACCATGGTGCCGTGCGGGACCCGGCCGGTCGCCGACGCCGATCAAGCGACGCTGGGCGCCGCCGCCCGCATCGCCGCCGCCACCGGGCTGACCGTGCTGGCGTCGACCGCGCGGCGACCGCTCGCCGTCGCGGCCGCACCGCTGGCCACCGGGCCGCAGGCGGTCGGCGGGCTCATCGCCGTGGTCGCCGACCGCGCCCGTCGCTTCGTCCCCGGCGAGCTCGCCGACCTGCGAGCGCTGGCGGCCCGGCTGCCTCGCGAGCTGACCTTCCGGGCCATCCACCGCCGCCTGGTCGCGGAGCACGAACGGCTGGCCGCTGGCGCGCAGACCGATCCGCTGACCGGCACGCTGTCGCGCAGCGCGTTCGAGCAGGAAGTGGCGAACGCGATCGCCGCCGCCTCGCGGCGCGCCGAGACGCTGGCGCTGGTGCTGTTCGACGTGGTCGGGCTGCGCCGGGTCAACCTCGAGCACGGTCACAAGGCGGGTGACGCGGTGCTGGCCGGGATCGCCGCCCGCGTCCGCGCTCACGTGCGCGGCAACGACCGGGTCGGGCGCTTCGGCGGCGACGAGCTGGCGGTGCTGTTCGTCGGCACCGACACCGGCCGCGCCCAGCTGGCGGCGCGCAAGCTGGCCCTGCACATCGCCGCGACCCCGATCCCGACCGCCGAGGGCGAGGTCACGGTGCAGGTCCGCGGCGCCGTGACCGCGGTCGCCGAGGGCGAGCGCTCGGGTGAAGCCAGCTTCGCGCGACTGCGGCACGCGGTGCGAAGCGCCAAGCCGAGCGCGATCGTGGTCGCCGGCAACACCCGTGGCGTCGACCACGACGAGGCCTTCGATGCCGCCGCCGCCGGCGTCACCACCGGCACCACGCTGGGTGGCACCTACCGCATCCTGCACGAGCTGTCGCGGGGCGCGATGGGCGTGGTCTACCGCGGTGAGGATCTGGGCCTGGCGCGGCCGGTCGCGATCAAGGTGCTGCGCTCCGATCTGGCCAGCGACGCCCAGCTGGTGGTGAAGTTCCGCGCCGAGGCCGCCATGCTGGCCTCGCTGCACCACACCAACCTGGTGCAGGTGTACTCGCTCGGCGAGCACCAGGGCGACGTCTACTTCGTGATGGAGCTGGTCGAAGGTCAGGCCCTCGCCGAGGTGCTCGAGACCCAGCACACCGCCGGCCAGTGGCTGCCGTTCGACGCCGTGGCCCAGATCGCGCTCGAGATCGGCGACGCGCTCGACGCCATGCACCAGATCGGTCTCATCCATCGCGACGTCAAGCCGGCCAACGTGTTGCTCGACCGCGAACGCGACCGCGCGGTGCTGGTCGACGTCGGCGTGGCCAAGCGACGCGGCGACTCGGTCGACGGCGCCGGTACCCCGGGCTACGCCGCGCCCGAGTCGTTCCTCGAAGGTAGCTCCGAGTCGCCGGAGACCGATGTCTACGGCCTGGCCGCCACCATGTTCTGCGCGTTGACCGGGCGGCCGCCGTTCGGCTCCGGACAGCTCATGCAGGTGATCACGCGCCAGCTCCACGATCCGCTGACGCTGCCGTCACGGTTGCGGCCCGGCCTGACCAGCGCCGTCGACGAGGTCATGGCCAAGGGGCTCGACCCCGACCAGAAGCGGCGCTTCGCGTCGTCGACCGCGTTCGCGATGGCGCTGGCGCGCGCACTCGAGCGTGCGCCCCGCGTGCCCGTCGGCGACGTCACGACCGAGATCCCGATCGAGGTCCCGCCCGCCGCCGTGCTCAAGCAGACCGAGGTTCTCACCGCCGGGGTGCGACCACCGATGTCGGCGGGAACCGTGAACCCGGACATGGTCCGGGCCGCCCATTTTCGCGTCGCCGGTCGCGTGATCGCGCACCTGGCCGGCGACGCCGCGGTGCGCTCGCTGTCGGAGTCCGACCCCGCGCTGGCGGCCGCGCTGGCGCCCGGGGCGTCGCCGCTGGGCTGGCTGCCGCTGTCGCTCCTGTGCACGCTCGTCGAGCGCGCCGCCGAGCACGTGCGCGGCGGCAGCGGCGACGCCGCCGAGCAGCTCATCCGCGCGGTCGGTCGCAGCACCGTGTCGGCCACCTTCGCGCGCTTCTTCGGCGCCGATCCCACCACGCTCGGCGTGGTGTCGATGCTCGCGGTGTTGCCCTCGATGTGGGGCCGCTACCATGGCTGGTGCAAGGCGCGGGTCTTGAAGCGAGGCACCGGCGCCGCCGACGTGATCGTGGTCGGCGCCGGCCCGGCGCTGGCCGTGCACCTGATCGCCGCCGAGCTGGCCAAGGCGTGCGAGCTGGCCGGCGCCACCGGCGTCGAGGTGATTGCGCAGAGCGACGGCCACGAGCACCGCTTCGCGGTGTCGTGGAACCCGGTGCCCGAGACGCTGTACCCCGGCATCGGGGACGGCAAGGTCCCCTCGTGATGTGATGTAGAGTGCCGGCCATGCGCACCCCGTTCGTGGTCGGCAACTGGAAGCTGCACAAGACCATCGCCGAGTCGCTGGCCCTGGTCACCGAGCTGAAGAACCAGCTCGGCTCGCTGCGCGAGGTCGCGGTCGGCGTCGCGCCGCCGTTCACGGCGCTGCACGCGGTCGCCAAGCGCGTCGAGGACTCCAGCCTGGCGGTGGCGGCCCAGGACTGCTTCTGGGAGGAAAAGGGCGCCTTCACCGGTGAGGTCGCGCCCGCCATGCTGCGCGACGCCGGTTGCACGTGGGCCATCATCGGCCACAGCGAGCGCCGTCAGTTCTTCGGCGACACCGACGAGGCGGTTGGCAAGAAGGTGAAGGCGGCGCTGGCCGCCGGCCTGGGGGTGATCGCGTGTGTCGGCGAGACCCTGGCGCAGCGCGACGGTGGCGCGACCTTCCAGATCGTCGAGCAGCACCTCGCCGGCGCGGTCAGTGACCTCGACGCGGCGGTCGTCGACCGGGTGGTGATCGCGTACGAGCCGGTGTGGGCGATCGGCACCGGCCGCACCGCCACGCCGGCGCAGGCGCAGGAGGTCCACGCCTTCATTCGCAGCTGGCTGGGCAAGCAGCTCGGCGCGGCGGCCGCTGCAAGCATCCGGATCCAGTACGGCGGCTCCGTGAAACCCGACAACGCCGCCCTGCTCATGCGCGAGCCTGACATCGACGGCGCGCTCGTCGGTGGAGCCTCGCTGCAGGCCGCCGACTTCGTCGCCATCTGCCGGGCGGCGAAGCCCTCGTGATAATTGACGTTAACTGCCCGAGAGGGCAGCTTGCAACGGCGAGGGGACTGGGCTAGAAACCACGCTCCATGTCGACCCTGGTCACGATCGTGCACGTCGTCGTGTGCCTCTTCCTGATGCTCACGGTGTTGTTGCAACAGGGCAAGGGTGGCATGGGTGGCGCCTTCGGCGGCAGTAACGCCGGCTCGGTGTTCGGCGGCGGTGGCGCGTCGACGTTCCTGCGCCGCCTCACCGCTGCGGCGGCCATCATCTTCATGCTCACGTCGATGACGCTCGCGTTCCTGGCCACCCGGGACGCCGGCGACGCGCTCGAGAAGATCTCCAGGAGCGAGGCGGCGCGCAAGCGACGCGAGAAGGAGTCGCAGAAGAAGCTGCTCGAGGCCGCCGGCGACGCCGGCATGAGCACGCTCGATCTCAGCGGCGACGGTGGCATGCCCTCGATGGAGATCACCCCGACGCCAGGCTCCGGCTCGGCGCCCGGCCCGGTGATGAACGATGGTGATCGTGGCGAGGAGCCCGCGGTGCCCGAGCTGCCGACCGAGCTGGTTCCGCCAGCCGCGGGTTCCGGATCGGCCGCCGCGCCGGCGGCGAAGCCGCCGGTCGTCACGCCGCCCGTCACGCCGCCCGCTGCCAAGCCGCCGGTCGTCACGCCGCCCGCTGCCAAGCCGCCAGCGATCACGCCCGCCGCCAAGCCGCCGGTCGTCACGCCGCCCGCCGCCAAGCCGCCGGCGACCACGCCGCCCGCTGCCAAGCCGCCGACGACCACCACGCCGCCCGCCGCCAAGCCGCCGGCGACCACGCCGCCCGCCGCCAAGCCGCCGACGACCACCACGCCGCCGGCGCCACCCGCGCCGGTGACGCCGTGACAGCGGCGCCTCCACTCCAGAAGATCCGCTTCGCCAAGCTGCACGGGCTCGGCAACGACTTCCTGGTCGTCGACGTGCGCGGCCTGGATGCGGCGACCGCCGCCGCGGTCCAGGACCCGGAGACAGTGCGCCGCCTCTGCGATCGCCATTTCGGCGTCGGCGGCGACGGCGTGCTCGCGTTGCGCGCCCCGGTGACGCCCGGCGCCAGCGCCGAGATGCGGGTCCTCAACGCCGACGGCAGCGAGGCCGAGATGTGCGGCAACGGCATCCGCTGCGTCGTCAAGCAGCTCTGGGAATCGGAGCCGGGGACCTCGGGCGACCGCATGGTGATCGACACCGGCGCCGGCCCGCTCGCGTGCGGGGTCGTGGTCGAGGACGGCGCGGTCACGTCGGTGATCGTCGACATGGGTCGCCCTCGCCTGACCCGCGCCGAGATCCCCATGACCGGGCCCCCGCGCGGAGATGACGAGCGCGCCGTCGATGTGCCGATCGCGATCCCGGGCGACGATCGTGAGCGTCGCGTCACCGCGGTGTCGATGGGCAACCCGCATGCCGTGATCTTCGTCGACAGCGCCGCCGACGCCCGCCGCCTCGCCGAGACCGTCGGTGGCGCGCTCGAGCGCCACGCCTGGTTCCCGAACAAGACCAACGCCGAGTTCGCCCACGTCGTCTCGCGCACCGCGATCGACCTCGTGGTGTGGGAGCGCGGCTGCGCCATCACGCTCGCGTGCGGCACCGGCGCCTGCGCCACCGCCGTGGCCGCGTGCCTCACCGGCCGCGCCGATCCCGGCACCGAGATCACCGTGCGCCTGCCCGGCGGCCCGCTGACGATCACGGTCGCCGCCGACTACGCGACGGTGTCGATGCGCGGCCCCGCCCGCCGCGTGTTCGCGGCCGAGCTCGAGCTCGCGCGGCTGCCATCCGCCGCTCGCCCGGCGTAGCGATTCAGTCGCCGACCGCCGCCGCGCGCTCGCCGAGGTCGGTGCGCGACACCCAGCCGCTCGCCGGCGCGGTGCGGGCGGCCGAGCCGGTCACCTCGACGGTGCCGGTGGCGCTGCGGTTGCCGATCGACGCCGTCACCGTGATCGAGCCGGCGCCGGTGGTGCGCAGCTCGAGGCACGACGGATGGTCCTGCTCCGCCGCCGCCAGGGCCTGGCCGGGCCCGGTGATCTGGAACGACCACGGCACGCCGAAGACGCGCACCGAGCCGTCGAAGGCCTGGAAGCAGACCTCGGCGGTGCCACCGACCGCGCGGGTCTGCGGCCCCGGGCCGCTCACCTGCGTCAGCGTGTCGACCACGGTCACCTGCACCAGCTCGTTGCGGTCGCCGGCGCCGACGGCGAGCTCGAGCGTCCCGGCGGCGAGCGGCAGGATCTCGGCCGCGTCCCAGGCCGTGCGCACGACCTGGACGGTCGACGCGATCTCCAGGCTCTCGTCGATCAGCCAGCCGCCGCCCGAGTCGTACAGCGCCACCGCGACCTCGACCCGCTCGCCGGCCCACGCCGCCCATGACTCGGTGCCGAAGCCGGGCCACGACTCGTTCATGGTCGGGCGGGCCTGCATGCGCGCGATGGGGCGGCTCTCGATCGCCAGCCGATCGAAGAGGTAACCGTCGGCGACCCGGGTGATGCGCAGGTAGCCGGTGCCCGCCGCCGAGGCCGACAGCGTCACCGCGGCGGTGGCGGCGACCGAGACCTGGTGCGCGGCGCTGGTGACCTTCGGGGTGAACGGCAGGTCGAGCGCGGCGTCGGTCAGGTTGTCGGTGATGCGCACCGTCTGCGCGCCGCCCACCGCGGTGTGCGCGACGCCGTTGCCGATGAACCAGCTCACCTGCGCGCCCTCGAACGCGAGGCCCTCGGGGGTGTCGTCGGCGCACTGCTCGCCGGCCGGGCAGCGGCCGGCGTTGGAGCGATCACCTTCCGTGGTGGACGCCGCCAGGGCCAGCACCGCCGCACCCACACCACCGATCCGAGCCGTCAATGCGAAGAGCTTGCTCATGAACCTCGGCTTGGTGCACTGGTCGTGCCATCTGGCCGGGGTCGTGAGACCGCGCACTTACCGACCTTGCGTTTGCGCCGATGCGCATCGGCGTGACGCCGATGTCAGGGCGGGCGCTCACGCCTCACACCCGCCGCCGCTTCATGCGGCCGAAGTACTCCCGCGCCACCGCGGTTCGCGGCGCGTCGACGACCTGCGCCGGCGGCCCGTCCTCGGCGATGGTGCCACCCTCGATCACCCACACCCGGGTCGCGATGTCGGTCGCGAACTGCATCTCGTGGGTGACGACCAGCATCGTCATGCCGCCGGTGGCGAGATCCTTGACCACGCCCATGACCTCGTCCCGCATCTCGGGATCGAGCGCGCTGGTGGGCTCGTCGAACAGCATCACCGCCGGCTCCTGGGCCAGCGCGCGGGCGATGGCGACCCGCTGCTGCTGCCCGCCCGACAGCTCGTGCGGAAACGACGCGCCGCGATCGCCGAGGCCGACCCGGTCGAGCAGCTCGCGGGCGTGGCGCACGGCGTCGGCGCTCGGCTTGGCGCGCACCACGCGCGGCGCCAGCGTGATGTTGTCGAGCACCGACAGGTGCGGGAACAGGTTGAACTGCTGGAACACCATGCCGACCCTGGTCCGCAGCTGGCGCAGCGTGCTGGCCTCGCGCGACCCCATGCCCGGTCGCAACGTGATGCCGGCGACCTCGATCTCGCCGCCGTCGAAGGACTCGAGGTAGTTGAGGCAGCGCAAGAGCGTGCTCTTGCCGCCGCCCGACGGGCCGACGATGGCGATGGTCTCGCCCTTGGCGACCTCGGCGGTCACGTTCTCGAGCACCATCCGCGTGCCGTGGCGCTTAGAGAGTGAGCGGACGCTGATCACGCGACAACCTCCTCTCCAGCCGGCGCGCCAGCTCCGAGAGCGGGAACGACAGCGCCAGGTAGAGCACCGCGCACGCCAGGCCCGGCACCAGCCAGCCGCGCAGCTCGGCGCCGGCGATCGTCATGCGCTTGGTCAGCTCGATCACCGTGATCGCGCTGACCAGCGAGCTGTCCTTGAGCAAGGACACGAAGTCGTTGGTCATCGGTGGCAGGGCGATGCGCAGCGCCTGCGGCACCAGCACGTCGCGCAGCGACTGCCATGGCGACAGGCCGAGCGCGCGCGCCGCCTCGCTCTGCCCGCGCGGGATCGCGCTCAGCGCGCCGCGATAGACCTCGGCCTCGTAGGCGCCGTAGTTGAGGCCGAGGCCGAGGATGGCGGCCTCGACCGGGCCGAAGGCGTAGTACGGCGCCAGGCCGTAGTAGATGACGTAGAGCTGGAGCAGCACCGGCGTGCCGCGGAACAGCTCGATGTAGACCCGGGCGGCGCCGGACGCGAGCGGCCCGCCGTAGACCCGCGCTACCGCCAGCAAGAGGCCGATCGGCACCGCGAGCAGGAACGCGCCCAGCGACAGGCCGAGCGTCACCACGGTCGCCGACAGGAACAGGCGCACCTGGTTGCCGTCGAAGCTGCGCGGCCGGGTCGCGCTGAGCGCCGGCAAGGGCGGCGGCGGCTCGGTCTGGCGCGCGTCCCACAGCCTGGCCTTGGTCAGGATCCGCTCGAGCTCGCCGTCGGCGACCATGGCGTCGAGCGCGGCGTCGATGGCGAGCTTGAGTTCGGGATCGTTCTTGCGGATGCCGATGACGTAGGTGCCGCGGGCGACGTCGCCGGGCAAGCAGGTGACGGTGGCGCGGTTGCAACCGTAGCGATCGGCGATGACGTTGTCGAGCAGCACGGCGTCGACGCGGCCGTTCTCGAGATCGAGGTACGGCTCCTCGTTGCCTTCGTACAGCACGATCTCGACCGCGGCGTCGCGCAGCAGATCGTGGGCATAGGTCTGGTTGAGGGTCGCGACCCGCTTGCCCGCGAGGTCGGCGAGCGTCCGATAGCGAGCGCCCTTCTTGATGGCCAGGGTCTCGGCGTAGACGAAGTACGGCCGCGACAGCAGGATGCGCTCGGCGCGCTCGGCGGTGGCCTCGAGCCCGTTCATCGCGATGTCGAAGTCGCCGCGCTCGAGCGACGGCACCAGGTTGGACCAGTTGTATTGTTTGAAGCGCTGCTTCACGCCGAGGCGGCGCGCCAGCGCGTCCATGATGTCGACCTCGAAGCCGACGATCTTCGACGGATCGGCGGGGTCCTCCCACAGGAACGGCTCGCCGCCCTGGATGTCGGCTCCCCAGGTGATCTCGCCGCGCTGCTGCAACCGGGCCAGCGTGCCGCCAGGTGGCTCGCTGCGGCACGACAGCAGCGCCGCCAGCCCGACCGTCGCGCACGCCACCAGCGCGGCGGCGACGAACGTGCGCGGGCGATGCGGCATCGCGGCGATGGTACCCGACGGTCGCAACCTGCGCCCCTCGCCCGCGCCACTCTCCGCTGGTGTCGGACGCAGGTCGGACGGGCACGACGCGGCCGTTGGCGCGCGCGTCTGCCAGCGCTGGAACACCGATCGCTTTGAACCACGGCGAGTCCGATCGCTTGCGCTCCCACACCGGTCGTCCTGAGCCGGACCGAGCGCAAGCGAGGTCCGTGTCGAAGGACGGACTTCGTCGACATGGGCCCTTCGACTCGGCCGCTGCGCGGACTCGCTCAGGGCGAACGGATTCCCACCGTCGCAGAACGTCGCGAAATCAGATCCGTTCCAAACCGTTCGGTGTTCTAGACTGTCTGCATGGCGGAAGCGAAGCGAGCTGTGGACCAGTTGCTCGGCCTGTCGAGGGACGAGCGGTCCGCCGCGGCGGAAGCCTTGCTGGCGAACCTCGAGGACGACGAGCACGACGAGCACGTCGAACGCGCCTGGGCCGAGGAGATCCAGCGACGGGTCGCCGAGAACGGCGCGGGCGTACCGGCGGACGAAGTCTTCGCCGACGGTCGAACGCGGCTCCTGAACCATCCGTGAAGCGGATCGAGTGCGATCGAGCAGCGGCGCCGGTGGTACCCGATCGCCGGATCGCGATACCATGCGGCCGGGAGCATCCAGGGAGACCGACGCTTGGCGACCAGACCGCCGCCGAAATCCGACACCTGGAACGAGTCGACGCGCAGCGCGGACGCCGGCGGCCCGGCGCAGGTCGACACGATCTTGCCGACCCGCGCCGGCAACGTCGACGCCTATCTGCTGCTGTTCGAGGGCGCGTCGTCGTCGGTGGTGAACCTGCCGCAGGAGGGCGACGTGGTGGTCGGTCGCGGCGAGGGCGCCCAGGTCCGGCTGCGCGATGGCTCGGTGTCGCGCAGCCACGCCCGCATCACGATGACTGGCGGCGGCGCGCGCATCGCCGACCTGGGCAGCCAGAACGGCACCAAGGTCAACGGCGAGACCATCGCCGGCACCCGCGCGCTGTCGTCGGGCGACGTGATCACGGTCCTGACCACGACGATGGTGTTCCACTCCTCGGCCCGGCAGCGAGCGGCGCGCCAGATGCTGCCGTCGGCGGCGTTCCGCATCCGCGTCGACGAGGAGATCGATCGGGTCGCGCGCAGCCGGCGTTCGTTCGCGCTGGTCGTGGTGGCGCTCGGTGACCCCGACGGCGGCGGTAGCCGCCGGCTGTTCGACCACCTCGCGCTCCTGCTCGCGGTCGACTCGCAGCTGCGCCGCATCGACGCCGTGGCGCTCGCCGGCAGCGAGCTGCTGCTGCTCTTGCCCGAGGTCGATGGCGGCGGCGCCCGCGACGTCGTGCAGCGCGTGCTCAAGGCGCTGCGCGGCCCGGTCCCGTTCGCGCGCGCCGGCATCGCGGTGGCGCCCGCCGACGGCAACGACGTCGACGTGCTGATGATCGGAGCCCGGGCGGCGGCCGAGCGCACCAAGGCGGGCGAGATGGCGCTCGCCGCCGACACCTATCGCACCATCGAGGTCGATGGCCGCAACCTGCTGGTCGCCGATCCGGCGATGCTGCGCCTGATCGCGCTGCTCGAGCGGCTCGCCAAGGCCGACCTGCCGGTGCTGGTGTGCGGCGAGACCGGCACCGGCAAGGAGCTGGCCGCCACGGTGCTGCACCGGTGGTCGAATCGGTCGGCGCGCCCGCTGGTGGTCCTCAACTGCGCCGCGCTGCCGGACAGCCTGGCCGAGAGCGAGCTGTTCGGGCACGAGAAGGGCGCGTTCACCGGCGCCGCGGCGCAGAAGCTCGGCTCGCTCGAGTCCGCCGACGGTGGCACCGTGTTTCTCGACGAGCTCGGCGAGCTGTCGCTGGCGGTCCAGGCCAAGCTCTTGCGCGCGCTCGAGACCAAGCGCATCACGCGAGTCGGCGGCCAGGGCGAGGTCGCGGTCGACATCCGCATCGTCGCCGCCACCAACCGCGACCTCGACGCCGAGGTCAAGGCCGGCCGCTTTCGCCAGGATCTGCTGTTCCGGCTCGGCGGCGCCACGGTGTGGCTGCCGCCGCTGCGCGACCGCCGCCGCGAGATTCCGCCGCTGGCCCAGCAGTTCCTGGCCGATGGCTGCGCGCGCGCCGGCCGCGAGGCGATGACCATCGCGCCCGAGGCGATGCAGCTCCTGCTCGACTACGCCTGGCCCGGCAACGTCCGCGAGCTGCGCAACGTCATCGACTACGTGGTCGCGGCCCACGACGAGACCGTGGTCGCGGCCTGGCATCTCGTCGAGCGGCTCGGCGGCGAGGGTCGCAGCGGCCGCGGCCGGACGCCGACCCACGGCAGCAGCGGCGGCGGCGACGCCGCGGGCCCGGGCTCTGGTGGCCAGGGTTCGGGCAGCCACGTGCTGCTCGAGACCGTGGACGCCCCGATGCGCGCCGAGAGCTTCGTCGCGCTCGAGGACGAGGTCCGCGAGCTCGAGAAGCTGCGCATGAGCCAGGCGCTCGAGGCCGCCAAGGGCAACCAGACCGCCGCCGCCGAGCTGCTCAAGATGGCGCTCCGCACGTTCCAGGCCAAGGCCAAGGCGTACGGGCTACGACGCAAGGACCGCGACTAGCCGGCCTGGGTTCGAGGTTCAGCCCGGCACCTCGTCGATCCCGAGGAGGCCGTGGCGGCGCCAGCCGATCGTGAGCAACCAGGTCGTGGGTGCCGCGGTCGGACGGGCGCGGCGGAGGAGCCGACGCAGCCACGGGACGTCGGTGCGGATCGGCTCGCTCCAGCCGTCGAACCACAGCGCGCTGGAGTACGGATCGATCCAGGTCCGCGCGAGGCGCTGGCCGCGCTCCGCGGCGTGGTGGCGGCCGTTGAGCAACACGTACCGGACCGCGTTGCGTACCTCGCGCGGGGTGCGAAGCGCGCGCGCGTGGTAGCGCTCGCGGAAGAACGTGCCGGTGCGGCCGAGGTGCTTGTTGATCCGGCGTGCGAGCCGGACCATCAGGCCCTGCATGCCGCGCGCGAGCCGGACCTCGTTGTCGGCCTCGTTGATCAGGTGCAGGTGGTTGCCGAGGACGTTGAAGTGGACGATCCGGAAGTCCTCGCGGTGCCCCGCAGCCTCGATGATCTCGCGGATGATGTCCATCACCGGCTCCCGACGCAGCGAGCCGACCTCGTCGGCGAGCCGCAGCGTGACGTGGTGCGGGTGGTGGCGCGAGGCCTTCGGCCGAGCGACGTGCGCGCACGTCGTGCGTCCGCGCGGGCGTCCCGCGCCGGGTCGCCATCCGCCGCGTCCGGTCGGCTTGCGCGCCTGGTCCAAGGTCATCTGCGCGGATGGGGGTTTCCTCGGCTGGCGTCGGGTCATTGATTCTAGGCAGAGTTCTATCAGAGGGGTCTGACACGACTCCCGACACCCTCGCGGCACAAAACCCAAGGAGTCCTGACACACGCGGCCGGTTCCCCGGTGCGCCCTGGGTCGTTCGAGACCACGACACGCCCATCGCCGGGTCGCAGCAGATCCACAGGACGTCTCCGCGCCGGATCGGAGGCGCCTCGGTCGGCTCTGGCGGAGCCGGCGCCGGGCGACGTTGCCGCCTGCGCGCCTTCACGGTCGTCCAGAAGCTCGAGCTGCGCCGCCTTGCCCAATTCAGCGCTCGGAATCAGCGCACACTCGCACCCCGACGGTGAGGTCTCGCATCGTCGGCTCAGCCACAACGCGGTTGATCGACTGCGCGGTCAGGCTTCCATCGAAGTAGTACGCCCCGCCGCGCAGGTGGAACCCTTCGGCCGACTCGACCCACTCCCAGACGTTGCCAGCAAGGTCGAGCACCCCGAAGACCGAAATGGACGCGGGGTAGGAGCCAACGGCGTCAGGGCCAAAGCCGAATGGCTCTCGACCATACGTCTCATCGATGTTGGCTTCGTCAGGTCCCAGCACCATCCCATGCGGATACCTTCGATTGTCGGCTCCTCGCGCTGCCCGCTCCCACTCAAGCTCAGTGCAGAGCCTGGCTCTCGCAACTCGGCCCGAGTTAGCGAGCCACTGCACGTACGCGCGGGCATCGTCGAGCGAGACCCCCGACACCGGCATCTGAAGCCACGGCTGCGATGCTCGCACCTTCCGACCCGGGTACGAGATCAGGGCGTCGCTCGACGCCGTGTAGCTTCTTGTGGACGGCTGTAGCGTCAGGCTCCAGCCCGTCGAATCGCGTTGCAGCTCGACGCTGCCACGGTCGAACGTCGCGCCTTTCGGCCTGCGGCGCTCGCGCTCCTGGGCCGAGAGCGCCTCGAGAAACTCGATCCACTCCGTGTAGGTCGTCTCATGGATCGCGATGAGGAACGATTCGACGCTCCGGACGTGCTCGGGGTGCGTCGAGAGGAAGGCCTTGCGGAGAACCTCCTCGACGTCGCTGCCGTACAGCATGCGCCCGCTGGGAACGAAGGCGAATCCGCCGGGAATCCGCGGCGGCGGCATTGGAGCCCTGATGGAGACGGCCTCACCACGACCGAGCAGCACCGGGTACGGCTGGCTGCGGCCAGCGTCCAGGGTGAGGCGCAGGAGGTACGATCCGCCGGGCAGCTCGATGGGCGCGACGGGCACCCGCCCGAGGTCGCGCACCGGCACGGCGTGCCGTAGGCCGCGCTGATCGCTGTCATAGCGAAGTAGCTCGACGCGCGCATTCGACGGCGGCAGGGTGCTAACGCTGAGCCGAGCGGGAGCGTCCCACTGGCGCAAGTACGCTCCACTGCGGTCGTGAAGGCGCAATCGCTGGATGAGCTCGTCGGTGGGCCGGTGCCAGCGCTCGGCGTCGAGGGCGCGAAGGTAGAGCATCTCGGCCAGCCGGTCACGGACGTCGCCACGGCCCGCGTCGACAATCAGCGCGGCTTCCAGCGCCTGACTCGCCGCGGTGCGCGCGTGGTCGACCTCGGCCTGCAGTCGGATCGCTTCGGCCCACTCCTCCTCGGCCCTGGCGCTGTCGCTGCGGTCGAATCCCGCGAACGCCGAGGTGCGGAGCGCGTCCACCTTGGCGGCGACCTGCGCGGCACGCGAGATCTCGCGGTCGGCCTCCACCACGTGGGCCGCGACCCGCCGATCTTGCGTGCGCTCCTGGTCGCCGCGAACCGCGAGGTAGCCGCCGATCGCGGCGAGCACGACCACGGCGGGTGCACCGACGATCAGCCAACCGCGGCGTCGCACGGCGGCATGCGAGCGCGCCACGAACGCCCGCGCCGCCGGGGGGAGCTCGCCGACCGGGACTGCCTGGGCCTCGTCGAGCTGGCGCTTGCCCCACAGAGCGTCGCGCGGGCGGCCGAGGCGGTCCCACTCGGCGGCGGCCTTGGCGATGCGCGCCTCGATGACGCGGCCATCGGCGTCCTGGTGGAGCCAGGCGCGCAGCGTCGGCCAGCCGTCGATCATGGTCTCGTGGGCGATCTCGTACGCGGTGCTGCCCTCGTCCTCGCGGGCGACGACCAGGCGGGCGCGGACCAGGGCCTCGACGGCGGCGCGGGTCTCGGGAGTGCCGGCGACCTCGGCTTCGCTTCGGCGCGCACGCGTGCGATCGGAGGTGATCAAAGACAGAAGAACGCCGCGCGCGGCAGTCCGCACGTTCGGGAGCAGGGCAGCGATGGCCGCATCGGCGTGCAGGCTGAGCGCGCCGGCGACGCCGCCCAGCGCGTCAAGCGACGCCGCGGTGATGGTCTCTGTCGCTCGGTCACGAGCCTCCCACAGCTCGCTCAGCGCGAACTGCAGGAGCGGAAGGCTCCCGCCATCCGCCGCTGCGACCAGTTCATCCACCAGCCCATCGTTCTCGAAGCGGACGCCGGTCGCCTTCGCTGGCCCGATCACCGCCTCGCGAATCGCTTCGGGGCCGAGCGGGGGCAGCAACAGGAGCGCACGCTCGATCTCACCAGCGATCGGCGCCAACCGCGTCAACCGGGCGATGTAGTCACCGCGCACGGTGGCGAGAACGCGGAGCTGCGGGCTGCGCACCACCAGCGAAGCGATCAGGCGGGTGACCTGCTCCGCCGCTCGGACGCTGGCCAGGGTAACCAGCTCCTCGAACTGATCGATGAACAGGAGCAGACCGCCGTCTGCGCCGAGCCGGGCACGGATGCGATGGACCACCTCATCGGGATCGCTGGCAATGAACGCGGCGAGCTCGACCTCGGCAACTCCAGCAAGAGGCGCCAGCGCCGCCGTCAGTACGGTCTTCGGCCATCGGCCAGGCACGACCCGCAGGACCTGAAAGCGCCGGTCGCCCAATGTGCCTTCGACGACACGGGGCAACACGCCAGCGCGACAGAGTGACGACTTCCCGACCCCCGACTCACCGGCGACAAGCACGAACGGATCGACGGTCAGGCGCTCGAGCACAGTGCGGATGGCGCCGTCGCGACCAAAGAACAGGCGGCGGTGCTCGGCCTCGAACGCCGACAGACCGCGATACGGATTGCCCGCGGGCAGGTCGCCCGAAGTGCGACCGCTGGCGGTGGCCTCGAGCGCGTCACGGAGTTCCTCGCCGGAGGCGAATCGCTCCGCCGACAGCCGGCGCAGGCAGCGATCGACGATCTCGGCGAAGCGAGCATCCACGCCCGGGGTCCTCGACAAGAGCGGCGCGGCATCCACGTGCAGGACGAGCTCACGCAGCGTGGTTGCGTTCTCGGCGCGGTGCGGCGGCCCACCGGTACACAGCTCGTAGAGCAACGCGCCAAGCGAGTAGATGTCCGAGCGCGGCGTGGCCGGGTCGCCGCGCCACGCCTCTGGTGACATGTACATCGGGGTTCCCATCACCGCGCCGGCGACCGTCACCTCCGCACGCGCCGGAGTCGGCGATGCAACCGGCGACGTACCCGGCCACTGCGTCCCGAGAAATGGCGGATCGACCGGCGCGCTGGCACTGTCGGCGGCAGGCGCCGCCGTGGGCGTGGGCGGCGCAGTGCCAGCGGTCACCGGCGGCCTTGGCTCGTCGTGGTCACGAAACGCCGTCTCGAAGAACTTGGCCAGGCCGAAGTCAAGGATCTTGACCTCGCCGGAATCGGAGATGATGGCGTTGGCCGGCTTGAGATCGCGGTGCAGCACGCCACGCCGGTGCGCCGCCGCCAGGCCTCGCGCCAGGCCGACCGCGATCTCGAGGGTGCGCCGCCACGGCACCGGCCGCTCCATCTTGTCGAGGCTGTCGCCGCGCACGAACTCGGAGATGAGGTACGGCCGCGGCCCCAGCTCGCCGATCCGATGGACCGTGATGATGTTGGGGTGCTGCACTCGGGCCGCGGCGCGGGCCTCCGTAATAAAACGCTGTCGAGCGCTGTCGCTGTCGACGAACCCCGAGATGAACTTGACCGCCACCATGCGGTCGAGCAGCGCGTCGTGGGCCAGCCACACCTGCCCCATGCCGCCGCGCCCGAGCGCCTTCACGAGCCGGTACTCGTCGAAGCTCACGGGCGGGATCCAGTCGGCGGCGGCCCCCATCGCTGCACGATTCAACCACGAGCCGTATGCTTGGGTCGATGCGAGTGCGAGCTTGCTGGATCGCGACGCTCGCCGTGGCTGCGGGACTCCAAGACCGGTTCAGGCAGGGCGCAGGGGCAGAAGGCCCGCGGCCCGCGGCCCGGATCGCCGCGGTCGGCAACACCACGACGCTGCCTCGCGAGCAGCGGACGTCTGATCACGAGCACGGCTTCGCGCCGCCGCGCGCGTTCTAGACGTGGGCAAGGCCGAGATGCATCGCCAGCGCGCGGTCGATTTCCGCGAGCGTCTGCGAGCTGACTTTGCCGGCGCGCCCGGTGACCCGCGTCCGGTCGTAGGTCATGACCATCGACGCGTTGGCGACGCGGTCGTCCGTGAGCGACGAACGAGGCCGCCGAAGGTCGGCCATGTAGGCGCGCCCGGCGCGCTCCGCGCTGTAGGCCTGGGTCGGGATCACGGTGATCGCCTGGCCGAACCGGTTCGCGATGTCGTTCGACACCACGACACACGTGCGAGTCTTCCGGGGCTCGGCGCCCATCGCCGGGTCGCAGCAGATCCACAGGACGTCTCCGCGCCGGATCGGAGGCGCCTCGGTCGGCTCTGGCGGAGCTGACGCCGGGCGACGTTGCCGCCTACGCGCCTTCACGGTCGTCCAGAAGCTCGAGCTGCGCCGCCTCGAGGTCGGCGAGTATCTCGCGGGCGTCGCTGCGGCCGGCCGCGTAGTCACGGGCCAGCGCTCGCTGCCGTTCGAGCACCTCACGCCGTGTGATCGCCTCGCGAATCAGCTCGCGCGCCAGGGTCGCGCGCGGCTTGCCCTCGCGACGCGCGTGCCGTGCGAGGGCCCCCGACGTGTCATCGTCGAGTGTCAGATTGAGACGTTCCATGACACCCAGCGTAGCACGAGCATGGGCAGCGGCCGGAGCGACGGCGTCACGGCCGGAGCGCGACGGTCATGCCGAACACCTTGTCGTCCGAGGCCACGATCCAGGTGTGCCCGACCAGCCGCTCCGCGACACATTGCCTGACGGCGGCGGCGACCGTCGAACCCTTCACCTGCGCCTCGCGCACGTGGGCTGCGCCATCGCGGAAGACCATCTTGACGTCGACCTCGACCTCGGTCGCGGTCCCGGCCGAGCAGCCGCGGGCGCGTTCCTCGAGCGCAACGCGCGTGCTGTCGAGCTCCTCGGCGACGCTGGGCGTGGCCACGTCGGTCGACTCGGGCAGCGGACGCGACGGCGGCGCGGTGCGAACCGCGTTGACCTCGGCGCGCGTCGGCACGCCGGCGGGCAGCTCCGACGGTACGACCGGCCGAGGCGGCAGCGGCGACCGCCGCGCAGGCGTGGGCGCCGGCTGGCTCGCCGTCACCGGCATTGCATCAGCGGCCGCCGGCTGCGATGTCGAGCTGCCACGCTGCGACAGGTAGGCGGCGAGCGCGATGGCGATGACGGCGCCGAGAGCGAGGGCCTTGCGCATGGTCACTCACCGCGCCAGGGCAGCGACTTGGACTTGTTGCCGATGTAACCGTTGAAGTACTTGTCGACCCACTGCCGCCAGCCGAGCGTGTCGACCGCGAGGCCGCCGCACCAGTTGCCCTCGAGCATCTTCCAGCCCAGAATCCCCTCGTCGCATGCGTCCGGGTCGGCGTCGAGCACCGGCGTGCCCGGGTACTCGGTGCTCAGGTCGACGCCGCAGCGCCAGCGTTCGGCGTAGCGGCCACCAGCGGGGAGGAACTTGCCGGGGCACTCGTTCTCGATGTAGGCGCCGAGGGTCGCGTAGCTGGTCTCGGGCTCCTCCATCTCGTAGCGCCCGTTGATCACGCAGAACGCGCCTTCGGGGTTCCACACGCCCTCGTTGCCCCAGTCGGTCGTGGACTCCTGCACGCCCGCCTTGTCGTAGGCGTCGATCCACGTCCCGGTGTAGGTGTGGGCCTGGCCGTCGCCGCAGTAGTCGGCGCGCACCATGCGGACGCAGGACTCGTGCAGCGGCGCGGCGACCGCATCGAACGGATCCTGCCACGGCTTGTAGCCGAAGCGCTCGGTGCACTTGGCGAGCGCGCCGTCGTCGCGGCACGCCAGCGAGAAGTTGGTGGACTCGGTGCCCGGCGTCTTGCCGCCGCAACCGGGGCCGACGCAGTCGTTCCACTTGCCGGCCACCGGGATGGCCTGGTTGTACATGCCGTCGGAGTCGGTGCTGTCACAGAGCGGGAAGCTCTCGGCGGGCTGCGACTCCCAGCACGTGTAGTAGGTCCAGCAGCCGTACGGATCCTCGCACTCGGTGACGTTGCCGCACGTGCGCTCCGCCGGGATGCTGACGCTGAACTCGTAGGCCAGGACGTCTGCGTTCTCGTTGGCCGACGTGTTGACCCACTGAAAGCTCGCGCCGGTCCACTGCTTGATCCAGTTCGGCGTCGGATCGGGGACAACGGCGACGCGGTCGAGCCGGATCGGGATCGTGGTGTTGTTGTCGAGGTCCGCGATGAACTCGGCGCCGACCAGGTCGGCGCTGTCGAACGCGCACCAGTCCTTGGCCTCGGCGACGCAGATGCTGTCCCAGTAGTAGTAGCTGCAATACGAGTCGTACGTGCCGACGATCTCCGCGCACTTGTTGCAGGAGGTCGGCAGCGGCGCGCCGGTGCCCTGCTGCGAGTGCGAGCAGGTCGACGGCTGGGCATCGAGCAGCGAGCCGGTGAAGTTGGTGCCGTCGAGTTTCATCGCGACGGACGCGGCGCCGAGGCTGACGCCTTGCATCCGAGCGCCCTGCATCCGGGCCCCTTGCATCCGAGCGCCCTGCATCCGGGCCCCCTGCATCCGACCGCTCTGCATCCGGGCTCCCTGCATCCGAGCGCCGTTCCGACCGTAGGATTCCACTCCATCGACTGTTAAGGATGCGTGGGCCACGGACGGAGTTGCGATAGCGGCCATAGCGACAAGGGATAGGGTTCGCATCCGCCGTCCCCAATGCACCTCGAGTGCCAGCCGAAGACGACTTGAATTCTAACCAGTTACATCTCACAGCGCATCATCAGCGGTATCCGCGACCTGGCCGAGACCGCTGATTCAGCGCTCCGCATCTGCGTCGGCACACACTCTTACCCCAACCGTGAGGTCGCGCATCGTGGGCTCCGCAACGAAGCGGTTGATGGACTGAGCCGTCAGGCTGCCGTCGAAGTAGTAGGCCCCGCCGCGTAGGTGGTAGCCATCCGTTGACTCGACCCACTCCCACACGTTGCCGGCGAGATCAAAAGCTCCAAACACCGAAACGGACGCCGCGTAGGTTCCGACGGCGTCGGGACCGAACGCACGCGGCTCTCGACCATACGTCTCGTCGATGTTTGCCTCGTCGGGTCGCAGTGACATCCCATGCGGATACCTCCTGTTGTCCGCGCCTCTCGCGGCCCGTTCCCACTCGAGCTCATCGCACAACCTGGCGTCGGGTACTCGGCCAGTCGAGGCCAGCCAGGTCACATACGCACGCGCGTCGGTGAGTGAGACTCCGGACACCGGCATGCGGAGCCATGGCTGGGACCCTCGCAATCGGCGACCTGGATAAGAGATCGGTTCATCGGAGCGCGCCGTATAGCGCTCCGTAGCTGGTTGCAGCATCAGAGTCCATCCTGCGGCGTCTCGTCGTAGCTCCACGATCCCGCGATCGAAGGTCCCGCCCTTCGGGCGCCGGCGCTCGCGTTCGTCCGGCGAGACAGCGTCGAGAAACTTGATCCAGTCGGCGTAGGTCGTCTCATTCCGCGCCATGAGAAATGATCCGACGCTGCGCGTGTGCTCGGGGTGTGTCGAAAGGAACGCGGTCCGAAGCTCCTCGGTATCACTTCCGTACAACATCACACCGCCGGGAACGAAGACAAAGCCCTCCGGGATTGCTGTCGGTGGAAGCGGGGCCTCGACCGAGGCACTCTCGGCACGGCTGAGCAATACCGGATTCTGCTGAACTCGGCCGTCCTCCAGGGTCAGGTGCAAGAGATACGACCCGCGCGGCAACTCGACGGGCGCGACCGGCGCGGTGCCGAGGTCTCGCACAGGCACGGCGCGGCGCACACCGCGATCGTCACTATCGAAGCGCAGGAGCTCGACGCGCGCGTTCGACGGCGGCACCGTGGTCACGCTCAGCTGCGCCGGGGCGTCCCAGGCGCGCAGATGCGCGCCGACGCGATCGTGCAGGCGCAGACGCTGGATGAGCTCATCCGTCGGCCGGTGCCAGCGCTCGGCGTCGAGCGCGCGCAGGTAGAGCATCTCGGCGAGGCGGTCGCGGACGTCGCCGCGGCTTGCGTCGACGATCAGCGCGGCCTCCAGCGCCTGGCTGGCCGCGCTGCGCGCCTGGTCGACGTCGGCCTGCAGCCGGATCGCCTCGGCCCACTCCTCCTCGGCCTTGGCGGTGTCGCTGCGGTCGAAGCGCGCGAACGCCGACGTGCGCAGCGCCTCGACCTTCACCGCAACATCGGCGGCGCGGGCGATGTCGCGGTCGGCCTCCACCACGTGGGCGGAGACGCGGCGATCCTGCGTGCGCTGTTGATCGCGCTGGACCACGAGGTAGCCGCTGATCGCTGCCAGCACGATCACCGCCGGAGCGCCGGCGATGAGCCAGCGCCGCCGCCGCACCGCGGCCCGCGAGCGGGCCACGAACGCTCGACCCGTCGGCGTCAGCTCGCCGACCGGCACCGCGCGGGCCTCGTCGAGCTGGCGCGTGCCCCACAGGGTGTCGCGCGGTCGGCCGAGGCGGTCCCACTCGGCGGCGGCCCTGGTCAGCCGCTCCTCGACGACGCGGCGATCGGCGTCCTGGTGCAGCCAGCCGCGCAGCGCCGGCCAGCTCGCGATCATGGTCTCGTGCGCGATCTCGTACGCGGTGCCGTCCTCGCCCTCGCGCGCGATCACCAGGCGGGCGCGGACCAGCGCCTCGACCGCGGCCCGGGTCTCGGCGTTGCCGGCGATCTCGGCCTCGCTGCGGCGAGCCCGTGTGCCATCGGCGGTGATGAGTCCGAGCAGCACGCCGCGCGCGGCAGCGCGGACCGCGGGCAGCATCGCCGCCAGCGCGGCATCGGCGTGACGGCTGAGCGCGCCGGCCACGCCGCCCAGCGCCTCGAGCGACGCCGCGGTGATGGTCTCGGTCGCGCGATCGCGCACCTCCCACAGCTCGCTGAGCGCGAACTGCAGCAGCGGCAGACTGCCGGCGGTCGCCGCCGTGACCAGCTCGTCGACCAGGGCGTCGCTCTCGAAGCGGACACCGGTGGCAGCCGCCGGGCCGGTCACCGCGTCGCGGATGGCGTCGGGACCGAGCGGCGTGAGGAGCAGGAGGGCGCGCTCGAGCTCACCGGCGATGGGCGCCAGGCTGGCGACCCGCGTGAGGTAGTCGCCGCGTACCGTGGCGAGGACGCGAATCTGCGGGCTGCGCACCACCAGCGCCGCGATCAGCCGCGCTGCCTGCTCGGCCTCGCGCGGATCGGCGAGCGTGACAAGCTCCTCGAGCTGATCGATGAACAGCAGCAGCCCGCCGTCGGCGCCGAGCCGGGCGCGCAGGCGCCGCGCCAGCTCGTCGGGATTGCCGCTGACGATCCCGGACAGCTCGGCCTCGCTGGCACCGACGAGCGGCGCCAGCGCGGCGGCGAGAACCGTCCTCGGCGACCGCCCGGGCACGATGCGGATGACCTGGAACCGGCGCTCGCCGAGTCCGCCCTCGGCAACCCGCGGCAGCACGCCGGCCCGGCACAGCGACGACTTGCCGACCCCCGAGTCGCCGGCGACGAGCACGAACGGGTCGACGGCCAGTCGCTCGACCACGGTGCGGATCGCACCGTCGCGGCCGAAGAACAGACGGCGGTGCTCGGCCTCGAACGCCGACAGCCCGCGGTACGGATTGCCGGCCGGCAGCTCGCCCGCGGTCCGTCCGGTGGCGGTGGCATCGAGCGCATCGCGCAGCTCCTCGCCCGACGCGAAGCGCTCGGCGGGATCGCGGCGCAGGCAGCGATCGACGATCGCCGCAAAGCGAGCATCGATGCCGGGTGCCTTCTCGGCCAGCGGCACGGCGTCGACGTCGATCACCAGCACGCGCAGCGGCGGGCCGTTGCCGGCGCGGTGTGGCGGCGCGCCGGTGCACAGCTCGTAGAGCAGCGCGCCGAGCGAGTAGATGTCCGAGCGTGGGGTCGCCGGCTCGCCGCACCACGCCTCGGGCGACATGTACGCCGGGGTGCCCATCACGGCGCCCGCCACCGTGACCTCGGCGGCCGGCGGGGTTCCCGACGCCACCGGCGAGGCGCCCGATGACGCCGCCCGCGTGCCCTCGGGCAGCGGGGTCAGATCGCCGAGCGGACCGTCGCCGTCGGGCACCACGGTGTCGTCGATCGCCAGCCCCGGCGCCGCGGGCGACGGCGTCGCCGGGCGCGGCGTCACCGGACGCGGGGTCGCCAGCCGCGCCACCGGCTGACGGTGATCGCGATCCGGCGCCTCGAACAGCTTGGCCAGGCCGAAATCGAGCAGCTTGACCTCGCCGTCGTCGGAGATGATCGCGTTGGCCGGCTTGACGTCGCGGTGCAGCACGCCGCGCCGGTGCGCCGCTGCCAGGCCGCGGGCCAGGCCGACCGCGATCTCGAGGATGCGCGGCCACGGCACCGGCCGCTCGACCTTGTCGAGGCTGTCGCCACGCACGAACTCGGAGATCAGGTACGGCCGCGGCCCCAGCTCGCCGACCCGGTAGACCGTGATGATGTTCGGGTGCTGGACGCGGGCCGCGGCGCGGGCCTCGGTCAGGAAGCGCTGGCGCGCGATGGTGCTATCGAGGAAGCCCGAGATGAACTTGACCGCGACCATGCGGTCGAGCAGCGAGTCGTGGGCCAGCCATACCTGACCCATACCGCCGCGCCCGAGCGCCTTGACGAGCCGGTACTCGTCGAAGCTCTCGGGTGGGATCCATTCGGCGGCAGCCCCCATCGGTGCACGATTCAACCACGAGCCCGGACCGAAAATGCGACGGCCGCCGCCCACGTGGGCAGCGGCCGTCGGATTCCGTCATTCGCCGTGGTGTGACGCCGTCACGTCACCGCGGTGATCACGCCGGCGCCGATGGTGCGGCCGCCTTCGCGGACCGCGA
The DNA here is from genome assembly GCA_947483555.1 of Myxococcales bacterium. Classification (GTDB taxonomy): domain Bacteria; phylum Myxococcota_A; class Polyangia; order Haliangiales; family Haliangiaceae; genus UBA2376. The sequence goes on from CANKMW010000073.1 coordinate 30,515, forward strand.
AACGGACGCCGGGCAGACGCCGCCGGTACGTCTGCCCGGCCTGGCGCCGCTCGCTACGCGCTGCCGAGCGCACCGAGCTGTTCGGGTGTCGCCATCGCGTGCTTCGCCTTGCCCGGCCTGCAGATCCAGAAGTTGCCCTTGTCGGTACCCTTCTCGTCGAGCTCCTGCCGCATCTCGGGACCGTCCCACCAGGCATGGGCCACGCCGCCCAGCGCGATGTTGGTGGTGCCGGCCTGGGACTGCAGAGGGATCGTGACCTCACCGTTGGGACCGCCGTGACCGGGCGCCTTCTGACCAGCGTTCGGATCTCCGGCCACCGACTGCTCGGCGACGACGACCGTGATGTGACCGGAGTTGAAGAGGTCGGGTGGACTCTTCGCGCCGGCGGCGACCGGCTTCTTCGTCGCGTTGAACGCCACCGCGATCACGATCGAGCCGTCATTCGCCGCCCGCTGCGCCTGAGCCGGGCTCGCCTCTCGAGCCCAGCCGAACTTCTCGCCCCATGCATCGAACCAGTTCGCGAGCAGGTTGGCGCTCAGCTCCATCACGTGGTGCGGCAGCCCGCCGAGCGCGGGCTCGCCCATCGTGCCGGCCGCGATCTTCGCCTTGACCGCGTCGGGGTCGCGCCACCAGACGCGGGGCAGGTAGCCACCGAGCGCGCTGACCAGGTCGTACGCATACACGTTGCAGTGGGTGACCGCCCCTGGCTCGTAGCGGCCGTCCTTCTTGACGTTGCCCTCGACGTCGAGGGTCTTGATGACGGCGTACTGGCTCGCCTGCCACAGCCGCTTGCGCAAGTCCTCGGACTTCGACGAACCGGGTGCGCTCTTGATCGAGGCGCGAACCGCCGCCGCGGTGGGGGCGCTCCAGTCGGTGAGGACGACCGCGAGCTCCTGGTCGAGGTAGGCGTCGAAGATCTCGCGGAAGGTGAACCGCCGCGTCGGGTCGACCTTCTTGATCGCCTGGAGCGCGGCCGGCAGCTTGGCGACCAGCTCGAAGTTCTCGGGCGCGTGCTTGTTCCAGTCGATCGACGCCGCGTGGTTCGGGCCGTCGAAGGCACTCTTCTCGAGGTCCACGGTCGGTGGCGCGCCACCGGTCGCCGCGGCGGGCGCCTTGGCGGAGGTCATGCCGCCGTCGCTGGGCGACCGTTGCACGACCGTCCCAGGCTTCGCCGACAGCGTCGGTGCGATCTCGTGGCCGATGAGGTGCATCCCGAACGGGTCCTCGGCCTGGTACCCAGCGGCAGCGCCGAGGTCGGCCGCGCCGGGAGCTTCGAACGGACCGGCCAGGGCCTGCGGCGACGCGCCGCCGCCAGCGGCGAGCGTCGCGGTCCGGGCGACCTTGCCCGGGCTGGGCCCACCACCCGCAGCGTCCGGGCGCATCACGTCGCCGGTGCCGGTCTTCCGGGTCCGCATACCACCGGTCGAGACCGATGCGCCGCCGTGTGAGCTCCTGCCCGTAGCCGAGCGGCCGGCCCATCACGGACGAGCGTCGCACCGAAAATGCGACGGCCGCCGCCCACGTGGGCAGCGGCCGTCGGATTCCGTCATTCGCCGTGGTGGGTCGCCGTCACGTCACTGCGGTGATCACGCCGGCGCCGATGGTGCGGCCGCCTTCGCGGACCGCGAAGCGCACCCCGGGCTCGAGAGCGATCGGGCGGTCGAGCGTGAACCCGACCTCGGCACGGGCGCCGGGCAGCATCTCCACCCCGACATCGAGCGTCGCGGTCACGTCGGTGGCACCGACGAACAGCTGCGGCTTGTAGCCGGTGCGGATGGCCCGCTTGCGGCCGCCCTCCTTGGTCGCCAGCAAGTAGAGCTCGGCGCGACCGCCGACGTGAGGACGCAGGGAGCCGGGGGCCGCCAGCACCATGCCGCGCGAGATCTCGTCGCGCCGCACGCCGCGCAGGCGCAGGCCGACGTTCTCGCCGGCCCGGGCCTCACGCTGCTCGCGGTGGAACGACTCGATCCCGGTCACGACCACGTCCTCGACCTCGCCATCGCGGCGGCCCACGATCTCAAGCTTCTCGCCGAGACGCAGGACGCCGCGCGCGACGCTGCCGGTGACCACCGTCCCGATGCCGTCGATGGTGTGGACACCGCCGACCGCGATCAGGAACGGCGACGTCAGATCGCGCACCGGATCCGGGATGGCCCGATCCATGGTCGCGACCAGCTCGTCGATGGCCGCCAGCCACGGATCGTCCAGCCGGCCCGCGGTGACCGCGGTCAGCGCGCCGAGCGCCGAGCCCTTGATCACCGGTACGCCGAGGTAGCCGAACCCGCGCAGCAGCTCGTCGAGCTCGAGCACGACCAGGTCGAGCAGCTCGAGATCGGCCACGTCCAGCTTGTTGACGAACATGACCAGGTGCTCGACCCCGACCTGACGCGCGAGCAGGACGTGCTCGCGGGTCTGGTCCTGGAAGCCCTGGGTGCCGTCGACCAGCAGGATCGCGCCGTCCATCTGCGACGCGCCGGTGATCATGTTCTTGATGTAGTCGGCGTGACCCGGACAGTCGACGTGGGCGTAACGACGCGTGGCCGACTCGTACTCGACGTGGGCCAGGTTGATCGTGACGCCGCGCGCCTTCTCCTCGGGTGCGCTGTCGATCTGGTCGAACGCCATGGCGTTGCCGCCGTGGCGGCGCGCCATCACCTGGGTGAGGGCGGCCGTCAGCGTGGTCTTGCCGTGGTCGACGTGACCGATCGTACCGACGTTGACGATGAGTTTCTCCATGACACGTGTTCCTCGTGGGCGGGCCACCCACAGCGAAAAACCGCGCCGAGTGTATCGGGCGACGGACCATCCGCGCGCCTCGGGCTCGACGTGGGCCCGAAACGACGCGGGCCCCGGGGCGTCTGCCCGCGGGGCCCATCAGGTGGAGCGCGTGGTGCGCTCGACGCTAGTGATCGGCTCTCGAGGTGCGGACGTCCCCATCCGCGGCCCGGACCGGGCCGCACGGTGACGCTGACGACGAAGAGCTGCGCACGAACATGTGAGACGCACGAATGCCAGAAGTGATCTGGCGGGTCAACGGAAATCCGGCGCCGGGACCGGGATCAAGAGCTGTAGAAGAATCGGGTTGGCCGGCCGAAAGCAGCAGCACGGCGCGGCGGCGGTGGGGCGCCGCGATCGCTGACGCCGGCTGCGACGGGAGAGCCACATGCCCCCACCGCGTCGTTGCCCATATGACGGGCGTGTCATATGGGTAATGGCGGCGGGGGACACCCCAAGGCTCGAGGCTGCGCTTCCCGGAGACGTGGGTGGCGCGGGCGACCACACAGGTGACCTTGGCGAGACCGCTGACGAGGAACTCATCGACGCCGTGGCTGGTGCGCAAGTGCGCGTTCATCAACTCGCACAGGCTGGCGCGAGCGCGATAGAGCGTCTTGGCTTCCTCGGTCTCCATGCGAGCACGCCAGGCGACGATCGCTTCGTCGGTGGCGGCATCGTGGGGCAGCGGCCGTCGGATTCGTCATTCAGTCGACGCGTACCACGCGCACCGCGGTCACCCGCGACGCGGTCGGATCGACGTCGACGACCAGGAAGTGCCGATCGATGCCGTCGAAGCGCATGGGTTCGGCGCCGCCACCGCCCGAGACGTGGGCGGGGATGCCGGCGTTGTCGAACGCGATGTACGTGTGCAGGTGGCCGTAGAGCGTGAGATCGACGCCGGCGGCGGCTAGGCGGCCGAGCAGCGCCTGGCCCTCGCGACGGCTGGCGAACGAGCCCATGCGCACCCCGATCGGATCGAGCGGCGGGTAGTGGGTCGCGAAGATGTGGAGGCCGGCGGCGTGCTCGGCGAGCCAGCCGTCGAGGAGCGCATCGATGGCCGGATCGATGCCGGCCGAGGCCGAGTCGACCAGCGAGAAGGCGACGGCGCGGAAGTCGAAGTGCACGGTGGCGCGGCCGAAGCGGCGGTACCAGCCGTCGACGTCACCCCACAGCTCGTGGTTGCCGATCGTCGAGTAGAACGGCAGGTCGAGGGTGGTGAGCTGCTGCTCGAACAGCTCGTACTCGTCCTCGCGGCCACGGTGGACGATGTCGCCGGTCGAGATGACGAAGCGGGCTCCGGGCTCGGCGTCGATGCGGGCGAAGACCTCGTGCACGTGGGGCAGCGCGTCCTGGATGTCGCCCATCACGACGAAGCGCCACGGCGCGAGGTCGGCGGCGTCGGGCGGTGCGATGCGGATGCTGGTGCGACCAGCGGGCAGGTCGAGAGTCCACGTGCGCACGGTCGGACGCGGGCCGCCGAGCTCGGTGACCGGCGCCGCGCCGCTGGGCGTGGCCGCCGTGAGCGCGAGGTCGGCGAGCGCGTTGCCGACCGTGATCGTCCAGGTGCCGGCGGCGGCGTCGTCGAGGTCGAGCGTGAGGTCGAGGATCGGCGCCTGCGCCCACAGCTCGATCGCGCCGCCGCCGCTGCCGCCCGCCGCGGGCGACAGGGCGCGAACATGGGCGAGGCCGTCGGTGATGGCGACGGCGACGCCGGGGGCGCGGGCGGTGCCGATCTCCAGATCGCGCGCGGCGCGATCGTCGCCGGGACGGGTGCAGGCCACCGGCGCCACGGCGGCCATCAGCGCGAGCAGGCAGGCGGACCTCATCGTTGCAGCTCCGGAAGGCGCACGCGCGCGGCGAGCGAGAACACGTAGGCCGAGCCGGCGTCGAACCGTGCGCTCGCGCCCCAGCGACCGCGCCAGCCGGTGGTGACGGCGCCGACGTAGCCGACGAAGCCGTTGAACGGGGTCGGCGGCGTCAGGCCGCCGGCCAGCGTGTCGCGGCGGTGCTCGTAGTACACCTCGGTCTCGAGGCTGCGGGCGCGGCCGTCGCCGAGGAGGAAGCCCCAGCCGAGGTGGGCGGCGAACAGGCTCGACGTGTCGGCTGCGCCGCTGGTGGTGTACCGGATGCGCTCGAGGCCAAGGGCGACGCCGAGCGTCGTGAACGTGCCGCGCAAGGACGGCCCGATGCGGGCGAGATCGAGGCGAGCCAGGGCGCCGACCTCGGCGGTGGCGACGCGCAGCCCCTGATCGGCGCGGCGCTCCGCGGCGACTGCCATCTCGACGTCGAGTGACGACGTATCGGCCGGCCGCTCGGCGGGGCGCGGGCCGCGGAGTCGCAGGCCGCCGGCGCCGCGAGCGCGCCAGGTGCCATCGCCGAACCAGCCCGAGGCCGCGGCCTGCGCGCGACCACGCCTCGCGACCGCCTCGGCGGTCGCGAGGTTCGCAAATGGTACTCGCGGATCACCGACGAAGGTGTATCCGAGCGCGGCGTCGAGCCGCGGCGGCGGCGACGGTTCGCCGGCGACACCGGCGCCGCCGGCGGCGCCCCAGGCGTCGGCGAAGATCGAGCCGAGCAGCAGCCCGGTGCCCGGCACGAGGAAGATCAGGCCCGGCAGCGTCTCCTCGGCGCCGCCTGAAAACCCGATCGGGATGCCGCCGGCGGCGGCGAGCGCCAGACCCACGCCCTCGATCACCAGCAAGCGCCTCGCGGTCCGCCGCTCGCGGGCGACCCAGTGGCCGGCGCCGCGCACGATGACGCCCGGGACGATCGCGGCGCCGATGGCGAGGGCGCGGCGGGCGCGGGTCGGCGGCGGGGCGACCGGCTCGGCGACCGGCTCGTCGGCGTGGGCGAGCGACATCGACATCGCGACCGCTGAGATGACCAGCCCACCGCAACAGCGCCAGAGCATCGGACCCAGCATAGCGACCTGGGTGGCACCGCGCGACGGCCACAGAGTCCTCACAGGTCGTCCAAGTACTGATGTCGATCGTTTATTAATTGTACAAAGTGATTAATATTCGAACATCCGCATACATCTGAATCAGACTCTATGGTCTCGAAATCCAAAGGAATGAAACAATTGTAAGTCACGGCACTCGAATTGCAATTCATGACGGTCAGGAGGTTCCATGACTCGCCAAGTCCTCACCGTGATGCTCGCACTAGGTCTCGTCGGCTGCGCGGACGAATCCGATACCGACACCGGAGAGATCGGGCTGTCGTTCGTGGAGGGCAAGGGGCGGGTCGCGGGACAGTTCACGAACGAGCTCGGAACCGTCGAGTTCCGCAGCCAGGTCGGAGACGGCGTGGGGGCCTTCGATGTCGAGGTCGAGCTTCGCGGCATGGTGGTCACGGTGACCAACGCCCCCGACCTCGGCGTGATGGAGATCGACGCGTACGCGGCGATCGACGGCGGCGACACCCAGATCCTGGACGGGGATCGCGCGCTCCTGAACGCGCTGGCGTCATCGCTGGACCTCGGGCCCGAGATGTCGGTGCAGCTCGACGCGCTCCGCTCGGCGGCGGCGATCCTCGGCGAGTTCCCCAACGCCATGCCCCTGCCCTATCAGGTCGTCGGCGACAACGAGAAGAGCGCCAACTACTGCAGCAAGCTCAACACCTACGTGTCCAACAAGCACGACGGTTGGGGCGAGACCTACGGCGCCGACAACACCACCATCGACTACGGCTACGTGAGCACCCACGGCTCGTGCCGCGCCGGCGATGCCGACGCGGGCAACGGGCAGACCACCTGGTGGCTCGTCAGTGGGGCCTGGAATTGCCTCGTCACCGAGCCCAACCACAGCACCACGATCGAGCAAGCCTACGGCGACTGCCTGGGCCGCTGTGGCGGCGGCTGCACGACCACCAACAAGTTCACCCAGGACTGCTTCGAGCACGACGGCTGCAACCGTTTCGGCCACAGCTGGGCGGCGTCGGCTCCTGGCGGCCATTGCGCCGACGAGTTTACCGGCGCGATCTGGGATGCCGCCAACGCGACGAGCTGCTTCTAGGAGGCGATGACGTGCGCGTGCCGCCCCGCCGGGTTGCCGGCGCGACCGGTCTGGTGGTGCTGGCCGCCGCAGCGGTGATCGTCTGGCGCGGCGGCGGTTCGTCGCCTCGACCAGCGGCCACGACGGGCGCCGGCTCGACGGCGAACCGGTTCACGCCGTCGAACCCGGCGGCAGGGCGAGCGGCGAGCGCCCGGCCCCGGGCGTCGACGCCTGACGCGCCGATGGTGCGGAGCCGGATCCTCGACCACGAACCACCAGCCTTGCCACCGCCGCCACTGTCCGCTGACAGCGTGCCGGTGGTCGTCCCGCACGCGGCACCCTTCACGCAGGACGAGTTCGTCGAGCGCCGCGAGAACGGCATCGTGCTGGTCGACGACAAGATCGACCTCGCCCGAAGTGAACTCGACGCGGCTCGACTCGAGGCCGACGTGGAGCGACGGCGCCGGGCCGAGCACCGGCTGCAGCGGCTGGTGCAGCTGCGCGAGCTGCGGGTCGCGGAGCTCGAGCTGGCGCGCCAGGGTGAGCTGCATCCGGAGGGCTATGGCCAGGGTGACCCCGCCGACAAGCACGGGCACGAGGAATGATGGTGGCAGCCGATCGATGCCGTCGGATCGGCGCGATGGTGGTGGCGATGGTCGCCCTCGCCGGTTGCGGCAAGCGAAAGCCCGGCGCAGTCGATCTCGGTGCGGCCCGCGCCGCCGTCGAGGCCTACTTCACCGCCGCCAAGGCCGAGGACTGCGTCACCTTGATGCGCATGATGCCGACGCTGAAGACCCCCGCCGACTGCAGCTCCTACCTGCACGAGTGGAAGGAGGTCGGCAACCAGCTGGACGCCGTGCTCGAGGTGACGCGCGACGGTCGCGATCCGGGAGCGGCGATCGTGCTGATCCGGTTGCACGCGACCAAGGGCGACCGCGAGGTGCGCGTCCGGGCGCAGCGCGGTCCGAGTGGCTTCACGATCGTGTTCTGAGCGCCGTGCCGTTCGAAATTCCGCGATCGCCGCTGAAAGCGAAGTGATCTTCGACGCCTGCGGGGTAGGAGCCTGTCCCCTCGGATTTCTGCTACCAACGCGTCATGGGTGCACAGTGGAAGCTCAAGGCCAAGCAGGGCGCGTCGAGCGCCAAGGGCAAGGTGTTCAGCAAGCTGGCCAAGGAGATCATGATGGCGGCGCGCAGCGGGGCGGATCCGGCGATGAACGCGCGACTGCGGATGGCGGTCGACAGCGCCAAGCGGCAGTCGATGCCGCGGGAGACGCTGGAGCGCGCGATCAAGAAGGGCGCCGGGTTGCTCGACGAGACGGTGCACTTCGAGTCCATGACGTACGAGGGTTTTGCGCCCCATCACGTGCCGGTGATCGTCGAGTGCCTGACCGACAACAAGAACCGCACCGCGACCAGCATCCGCATCTTGTTTCGCAAGGGACAGCTCGGCTCGGCCGGCGCGGTGTCGTGGGACTTCCGCCACCTCGGCTTGATCCAGGCGACCGCGGAGGCGGGCGCCGCGGATGCCGAGGAGACGGCGATCGAGGCCGGGGCGCAGGACGTCGAGCCCGGCGATGACGGCGCGACGCTGTTCCTGACCGAACCCGCGGACCTCGACGCCGTGAGCCGGGCGCTCGCGGCGCAGAAGTGGCACGTCACGTCGGCGGCGCTGGGGTGGAAGGCGAAGAACCCGGTGAAGCTCGACGAGGCCGCCCGCGCCGATGTCGAGGCGTTCCTGCACGCGCTCGACGAGGACGACGACGTGCAGACGCTGTACGTCGGGCTGGAGTAGCGCGGAGTCCGTCCTTCGACTCGGCGCTTCGCGCCTCGCTCAGGACTACCGGGGCTGCGTGCGGCTGCGGCTGCGGCTGCGGTTTCGGTTTGCTCACGGCCGCAGGCGGCGGGCGAGGCCCGAGGAACGGGCGCCGGTGCGGGCGCCGGCGGCGATGATCAGGTCCTTGCGGCCGATCAGGGCGGCGCCGGTGCGGGCGCGGGTCAGCGCGGTGTAGAGCAGCTCGCGGGTGAGCAGCGGGCCGTCCTCGAGCGGCAGGATCAAGGCGATGCGGTCGAGCTCGGAGCCCTGGCTCTTGTGCACGGTCATCGCCCAGGCCAGCTCGAGGCCGCCGCGCAGGGCGTCGACCGGGAACGGCACCAGCTCGCCACCGCGGCGGAAGATGGCCCGCCACCGCTTGGCGCCGTCATCATCGACGACCCAGGCGATCACGCCCTGGTCGCCATTGAACAGGCCGCGGTCGTAGTCGTTGCGCGTGAACATGACCGGTTCGCCGGGGACCATCTCGGGCGCCGACTCGATGGTCAGGTCGGCCAGCATGTGGTCGTGGCAGCGCGCCGACAGCGTGCGCGCGCCGGTGTCGCCACCCCGGGTCACCGCCAGCAGCCGCGCCGCCTCGTGGTGGGCGAGCAACGCCTCGAGGTCCTCGCGATCGCCGGCGGCCCATCGGCCGCCGCGGCGGTGGTAGTCGCGGCGGGCCAGCGAGCGCACCGCGGCGGCGCGCTCGCTCCACCAGCGATCGACGAACGCATGGGCACCGGCGAGCGTGGTGTCGAGGATCTCGACGCCGGTGCCGTCGACGTTCTCGGCGGCGGCGCGCAGCCGGCCGAGGCGATCGGCGCCGCCCACCAGCCGGCGGGCGTCGCCGTCGAACACCGCCTGCGCCGCGGCGAGGATGGCGGCGCCGCCCGCCGTGCCGGCGTCGGCGCGGAAGCTGCGCGTCAAGCGCACCGCCCACGGCGCCGCCTCGCCGGCGACCGAGGCGCCGTCGGCAGCCGCGGCGGCGACCGCGCCGCTGACCGAGCCGGCGGCCGCGCCGCTGACCGAGCCGGCGGCCGCGGCGGCGAGCAGATCGGCGAGCACCTGCCCGACCTCGACCGACGGCAGCTGGTGCGGATCACCGACCAGCACGAGGCGCGCACCCGGGGCCAGCGCGCGACAGATCCGTTCGGTGAGCGCGAGATCGAGCATCGACGCCTCGTCGATGATCACGGCGCGCGCCGGCACCGGGTTGCCCTCGCGGTGACGGAAGCCGCCGCCGGGCTGGAAGCCGAGCAAGCGGTGCAGGGTCTGCGCGGCGATGCCGCTGCCCAGGGCTGGCCCCAGCGCCGCGGTCATGCGATTGGCGGCCTTGCCGGTCGGCGCCGCCAGCGCGATGTCGTCGTCGGCGAGGCCGAGGTGTCGCAAGGCGCGCACCAGCGCGGCCAGGGTCGCGGTCTTGCCGGTGCCGGGCCCGCCGGTGATCACCGAAAGCTCGTGACCGACCGCGGCCGCCACCGCGCGACGCTGTTCGTCGCTCAGCGCCGCCGTCCCGGCGACCGCCGCGGCCACCGCCGCCCGCTCGTCGTCGGCACTGCAGGCGCGCACGCCGAGCCGCGGTGCCAGCCGGGCGGCGAGCTGGCTCTCGAGCCACCACAGGCGGTGGGGATACACCGCGCCGTCGTCGGCGAGCAGCGGCTGGGACGGCTCGCCCCGGTGACCGGGCTCGGCCACCGCGGGCGGGGCACCGATCACGCGCTCGAAGCGCCCGATCAGCTGCTTGATCTTCGCCAGCACCCGCCGGGCGTCGAGCTCGGCCTCGAGCCCGGCGGCCCGCAGCACGTCGCCGATCAAGACCGCACCCGGCCCGCGCGGGTCGAGCTCGAGCCGCGTCGAGCCCTGCCGGTTGGACAGCAACAGCGCCAGCACGAACACCGCGAAGGCGCGGCGCTCGTCGTCGTTCATCCACGGGTTCCACGACACCAGCTCCTCGGCCAGGTACAGCCCCTGATCGCCGAGGTCGCAGCGGGCGGCGCCGACGCCGAGGCGGCGGAAGAAGTCGTCGCTGGCATCGCCGGCAAACCGGCGCCGCACCGCGCCCAGCGGCGACAGCGGGACCGCGGTGGTGGTCATCGTTGCTCCCATCGCAGGTCCCATCGCAGGTCCCGGCTGGCCAGGTTGTCGCGATACCGGGCCAGGTCGACGACGGTCGGCGCCAGGTGCACCACCCGCCGCGAGCGCAGGAACCAGTACAGCAAGCCGCCGAAGCGCGCCGCGTGATCGTCCGCGTCGCGCAGCCGCAGCATCCGCGCGCAGGCCAGCGCGTACAGCTCGGCCTGCACCAGGTAGTGTTGGTCGACCTGCTCCCGCGCGGCGTCGCCGCTCACGTCGAGCACGTCGCTCTTGTAGTCGACGACGTACCAGCGCGGGTCGCCGGGCCAGGTGACGATCAGATCGATGAAGCCCTTCACGTAGCCGCGTTCGCGCACCGCGCCTGACGGGATCCGGTCGGGGATCGGATACACGAACTCGACCTCACGCGCCAACCGGGCCGCCGCGCCGAGCGGCCGCAGCATGGTCGCGCCGGCGGCGTGCGGCATGGTGATCGCATCCCACACCATGCGGGCGGCGGCCCGGCGGTGCGCCGGGTCGATCGCATGGTGGCCCTCGGCGAGCTCGAACGTCGTCGCGACTTCAGCGCGCGCCAGCCAGGCCTCGAACGGCTCGGCCGCCGCGGCCCCAAAATCGACGTGCTCGAGCACCTCGTGCAGGTACTGACCGCTGGCCGCCCCGCCCGGCAACTCGGTTGGCCCCGGCGGCACCCGACTGCGGTCCTCGCCGGTCGACTCCGCCGCCTCGACCTCGGTCGCGTGCTCGGCCCCCGCCTGATGCTTCAACCGCGTGTACGACGTCACGATCCAGCCGACCTGATCGCGGCGGGCCAGGTCGGGCCGCGCGGCGACGTCCGCGGTCACCGCCGGCAGCGTCAGCGCGCTGATGTCGACGTCGTCGCCCGCGGGCCGGGCCGCCGGCCACTCGTCGGCGAGCCCGGGCAACTGATCCTGCTGCGCCGCGAGGGCGGCCAGGTTGTCGTGGATGGCCGCGTAGGCCCCTTTCCAGCCGCCACCCGGGACCCGGACCTTGTTCTTGGCCGGCTTGGTCTTGTCGGGTAACACCGTCAGGTACAGGCGGGCCCGGGCCCGGGTCAGCGCGACATAGGCGAGGCGGGCCTCCTCGGCGCGCTTCTCGATCGCGGCGCTGGTCTTGGCGTCCTCGTTGCCCTTCACCGCGACGCAGCGATGACCGTCGGCGTCGTGGAAGCTGTGCACCTCGTCGTGCCGCTCGGCGAACATCACCAGGCCGGCGACGAACACCACCCACGCCTCGAGGCCCTTGGCCCGGTGCACGGTCATGACCTGGACCGCGTCGCGATCGGTCTCCTGGCGCTGCACGTCGGAGTCGTCGGGGCGCACCATGCGCGCGGCGCGGATCCAGCCCCGCAGCCGGGTCACCAGCTCGGGCAGCTCGCAGTGGCTGCGCTCGACCTCGGCATGAAGGTGCTCGAAGACGTGGTGGATGTTGGTGACGATGCGCTCGCCGCGCCCGGTCGCCAGCGCGCGTTCGGCGACCCGGCTGTCGGCGAGGATCGCCGCGAACAAGCGCGGGTAGTCCATGCGCACCGCGTGGTAGCGCCAGTCGTGCAGCCGCGCCGCCATGACGTGATCGTCGGGAACCTCGAGCGCGCGGCCGAGATCGTCGGGGTCGACATCGAAGAAGCAGCTCATCCAGGCCCGCAGGCGCGCGCTGCGGTCACGCGGGCGCGCGATCGCCTCGAGCACGTCGGCGACCGCGCGCGCCTCGGCGGTCTCGAACAGGTACTCGGCGCGGGCCAGGGCACACGGTACGCCGCGGCTGCGGATCGCGGCGGCGACGTCGTAGGCCTCGTCGTTGGTGCGGGTGAGGACCAGGATGTCGGCCGCGCGCAGCGGGCGCGGCTCGTGGCCGCGGCGCATCCCGGTGATGCGGCGCGCGGGATCGCCGAGCAGGCGCGCGATCTCGTCGGCGGTGGCGGCGGCGACCGCGGCCTTGAACGGCACCGCGGCCGGCTTGTCGGCGAACTGCAGGAGCGCGAGCGGCGCCACCGGCCGGCCGTCGGGCCAGGTCGCGGTGACGTCGCCGGACGCCGTCACGGGATGGTCGTAGCGAATGTCGCCGGCGAACACCTCGCGCGGCTGCTTGAGCACGCAGTTGACCGCGCTCACCATCGAGGTCGTCGAGCGCTGGCACACCGTCAGGTCGACCCGCCCGGCGCCGCGCCGCGCCAGCGCGCCGGTGGCCCGCAGGTAGGTGTGCACGTCGCCGCCGCGGAACGAGTAGATCGCCTGCTTGGGATCGCCGACCACGGTGAGCCCGCGGGCCGGGGCGTGGGCCCACACTCGCTCGAAGATCTGCCACTGCAGCGGATCGGTGTCCTGGAACTCGTCGATCAGCGCCCACGGGTGACGGCCGGCGATGCGGGCCGCCAGGGTCGCGCCCGCCGGGCCGGCGAGCGCCGCCGCGGTCAGCCGCAGCATGTCCTGGAAGTCGAGCTGGCCGTCGCGCTGCTTGCTGCGATCGGCGCGGGCCACGACCTCGTCGACCAGGCGCGGCACCAGCAGCTCCTCGGCCTGGGCGCCGGCCCGCGGCGCCGCCATCGTGGCTCCCGAGCGATAGACCTCGAGCACCAGCCGAAACAGCCGGTCGACCGAGGCGCCGTCGGCGGCCAGGTACTCGCCCAGCAGCGGCGCCTCGATCGGATCGTAGGCGAACCGCTCGCGCAAGGCCGCGGTGAACGCCGAGCGCAGCGCGCCGTCGTCAGGCACCTGCTCCTGCTCGAACGGCCGCCGGGCGGCGAACGACTCCTCGGCCAGCACCCGATGACAGAAGCCGTGGATGGTGCTGACCGGCGCGGCGTCGAATCCGTCGAGCGCAGCGCGCAGCTGGGCGCGGGCCGCATCGTCGACGATCCAGACGTCGTCGGTGGCGGCGCCGGGCGGCGGCGCCTCGGGCCGACCGTGGACCATCCGCGCCAGCTGGCCACGCACCCGCGCGCGCAGCTCGGCGGTCGCCTTGTCGGTGAAGGTCACCACCAGGATCTGATCGATGGTGGCGCCGGCGCGCAGGATCAGATCGACGACCCGGCGCTCGAGGAACCAGGTCTTGCCGGTGCCCGCCGACGCCTCGACCACCAGCAACGGCGCCCCGGCGTCGCCGAGCATCGGCGGCCGATACCAGCGCACGGCGGTCACGCCGGGCCTTCCGGCTTGATGCGATCCTTGAGGGGAGCCAGGCGGCGACGCGCCATCGCTTCGAGCTCGGCGGGCGGCGGCGGCTCCAGGTCGTCGCGCGGTGACATCGGTCCGTAGCCGATCGCGCCCGGCCGGCCGTCGCGCGCGCTCGGCGGTTCGACCCGCACCTCCTTGCCATCGAGGACCGCGGTCGCCATCTCGACCGACAGCAGATACTCGTGGCCGCCGGAGAGCAGGTCGGCGACCAGAGAGGTCAGATAGCCGCGTGCCTCGTCGGGATCCCAGCGCTCGTGGCGGGCTCGATGAGCGCCCTCCTTGTCGAGGATCAGGTGCCACGACCCGAAGCGGAGCCGACCGGCGGCGGCCAGCGCGACGTGGTCGATGGCGGCGCGCAGGACGTGACGGGGGCGCATGAGGCCAGGCGCCACGATCAACGACCCGGCGTGCTCGCCGTACGGCTCGCTGGTCCCGACCAGCTCGACGCGACGACGCACCCCGTTGGCCTCGACGGTGAGCGCGATCGGCGGCAGCAGCTCGGCGAGCGCGTCGGGCTTGCGACCGAAGCCGAACACGCTGAACCGCTGGTCGCGACCGCCGAAGCGCTCGAGATCGGCGGCCCAGCTCGTGACCTGGCGCTCGAGCGCCACCCGCGCCGCGGTGCCGAACACCCCGACCGGGGCGCCGCCGCCGAGGTGGAGCCGGTCCCAGGTGTGCGCGAACGCGTCGGCCAGCGGCACGCCGCCCAGGTAGCGCGTGAAGGCGTCGCGGCCCGCCATCGCGCGCTCGAGCGCGCCCAGCGTCAGCGGTTCCTCGTCGCGCAGCGTCGGATCCTCGACGTCGTCCTGATCGAGCCGCAGCACCGCCTGGGCCCAGCCCTGAGGTGCCGATTCGAGGAACTTGCGCACGGCGGACAGCCGCAGCACCAGCGGCGCGTCATCCGACGGCGGCGGCAGGTCGCGGCCGAGTCCGATGCCAAGCGCCCTGGCCACCGGCCCCAGGTTGGCGGCGGCGGCGAAGCGGCGGCGCACCGCGCGCGGCGCCGGCACCGCGCGCTCGCCACCGTCGGCGGCGGCCTCGATCGTGGTGCGGACCTGCGCCGCGTCGCGCTCGCGGGGCTGGGTCGGCGCCGCGCTGCGGGTCAGCCGCCGCGCCGCCGCCGCGCCGTGGTCGTAGGACGGATCGAAGCGGTGCAGCGGATGATCGATGCGCATCGCGGCCAGGGTGTCGTCGGGCGTGGCGCCGAGGTACGGGGCCAGCATCTCGGCGAGCTCGTGGATCACCGCCGACGGGCTGCGCGGCTCGCCGGTCACCGGCTCGCGGGCCACGTACGACAGGTACAGCCGGCGGCGCGCGGCCAGCACGGTCTCGAAGAAGGCGTAGCGATCGCGCTCGCGCGCGCTGACGTCACCCTTGCGCCGCGTCACGCGGAGATCGAGGGCGCCGGGCCGGTCGCTGGCCGGGAAGTGCTCCTCACCGAGCCCGAGCGCGAAGATCACGGTGAACGGCAGCGCGCGGTGCGGCACCAGCCGCGCGACGTGGACCCCGTGGGCCAGCGGCTCCCCACGATCGCCGCGCACGCCACCGAGGCGGCGCCGCGCCAGCGCCTGGATCTCGCGATAGTCGAGCAGGCGCCCGTCGAGGTCGAGCTCGCCCAGGCCCGACAGCGCGGCGCGCACCCGAGCCAGCTCGGCGGCACCGGTGGCGCCGGCGCTACCGGCGCCCAGGTAGGCCAGGACCAGGGCGTCGAGCACCTCGGCCCAGGATGCCAGCGGACGTCGCTCGCGACGCAGCCAGCGCGCATCGGCGATCAGCGAGCGGGCCAGGAGCGCGAAGGTCGCGGCCGTGGGCTGCTCGTCGGCGGCGATCTCGAGCGGCAGGTAGGTGCGATCGGAGAGCCGTGCGACGGTGTCGGTGCCCGAGCGCGCCGCGGCCATGAACGCCCCGAGCGCCAGGCGGCGCAGGCCTTGCTCCCAGTGGAAGTGGTCTGCGGTCGCGAGGTACGTGCCGGCATGATCGCCAACGTCGGCGCCGTGCACGATGCCGAGCTCGTCGGCCCAGCGCACCCAGTCGGCCGGGTCGACGTGCGCATGGCGCGCCTGCACCGCGGGGTGGGTCATCAGGCCGAGCAACTCGGGGCGGCGAAAGGTGCCGAGCGGCAGCGCCAGCAGTAGCTCGGCGGCCTCGGCGACGTGACCATGACCGACCGCCGGTGCGTCGACGACATGGAACGGCAGCTCGAGGGCGCCGAACACGGCCGGCAGCTGGCCGAGGTACGACTCGGTGGCGCCGGGCGGCAACAGGACGGCGATCTGGTTGGCGCGCAGCTCGGGATCGTCGGCCAGCAGGCGCGCGATCTCGCTGCCCACGATCTCGACCTCGCGGGCCACCGAGGGACAGGCCAGCAGGTCGACGCCGATGGCGGTCGCGTCACCGGAGGCGGCGGCGCGGACCAGGGTGTCGAACGTGAACCGATCGAGGGCGGTCGCGCGCGCCGCCGCGGGCGAAGCGTCGACGAACCGATCGTCGATGTCGCCCTGCGACAGCTCGGCGAGCGACGACAGGTAGTCGCGGCCCGGGGCGCCCCAGCGCTCGAGCGCGGGCGGATCCCCGGGCCCGATCGCGCCGACCGCGGCGCGGCCGCCGCCCGGCGACTCGGCCGCGGCGCGGCCGCCGCCCGGCGACTCGGCCGCGGCGCGGCCGCGGTCGAGCCGGACCCGCGTCGAAGGACGCTCGACGTCGCCCCAGTATTCGGCGCACGGTGACACCGCGAGCACGTGCACGTCGCGGGTCTCGGCGAGGTACGCCAGCGTGTCGAGATACGCGCGCGGCAGGTAGGAGAAGCCGACCACGAACACCGGCGGTCCCGGCGGCGCCGCCAGGCCGACGCGGCGCCGCGCGCTCGCCAGCCGCGGCGTCGGCACCCAGCGCGGCGCGCGCTCGCGACCGCTCGCTGCCCGCGCTGGCCGCGCCAGCCGGTCGCCCACGGCGCGCCACAGCCGCGCCTGCCAGGTCGCCATCAGCTCATCCACCGGTCCCGTGTCCGCAGCCGCGCCGCGTTCCCAGGCATCGAGCCAGTCAGGCCGGGTCAGCGCGTACTGCCAGTAGCGATCCGCGACCTGCGACCCGAGCTGCACCCGGCGCCGGCTCGGCCCGTCGGGATCGGCCTCGAGGTACGCGCGCGGTTCGGCCATCGCCGGCTCGGCGAGCAGCACGTCATCGGCCAGCGCCGACGCCACCACGACCTCGAGTCGGGGCCGGTCGAGCGCGGCGAGGCCGTCGGTGCCAAGCGTCGCCGCGACCAGATCGTCGAAGAAGTAGCGCTGGTAGCCAGCGGCGATGCCGTTGCCGCTCGCGACCGCGTACTGGACCCAGCGTGCGACCACTCGGTTGTCGACCGCCACCAGCGGCGGCGCGAACGGATCGGCGGCCACCGCCAGCGCCTCGGCGAGGGCGGCGCCCAGCTCCTCGAACCGATTGCTCTCGACCACGCGCAGCATCAGGCGGATCGCAACGCTAGCACCCCGCTCCGACGGTCGAGGCCGACGGTCGAGGCCGACGCCGAGACCGAGACCGAGACCGAGGCCGAGACCGAGGCCGAGACCGAGGCCGAGACCGAGGCCGTAGCCGTAGCCGTAGCCGAAACCGAAACCGAAACCGAAACCGACGCCGAAACCGAAACCGAAACCGAAACCGAAACCGACGCCGAAACCGAAACCGAAACCGAAACCGAAACCGAAACCGAAACCGAAACCGAAACCGAAACCGAAACCGA
>CANKMW010000074.1 GCA_947483555.1 Myxococcales bacterium
CACTCGGCCGCCTCGACGAACACCGTCCCGACCGCGGCCTCATCGTTCCCCGGCGCCGGCGCGGAGCGAAGAAAGTGTCAGGGATGTCCTTGCTCTGATTGTCAGGGATGTCCGTGGGCAAGAGTGTCCAGGATGTCTGTGCTTGAACACAGATACATGGGTGCTTCGTGGACACCGGTCACCGGGTGGCGATCCGGTTCAGGGTCATGGGTAACGCCACCTCGATCCGAGTGGCGCCGACCCGTCGCCGCAAGCTCGCTCCGGCGCAGCCCTACGGGCTGGCCACGGACACGGCTCCTTCGTCCATCGACGAGGTTCCGCGGCAGCGCCGGCCCCTGCGGTCCGCCCGCGACGGTACCCACCTGGGTACGCCCGCCGGGGCCACCCCTTCCTCGCGCATCCTCATGCGCCGTCGCGGGCCGGCACCTCCGGCCCCGAGGTGAACTGAGCCCACCCCGCGCGCAATTGCCCGTTGGCATTTACAGTCTGGCCAGCCGAGGGCTACGATGCCGAAGCACCTGTTTCCATGTCGAGGGATCGTTCCAACGTCACCGCCCTGCTCGACGAGGTGCCCTCGTTCTCGCGGCAGAATCGCGGCGGGATCTTCTTGGTCATCAAGGGACCCGACCGAGGTGAATCGGTGCGTCTCGAAGAGGGCGGGTCGGTCGCGTTCGGCTCGGCGCCCTCGTGCGAGATGGTGCTCACCGACAAGACGGTGTCACGCAAGCACCTGACCGCCGAGCTGGTCGACGAGGAGGTGATCATGGTCGACCAGGGGTCGACCAACGGCACCTTCATCCAGGGCTCACGGTTCGAGAAGATCGCGATCGGCTTCGGCGCCGAGGTCAAGCTGGGCCGCACGGTCATCAAGTTCCTCCCCGACGAGGAGGTGGTCGAACCCGAGCCATCGCCGGAGACCGCCTTCGGTAGCATCGTCGGCGCCGACACCAAGATGCGGCAGCTGTTCAAGCTGCTCGCCGACGTCGCCGCCACCAGCGCCACCGTCCTGATCGAGGGCGAGACCGGCACCGGCAAGGAGCTGATCGCCGAGGAGGTCCACAACCACTCGCCGCGCCGCGACGGGCCGTTCGTGGTCTTCGACTGCGGCTCGGTGCCCCGCGAGCTGATCGAGTCGATGCTGTTCGGCCACGTCAAGGGCTCGTTCACCGGCGCCATCACCGACCGCAAGGGCGCGTTCGCCGAGGCCCACGGCGGCACCATCTTCCTCGACGAGATCGGCGAGATGGCGCTCGACCTGCAGCCGTCGCTGCTGCGGGTGCTCGACAAGCGCGCGGTGCGCAAGGTCGGTTCCAACCTCTACGAGAAGATCGACGTGCGGGTGGTGGCGGCGACCAACCGCGATCTGCGCGCCGAGGTCGCCAAGAAGGCGTTTCGCGAGGACCTGTACTACCGGCTGGCGGTCATCCGCGTGACGGTGCCGCCGCTGCGCGAGCGCGGCGCCGACATCCCGCTGCTGGTCAACCACTTCATGCAAGGCTTCGGGCCGCAGCTCAACTGCAGCCCCGAGGACCTGGCCAAGCTGGTCCGCCACTCGTGGCCCGGCAACGTGCGCGAGCTGCGCAACGCGATCGAGCGCGCCTGCCTGCTGTCGCGTGGCAGCTCGATCAACATCGACGACGCCCTGGTCCAGGATGCCGCGCCGGCGCTGGGGATCCGGACCGACCTGCCGTTCAAGGAAGCCAAGGGCCAGCTGGTCGAGATGTTCGAGCGCGAGTACATCGAAGATCTGATGCGCCGCCACAAGATGAACCTGTCGGCGGCGGCCCGCGAAGCGCAGATCGATCGCAAGCACCTGCGCGAGCTGATCCGCAAGTACGCGCTCGACCCGCGGCAGAAGTTCGAGGAGGAGGAGGAGGGCGGCGGCGGCGGTGGCGGCGACGACTGAGCTGGCGCCCGTGCTGCGTCCGGGGCTGCGCCTGTCCGACCGCGTGAGGTTCCCGCCCGAGCTGCCCATCACGGCCCGGATCGTCGACCTCGCCAACGCGATCGACGCCCACCAGGTCGTCATCGTGGCCGGCGAGACCGGCTCGGGCAAGACGACGCAGCTGCCCAAGATCTGTCTGGCGATCGGTCGGGGCGCGCACGCGTACATCGGCTGCACCCAGCCGCGGCGCATCGCCGCGACCAGCGTGGCGGCGCGGGTCGCGCAGGAGCTCGACACCGAGCTGGGCGAGGTGGTCGGCTACAAGGTCCGCTTCAACGACCGGATCAAGAAGACCTCGTACATCAAGTTCATGACCGACGGCATCGTGCTCGCCGAGCTGCAGAGCGACCCGCTGCTGCGCAGCTACGACACCCTCATCGTCGACGAGGCCCACGAGCGCAGCCTCAACATCGACTTCCTCCTCGGCTACCTCAAGGGCCTGCTGCCGCGGCGCCCGGACCTGCGGGTCATCGTCAGCTCGGCGACGCTCGCGACCGAGCGCTTCAGCGACTTCTTCGCGGGCGCGCCGGTCATCGAGGTCTCGGGCCGGACCTACCCGGTCGACGTGCTCTACCGACCGCCGCGCGAGGACGAGGCCGATCTCGTCGAGGCGGTGGCCAACACGGTCAACGAGATCACCGAGCTCGACCCGCGCCCCGACGTGCTGGTGTTCCTGCCCGGCGAGCGCGAGATCCGCGAGTCGGTGCTCGAGCTGGAGCAGCGCGCGCTACCGCACACGGTGGTGCTGCCGCTCTACGCCAAGCTGTCGTCGGCCGAGCAGCAGCGGGTGTTCCAGACCCTGCCGCAGCGGCGGGTGGTGCTGGCCACCAACGTCGCCGAGACGTCGCTCACCATTCCCGGCATCGTGTACGTGGTCGACACCGGGGTCGCCCGCGTGAACCGCTACAGCGTCCGGACCGGCGTGACCCAGCTCCTGGTCGAGGAGATCTCGCAGGCCAGCGCCGATCAACGCAAGGGCCGCTGCGGTCGCACCCAGAGCGGCGTGTGCTTCCGCCTGTACGACGAGCCAAACTTCGGCTCGCGGCCCGCGTACACCGATCCGGAGATCAAGCGCGTCGGCCTCGCCGGGGTGATCCTGCGCATGATGACGCTGCGCCTCGGCGACATCGCGACCTACCCGTTCCTCGATCCGCCGCCGAAGCGCGCGATCGACGAGGGCTACCGGGTGCTCGAGGAGCTCGGGGCGATCGACGACGCCGGCCGGCTGACGCCGCTCGGCGAGCAGCTGGGCCGGCTGCCCATCGACCCGCGGCTCGGACGCATGGTCCTGGGCGGACGCGACCACGGCGCGCTGCGCGAGGTGCTGGTCATCGCCGCGGTGCTCGGCCTGCAGGATCCGCGCGACCGGCCGCTGGCGGCGCAACAGAAGGCCGACGAGGCCCACCGCAAGTTCCGCGACGAGGGCAGCGACTTCGTCAGCTACCTCAAGCTGTGGGAGTTCTGGCAGGACGCGCGCGGCCGCAGCAGCAAGCGCCAGCTCGAGAAGCTGGGTCGCGACACCTTCCTGTCGGCCCGGCGCATGCGCGAGTGGGAAGACCTTCACGAGCAGCTGGTGCGCGTGGTGCGCGAGCTGGACTTCACGCCCAACACCAAGCCGGCGTCCGCCGAGCAGCTCCACCGCGCGCTGTTGCCCGGGCTGCTCAGCAAGATCGGGATGTGGAACCAGGAGGCGCGGGTGTACGTCGGCGCCCGCCAGACCCGCTTCATGATCCATCCGTCGTCGGCCCTGGCGCGCAAGCCGACGCCCTGGGTCATGGCCGCCGAGCTGGTCGAGACCTCGCAGCTCTACGCTCGCGGGGTGGCCAAGATCGACCCGACCTGGCTCGAGCAGGCCGCCGGGCCGCTGTGCAAGCGCAACCACGGCCCCCCGCACTGGGAGCAGAAGGCGGCGCAGGTGATGGCCAAGGAGCAGGTCACGCTCTACGGCCTGCCCATCATCAACCGCAAGACGGCGTACGCCGCCGTCGACCCGGCCATGTGCCGCGAGCTGTTCATCGATCACGCGCTGGTCCGCCACGAGTACACGACCAAGGCCCGGTTCATGGCCCACAACCGCGCGCTGCTCGACGAGGTGCAGCGGCTGCGCGACAAGGCGCGCAAGAGCGACATGCTCGCCGACGAATACGCGCTCGCCCGCTTCTTCGAGGAGCGGGTGCCCGCCGGCGTCCACAGCGGCGCGACGTTCGAGGCCTGGCGCAAGGCCGCCGAGGCCCAGGACCCGAGGGTGCTCGAGCTGTCGCTCGCCGACGTCTTGCTCGACGAGGCCCACGAGCTGTCGCCGGCGCGCTACCCCGACCAGCTCGTGGTGGCGGGCACCACCGTGCCGCTCACCTACGTGTTCGACCCCAGCGCGGACGACGACGGCATCACCGCCACCGTGCCCCTCGCGCTGCTGCCGCAGCTCGACCCGGAGGTCTGGGCCTGGACCATCCCCGGCTGGCACGAGGCCAAACTCCGGGCGGTGCTCGACGAGCTGCCCAGGGCGGTGCGCAGGACGCTGCCGCCGATGGGCGAGCTCACCGGGACGCTCGCCGTCCAGCTGCGGCCCTTCGACGGCCCGATGCTGCCCGCGCTCGAGCGAGCCATCCACGAGCGCACGGGCGAACGGGTGCCGCGCACCGCCTGGGATCTGCGCGCGGTGCCCCGGCACCTCGGCTTCACGTTCCGCGTCGTCGACGAGCACGACCACGTGCTCGGCCAGGACCGCGACCTCGGCGAGCTGCAGCGCACGCTCGGCCAGCGCGCCCGCGACCTGTGGGCGCGGGCGCCGCGCGAACGGCACGAGCGCACCGGCCTGACCGCGTGGGACTTCGACGCGCTGCCGCTGTCGGTCGAGCTCGACATCGGCGGCCGCCGGCTCCTGGCCTACCCGGCCCTCATCGACACCGAGGTGGCGGTCGACGTGCGGCTGCTCGAGTCCCCGGCGGCCGCCGCCGAGGCCACGCGGCTCGGCCTGCGCCGGCTGTTCCTGCTGCAGCTGCGCACCACGGTCAGCAAGCTCGAATCCCAGCTGCCGGGCGTGATCGCCCACGGCCCGCTCGCCGTGCCGGGCGCGCCGGTGCCACCGCGGCGCCAGGTCGTGCTGCGCGCGCTCGACACCGCGTTCGGGCTGACCACGGCCGACGAGTTCCCGCGCAGCAAGGCGGCCTTCGGCGAGCGCCTGGTCGAGGGCCGCAGCCAGCTGCCCGAGGCCCTGGCGCAGCTGGGCCGGACCGCGGTCGAGCTCAGCAGCGAGCTCGACAAGGTCCGCGTCGCGCTCAAGCCCCTGGCCGGCAAGCCCGGCCTCCTGCGCGCGGTCTACGACGACGTCCAGAGCCAGCTGCACCACCTCGCCCCGCCCGAGCTGATGCTGGTCACGCCGGCCGGGCGCTTCGGCCACCTCGTCCGCTACCTGCGGGCGATCCAGGTCCGGCTGCAGCGGCTGCCCAACGATCCGCCGAAGGACCAGCAGAAGGCGGCGCAGGTGACGCCGTTCTGGCAGCGCTACCAGACCGAGCGCGAGGAGCTGCGGGCGCAGGGCCGCCCGCTGACCGAGCTCGACGAGCTCGGCTGGCTGATCGAGGAGCTGCGCGTGCAGACGTTCGCGCCCGAGCTCAAGACCGCGGTCCCCATCTCGACCAAACGCTTGCAGGACATCTGGGCGACGCTGCCCCGGTAGCTGTCGGCGAGGTCACCCGCGACCGCGATCAGATCTCGATCTGCAACCCCAGCTCCACGACCCGGTTGGGCGGCAAGTTGAAGAACGCGGTCGGCGGACGCGAGTTCCTGACCAGAAACGAGAACAGCAGCTTGCGCCAGCGCGCCATCTTCACCCTGCCGGTGACGATCAGCGTCTGCCGGCCCAGGTAGTAGGTGGTCGTCATCGGCTGCGCCTTGATGTCGCCGCGCGCCACGCAGCGCGCGACCAGGGCCGGCACGTCGGGGCTCTGCATGAACCCGCTGCGCGCGATCATCCGGTACATGCCATGCCCGAGTGGCTTCACCTCGAGGCCGCGCGAGGCCGACACCCACGGCACCGGCTCGGTGGTCACCGAGCACAGCACCACTTCCTGGTGCAACATCCGGTTGTGCTTGACGTGGTGGAGCACGACGTTGGGCACGCTGTCCGCCGACGACGACATGAACACCGCGGTGCCCTCGACGCGCGGCAGCGGGGAGGTCTCGAGGTCGGCGAGGAACAGATCGGTCGGCACGGCGCCCGACTCCATGATGCGGCCCAGCTCCACGCGCCCGCGCCACCAGGTCGTCATCACGACGAACACCGCGACGCCGAGCGACAGTGGAAACCAGCCACCGTCGAGGAACTTGGTCGCGCAGGCGACCAGGAACGCGAGGTCGAAGGTCAGGAACAGGACCAGCAGCGCCGCGGCACGGCGAGGCCGCCAGCCCCATCGCCGCACGCACAGCATGTAGAACAGCACCGACGTGATCGCCATCGTGCCGGTCACCGCGATGCCGTAGGCCGCGGCCAGCGCGGAGCTGGTGCGGAACTGCAGCACCAGGACCACGCATCCGAGGAGCATCAGGTAGTTCATCTCGGGGATGTAGATCTGTCCCTCGGCGTCGGCCGAGGTGTGCACCACCGTGAGCCGGGGCCAGAAGCCAAGCTGCATCGCCTGCCGGGTCAACGAGAACACCCCCGAGATCAGCGCCTGCGACGCGATCACGGCCGCCATCGTGGCCAGGATCAGCATCGGGATCAGGAACGGACCCTCGACCAGCGCGTAGAACGGGTTCTTCACCGTGCCCGGCTCGCGGGCCAGCATCAGCGCGCCCTGGCCGAAGTAGTTGAGCAGCAGGCCGGGCAGCGCGATCGTGAACCAGGCGATCCGGATCGGAACCCGCCCGAAGTGACCCATGTCGGCGTACAGCGCCTCGCCGCCGGTGACGACCAGGAAGACCGAGCCCAGGAGCAGGAAGCCATGCCAGTCACTGCTGGCCAGGAACTCGACCGCGTAGCGTGGATCGGCGGCCCGCAACACCGAGGGGTTGGCGACCACCCAGCGCGCGCCGGCCACGCCGATGGCGATGAACCACACCAGCATCACCCAGCCGAACACGCCCCCGATGCGCCCGGTGCCGATCCGTTGCACGAAGAACAGCCCGATCAGGATCGCGATCGTGATCGGGACGACGAGGTAGGTCAGGCTCGGGTTCTGCTCCGACAGGCCCTCCATGGCGCCGAGCACCGAGATCGCCGGGGTGATCAACCCGTCGCCGAACAGCAGCCCGGCACCGAACAGCGCCAGCAGGACCGAGATCGCCAGCCGTTCACGCCCGCTGTTGTCGGACTCGACCAGCGCGGCCAGGGCCAGGATGCCGCCCTCGCCCTTGTTGTCGGCGCGCAGCACGAACACCAGGTACTTCAGCACCACCACCAGCATCAGCGCCCAGAACACCAGCGACAGCACGCCGAGCACCGCGGTCGGGTCGGGCCGGACCGCGTGCGGTGAGTGCGGCCAGCTCAGGCACTCCTTGAGCGCGTACAGCGGCGACGTGCCGATGTCGCCGTAGACCACGCCGAGCGCTCCCATCGAGGTCATCGCGAGGGCACGGCGCGATCGCGGGGCGTGGTGTCCCTGGGTCGTGGTGGCGCGAGCGGGGGCGGCTAAGGCCATCGAGTCGCCGACGGCGACAGAGAACGGCTACCACCCCTTCGCGTAAAGAATCCATCAAGGCCGAAACTCGATTGATTCGAGTAGCTTCCAGTCAGGGATCGTCCTGCTCGTCGGTGTCCCGCAGCCGGTAACCGACGCCAGGCTCGGTGAGCAGCCAGTGCGGCCGCGCCGCGTCGCGTTCGATCTTGCGCCGCACCGCGCCCATGTGGACCCGCAGGTAGTGGGTCTGCTCGACGGCGCCAGGTCCCCAGACTTCGCGTAACAGATGACGATGGGTCAGCACCCTGCCGGCGTGTTGCATCAAGAGCGCCAGGAGCCGGAACTCGATCGGGGTCAGGTGCACGAGCTCGCCCGCGACCGTGACCTCGTGGCGACCGTGATCCATCCGGATCGGACCGACCTCGACCACCGCGTCGGCGGGCGGGGTCCCGGCGGCGGACGCGGCGTGGCGCAGCGCGACCCGCATGCGGGCCAGGAGCTCGCCGGTGCCAAATGGCTTGGTCAGGTAGTCGTCGGCACCGGCGTCCAGCGCCCGCACCTTGTCGGCCTCACGATCGCGCGCCGACACGACGATGGTGGGCACCGCGGTCCACTCACGCAGCGCCCGCACCAGCTCGACACCGTCGCCATCGGGGAGGCCGAGATCGAGGATGATGAGCGCCGGCGATTCGGCGGCGGCGGCGCGGCGGCCATCGGCGAACGTGGCGGCCTCGACGACGCGAAAGCCGTGCGCCTCGAGGGTGGCCCGCAGCAGCCGGCGCATCGCCAGCTCGTCCTCGACCACCAGCACGGTGAGCCCACTGCTCATGATCGCACCTCGGCGAGCGCGGGCGCGATGGACGGCGCCGCCGCCGCCGGCAACTCGACGACAAAGCGGGCGCCGCCGTCGGGCTGGTTGCTGGCGTGGATGTCGCCGCCATGGGCGCGAACGATGGCGCGCACGACCGCGAGACCGAGGCCGGCGCCGGGCGCGGCCGAGGCGCGGAAGAACTTCTCGAACACCCGCTCCTCGTCCCCAGCCTTGATCCCGGGTCCTCGATCACGGACCTCGATCACCACCCGGTCGCCGATCCGCGCCGCGGCGATCGAGATCGGCGGCGCGCCGTTCCGGATCGCGTTCTCGATCAGGTTGATCAACGCCTGCTCGAGCAGGACCGGGTCGACCGGGACCGCGATCTCGGGCGGCACGTCGACCTCCACGACCCGATCGCCGACCATGCGCTCGACGCGGGTCAAGGCGCCGCCGACCAGCTCGTCGATCGGGACCCACTCGCGGACCGGCGCCAGGCCGGTCTCCATGCGCGTGAGGTGGAGCAGGTTGCCGAGCATGCGCTCCAGCCGCCGGGCCTCGTCGACCACGGTCGCCAGCAGCTCCTGGCGGGCGGCGAACGGCACCGCGCTATCGCGGGCCGAGGTCGCCGCGCCGGTGATCACGGCGAGCGGCGTGCGCAGGTCGTGCGAGACGCTCGACAGCAGCGAGCTGCGCACCTCCTCGGTCCGGGCCCGCAGGTCGGCCTGACGGGCGAGCGCTTGTTGCCGCTGCAGGCGCTCGGTCAAGGTGGCGATCGCCAGCCCGGTGGCGAACATCACCACGAACGTCACGGCGTGCTGGGCGTCGACGATCACGAACGTGAACCGCGGCGGCACGAAGCAGAAGTCGAAGGCGGCGACCGCGACCGAGGCCGCCACCAGGGCCGGCCCGCGGCCGGCCAGCGAGGCCAGCATCACCGCCGGCAGGTAGAGCATGCCGACATCGCCGAGCCCGATGTGGGGATAGAGCGCGAAGCCGAGCGCGGTGGTGACGGCGACCGCCGCCACCGCCCTGGCGTAGCCCCAGGTGCTGGTTCGAACCCGAGGCTCCACCGCGCCACCATACCGGCTTTCACCCGCGGCCGCGGAGCAGGCCGAGCAGGCCGGCAACCGCGAACGCCGCCGCGATGGTCACCTCGGCTGCGAACGGCTCCGCCGCCGCGAGCGCCGCCGCGACCCGGCCAACGCCCAGCACCGCGAGGACGCCATAGATGATCGCGGCGTCGGGATCGCGGGTCGGCGCGGTGGCGACCGAACGCCCGGGCTGACGGTAGGGACCTTCCACGGAGCAGATCTACCGCCCTGGCGATCAGGACGGTGTCAAGACGAACCCGGGGTCGATCAAGATCCCATCAAGATGCTCGCCGTCTTGATCGCGGATGGCGACCGGCCGCATCGTGATCCGCGGGGGAACCAATGAGCATCTCGTCACTGACCTACCTGGCGCCGATCCGGAAGGCCGCCGTCGGGAGGACGCTCGACTACCAGCTCCTCGAGACCGCCGGCGAGCTGTACACCGCTGGCGAGTTCCTGGCCTCGGCGCAGACGGTGTTCCGGCACCTGTTCCCGGACGGCGAACCGCCCGACCTCGCCGCCGGCTTCGCGTTCACGCAGGGCTCGTCGCGCGTCACGGCGCGGATCACGGACGGGGTGTGCTTCCTGTCGGTGCCGATGGCCCGCCTGCCCACGACCGGCAGCGGGGTCGCGGCGCTGCGCTACGTGCTGACCCGGATCAATGGATCCGGGCAGCTCCACCAGGCCCGGCTCCATGGCGAGGACATCCATCTCGAGTTCACCGAGAAGCTGTCGGCGTTGCATCCGCAGAAGCTCATCGAGGTGCTGCGCCGCATGCCGGTGGTCGCCGATCAGCACGATGACTGGATGGCGAGCCAGTTCGGCGTCACGCCGCTCGATCGCGGGACCGTCGGCGCGCTCGACGACGACGAGCTCGAGCGTGCCGAGCAGGGCTGGCGCACCCACTGGAACGACGTCGAGGAGCTGCTGACGGAATCACAGCGCAAGCGCTCGCAGTTCTTCCTCAACGAGGTGACGTCGTTCGCGCTGCAGCGGATCCGGTTCGTCTTGCCGGTCGGCGGCAGCGTCCTGCCGCGCATGCTCGAGAGCGCCAACACCTTCAACGACTCCGACGTCGACCCCCGCAAGCGCGAGACCACGCTGGCCAAGTGCATCAAGGACATGAAGGCCATCAGCAGCGACGAGTTGCGGCGCAGCGTCGGCCACGTCGAGTACGCGATCAACCCGTTCACGGAAGGGACCCCGGCCCGCCTGTCGAGCTTCTTCGGCCCCGGCAACTACATGAACACCATCAAGAAGTTCCGCGCCGCGGGGCAATCGATGGACACCGCGCTGCCGCTGATCGGCACCTACTACTACCTGCTGGCGACCCATTCGTGGCCGACCGAGATCGGGCTGGCCATGCAGGCTGGCCTCGCGTCGGCGTCCGACAAGCCGTGGCGGGAGGCGGCCGGCATCATGCTCGATCACGCCGAGCAGCTGGTCGAACGCTACCGCGACGAACCGGAGGACGAGGACGGCGAGGAGGAAGGCGACGACGAGGCGGACGCTGGTGACGCCGCCGAGCCCGACCAGGAGCAAGCGCAATGAGTGAATCGATCGACAACATCGAACAGCTGGGCGTGTTTCAGATCTTCACCGGTGGCGGCACCGGGACCGGCTTCCTGATCGCCAAGAACCTCTTGCTGACCAACTGTCACGTGGTCGCGCCCTATCGCAAGGTGGGCGTCGAGCTCCGCGACAAGCGCCGGGTCCTGGGCACGGTGCGACGGATCCATCCCCGGCGCGACCTGGCGATCGTCGAGCTCCAGGTCGAGCTCGACGAGACCGTCCTCCAGGTCGCCTCCAGCGAGGGGCTGCGGTCGCAGCAGAAGGTCCGCATCATCGGCTTCCCCGTCGGCCTGCCGCTGTCGCTGACCGAGGGTGTCATCTCGCACCCCCATCAGCTCCTCGACGAACAGCACTTCGTGCAGACCGACGCCGCGATCAATCCCGGCAACTCGGGAGGCCCGATCCTCGACGAAGCGAAGCAGGTGATCGCGGTGACCACCTGCAAGCTGTCGTCGGCCGACAACGTCGGCTTCGGCATCCCGGGCTCCGACGTGCGCGCCTTCGCCGACAGCTTCGCCACCCAGACCGCGGCGTTCGGCGTGACCTGCCCGTCGTGCGACGCCTTGCTCGAATCCGCCCAGCGTTACTGCGATGGCTGTGGCTCGGACCTCGAGAGCCTCGAGCTCGAGACCTACTTCCACGCCGTCGAGCCACACCCGGTGGTCGCGTTCGTCGAGGGTGGCCTGGCCAAGGCCGCCATCGACCCGGTGCTGGCTCGCCACGGCACGCTCAACTGGTCGTTCTACAGCGGCAGCGCGCCGATCCAGATCTGGAGCTGTTGCTCCGAGCACCTGTGCTTCCTGTCGACGCTGGCGCAGCCTGGCAAGCAGAGGCTCAACGAGCTGTTCCGGTTCTTGCTGTCCGCGCAGCACGCGCCGTACGCCTTCGACCTGGCCGAAAACCTCATCCAGGTGAGCCTCACGCTCCACGCGTCTGACATCTTCGCCCACCACGACCTCGACGCGCTCGTCGAGCGGGTGGCGACGTTCATCGCGATGGCGGACCGGCTCGACAACCAGCTGATCGAGGACTACGGCTGCCTGCCGGCGCCCAAGACCCAGCTGACGTTCCTCAAGGAAGCGATGAAGTCCGTCAGCCCGGACGTCGCCGGGTAGTCAGCGGGGCGTCAGTCGACCCGGACCCGCAGCGAGGCCCGGGTCCCGCGCACCTTGGCGCTGAACTGGCGCCGGGTCTCGCTGATCAGATCGTAGACCTCGATGGTGTGATCACCGGTGCCGACGCCGAGGCGCTCGGTCGGGCACATCTGCCCGGTCGGCTGGCCGTCCAGGAAGACGTAGTAGCGATCGTCGTCCTTGCACCGCACCTTGATCCCGGCCGGCCCCTCGGTTGGCGTCACCGCGGTCAGCGTGGCCGCGTGGGCTCCCTTGCCATCGATCTCGGCGACGTGGAGCGCGTAGCCGGGCAGCACGATCACGACCCCGAGCCGGTCGGTCGAGGCGGAGAGGGTCACCGGGGTCTTACCCTGATCGGCGCCGTCGACGAACACCCGGGCGCCCGCCGGCTCGGAGCGGATCACCAGCTTGTCGTTGCCAGGATCCGGCCCCACGACCTCGGCGCCGGCCGCGTCGGGGGCCGCCTCGGGCACCGCCGCGTCGGCCGCGACCAGGGTCTCGCCGGCGTCCATCGCGATCACCGCGACCACCGCCGCGGCGCCATCGGCCTCGTCGGCGGCGCCATCGCCGTCGTCCGCGGCGGCGTCGATCGACCCCGACACCGACCGCACGGCATCGCCTGGCGTCACGATCGTGGCGGCGGCGTCCGCGCTCGCCGGCCCGGTGGCGGCGGCGTCGATCTCCGCGCTGGTCAGCGCGCCCTCGCCGGCGCCCGACTGCTTCACGGCCCGATGGACGAAGAACCCGGCCACCGCACCGACCCCGGCCACCGCCAGCACGATGGCGACGATCAAGGCCACGCGGATGGCGCGCTGCGATCGC
This sequence comes from Myxococcales bacterium, assembly GCA_947483555.1. Lineage (GTDB taxonomy): Bacteria > Myxococcota_A > Polyangia > Haliangiales > Haliangiaceae > UBA2376. Next base: position 12,996 of record CANKMW010000074.1, read on the forward strand.
GGCGACGACCCCGGCAGCGGCGCCGGCGCCTGCAGATGCGCGCCCCCCATCGGCACCATCATCATCGGCGGCATGGGCCCCGCGTTCGGCGGCGGCGGCGCCGGCGGCGGCAACGGCGGCGGTGAGCCGTCGGCCAGCGTCAGCAGCGGCTGGGACGGGTCGAACGCCGGATCGTGCGCCGGCTCGAACGCCGGATCGAAACGAGGCGGACCGGTACCCGCTGGCCGCGTCGCCGGCGGTCGCGGCGGCGGTCGCGGCGGCGGCGGCGGCACCGCGATCGTGCGCGTCATCATCGGTGGCAGCTGCGCCTTCATCGGCGGCGGTTGCTTGAGCGTCTGCACCGGTTCGGTGGGCGGCCACATCGGCGCGATGCGCGGCACCGTGTCGTCGCCGATCGACAGGTTGGACTCGTCAGGCTCCTCGCGCGCGATGGTCGGCGCACCGGTGAGATCGGTCGCGGCGCGCACGCTCGGCGGCGCGCCACCGCGCAGCGGGTGGCCCGACGGCGGCGCCGGCGGCGACACGCTGGGCGCCCGGGTCCGCGCCGGCGGCATCATCGGCGACCCACCGGTGCGCCCGCTGGGCGGCGGTGGCAGCGGCAGCAGGCCGCCGGTTCCCGGACGCATCGGCGGCGACGGGACCGCGAACGACAGCGCGCCCGAGAGCTGCTGCTCGTTGATGCGCGCGATGTGCTCGAGCGCGGCGGTGACGCGGTCGCCGATGTCGCGCCGGCTGCCGGCGAGCGGCGACAGCCGCAGCGCGGCGTCGAGCGCGTCGGCGAACGCGCGCGCGTCGGGGAAGCGTTCGAACGGTGAGCGCGCCAGGCAGCGATCGATCACCCTCGATACGGGCCGCGGCAGCTCGAGCGGCGACGGACGGCCCGACAACACCGCATGTTCGAGCTCCAGGGCGGTGGCGCCGATGAACGGTCGCACGCCGGCGACCAGCTCGTACGCGATCACGCCGAGCACGAACACGTCGCTCGCCGCCGACACCGGCTCGCCGATGAGCTGCTCGGGTGCAAAGTACGCGACCCGCGCCGCCAGGGATGGATCCGCCGATGGCCGGGCGCCCGCTCCGACGGGCATCCGGCAGGCCAGGATGCCGACGTCGGTGACCTTGACGTCACCATCCGGGGTCGCGATCACGTTGGTCGGCGATAGCCCGAGATGGCAGACGCCGCGGCCGTGGGCGTACCCGACGGCGCGCGCCGCCGCCGACAGCAGGCTGAGCGTGGCGCCGGCCGGCAGCGGCGCATTGGTCTCGACCGCCATGGTGAGCAGCCGGGCGAGGTCGAGCCCGTTGACCCATTCCACAGCCGTGAACGTCTCGCCGCCGGCGACGCCAAGCTCCGCGAGGCGCGCCACGCGGGGATGATCGAGCCCACCGTACGTGCGCGCCGCCTGCGACAGGCGTCCGGACATGCCGGGCGTGGCGAGCAGCTCGGGATGGAAGCGCTTGATCGCGAGCTGACGCTCCATCCCCGCCACGCCAACGACCTTGGCGCGATAAACCTCTCCACACGGGCCACCTCCCAGTGGCTCCACGAGGTGATAGCGGCCGAGGCGCCGGCCTGGCGTGGCGGCGGTCAACCTTGAGATTCTACCAGCTTGCCGCGGCCACGTACGCTCGGAGATGTGACGACCGACCGAAAAGTGGCCCGGACTGGCGAACCCTGGCACGCCTTTCAGCATGGGGAAGACACCTTCGAGCTCGCGGAAGCAGGTCCGTACGTCGGCTCCGTATCGCGCCAAAGCGCCGGAGGACGGACCGCCAGCACCCGTACCGCTGCCAGGACCGGGGGCCGCCGCGGTACCCGTGGCCGTAGCCGTACCCGTACCGGTACCCGTAACCACGGCCGTCGCCGTACCGGTGCCCGTGCCCGTCGCGGCACCCGTACCCGTAGCCGTACCCGTAGCCGTGGCCGTAGCCGTACCCGGGCCCGTGGCCGTATCCGTGCCCGTGCCCGTCTTCGCCGTGGCCATACCCCCGCCCGTACTCCTCGAGAAACCGCTGGCTTCGCTGCTGCCTACATTCGACCTGCGGTCGATCGCGCGAACCGCGCTGGGCTTCTGCGAGGCCGCGATCACCAGCCTGCCGGCGCCGGGGGAGATCGTCGCCGGGGATCCGACCGCCCCGGCGCCGCCGCCAGGCCCGGTTCCGGCCGGTGATTCGCGCTCGATGCGGCACGAGAGCCAGTTCGTGCTGGTGTATCGCCACGGGTCCTCGCTGGTGGTCCGCCGCGGCATGATCGGCCAGCGCGGGGTCTGGCGCGTCGTCGACTACCCCGGCCCTGCCCAGGCAGCGACCGCATACGCCGCAGAATGCTCTAGACTTCGTGGACAGGGCTTTCGCGACCTCGCCTAGCCCGACTCTCGCTGTATGTCCGAGCCGTCCGACCCGCCCGACCCATCCGAGCTGTCACCCGCAGGGTCGCGTGGCGGCTTTCGAGCCGCAGCCGCCGCCGCCGTACGCCGCTCGTCGTGGCTGGCCCGCTACATCGCCGACGCGCCATCGCGCTGGCTGGGCCGGCGCAGCTCGGTCGGGCAAGACCTCACCGGCGGTGCCGACGGACTGACCTACCTGCGCGGCCTCGCCCGCGGCAACCGCATCCGCCGTCAGGCCAGCTTCGAGACCGCCGATGCGTCCTCGCCGCCGGTGTTGCTGATCCACGGCTTCCTCGGCACCCGCGGCTCGATGTACCTGCTCGAGCGCCGCATGGTCGAGGACGGCTTCGTCGTGGTCTCGTTCAACATCGGGACCCTCAACGTGCGCGATATCCGCCGCTCGGCGTTCCTCATCCATCGCAAGATCGAACGCATCCTCGCCCAGACGCCGTGGCAGAAGATCGACATCGTCGGCCACTCCATGGGCGGCCTCATCGGCCTCTACTACGCCAAGAAGCTGGGCGGCCATACCCGGGTCCGCAAGCTGGTGATGATGGGCACGCCGATCCACGGCACCTGGGTCGCGCTCGCCGGCATCGCGACCCTCGGCCTGTGGTCGACCTCGTCCTGGCAGCTCCTGCCCCGCAGCCGCTTCCTCGATGAGCTGGCCCAGGGACCGCTGCCACCGGGCGTGGATCTCCACTCGCTGTCGGCGGCCCGCGACTGGGTGGTGCCGCTGCGGCGCACCAAGATGCCTGGCGCGGCGACGACGACCGTGCCGCTCGGGCACTCGAGCCTGGTGGTCGCCGAGGACGTGTACCGGCGCCTCGCCGGGATCCTGCGGCCACCGATACTTGCGCCCTGACACCAGCTGGCACTACACTTTTTTTGGCTTGGAACGACCCGAGATCCTTCGGGATGAGTTCTTTGCCGGACCGCTCTCTCCCTCCCTCCATGTCCGATCGCCCCAGGTTCGCTCTCCGCTTCATCTCCGGGAAATACCAGGGGGGTGAATTCCCGTTGCGGATGAACCGCGAGATCATCATCGGTCGCTCCAGCGACCTCGACATGGTGCTGGTCGAGGACATGGTGTCGCGGCGCCACGCCAAGATCACCACCACCGACGCCGATATCCTCATCCAGGACGTCGGCTCGACCAACGGCACCTTCGTCAACGGCGAGAAGATCTCCGGGCGGGCGCGCCTGGCCGAAGGCGATCGCATCCTGGTCGGCACGTCGATCATCAAGGTCGTCGCCGTCGATGCCCAGACCGCCAACCAGTCCGAGGCCGAGGCGCGGCGACGGCTCGAGGCGGGTGCCGCCCGCCAGTCGAGCTCGGCGGGCCGGCCGATGTCGGGCGTGATCGAGGAGATCCCGCTACCCGACTTGCTGCAGCTGCTCTCGACGTCGCGCAAGTCGGGCGTGTTGACGATCGTGTCGACCGGTCAGGTCGGCAAGATCTACCTGCGCAAGGGACAGCTCTACTTCGCCGCCATCAACGACGACTTCGCCCTGTCGCCGCAGAAGGCGATCTACCGCATGTTGACGTGGGCCACCGGCACCTTCGAGCTCGAGCCGCTGGTCGAGATGCAGGTGATGGAGGAGATCCAGGAGTCGACCGAGGCGCTGTTGATGGAGGGCGTGCGGCAGCTCGACGAGATCCGCAACATCGCGCACCACCTGCCGCCCCCCGGCTCGCCGCTCGCGGTGCCGACGCCGCTCGCCGGCCGGCTGCGCGACCTGACCCCGAGCGAGCTCGACACGTTCCAGCTGGTGCTCGACCACGGCCAGCTGCAGAAGGTGCTCGACCACTTTCCCGGCAGCGACCTCGACTGCGCGCAGAACCTGGTCGCGCTCATGAAGCGCGAGTTCGTGGTCGTCCCGTAGCTCATCCCGTAGCTCAGACCTCGAGTTGCATGCCCTCGGCGGCGGCGATCAGGTCGATGTGCTGGCCGCCATGGTCGTCGAGGTAGGCGCGGCAGGCGTCGCGCAAGGCATCGACGTCGGTGTCGGTGTAGTCCTGATCGTAGTGGAACGTCACCAGCCGACCGGCGCCGGCGGCGATCGCCGCGTCGGCGGCCTGCTCGTACGACGAGAAGCCGCGGTTGCGCCGGGTCGCCTGGTCGGCCGGGATGTACGTCGTGTCGTGCAGCAACACGTGGGCGCCGCGGTAGAGCGCCAGCACCTCCGGCGACGGTCCGCTGTCGGGATAACCGGCGTCGGAGGCGTACACGAACGAGCGGCCGTCCTCCTCGAGGCGGAAGGCGAGCGCGGTGCTCGAGCCGTGCGGGTTGGAGCGGGCGGTGACGCGCATGCCTCCGGCCATGAACGGCTCGCCGGGCACCACGGCGCGGACGTCGAACGAGGCGCCCAGGTTCTTGAGCGTGTACAGCGGCGAGAAGTTGGGGTCCATCTGGCCCTCGAGGATGCCCTCGAGCATCGAGCTCGACTTGCCCTGGCCGCGGAGCACGAAGTGGTTACCGGGGATGAACACCGGGGCGAAGAAGCCGAGGCCCTGGATGTGATCCCAGTGCGCGTGTGACAGCAGGATGGTCGCCTTGCCGTGGCCCTTGCCGAACTCGGTGGTCAGCAGCGAGTTGCCGAGGTGCATGAGGCCGGTGCCCATGTCGATGATGATCAGGTCACCGGCGACGCTGCGCACCGAGACGCACGACGTGTTGCCGCCGTAGCGGTTGGTCTCCGGTCCGGGGGCCGGGATCGAGCCGCGCACGCCCCAGAACTGGATCCTCATTGGTCGTCCCCCAGCGTCAGCTCCAGACCCTCGAACGCGGCGATGACCTCGAACGGATCACCGGCTTGCTTGGCGGTCCATCGGGTCGCCAGCAGGATGGCGTCCTGGGCCTCGTCGGTCCGCATCGGTGCGTGGTGGTAGAGGCACAGCGATCGCGCGCCCGCCTCGCGCGCGATGATGAGCGCGTCCTCGGGCGTCGAGTGACCCCAGTGCGGGCGCTGCCGGTACTCGTCGACGGTGAACTGGGTGTCGTAGATGAGCAGATCAGTCCCCCGGCACAGCGCGACCAGGCCGGCGCGCATGGCCGCGAGCTTGTCGGCCATGGACGTCGGCATCGCCGCGCCCGGCGTCGGCGGCTTGGAGATGAACTCGTGCTCGAGCAGGATGTCGGTGAACGGCGCGGTGTCGGAGCAGTACACGACCGAGGCTCCATCGCAGTCGAGGCGGTAGGCCATCGCCACCCACGGGTGGTTGAGGCGGGTGCACGACACCACGGTCTGGTCGATCACGAACTGCGAACCCTCGACCAGCTCGTGGAACTGGATCTCGGCCTCGAGCGCGACCAGGGGGACCGGGAAGTAGGGATCCTCGGTCTGCGACGCGAACACCGCCTGCAGGTGGGTATCGGCCTGCTGGCGCGCGAACACGTGCAGCTTGTTGCCGCGGCGGTACAGCGGCGAGAAGAACGGCATGCCCTGGATGTGATCCCAGTGGGTGTGACTGATCAGCACGTGCGCGGTGCCGTGACCGTCGCCGAACGCTCCCTCCATCAAGGACTTGCCGAGCCGACGGATGCCGGTGCCGGCGTCGATGATGATGGGCCAGCCGCCGCGCGGACGGATCTCCACGCACGACGTGTTCCCGCCGTAACGGTTGGTGCTCTCCCCGGGCACCGGGATCGAGCCGCGGACGCCCCAGAACTTGACCTTCATGCCGGCGCGCGTGAAAGCCCGCGCGAATCTGACGATATCACGGCGTGGCGGTCAGGGGTGGGAGGCGACACCGACCGCAAGACGACGGCCGTTGGGGGCATCGAACAGCAGGGTCGCGGTCGACCCTCGAACCAGCACGGCCGGCGCGCCCGCCGGGGCGGTCAAGACCGGGCGGCCGCCGGCGATGCGGGCCCAGTCCATCCCGTCGAAAGAAGCCGCATATCCGATCGCGTAGCGCGGCGCGTCGCCGGGCATCGGCAGCTTCTCCAGCCCGCTGTACCAGAGTGCCCAGTGGCCGCGACCAGTCGATTCGACCAGCCAGGCCAGGGTCGGCGCTCCGACCTCGACCGCCTCGAAGCTGTCGGCGATGCCGGTCGGCACGAGCGTCGGGGCGTCATCGACGATCCAGACCAGACCGTCGTCCGAACGGGCCAGCCAGAGGTCGGGCTGGCCGGGGCGCTGGAACGCGGCCAACCAGCGCGCGCCATCGGTCGCGACGCTCGGTGAGCGCACGCCGACGACGAGTGACGCGGACTTCTGCCAGGTGCGCCCGCCGTCGGTCGACTCGGCGCGGCCGAGCGTGGGAGTGCTCAGGCCACCTTCGTAGAACATGATCTGTCGACCGGCGAGCACGACGATCGACGGCGCCGCGACGTGACCTTCTTCCCAGGGCTGATCGGCGATCAGCACCGGCGCCGGCGGTTCCACCGGGAGCTGGTGTGGATCGGAGAGCTCGCCGCGCCAGATCTGGCTGTCGCCGACCGGCGGATCGGGCGACTCACGGGTGACGTAGTAGATGAAGCCGCCGCCGTCGCGAAGGGTGAGCGCCGGCTCGGTGAAGTCGAGGGTGCGGTCGGTGGCCAGCCACGGCTCGTCGGCCGGCGTGTTCTCGTCGACGACCAGCCTGCGAAATGGGCCGGCACCGGTGGTGGGCAGGTCGTCGGTACCACCCGACGCGTCGTCGGCGAAGCCGAAGCCGCAGGCCGGCGCCAGCGCGCCGCAAACCACGACCGCCAGCATCGCGCTCGTGCGCGAGCGCCGACCGCCGGCGACGGCCGAGCTGGAGGACATCAGAACCTCCACCGCGACGACAGCGACGCCGCCAGGACCCGGCCGCTCGACCGGTAGTCGCCGACCGGATCGACCGCGATCAGCTTGTGGTGGCTGCGTTCGGGCAGGAACGTCGCCACCAGCGACAGGTCGATCGACACCGGACGCAGGATGATGCTGCCGAGGCCGGGCAACTCGAGTCCGGCGCCGGTCGACACGGTGTGCTTCTGGTTGTCGATGTAGTTGGTGGCCCCGAACTGCTCGGGCGCCGGCGACGGTTCGTATGCGTAGCCGCCGCGGACCCGCCAGGTCCGGCGCGCCGAGGCGCGCGCCAGCCACTCGACACCGAGCCGGGGCACCACGATGTCGTGGAAGTGTGGCGCCGGCAGCGGGTCCTGCGGCGGGATGGTGACCAGGTCGTTGAAGTCACCGATGTCGAGATCGATCTCGATCTGCGCCGCCGGATTCTCGTACACGCTCCAGCGGTGCCACGACACGTCGAAGGCCAGCGCCAGGCGCGGCGTGAGCTGCGCGTGAGCGGCGGCGGTGAGCTGGGCGGGCTGGAACAGATCCTGGGCCACCGAGCGCAGGTGCAAGAAGCCGTCGTCGACCAGCGGCGCCGAGCCCGGCGTGCCGATGTCGCCGGTGATGTCGAAGGTCTGATCGAGCACCAGCTTGAAGCCGCCGCGGTAGGTGGCGGCCAGCGTCAGCCACGGCGTCGCGTCCCAGGCCACGCCGGCCTGCGGGTAGCGGATGGTCTTGAGGTCGATGTCCATGTCGAGGACCAGCTGGCTGGTGGTGGGATCGGGAAAGCCGACGATGCCATCGAGGGCGACGTCGCCCTGCGTGCTCGACATGTACGAGATGCCGGCGCCCACCGAGACGTGGCCCGGGAGGGCGATGGCGAGGTTGGCGGCCAGGAACAGACGCTGCGGGCGGTTGTCGTACAGCGTCCAGCGCGGCTGCGCGCTGGGCAGCGTGCGGGTGCGCGTGATCTGCTGATCGGGGAGAAACAGCCCGGCGCCGACCGCGATGCGAGCGCCGGCGATGGTGCCGGGGACGGCGAGGCCGATCGCCAGGCCGCGGGCGGCGTCGACGGCCTGACCGCGGCCGTCGACCGACAGGAACGGCTGCGCCGCCTGGTAGCCGATGTCGATGCGGATATCGTCGGAGCCGGCCAGCAGCGCCGGGTTGTAGTAGTTGGCGCTGGCGTCGTCGGCGCCGGCGGTCATGGCGCCGCCCATGCCCTGGGCGCGGGCGCCAAAGCCGAACAGGTCGATCGGGTTGGCGGCCGCGGGCGCCGCGAGGGCCACCGCGACGACGGCGAGCGCGACGACGGCGAGCGCGGCGGGATGGCCGCGGCTCACAGGTCGACTCCCACGGTGAGCCCGCCGACCACGATGCGCCCGCTGGTGTCGAGGACGTCGAACGCCGGCGTCTCGTCGGGCAAGAAGCGGCCGGCGTCCTTGGCGTGGCGGCGCGGTTGCATCGCGTGGAGCTGGACCCAGGCGTCGAGGTGGAGCGGGACCAGCCGACCCGGCCAGTCGAGGCCGATGCCACCGGCGACCAGGTGGCGGTGGTTGTCGAGCAGCGACTGGCGCCCGGTCTGCTCGGGCGCCGGTGACCACAAGAAGGCGTAACCACCGCGAGCGGTGAACGTGCCGCCGAGCGCCGGCCGCACGTACTCGAGCGCGAGCCGGGGGATGGCGGTGTCATGGAACCCGGGCGCTTCCTGCGGCGGCGTGCCGGTGACCGCGTTCTGGGTCGGCAGCGGGAAGCCGCTCCAGTGCGCCCACGCCAGGTGGCCGGTGAGGGTGAGGTCAGGCTTGGCGCGCCAGGCGGCCTCGACGGCGATGGTCAGCGGGTCGTACTGGGCGGTGCCGGCGATCCGGATCTCGGGCAGCGCCAGCGGCAGCACGTCGGTGAGGTCGCTGGTGACCGCGATGTCGTAGTCGGAGCGCGACGGTCCCCGCACGACCGCGCCCAGGTCGACGTCGTCGCGCCACCGCCAGCGCGCGCCGACGATCGGCGTCACCTTGGTCAACAGGCGCTGCTGGCTCTGGGTGGTGAACCGCCCCGAGCCGTCGGTGGTGACGTCGATGCCGCCGCCGAGCGCGGCCAGCGCGTTGACACCCAGGCCGACCGACCAGCGCGGCTTCAGTCGCACGCCGACGGCGAACTGGAGGCCGATCACGTGCGAGCGGTTCTCGAGCAGGGTGAACACCGGCGTGCCGGGGAACGGCGCGCGGGCCCGGTTGAGGGCCACGGTCGGAATGTGGAAACCGAAGCCGAGCCCGACGCGGTCCCTGGCGATCCCGCCGAGCGGCATCGGCACCGCGCCGCCGATCACCAGGGCGCTCGCCGGGGCGGTGCCGGTGTCCACGCCGTCCATCGCCAGCGCGAAGTCGCCGTACATGGCGCCGATCGTGGCTCGCTTGCGCCGCACCAGCCCGAGCCCGGCGGGATTGATGTAGGTCGCGTCGTAGCCGTCGCTCGACGCCACCCCGGCGCCGGCCAGCCCGGGAGAGCGGCCGCCGAAGCCGAACAGCTCGAGCGGCGAGGCCGATGCCGTGGTCGGGGCCGAGGCGACGCCGACCACGGTCGCGCCGACGACGGCCGCCAGCGCGGTCGGGAGGAGCCCCCGGGCTCGGATCATCCGCGCCAGGGTACAGCATCGCTGCGGTCTGCGTCCCGGTCGGGGCGTCACGGCTGGGGGAGCGGGTCGCGCGGCATCAGCGCACGCCCCGGCTGCGCCGGAGGAACTGGAGCAGCTTCGCCACGGCGGCGGCGCGGTAGGAAGGGTCGAGCTGCTTGATGAGCACGTGCACGCGAGCGAGCTGCGCCGCGTCGATCCGGCCGGCGCGTTCCAGGAGCGCAAGCCCGACGTCGAGCGCGTGACTGGCGCCGAAATGCGCGTCCTCCGTGTGGGCCTCGAGGACCGCGAGGCTTGCCGTCGCGAGGTATTCCTCGGCGAGCGCGAGCCACGGTTCTGGCGCGACATCGCCGGCGAGCACCGAAGCGGCGAGGGCATCCCAGGTGGCAGCGGCGGCGCCGAACCGGCGCAGGAAGGCGTTGACGCCATCCGTGCGCACGTTGCGGGCCACCATGGCGGCGCCATCCACGCGGGCGTGGGAGGCCGCCCCGGCGGCGGCACCGACGACCGCGGTCGGGGCGGTGGCGAGACACTTGCCGTCGAACCACGACGGCACCACCCGGGTTCCGAAAGCCAGCGCCTGCATCACGTATCCGCACGAGTGCGTGCGCGCCGCGATGACGACGAGGAGTCGCGCCGCCTCGTCGGGCGCGCCGCGGTCGATGAGGTGAGCCTCGAGGTCCTCCGCGCTGGGTCCGGCCAGGTCCCTCAGCTCATCGGCGGCCACGACCGCGCCAACCTCGGCGGCGCGAAGCTCGCCGAGGCGGCTCAAGGCCGTCCAGGCCTCCTGCCCCGATGCGCTCGCGGCCTCCCGCAACAGCGCCTGCGCGCGCGCGCCATCGCCAAGCGCCAGATAGGCCCGCGCGAGCTGGATCTGCACGTAGGGCGCGTACGGCTGGGCACCCGTGGCGAGCACGGCGCGATACTGCGCGGCGGCATCGAAGGCGTCGCCACGCGAGAGCGCGAGATCGGCGAGCTCGAGCGCCTCACCGCCGGCGCGCGGACGCACCAGCGGCAACACCGCGCGAACCGGCGGCGAGGTCGCGACCGGAGGCGGGGGGCATGGCGATCGGAGACGGGGGCGCGGCGACCGGAGGCGGGGGCGTGGCGACCGGAGGCGGCGCGGCACCTGGCGATGGCCACCCGTATTCTTGCAGCGCGCGCGGCGTGAGAGCTGCGGGACGCTCGATCAGCTGCAGGAGTGATTTCCGCGGGAGCTCCTGCGCGGCGACGGGCGGCGGCTCGCGCGGAAGCGGCGACGGTGCCGGCGGCGGCGGGCGACACGCCGCGACCGCGACCGCGGCCGCGGCCGCGGCCGCGAGCGTCACATCGCAGATCCGCCAGGCGAGCATGGGCCCCATGCTCGCTCCCGCAGCAGCCGTCGCGCGAAGCACCATCGCTCCCGGGACAGCGCGGCGGTCGCGCCGTTGCATCCGAGCGGCCCGATCGATCCTGCCGGGGGCGCACTTCACCGAGCGAGAGTGCACCGTCGGCTACCTGCGCGTTCTTCGCGACGTGCTCCGCGAGAAAGGCATTCCTCAAACGGTCTACGGCGACCGCCACGGAAGCCTGAGCCGAAACGACAAGCGCTGGAGCCTCGAGGAGGAGCTCGCCGGCCGCCGGGAGCCGACGCAGGTGAAGCGGGCTCTCGACGATCTCGGCGTCGAGATGATCTACGCGCGATCCCCCCAGGCCAAGGGTCGCATCGAACGGGTGTGGGGAACGCTGCAAGACCGTCTGGTGGCGGAGATGCGTCTGGCCGGTGCTTCGACACGCGGGGAGGCCAACAAGGTGCTGCGCGAGTACCTGCGACTGCACAACCAGCTTTTCGCTCTGCCCGCTGCCGAAGCCCAGCTTGCCTGGCGCAGCGCCCCTACGGACCATGTGCTCCTCTTGGAACTCTGCGCGCTCCAGTACGTGAAGAAGGTCTCGAAGAGCAACACCGTCCGCGTGGACGGTCGAGTGCTCGACATCCCGCGTTCGAACGGGAACTACGCCGGCAAGGCGGTGACCGTGAAGCACTTGTTGTCCGGCCAGTACCGAATCCACTTTGGTGGCAAGTGCATCGCCTGGTGCGAGGGGGAACGCCCCAGGAGCCCGGCGCCCGGTCCGCGCACCGAGTTGGGGTTCACCAAGCGTGAGCGGCTGCAACGAGAGCGACAGCAGGTCTCAGCCGCTGACGAGGAGCGACATTTTTACTGTGCTGACGAGGGGTGACATTTTCGCTGTGCTACGACACTGCTACCGAATTCACTTGACGAGTCTCGGCGACGCGTTGGCGACGACATCGTCGACCGCCGCCGTTCGTGCCGTCAGTGCACACCAGCGGCTCGTGGGGAGCCGGCGCGGCCAGCGACGCGAGAAATCTCGTCGCGAGTCCACTTCGTCGCACCACGGGCACGCGGTGGCCTCGAAAATCACCGTGCTATGGGAGATCATCATGAGCGCGTACTCGCTGACGCAGGTCTCGGATCAGTCCCTGCTCGCTGACCTCGCCGTTCTGGTCGCCGCCGATCGGCACACGACCGCGGCGCTGCTCGCGCACCTCGCCGAGGTCGACGCCCGCGCGCTGTATCTGCCGGCCGCGTGTCCGTCGATGCATGTGTACTGCGTGCGCGTCTTGCGCCTCGTCGAGGACGCCGCGTTCAAGCGCATCCGCGCCGCCCGCGTCGCGCGTCGGTTCCCGACGATCTTTGGCGCCGTTGCCGAGGGGCGATTGCACCTCAGCGGCGTGGTCCTCCTGGCGCCGCACCTGACCGACGCCAACGCCGACGAGCTCCTCGCCGCCGCGGCTCACAAGAGCAAGGCCGAGATCGAGGTGCTCCTGGCCCACCGCGCCCCGCGGCCTGACCTGCCGACCACGCTGGCGGCGCTGCCCGCGGCGGCAGGATCGCCAGCCGGCGAGGTGGCCCCGGGGCCACCTGGGAAAGCGCCGCCGCTCGCGACCAGGGTGACGCCGCTCGCGCCACAGCGCTTCGCGTTGCAGCTCACGATCGATCAGGCGACCCAGGACAAGCTGGTGCGCGCCCAGGCGTTGCTGCGCCACCGGGTCCCGTCGGGCGATCTCGCCCAGGTGCTCGATCGTGCGCTCGACGCCCTGCTCACGATTCTCGAGCGGGAGAAGTTCGCCGCCACCGTGCGACCGCGCGCCGGCAAGGCGCGCAGCGTCGCGGCCGATCCGCGCCACGTGCCCGCCGCCGTCAAGCGCGCGGTGCACGCGCGCGATGGCGAGCAATGCGCGTTCGTGAGCGAGGATGGCGAGCGCTGCACCGAGCGCGGCTTCCTCGAGATCGACCACCGGGAGCCGGTCGCCCGCGGTGGACGGCCGACGGAGGAGAACACGAGGCTCCTGTGCAGATCACACAACCAGTACGAGGCCGAGCGCATCTTCGGCCCCGCCTTCATGCAGACCCGGCGGGGCCGCGCGAGGAAGGCCGCAGCCGGCAACGCCTTTGCGCGTGCGCCCGCGCCAGCGCCGGCGCCGGTCATGACCACCGACCTTTCGACCGAACTCAGCACAGGACTCGGCGCGGCCACCGCGGTCGAACTGGCGTCCGACGCGCTGCTTGCGTTGCGCGGCCTCGGTTTCACGGCCACCGAAGCGCACACCGCCATGGCCAGCAGCGCGCACGTGCCGGCGACCACGCTCGAGCAGCGCCTCCGCGCCGCGCTCGCCCAGCTACGCCCAGGCAGCCCCGGTCGTTGCTCCGACGGTCCCGCGCCATGGCAGACCGGCCCGGCCCACGCCACCGCAATCGGCCTGACCTGAGGGTCCGCTCGGAGCGCAGAGCCGCAACCGAAACCGCAGCCGAAACCGCAGCCGAAACCGAAACCGCAGTCGAAACCGCAGCCGAAACCGCAGCCGAAACCGCAGCCGAAACCGCAGCCGAAACCGCAGCCGAAACCGCAGCCGCAGCCGAAACCGCAGCCGAAACCGCAACCGAAACCGAAACCGTCACCCGTCACCCGCCAGCCGTCACCCGCCAGCCGTCACCCGCCAGCCGTCACCCGCCACCCGCCAGCCGTCAGCCGTCACCCGCCAGCCGCCACCCGCCACCTCAGAACTGCTTGCGCGAGTCGATCAGGATCGTGACTGGCCCGTCATTGACCAGCTCGACCTGCATGTCGGCGCGGAACACCCCGGTGGCGACCTGGGTCACACCGGCGGCGCGCACCGCGGTGACCGCGCGCTCGTACAGGGCCTCGGCCGCGACCGGCTCGAGGGCATCGACGAACGCCGGCCGCCGGCCCTTGCGGGTGTCACCGTAGAGGGTGAACTGCGACACCAAAAGCACGCCGCCGCCGATCTCGAGCACCGAGCGGTTCATCTTGCCGTCGTCGTCGGGGAAGATGCGCAGGCCCACGATCTTGTCGACGACGTAGGCCAGGTCGGCGTCGGCGTCGCCCTTGCCGGCGCCGAGGAGGACCAGCAGGCCGCGCTCGATGGCGCCCACCACCTGACCCGCCACGGTGACCTGGGCCCGCTGGCAGCGCTGGACCACGGCCCTCATGGCGGCACTATAAAGCCCGCAACCCCAGGCGGAAAGCGCCCTTACACAGGCAACCCGCATCGCTTGTCGGCGGTCGAACAGGCCGATACAGTGCGCGCCTTCATGCGTCCGGTCCTGCCCTCTGTCGCGTTCGTCTGCTCGCTCCTCGGCCTCGCGCTCGGCGTCGGCCTGGGCGGCTGCGGCAACGAGATCGGCGACGCGTGCTCGGCCAACCTCGATTGCGATCCCAACGGCGGCAACGACCGCATCTGCGACATGTCCTCGGTCGGCGGCTACTGCACGATCCCGGGCTGCGTTCACGACTCGTGCCCCGAGGGCTCGACCTGCATCCGCTTCTACGTGGCCTCGTTCGCGAACCGCCCCTGTGATCCGGCCACCGAGGACCTGGGCACCGACGCCTGCCCGACCGACGAGGTCTGCGCCCTCAAGGGCCAGTGCGTCCCGGCGACCTCCGAGGTCCGCTACTGCATGAAGACCTGCGAGGCCGGCGGCGACGATTGCCGCGACGAGTACGAGTGCCGCGACGAGAGCTTGATGCGCGAGCACGGTGGCGAGCCGGTGCCGCCGCCGGGCGAGCGGCTGGGTGGCGATCTGCAACCGTTCTGCGCTGAAGCCCCGGCGCCCGCGTCGTGACGCCGTCGTCGTGACGAGCTAGGCTCGGCCGGTGCCGATCGGGGCGTTCCTCATCCGTCGCCTGGGGCTCGGGCTGGTCTCGATGCTCGGCGTGTCGGTGCTGGTGTTCCTGTTCCTGCATCTGATCCCGGGCGATCCGGTCGACCACCTCGCCGGTGGCGAAGCCACCGCCGAGCAGCGCCAGAAGATCGAGCAGTGCATGGCGCTCGACAAGCCCTTGCCCGAGCAGTTCGCGCGCTTCCTCGGCAGCGTCGCCGACGGCACGCTCGGACATCAGTGCCCCGATCCCAAGGGCAAGCCGACGGTGATGGACCGCATCGTCGAGGTCTACCCGCACACGCTGGCGCTGGCGCTGTGCGGGATGGTGGTCGCGATGCTGCTCGCGCTGCCGCTCGGCGTGGTGGCGGCGATCCGCCGCGGCACCTGGGTCGACACCCTGGCCTCGGTGACCTCGCTGTCGGGGATCGCCATCCCGATGATGCTGCTCGGCCCGCTGCTGCTGTTGTGGTTCTTCGTCGAGCTGGGTTGGTTGCCCGGACCGACCGAGGTCGGCCCCAGCGCCCTCATCCTGCCCGCGATCGCCGTCGGTACCCACCTGATGGCGATGCTGGCCCGCATGACGCGCAGCTCGATGGTCGAGGTCCTGGGCGAGGACTACCTGCGCACGGCGCGCGCCAAGGGGCTGCCCGAGCACACCGTGATCGCCAAGCACGCGCTGCGCAACGCCATCCTGCCGGTGATCACGATCGCCGGCCTGCAGTTCGGCTCGATGCTGTCGGGCGCGATCATCACCGAGAAGGCGTTCGCGCGCCCCGGCATCGGCCTCTTGCTCATCGACTCGATCTCCGAGCGCAACTACCCGGTGGTCCAGGGCTGCGTGCTGGTGATCGCGGCCTCGTACGTGGTGGTCAACATCGTGGTCGATCTGGGCTACGGCCTCGCCGACCCGAGGATCCGCCGCGCATGAGGCCAGCGCCGTGAACCCGCGCCTGTCGCCGTCGGCCTGGGCGGGCGCCATCATGCTCGCCGTGTTCGTCTTCCTCGGGCTGTTCGGGCCGCTCATCGCGCCCTACCCGGTCGGCGTCGAGGCGGTCGACCAGGCGCCGCAGTTCCTGTCACCGTCGCTCGCGCACTGGCTCGGCACCGACGAGAACGGCGTCGACGCGCTGTCGCAACTGCTGTACGGCGCGCGCTCGGCGCTGGTGCTGTCGCTGGTCGTGGTCTCGTCGTGCGCGCTGATCGGCGTGTCGATCGGCGTGATCGCCGGCTACTTCCGCGGCGTGGTCGACGAGGTCGTGATGCGGATCGTCGACGTGCTGATGGCGTTTCCCGGCATCCTGCTCAACATCGCGATCGTGGCCACGGTGGCGCGACCCGGCCTCGGGCTGGTCATGGCGGCGCTGATCGCCAACGGCTGGGTCGGCTACGCCCGGGTCGCCCGCGGCCAGGTGCTGTCACTGCGCGAGCGCGACTACGTGCAAGCGGCGCGCGCCACCGGAGCCTCCGACGCCCGCATCATGGCTCGCCACGTGGTGCCGAACCTCATGGCCCCGGTCATGGTGCAGATGACGTTCGCGTTCGGCGGCGTGATCCTGATCGAGGCCTCGCTGTCGTTCCTTGGCCTCGGGCCGCAGACCGACCACACCTGGGGCGCGATGCTCGATCAGGGTCGAAATCTGATGTTCAAGCCCGGCTACGGCCACTACATCGTGGCCCCCGGCCTCGCCATCGCGTGGGTGGTGCTGGCGGCCAACCTGCTCGGTGACGGGCTGCGCGATCGCTTCGATCCCAAGCAGCGCGGGCGCGGCTAGCCATGGCGCTGCGCTTCCGGCTGTGCGCCCGCGCCGCCCTGCCCGAGGGCGGCCTCGCCGAGTTCACCGTCGATGGCGTGACCTGGCCGGTGCTGGCCGGCGTGATCGACGGCGAGATCATCGCCACCGCCGGCGTGTGCCCGCACGAGGACGTGCACATGGTCGGTGGTCATCTGGAAGGCACCGCGCTGACCTGCCCCGGTCATGGCTACACCTTCGACCTTCGCACCGGCGCGTGCACGCACGACCCGGACCTGACGCTGCGCCGCTACCGCGTCAGCGAGCAAGCCGGCGACGTCTGGGTCGAGCTGATCTAGCCTTGGCGTGATGGGCCGATGCCGCTGACGCCATTCCACCTCGGCCCCGGGCTGCTGCTGACCGTCGGCGCCGGGACCAGCTTCACGGCGTTTCTGGTTGTCAATGTCGTGATCGACATCGAGTCGGGCTACCACCTGGCGACCGGGGCCTACCCGGTGCACACGTTCTTGCACACCACGCTCGGCGCCACGATCGTCGCGCTCGTCACCATCGCCGGCCTCGCCGCGGTCGAGCGCTGGCGCCGCCGGCGCCGCCCCCACAACACCGACGGCACGCTGCGCGCGTCGACGTCGGACGCCGCGATCGCCGGCGGCGCGCTGGCCGGCGCGTGGTCGCACGTGATCCTCGACGGCGTCATGCACGACGACGCGCGGCCGCTGGCGCCGTGGTCGGACGGCAACCCGCTGCACGACGCCATCAGCTTGACCGCGCTCCATGCGATCTGCGTCGCCTGCGCGATCGCGGGCATCGCCGTGTTCCTCTTCCGTCGGGGTCGAATCAGGGGTTGAGCCCGCTGCGGCTTTGGTTCACGGCTGCGGATCCTGATCCTGATCCGCCGGCGGATCCGGACTCACCGGCACGTCGCAGACGATCGCCGCCGTGCGCGTCAACCGCTTGCCGGGCTCGATCGTGATGTCGGCGCGCTCGCCGAAGCACGCCGGCGTCCGGGTGTCGATCGCCAGCCGACCGGGCGGCAGATCGGTCAGCAGGTACGTCCCGCCCGGCGCGCTGACGGTGCGCGCCACCTCGAGGTCGTCGATCAGCGCGCGCACCGTGGCGCCGGCGACGATCCCGCCGCGCTGATCGAGGACCGAGCCCGACGCGCTGCCGGACGCGAGCAAGGCCGCCGAGGCGTCGCCGGCCAGCGCCGCGGTCGCGCTGGTCCGCACCAGCGCGGCGCCGCGCCCGGGGGCGACGACCAGCACGGCGTAGCCGCCGGCCGGCACGCCGGCGAGCTTCCACGCCCCCGAGGTGCCGAGGAAGCGCCGCGGCGGCAGCGGGATCGACTGCGGGACCCGGTCGCGGGTGACCGGGCGGCCTGGACCGTAGTCGCCGAGCCAGATCGCCAGCACCGCGACGTCGCCGACGCGGACGCCGTCGAGCGTCGCGACGCCGACCAGGGTCGCCTGGCCACCCAGCGCCGGATCGGGTGGGCGGTCGCTCGGCGGCGCCGCCGAGATGCGGACCGCAACCAGCGGCGGCGGCGTGAGGCCGACATCCCAGGTGTGACCGTCGAGCAGCGCCGCGCCGCCGGCGTCGAGCGTCCAGCGGCCGGCGGCCAGCGCCAGTCGCCCCAGGCCGCCGGCGTCGACGGTCACGGCGGCGGTGGCGCCGCCCTCGCCGCGGGCGCTGATCGTGCCGGCCCACGGCAGGCCGGTGATCGCGTCGACGGCCGCGAGCGCGACGCCGTCGCCGGGCAGCGCCAGCGGATCCGAGACCAGTGGCGGCGGCGCCGGCGCGTCGAGCGGTGCCGCGATCGCTCCGCCATCGACCAGGCGCGGTGCGCGCGATCGCGGATGGCGGACCCCGAGATAGACGCCGTATCCGACCAGCGCGAGCGCGGCTGCGGCGCCAAGCCACCTGCGGAGGACCACCCACGTATCATACGCGAGCACGTGGCTTTGCTCGAAGCCGCGGACACGCCATGCTGGGTCCGATGCCTGCCGTGCGCGAACGCATGCCGATCGTGCTCGCCGCCGCGCTGGCGGTGAGCTGCGGCGGCGCGCCGTCCACGCCCGCGGGCAGCCATCGAGCGCGCCTCGCGCCAGCCACCGGGGCCACCACGCCGCCGGCCGAGCTGATCGCGCCCGCGGCGCTCGGCGACGACATCCGACCCCGGGCCCACCGCCTGACGCTGGTGGTCGATCCGGACGCGACCGGGTACCGCGGTGAGATCGAGATCGACGTCGAGCTGGCGGCGCCGACGCGGGTGGTGTGGCTCAACGCCGCCGAGCCGCTCGAGGTGCGCTCGGCCACCGCCACGGTCGGCGGCCAGGTGATCGGCACCACCCGCATCACCGCCCCCACCGACGACGGCGTGATCGGCGTCGAGCTGGCGCGCCCGCTTCCCGCCGGGGCGGCGACCATCGTGCTGACCTTCGCGGGTCGCTATCGCGATGGCGACGCGCTGTTCGTGCAGGAGGTCCGCGGCCGCCGCTACCTCTACAGCGACTTCGAGCCGGTCGACGCCCGCCGCGCCTTTCCGTGCTTCGACGAACCGCGCTGGAAGGCGCCGTGGACAGTCACCGTGCGCGCCCCCGACGCCGCCGCCGTGTACGGCAACAGCGCGCCGGCCACGCGCACGCGGCAGGGCGACGGCTGGACGGCGACCCGGTTCGAGACCACGCCGGCGTTGCCCAGCTACCTGGTCGCGATCGCTGTCGGGCCATTCGACGAGGTCGTGGTGCCGGGCGCGCCGGTGCCGGCGCGCTTGCTGGTACCCGAAGGCCGTGGCGGGGCTGCCGCCACCGCGGTCGAGCTGCTCGGTCCCCTCATGCACGCGGCGGCCAAGGTCATCAGCCGCCCGATCCCGTTCGCCAAGATCGATGTCGCGGTGGTGCCGGTGTTCGGCGGCGCCATGGAGAACCCGGGGTTGTTCACGATCGCCGCCGATTTCGCGCTGTCGCCAGCCGGCCCCGACGAACGGCGCGCGCTGGCCCGCATCCTGGCCCACGAGCTCGCCCACCTGTGGTTCGGCGATCAGGTCACGCTCGCCGACTGGCGCGAGGTGTGGCTCAACGAAGGCGCGGCGTCGTGGATGGCCGATCAGATCGTCGCCACGGCGTTCCCGGACCTGGCCGTGGCGTTCGACACCCTCGACGATCGCGCCGACGCGATGCTCGAGGACAGCCTGCCCGGCGCGCACCCACTGCGCCCCGAGCGGGTCGCGCATCCGCGCCAGCTGTTCGATGCCACCAGCTACAAGAAGGGGGCCGCGGTGTGGCACGGCCTCGAGGCCTGGCTCGGCCGGGATCGCTTTCGCGCCGCGCTTGGTTCGTACCTCGATGCGCACGCCACCGGCTCGGTCACCACCGCCGACCTGATCCGCGCCCTCGCCGCGTTCGCACCCGAGCTGCCGGTCGAGGCGGTGATGCGCGCCGCGGTCGAGCACGCCGGTGTGCCGGTGGTCGACGTCGACGTCACCTGCAAGGACGGGCGCGCCGAGGCGCGCCTGCGCCTGGAGGGTCCCCGCCGTCCGACGCCGATCTGTGTGCGCTGGGCGAGCGCAGACGGCGACGCCGCGACCACCCGCGCCTGCGCCGTCGTCGATGGCACGGCCGCGATCGATCTCGGCGCCCGCTGCCCGCGATGGATCCACCCCGGCGACGGCGCCAGCGGCTACTACCAGTGGCGGCTGGCGCCGGCGTGGTGGCCGGCGCTGGCACGCGCGCCGCTGACGGTGGCCGAGCGGCGCGATGCGCTCGACATGATGGCGTCGTCGCTGGCCGCCGGCGTCGTCGGGGTCGCCGAGGCGCGGCCGGTGCTCGCCACGGCGGTGCGGACGGCCGAACGGTCGCTGACGATCCCGGCGCTGGAGCTGTACCGGCTCGCGCTCCGCGTCGCCGGCCCCGGCGAGGTGCGCGCGCTCAGCGGCGAGCTCCGGCTCGCGACCCGCGACGTCCTGGCGGCGATCGGATGGACCGCGCGCCGTGACGATCCGGCCGGCCGCGCCGAGGTGCGCGCCGCGGTCTTGCGCGCCGCGGGTGAGCTGGTCGACGATCGGCCCGTGGTGACCTGGGCCCGCCAGCTGGTGAGCGCCTGGCGCCGCGGAGCGCCGCTGCCCGATGACAGCGCGGCGCCGGCGCTGATCGTCGCCGCCGCCCACGCTCGCCGGGGCGAGCGGGCCGCGTTCCTCGCCGACGCCCGTCGCGTCGACGCCCACGGCGATGCGATCGCGCTCGCGCTCGGCCGTGCGCTGGCCGCGCTGCCCGGCAAGACCGGCCTGGACGCCCTGCGCCAGCGCGCCACCGCGCCGCTCGACCGCCGCGCCGAGCTCGGCCTGGTCGCCGAGTTGCTGGGCGACCCCCGGCGCGCCGACCACGCCATCGCGGCGCTCGGCGCCGCCGCCAGCTTCTATCCGCCGGTCCTGCGCGGCGGACCGTGGTGCGCGACCCCGCGCCGGCGCGAACCGCCGGGCGCCAGCTCCACCGCGCTGGCCCACGCCGACGCCATCGCGACCTGGCGCGCCACCCGCTGCCGCGCCGTGGCCACCGCGTTCGCCACGCCGCGGTAGCTCTCCAGGTCGCTAGCGGTAGTCGGGCTCGACGATCTTGATCTGCTCGAGACCGGCCTCCTGGAACGCGCGCTCGAGCGTCGATCGATCGGCGAGACAGACGACGATCTCGTTCCGGGCATCCAGCTCGCTGACGATCAGCGCCTTGACCTGCGCCGGCGACACCGCCGCGATCTGCTTGATGAGCTGCTCGTAGTAGTCGGGCGCCAGATCGTACATCGCCATCGTGCCCAGCCGGGCCACCAGCTCGCTCGACACCGTCGACTGGCCGAGCAGGTCCTCGATCAGCGTGCGGCGCGCCCGCACGAAGTCGACGTCGAAGTTGGTGCCCTGGCGCAACGCCTCGATGCCGGCGCGCATCGCCTTGAGCGACTCGCCGGCGCGCGGCGCGTCGAGATCGCCGCCCATCTGGTACGCCGACGGGCCGACCTGCGCCGCGCGCCGCGCGTAGACCCCGTAGGTCGAGCCCAGCTTGAAGCGGATGTCGCCCATGCGCAGGTTGAGCATCCCGACCAGCACGCGACGGGCAGCCTCGTGGCCGTCGAGTCCGGCCGGCGCCGGATACGCGATCGCCACCGTCATCTGCGGCCCTTCGTCGCCGACCACGCCGACAAACTCGGGCGCGGTGCGCTCGCGCTGCGCCGGTCCGATCGGCGCGTCGACCCGGCCGCGGTCCCAGCCGCCGAAGGTCGAGCGCGCCAGCGACTCGGCCTTGGCCAGATCGAAGCGGCCGGCGACGATCAGCGTCGCGTTGCCGGCGTTGTAGTGGGCGCGGCGAAACTCGGTGAGCTTGTCGCGGCCGATGCCGCCGACCGACTCGGGCGTGAACTGCGCGTTCTTGGTGTAGGCGTGATCGGCGCCCCAGATCGCGGTGTAGATCTGGCGCTGGAACTCGTAGCGCTGCTGGTAGTCCTTGCGGCCAAAGCTCTCGCGCAGCCGCTTCTGCCAGCCCTCGATGCCCTCCTGGCTGTACTCGCCGGCGGTGATGGTGCGCTCGAGACCCTTGATCATGACGCCGAGGTACTGGTCGAGGCCACCGGTGAAGAAGATGGTGTGGTCGCTGGTCGAGCCGCCGCGCACCGAGATGCCGGTCCGCTGCAGGACCTCGGCGTCGATCGGCGGGCGCAGGAACGACGCCGCGCGATCGGCGAGCCCGGCGGTCGCGCCCGAGTGCACGTCACCGACGTCGAACACCAACTCGGCCGACACCAGCGGCAGCGGCGAGTCGATGGGCAGCAGCACGACCTTCATGCCGTTGCCGAGCTCGAAGCGCTTGACGGCGTCGAAGACCTTGAAGTCGGCGGCGACCTTGAGCGGACGCTTGGCCTCGCGCGGATCGACCTCGGGGATCTCCTTCTTCTCGTGCGACTTGGTCTGGAAGGTCACCTTGGCGCGCTTGTCGCCGTGGATCCCGGTCTTGCTGGGCTTGAAGACGATGACCTTGGCCTTGTCCCAGTCGAGCGCCTTCTTGACCTCGCGCGCGATGGCGGCGCCGTCAAACGCGGCGTAGCGCTGCATCGCGTTGATGAGGTACATCTCGCCCGATCCGAACTCGGTCTCGTCGTCGAACTGGACCGAGTCGCCGAGCTGGTTGGTGCGCGCGGTCAGCGACTCGATGCTCTCGAGGAACCCGGCCTGCTGGACCAGCTTGAGCTCCTCGATCTGCTCCCAGGTGCCGGTGTCGAAGCCGCGGTGGGCCTGCTTGGA
Organism: Myxococcales bacterium; assembly: GCA_947483555.1. Taxonomy (GTDB): domain Bacteria; phylum Myxococcota_A; class Polyangia; order Haliangiales; family Haliangiaceae; genus UBA2376. The sequence continues at coordinate 35,984 of CANKMW010000074.1, forward strand.
AGCCTTCTTGGCAAACTCGACCGCCTCACCGAGTTTGTCCATCCCCTTGAGCTCGATGGCCATGCCGAACACCGGCGCGTGCTGGCCGCCCAGGATGATGGGATCGACGCTGTAGGCGAACTCGTAGTCGCTGGCCGCCGCCGCGGTGCCGAAGAACACCGAGTTGATGCCGAAGAACGCCGCGCGTCCGGCCTCGCTGTTCTGGGCCGGCATCGGCCACGCGATGACCACGATCGGCCGCTCGACGTCGAGCTCGTACTCGGCCTTGCCGCTGGTCACGGCGGTGACCGGCGTCACCTCGACCCGCGGCGCGCCCTTGACCGCCTCGAGTGGGCCGAACCACTTCTGGACCGCCTTGGTCGTCGCGTCGACGTCGACACCGCCAGCCACGATCACCGTCGCGCGGTCGGGCGTGTAGTACTTCTGCATGAAGTCGCAGGTGTCCTTGAGCGTGATGCTGGTAAGGTTGGCGTCGTCACCACCGATCATGCGCGCGTAGGCGTGGCCCTTGGGATAGACCTCGGCCAGGACCAGATCGGGGATGCGACCCTCGGCGGTTCCGCCGCGCTGCCGGATCTCGTTGCGCACCACCTCGCGCTCGCGCAGGAACTCCTCTTCCGAGACGGTCTGGCAGCGGAAGTACATGCGCATGGCCTCGATCTTGAGCAGCGCATCGAGCTGCTCCGATCGGCTCGCCATCATGTAGTGGGTGGTGTCCCAGTTGGTGTAGGCGTTGAAGAACGTCGTGAGCTGACCGATGGACGCCATCAGCGGCGCGGTCTCGGGACCGTCGGGGCGCTGCTGGAACATCATGTGCTCGACCAGGTGCGCGATGCCGGCCTTGCCCTGCGGGTCCTCGCGCGACCCGACCTCGTAGCGCACGTCGACCTCGACCTGGGTCGTGGTGGTGTCGGGCATGATCACGAAGCGCAGCCCGTTGGGCAGCTTGCCGCGCACCTCGCTGTGCGTGAAGACCGATTGCCGCGGCTTGTCCGGGCAGGCGGCGAGCACAGCGAGCGCGGCGAGACCGAAGCCGGAGACGAGACGACGGGCGACGTTCATGCGCCGGATCTTCTTCGAAGTCGCCCCGAATGCAAGTCCACTGTGCCTGACTGCGCGCGCGGCGGGTGAGGCGCGCGGGTCTCGGGAGCGGTCGCTCGGCACGCCCGGCCGCGGCGGGGAATGTTCGGCCACCACCGCCGGTTAGTTGGCCCGCCCCAGGGGTCACATCACGTGATCAGGCGCGATCAGGTGATCAACGTGACCGTGATCCGGCGGCGATGGGGCGCCGTGCGGTGTTCCCACAGGTACACGCCCTGCCAGGTGCCCAGATCGAGGCGACCACGCGCCGCCGGCAGCACGAGGGCGCTCTGGGTGAGCACGGTCCGGATGTGGGCCGGCGTGTCGTCGTCACCCTCGGCGTCGTGCTCGTAGCGGGGGTCGCCGTCGGGAACCAGGCGCGCGAAGTAGGCCTCGAGATCGCGGCGCACGCTCGGGTCCGCGTTCTCGCACAGGATCAGCGCGGCGCTGGTGTGGTGGCAGAAGACGTGCACGACGCCGTCGAGATCGGGCCCGCCTTCGAGCGCGGCGGCGACGCGGGCGGTGACGTCGTAGGTGCCGCGACCTCGGGTCTCGACGGTGATGGTGGCGCGGTGAGCCATGGGGGAGTCGCCTCGAGGTGAAGAACGTGACTTGGGGCCCACGAAGCGGTATCTATGGGGCCTGACGTGAAACGCTACGTTGACGAGCTGACCGACGCCGTCAAGGCCCAGCTCGCGCTCGCCTACGGCGTCAAGGATCTGCTCGGGTACGGGCTGCGAACCCGCCTGCGCGAAGGCTACACGGTCGCGGACTTCCGCGCCGATGCCCTGGCCGGGCTGGTGGTCGGCATCGTGGCGCTGCCGCTGTCGATGGCGCTGGCCACGGCCATCGACGTCCCGCCCCAGCACGGCCTGTACACCGCGATCGTCGCCGGCATCATCGTCGCGCTGCTCGGCGGCACGCGGGCCCAGGTCACCGGCCCGACCGCCGCCTTCGTCGTCATCCTGCTGCCCATCGTGCACCAGCACGGCCTGGGCGGCTTGCTGATCGCCGGCTTCATGGCCGGCGTGATCCTGGTCCTGATGGGGATGGCGCGCTTCGGGCGCTTCATGACCTTCATCCCGCACCCGGTCACCACCGGCTTCACCGCCGGCATCGCGCTGGTGATCGCGGTGCTCCAGCTCAAGGACGCGTTCGGCATCTCGCTCGCCGGCCGGCCCGAGGGCGTGGTCGCCTACCTCGAGGCGCTGTGGCACGCCCGCGCCGGGGTCAACGGCTGGGACGTCGGCGTGTGCGGGGTGACGCTGGGCATGCTGGTCTTCATCCCCAAGGTGGTGAAGCGGGTGCCGGCGCCGCTGCTGGCGCTGGCGGCGGCGGCGGTGCTGGCGGTGCTGCTCGACCACCTGGTCACCGACTTCCACGTCGCCACGATCGGTTCCAAGTTCCAGGTCGAGATCGACGGCGAGACCATCCGCGGCATCCCGCCGCTACCGCCGATGCCGGTGTGGCCGTGGCGCCTGGCGGGCGCCAACGGTGGCGAGTTCGTGCTCAGCTTCGCGCTCATCCGCGAGCTGATGCCGGCGGCGTTCGCGATCGCGGTCCTGGGCGCGATCGAATCGCTGATGTCGGCGGTGATCGCCGACGGCATGTCGGGCACCAAGCACGATCCCAACAGCGAACTGATCGCGCTCGGCGTCGCCAACATGGTGTGTCCGTTCTTCGGCGGCATCGCCGCCACCGGCGCGCTGGCCCGGACGGCGACCAACATCCGCGCCGGCGCCCGCTCGCCGATCGCGACCATCGTGCACGCCCTCTTCATCCTGGCCTCGACGATCGCGCTGGCCCCGCTGGTGGCCTACCTGCCGATGGCGGCGCTGGCGGCGCTGCTCCTGATCGTGGCCAAGAACATGAGCGAGGCGCGCCACTTCGTCCGCCTCATGCGGATCGCCCAGCGCAGCGACGTGATCGTGCTGCTGACCTGCTTCACCCTGACCGTGCTGTTCGACATGGTGATCGCGGTGTCGGTCGGCGTGATGCTGGCCGCGCTGCTGTTCATGCGGCGGATGGCGGTGCTCACCAAGGTCACGCTCGACACCACGATGGGCGAGACCTTCGAGATGCCGGCCGGGGTCCGGCTGTACGAGATCGCCGGTCCGATGTTCTTCGGCGCCGCCAACGTGGCGCTCGGCACGCTCGACACCATCGGCAGCGAGGCCAAGGTGGTGATCCTGGAGATGCGCCACGTGCCGGTGGTCGACGCCACCGGGCTGGTCGCCCTCGAGAGCATCCTCGATCGCCTGCATCGCTCGCACCAGAAGACCATCCTGTGCGGGCTGCAAGCCGAGGTCGCGGCGACGTTCGCGAAGGCCGGCATCAAGCGGGTCCCGGGGCGGCTGGCCTTCGCGCCCGACGTCGAGACCGCGATCAGCATGGCCATCGTCCACGAGGCGCGCCTCAGCATCGCCACGCCGCCGACCGGGATCCCGACGGTCGGCCCGTCGGGTCACTGAGCCCGGGGGCCCGGGGCGACTCAGCGCACCGGCGGCTCGGCTTCGAGCACCGCGGCACCGGCGGCCGGGTGCAGGACCAGCACCGCGAACCGCTCGACGTTGTCGAGGTCCGACGTCGACAGCGTGGCGTAGTCGAACCGACCGCGCAGATCGGTGTAGCCGTCCTTGAAGAACTGCACCGCGCCGCCGCGCATGCGCGCGTAGGCCTTGACGTAGGTCGACGACAGCGCCGCGCCGCTCGACGCCTGTCGGACCTGGAGCTGGCCGTAGGGCGCCATCACCGCCACCGCCAGGTCGTTGGCGAAGTGGCTGACCGACGCCCGCAGCGGCCCCGACACGGCGTCGATCACCAGGTTGGCCTTGACCATGCTGTCCGGCAGCCGGACGGTCGTGGTCCCGGCCGGCGCCAGCTCGACGTCGACGGCGGCGCCGGGCGCGATGAACCCGAACCGATCGGTGGCCGCGCTCAGGAACGGCTGGCGCGAGAACAGCAACTCGACGTCCATGCGGTAGAAGCGGACCTGGGCCCGGGTCAGGTGCAGGTGCGACAGCACGATCTGGCCATCCTTGACCTCGACCGCCAGCGTCGGCTGCTGGGCCGCGAGGTGGTCCATCGTGCGATCGCGGTGATCACGGGCACCGACGTCAGCCGCCGGGGCCGCCCCCGCGACCTCGTCGAGCATCGCGACCAGCGCCGCGAAGCGGTGGCGCCAGCGATCGACCGGATGCTCGGCGTGCGGCCCGGCGTGGGCGCGGGCCGCGGCCAGGTCGCCCGCGGCGGCGGCGGCGTAGGCCGCCAGGTAGGCATGCTGCAGCGCCGCCGCGCCGGTCGGCGCGCCGACCCGGCCGAGCGCGCGGGTCGCGTCGTCGGGGCGATCCATCGCGAACAGGTAGTGGGCGGCGGCCAGCCAGGCGTCGCCATCCGGTGCGCGCCGGGTGGCGACCCGCTCGAGGAACGTGCGCCACTGCGCCGCCAGCCCGTCGTTGAGCACCGTGCGCCGCTCACCGAGGCGATGGGCGCGCGCGTTGACCAGCGGCGCATACTCGAGGTGCTGGTACAGACCGCGCGCCACCGGCTCGAGCGGCACCAGCCCGAGCTCGAGCTCCGGCCCAGCCGCCGACAGGAAGTCGTCCTGGTGCGCCAGCCACTCCGCGGCGCGCGCGCGGTCGCCGTGGACCAGCGCGTACGCCCACAGGGTCTGGTCGTGGACGTGACGGCCGGCCAGCGCCGCGAGGATGCGCGTGAACGCGACCGGCTCTCGCATCCGCCACGCCACCCGCGCCAGATCGATGCGGCCGAGGTTGTGGGTGGTCAGGAAGCCGACCACCTCGTCGAGCGAGCCGCGCTGCGAGACGTGCGACCACGAGCCGGTGTCGACGGTGGTCGGCGCCCGCACCACGGTCAGCTCACGCGGCGGCGCCGCCGCGACCAGGTCGTCGTTGCGCGTGATCTGCGCCCCATAGTGGGTGAAGGCCCCCGGTGCCGGGAAATAAAAGCCGGACTCGATCGACGACGTCGCGTAGGGCGCCAGCTCGACGCGGTGGGTGCGGGTCGCCACGCCGCCCTGCACCGGCAGCGATCCGGCCGGGATCTGGAGCAACACCGCCAGCCGCTGCACGCGGCTGGTCGGGTTGGTGATCACGACCTGGCGCTGGTAGACGACGGCGATCAGCAGCTCGCCGCTGACGTACTTCTCGCGCTGCTCGGCGCCATCCCACTCCCAGCGGTCGTCGGCACGAAAGTAGCTCTGACCGACCAGCACCTGGGCCAGCGGTGGGCCAGCGATCTCGGCGAGCGCGGCCAGCGCCGCCAGCGCGTTGCTGCCCGCCGTGACCTCGGCACCGGCGCCACGGGCGACGATGGCGTGCGGCGCGGCGACGAACGGCAGGTCGACCACGGCGAGGGCGGCGACGCAGGCGGTGAACCCGCTGGCGACGCCGGCGATGTGCGCACACAGGAACGGCCCGTCGCGGTGCGCGGCGAGGTCGCGCCACAGCCGGGCCACCGCCACGTGCTCGGCGCCGGCGTCGGCGACCCGGGTGTGCCACCAGTTGTGCTCGGCCCACTCCTGGGTCTTGTCGGCGCCGCGATAGAGCGGCGGCGCGCTGTCGCGGGTCGCCAGATCGGCGCGCAGGCGGTCGCCGTCGAAGTCGCCGCCGCTGGGTCCGGCGGCGGACATCTCGGCCGCCTCGGCCATCTTCATGCGCGGCGCCGACGCCGGTGGCGACGCCGGCGCCTGGGGGCGCATCGCGCGCTTGGCCTTGCGCGGCGCTTGCTCGGCCTCGTCATCGAGCGCCAGCTCGTCGGCGGCGTCGCCGGCGCCGCCGAACCCCTTGGCTTCCTCGGGCGCGGGTTCCGCCGCGGCGACATCGGTGCCGTCTCCCGACAGCTTGCCGCCGGCGAGGAAGGCGTCGACCAGGCGATCGTCGCCTTCGGGATCGGGCGGGACCAGATCGACGGCGTCGGCGAGCGTGCGGGCGATGGCGTCCTGGTCCGCCGGCAGCCGCCGGGCCAGGAGGGCGCGCTCGAGCGCGTTGAGACGGGCGAAGCGCCACGACGTCAGGTACCGGGTCAGGTCGTCGTCGAGCAACCAGTGGTCGACGAAGGTCTTGTGCAGCTTGCTGGCCAGGAACGGCCGCAGCGCGTCGTCGAACAGCGGCCGATCCTTGAAGTAGATGAACAGCGCCAGCTCGTGGCAGGCGTGCCGCGAATAGAGGGTCAGCTTCTCGGCGCGCGGCAGCGCGCCCCAGCGGGGCAGGAAGTCCCAGGCCGCCAGATCGGCGTCACCCGACAGCGCGCACAGCGCGCGATACAGCTTGTCGACGCTGTCGACCAGCTCGACGCGGGTGGTGGCGCGATCGGCGACCGCGAGCGTGGCGCCCGCGGGCAGCGCTTGCAGTCGACGATCCTCTCGAACATGGCGATCGACGGCCAGCGCGGCCGACAGCCGCAGGTCGCGCACCGCCAGCTCGCGCGCCGGCAGCGGCACCAGCCGGGCCGACGAGCTCGACGGATCGACGCACACCACCTGGACCGCGGTGGCGTCGCCGAGGACGCTGCGCAACACGCGGACGCGGCCGCCGGCGTCGGGACGGAGGTTGGCGAGCAGCACCGGCGCCGCGGCCAGGAAGTCGTAGGCCGCGAAGCTGACGTCGATCGCGGCGTCCCGCTTGCCGCCCCGGGGGGCGGGCGCCACCGCCGGGGCCGGCGCGGGGCGAGGCGACGCGCCGGCCCAGGCACCCTCGGCGCGCGCGGTCTGCACCGTCGTCGACGTGGTGCGCAGCGCCCACGGGTTGAGCAGCACGCTCGGTTTGTCGAGCACCAGCCCGGCGCGGCGTGGCGCGTGCTGACGATCGAGGATGTACCGGTACTCGTCGCCGATGTCGCGGCCCGAGACGTAGTGGGTCTCGGCCGCTGACTGGCGGCGGACCTGGGCCGCGCGCCCACGGGCGGACAGATCGGCCGACCACGCCGGCGCCGGCCACAACGAGGCCGCCAGCACGTGGACGCGGGTGTGGGGCGAGGCCCCGACCACGAGGATGTCGAGGCTCGCGGGTCCGGCGCTGACCGGGCCCAGCGCCGGCGCGGGGGCCCGCAGCTCGACCAGGGCCCGCGCCAGCGTGGCCCAGCCACCCGCGACCGGCGCGGCGGCCGGCACGACCACGACCGCGACCATCGGCTGACCGCGCACCGTCACCACGTGATCACCGGCCGGCAGCCCGGCGAGGCGCAACCCACCGACCTCGAACCGAGCGCACGCACCGTGATCCCGGGCCGGGACGCCGCCGCGGTGCTCGATCACCGACACGTCGGGCGCACCAGCGCCGCGATCGTCGACCGCGATCGGGATGAGCACGTCGTCGCCGGCGCGCGCGGTCACCAGCGGCGGACCATCGGGGACCGCCGGTGCGACCACGAAGCGCTGGTCGAGGCCGGTGCTGGTGGTGGCGCGCACGTCGATCACACCGGGCAGCGGGCCCAGGTGGATCCGACCGCGGTCGTCGGTGGCCAGGGTCACCTCCCACAGGAAGGTCACGGCGCGGAGGCGGAGCTGGAGCGAGACCGCGCGGCCGGCGCGCGGCTCGCCGCTCTTGCCGAGCAGGGCGAGCTCGAAGCCCCCGGCGTCACGAGCCAGGTACAGCGCCTCGGTGGCCAGGGCGCCGTGCATGGTGCCGATGTCGACCGCGACGCCGTGGCGCAGGTCGAGCGTCCGCTGTTCGGACACCACGCGCAGCCGTCCGCCGACCGTGATCGCCAGGTTGACCGCATGGTCGGGCACCGCGATGGCGAGCTCGATCTCGGCGCCGTCGGCGAGCTGCAACGGCTGGCGGCGGCGGGCCGGCACGCCGGCACGATCGGTGACCACGATCTCGGCGTACGGCTCCTCGATCAGCGCCAGCGGCGCCGGCACGCCGCCGACCGTGAGGTCGACCCGGACCAGCGCGGTGGCGTCGCGACCCGGCAGCAGCGCCTGGCGGTCGAGCCACACCGCGGCGGCGAGTTCGTAGCTCTCGGCCGGCAGCTGCACCGAGGTGACCACGGCCAGCTCGCCATCGACGAGCAGGATCGGCACCGCGCCGGCGCGGGTCGAGAACGGCAGCGTGATCTGACCGTCGTCGCGGGGCCGGTACTCGCGACCGCCCATCCAAACGCTGGCCTGCGGGCACGACTGGCCGACCTCGTCGAGCACGGTGAGGGCGAGCCCGGCGGCGCTCGACCGGGTCGTGTAGCGGAGGTCGCCCTTGCGGACCAGCGCGCGGCTGGCCTTGCCGCCGGCGATCAGCTCGACGATGTAGGTGCCGGCCCGATCGCAGGACTCGAGCTCGAGGCGGGTCCGGACCCGGTGGAGCGGCGGCGCGGTCCACGGCCGCAGCTCCTCCCAGCCGGCGGCCAGGCCGTCGAGATCGAGCGTGGTGTCGACGTCGACCCCGCGGGCATGGAAGTGCGCCGCCACGTTGACCTGGAAGACGCGGACCCGGAGCGTGCCGGCGTGCTTGATGTCGAGGTCGAGCACGACCCGCGCCTGCCGCGCGAACCGGCGTGGGTTGGTGGGCGCGAACGCGAGCTCGACCCGATCGCGCAGCTCGGTCACCGCACCGGCGCCGAGCACGTTGGACCACCGATCGACCTCGGCATCGCCGGCCAGCAACCGGGCCTCGGCGCGCAGCTGGTCGAGCCACGACGCATCGACGTGGTCGGCGAAAGCGCGGCCGTCCTCGCCGCGCAGGAAGTGCCCGAGGTAGGTCCGCACCAGCGCCTCGTCGCTGGCGACGGTGGCCAGGCCAGTGACCCGCGAGAAGTCGTGATCGAGCGCGGCGACGATGCCGTGCTCGAGGTCCTTGAGCCACGACGCCCGCACGTAGGTGCCGCGGCGGGGTAGCGCCAGGTAGGCGAGCAAGCGTGCGCGATCGAAGCCGCCGGCGCGCAGGTCGCAGGCCAGCCGGTGGTAGAGCACGTGCGCCTTGAGCGAGTTGAACGACGGCGGCAGCGACGCCACCTCGGCCCACAGCTCGTCGAGGTAGGCGATCCGCGCGTCGAGGTCGAGGTCCCAGTCGACGTAGGCCGACGGGCGCAACCGGGTCAGCATCGCCTCGACCCAGGCCTTGTGCTGGCGCAAGGACGGCCGCGCCCGGGCCAGGTCATCGAGCTCGCCGCCGGTGAGCCGGGCATGGATGGCGAGCGAGCCGAAGCCCTTCGAGCTCTTCTCGGCCAGGTCGGCGGCGACGATCGCGACCAGCCCGGGCAGGCCGGTGCGATCGACACGTTCGAGCAGGAGCCGGGCGTGGTGGGCGTCGAGCGGGCGGGCGACCAGGCGCACCAGCCCGGCCGGGGTCAGCTCGTCGAGGCCGCGGCCGCGGCCGAGCGCCAGCTCGATGAGCTTGTCGTCGTCGAGGGCGCCGGCGTCGAAGCGGGTCGGATGACGCGCCGCCGTGGCCTCGATCTCGGGCTCGTGGTGGAGCTCGGCGCCGGTCTCATCGCGCAGCCTGTCGGCGCTGGCGGCGAGGTCGACGCCGGCGCGCAGCAGCAACTGACGGCGCTCGAGTCGGGCCCGGTAGGCGGTGTCGCCGTGGCGCGCACGCCAGCGGGTCAGCACGTCGTCGACCTCGTCGAGCGCACCGGCGTGCTGGAGGTGGATCGCGCGCCAGTAGTCGTGTGCTTCGGTGCCGGCGACCAGACCAGCGAGCGCGACCGCACGATCGTCGCCGAGCGCCAGCCCCTCGAGCTGCTCGATATCCATTGCGGCGAGCGTAATCGAAGCCATCCCGGCGAGTTACGGGAGTGGTGCCGCATCGACGTGGCGCGTAGTAAGGTCGACCCGATGTCGTTTTCGTCGCGCGTGGCCGTGGTCACGGCGCTCGCCGTGCTGCTCGGCGCGCCGGTGGCCGAGGCGGCCAAGAAGAAGAAGCGCACGAAGGCATCACCGCCGCGGGCCACCAACATGCCGGCCGGATGGACCTGGCCACCGTCGAAGCCGATGGTCGCCCTCGGCAAGGCATGTACCGACGAGCTCGACACCCTCGGCATCGGGTGGAAGCCGGCGCGGAAGGAGCTCAAGATCGCGACCCCGATCACGGTGCCGGCCATGGAGCTGGGCGGCGTCAAGCTGGTCTCGGTCTTCCGCCGTGGCCCGCACGTGATGGACTGCCAGCTCGCGCTCGGGCTGGCGCGGCAACTGCCGGCGCTGCACACGCTCGGGGTTCGCGAGCTGCACTTCTCGCGCATCCACGGCTACACCAAGGTCCGGGTCGGTGGCCAGGAGAAGCGCACGCTGTCGCGCCACGCGCTCGGCCTCGCCATCGACGTCCGCAGCTTCGTCGACGACGCCGGGCGCAAGGCGATCGTCCTCGACGACTACCCGCTCGGCGACCCGCTGCTGCTCGACGTCGAGCAGACGCTGGGCGACTCGGGCGGCTTCCGCACCATCCTGACGCCGCGCAACGATCCGGAGAGCCACGACGATCACTTCCACCTCGAGGTGCGGGTCGACTACACCAAGCCCGCGGCCCGGAAGCCCGCGACGTGAGGGCCGCGGCGCCGGTGGGTGCGCTGCTGCTGGCGCTGGCGGCCTGCGCCGGCGATGACGGCGCCGATGACGGCGATGGCGGTGACCTCGACGCCGGCGACGCCACCGACGCCCCGAGCCTCGATGGCGACGGCGGCGGCGGCACCTGCGTGGCTCCGGTCGCCGAGCCGCCGTGGCTGGCTGGCTATCTCGCCGGCCAGGTCCAGCAGCTGGCCGCGACGCCCCGGGCGAGCGTCGCGGAGCGCACCAGCGCGCGCGGCTACCTGACGACCCAGCTGGCGGCGATCGGTCTGGCGACGCGGCTCGCGACCTACGACTCGGGCGCCAACGTCGTCGCCGAGCTGCCCGCCACGGTGGCGACCAGCGCGTGGATCGTGCTCGGCGCCCACTTCGACACCGTGGCCGGCAGCCCGGGCGCCAACGACAACGCCACCGGCGTGGCGGTGGTCCTGGCCACCGCGCGCGCCCTCGCCGCCCTGTCGTGTCGCGATACCAACGTCGCCTTCGTCTTCTTCGATCAGGAGGAGATCGGCCTCGTCGGTGCCGGCGTGTACGCCGCCGCCGCGCGCGCGGCCGGCACCAACATCATCGCCGCCCACACCATCGACCAGGCCGGCTGGGACCTGGACGACGACCTGCGCTTCGAGATCGAGCGCCCGACCGCGGCGCTGTTCGCGCAGTACCAGGCCGCCGCCGCCGCGGTCGGCGCGCAGGTGGTGCAGACCCAGATCAGCACCACCGATCACGAGGCGTTCCGCCAGCAAGGCTTCGCCGCCGCCGGCGTCACCGAGGAGTACGTCGCCGGCGACACCACGCCGCACTACCACGCGCCCGGCGACGTGCCCTCGACCGTCGACGCCGTGTACCACCGGGTGGCGGCGCGCATGGTCACGTACCTGCTCGCCCGCGAGCTCGGCGCCCCGTAGCACTGGTGCCGATCAGTGCGCGGTGTGATCGACGTTCCGGTCGTCCTGAGCGAAACGCGAGCGCACGCGAGCGTGAGTCGAAGGACGTACTCCGTCCAGACTTCGCCCTTCGACTCGGCCATGAACCGGTCACCCTGAGCGAGCCGCGAAGCGGCGAGTCGAAGGGCGCGGCTCATGATCGATCACATCGTGGCGCGCTGTGATCGCCGCCAACTGATCGCGATGCTTCAACAACCGGCCGTCCTGAGCGAGGCCGAGCTTCAGCGAG